>JBJTNI010000040.1:0-66462 GCA_046073985.1 Flavobacteriales bacterium | reverse complement strand
CTTAACGAATCGTCAGGAGTATTCGTTTGAATGGAAGTATATGAAACTAAAATTTGATTATTTGGCAAAATAGTATGAAAACTTGTCTCAGAAGGCACTGGTCCATTATAATCCCAAGAAATCGAGTTTGAATATTTATTTAAACTTACTGTGGTGGCGACATCAGTAAAACCATAGTTAAACCAACCCGACAAAATGTATTGGTCATTTACTTCATCAATTTGGTTTGGTTTGAAATGATTAGTATTGGGGCCAAATACTCCATAAAAAGGCAATGAATAATAATACCTTACTCCTCTTAAATCATTGGTTTGTTGGGAATGTGCGTTAACGGCGATCAAACCGAAAAACGCCAAAAAGAAGATGACTTTCATGACTAATTGTTTTCAATCAATACGTAAAAAGTCAAATAACGGGGTGCTCTAACTTTTCACCTCATCAAAAATGAAAACTCAAACCAAGCTTTAAGGATAAATCAAAGCGGTTCGGATAGTTTGGGTGAAATTGAGGGTACTCGTTAAGATCTTCACGATTAACATAATAAACAATTGAGCGCAAGTCTAGCTTATAGAATATACTGAAGCGCTTATTTAGCGGGTGACTTAAACCCACAAAAGTATTTAATGCGTAGTTATCCTCAACATACCTAGCAATATAGTCCGAAGGATTTGTTCCATTTACTGTAAACATATTTATATCTCCTATCCTATAACTCAAACCAACACCAAAATTAAGATTGGTTTTGGCAGATATACTATGGTTACGTTGGTATTTGAGGTAAAATGTACGTAAATCTCTACCGCTGACATCTCCTAATTTATGATCGTACCAATTTTCATGGTAAGTTTTATAGAGTCGATTAAATTCAACTGATAGTGCATTTTTAGGATTAATTTGAAAATTATAATCTAATCCCACAGAACCCAAGTGTACCCCATGAAAAATCCCTTGATCTTTGGAGGTGTTATTTAAATTCACAAGGGGAGTGTTGTCAAAGTACGAATGAACCAGACCAGATTGAATGGAAAAGGTGTGTTTTGATTGGCTGAAAATTGAAAGGCTAGTTGTAAGAAAAATGATAAGTATGGATTTTTTCATAATCATATTATTTGGTTTTGGACTATCGAGCAATAAACACGAAATATTTAAACTCAGGAAAACTGATACCGAGTTCGGAATTGTAGACATTTATTGAAGCTCTTAAAATAGCTATTTTGGAATTTGGCTTTGACGCTCTGTACTTTTGGACGATGTCGAATAGCGCTATCTTGGACCAAATTATTTCAGGGTCTATATTTAATGGCCCTCCCATCTCTTGAAAAACACTTTGACTTGGAACAAAAGCGGCATCCAATTGCTCTAAACTGACAGATTTGATAAAGGGGTCACTAAAATTGAAATAATTTCCTTTAACGGTAAGTAGCGTATCTGAATTCGGAAAGAAATGCAAATGTGAGGAAACTTGAATGCCGTCATCAAAGTGGCTCCAAACTAAAGGCAGAGAATCATTTGGAAGGGCCGTATTTGGCAAGTTGTATTCATATATTCCTTCCAAAGTATCTGAAACTTGCAAAATGAGAAAATTCCCCTTGGGTTGATAATATGAAGGTGCCTCAGGAATTGGAACTTTATCTTTAGTACATGCAGACAACGCAAGCAGCATCAGAAAAAGAGCACTTAATGATATTTTCATAATTCACTAAACGTAATAAACAATCAATCGGAGTAGTATAACCCCTACCTCACCACCAACTTCTTCACAAATTGCGGCGCTTCCCCGAAAATCTACTGAAAGTACTTTACTAAGTCTAGATTATTTTTGAAGAAAATTAAATTCCATGATAAAAGTACGTAATTTTGTACCTAAATCGGTACTCATGTTAAGCGCGACCTATTCAGAATTCAGAAAAGACCTCAAACAGTTTCTAGACCAAGTCATCACAAATGTAGACACCCTCATTATTCACCGAGGAAAAGGAAAAGCAGTTGTGGTTATGTCACTCGAGGAATACAACGCACTGTGCGCTACCAGTCATGAGCTTTCATCCATCAAAAACAAAGCGCACTTAGACGCATCCATAGGACAAATTGGAAAGGACATGATTGATTTTTCCCCAGAATGAATATCAGCTTTACTCCAAAAGCTTGGGAAGATTATCAATATTGGATGGGGCAAGACAAAAAGAAAGTTGTGAAAATAAACCAACTTCTTAAGGATATTCTAAGAAATCCATTCGAAGGAATTGGTATGCCAGAACCATTAAAATTTCAATACAGTGGTTTTTGGTCGCGAAGAATAGATCAAACCCATCGACTAGTTTATAAAGTTGATGCCAATCAAATCATTGTTGTGAAATGCCGGTATCATTATGATGATTAAATCCAACAATGATGAAAGATGATCCCTACAAGGGTTTTCACCCTAAATGAACCGTTATTCAAATAATTAGTGCTGTATATCCGTTTTCATGCGGTTGAGAAAAAAAACGTTTCTCTACCCTATTTAAAAGCAAAGATGTCCGAAGCAAGCTCTACATTCAACGATAACGAAGATTCATCACTACGCCTCACCAAGCGCGAAATTGAGGTCTTACGGCTTATTTGTCAGGAAAGAACCAACCAAGAAATGGCTGAGGCCTTGTTTGTTTCGGTCAAAACCATCGAAGGACACCGCGATCGAATTCGCTATAAAACCAATACTAAAAATGTAGCAGGAATGGTGTTGTTTGCTATAAAGAATGGCATTTTTGAGGTGTGAGTTTAACAAACATCAACATTTCACAACCTTTCCAATCCAGCTTCTCGCTTTTCCAGTGATTGTTTTTCAAATATGAAGGTGCCTATTGTTATTTACCTATTCCGTTAGAAAAACGCTTTGGGAGCTTCCATCTGTGTAATAGCGGATAACCAAGCCTTTAGTAGGATTGATTAACTCACGACCCAAGAAGTCTGTTGTACGGATGTATTGTTTTTCTTTCTGTAAGAATGCGTTTTCAATGCCTAATGTAGAAACATACCAAGTGCTTGACAGAACAGCGGTGTCGGCAGTTGTAGAACAAATTAAGGTCAAATTAAATTGATAACACCCACTTGGGTCGAAAAGATGTGGTGCATACATTTCTGACCAGGGTGATATTCCTGGCATTTCCCACCATAATTGGATGCTGTCTGCAGGGTTATCTGGTAAATTCATCCAGGTCAAATTGCAATATTGAATTGAACTGGGTGCCGTATCACAAAACTCAATTGTTTTGGATATAATACCAATTGGATCAATACAATGAGAGTCATCTATTACCGTATTTACTTGTGCAAATGAAACTTTGACACCAAGCAGACAGAAAATCAAAAAGTACTTATACATCTTGGTATTTTTTGGATGTTAACTCAAAGGCTACCTCACCACCAACACCTTCGCGAAGCGTTTTTGGGTTGGGCTTTCGATCAGAAGTGTGTAGTTGCCCGCAGGAAGGTTGGCTACGTCAAGGGTTGCTGTGGTTTGACCTTGGTGAATGACTTTGCCTTCGTTGGATAAAATGCGAAAATGGTTGTATTCCTGTATCAATGATTCAGGGATATTGATTTGATCAATAACTGGGTTAGGGAAAATTTGGAAAGAAGATACATTTAATTCATTTACTGAACCTATATTTTGCAACGGTTGTGTCACGTAATTAGTAGTGATCCCTCCTGCGTTTGTGGTTTTAAGCAACTTCATAATACCTGAATCTTGATTAACAGCCAAGGCATATGCGATATCATCGTTAATGAATTCAATTCGAGTGAAAACTAGTGAGGAATCGGAAGGTAATGTACACTCTTGTTTATAAAAACTTTGACCTCCATCCGTGCTTCTCAATGGTCTTTGGCTAACAGCGAATATTCCATTTGCATTGAGGGCAACATCAGAAATACCTTCGTCTAAAAAGTGAAATATAGTGGTACTCCCACCAAGTTCAGAAATAGTTAGCGCTCGAAACGTGTTTCCCCATCCATCATTACAATCGTTAGTTCGTATTAAGGTGTCTCCGTATGAACTCGTAAATCCAACGCCTCCAATCCCATAACAATCTAGCATAGTTGTTTGCGAAGAAAGTGAAGAAGTATTTGTTAAGTATACATCATTGTTGTAAAAAGTCGCTATTTCCGAACCTAAGTTTACAGGCAATTGACCAGAGGTGGCGTTTATTAAATTCCAACTTGTGCCATAGTCATTGGTTTGATACATTCCTGTATAACAACTAATGTAACCAGTGCTATCATTCGTGAACACCATGCAATTTCTATCAAGAAGACCTAAAGTATTGAATATTTCATGTTGATTCCAAGTCTGACCAGCGTCAAAAGAACGATAGATTTGTTTGCTTTGATATGCGTTTGGTGTGCCAAGGTTTACATCAACATTTCCAGCAGCATAAATAATTGAATCGGTCGTCATAACGATGCTTCTGAATAACCCGTTCACTGTAGTAGTGGAGTCCCAGGTTATACCACTATTTGTAATGCGGTAAAAAGTACTCGTGTTATAATTGGAATTGTATGAAATAGCAAATCCTATTTGCTCATTCAAAAAATCAAAATCATTGATAGTTTGTATAGGCGATGTAGAATTAAAGGTTTTAACGGGGCTCCATTGAGCGAAAATAATATTACCCAGTAAAAGGAAACAAATTAAAATTCTCATAATAAAAGAAAATAAGTTATCAATATTTCAATTAATCCGGAATTACGCCAATGGTCATTTTTCCATTGTCGTAGTCAATGACATCAATGATGTAAGTAAATTTACCAACGCCAAGTGGTACTTCTCCGACATAGTCGAATGGTTGCATTTTAAATTCTTTGTCACCAATATTAAATTGGATATAAGCATAGCTATATGCGGTATCAAATGGGCGATAGCAGGTCGATTCACCGCTTTTAATAATACCGCAATTAACTGGTCCAGAGGCAGGGTCTAGAACCACATTACACAAATCATATTTACTGATATTTGTAATTCGAATGTTGGTTTTGGTCGAATCTACTGTACACGCAGCAACAGCATGTTGAGTGCAGTGCTTAATGCTGTTTTTATTACATGCTGAATAGATGAACATCATCAAAGTAGCAAAAAATAAGGTTTGGAATAGGGCTTTTATCTCTTTCAAATTAAATTGCATTAATAGTTTTTGGAAACGAAAAATAGTGAAATGTGGTGTGTCTTACTGAAGTAAATATTCTAATAATTAACAATCACCTCACCACCAACACCTTCGCGAAGCGTTTTTGGGTTGGGCTTTCGATCAGAAGTGTGTAGTTGCCCGCAGGAAGGTTGGCTACGTCAAGGGTGGCTGTGGTTTGACCTTGGTGAATGACTTTGCCTTCGTTGGATAAAATGCGAAAATGGTTGTATTCCTGTATCAATGATTCAGGGATATTGATTTGATCAGTAACTGGGTTAGGGAAAATTTGGAAAGAAGCAATTCCTTCGAGTTCTGTTGTACCCATGATGTAGTCGCAAACTTCCCAATAAACAGGTTTGTAAGTTGCAAAATTAGGCGCCGTGAAACAACGGAATGGTCCTCCTTCATTGCCGTCGACTGCGCCGTCAAACAGGTCGTATGGTAAAAAATAGGAACCGATGAAGCCAATATTTTCAACAATGGTATCCGCAAAACCAAGTGGGTTCATTTGTGGATCAACAAATTCGACTTTCACGTATTTTAAAGTACTAGAATTGATCACTTTTGTGCCCGTAGCGATAACCTTCAAACGGCTATTTTGAGCAGCAACATTAGCAAAAGGTTGCTTTGCCATTCGCCAGCTCTCGCCTACTTGTGCATTGAAATTATAGAGTGTATCCCATTGATTTTGGTAGCGCAAATAGACTACACCGTTGGCTTCATAGGTGTATTCTGTACCAATGCTGTAGGACGTAATATCCATGCCCCAGCCTAAACCATGAAAAGTTTTGGATAGTTTTTTGGTGACTTGCCCGTCAATGAGGGTATCACCAGAATATGCAATATCGACATAGCCAGGAAAAAACCCGTAATAAGAATAGTGCCATTGCGCACCGTTTGGCGCCCAGTTTTGGGCCAATGAAAACCCAGAAAATAAAAGGAATAGTACAAGTGATCTCATAGCGAATAGATTTTACGTTACACGTAATAACGTAAATATATTCAAATATAGGGTGTTACCTTTAAAAAAATAAAAGGGTTTATACCCAATAATCTACTGATTCACAAAATAAATCGAATTGACGACCATCAATTTGCCGCTTTCCCAGAAGCCGCGAAAGAGTGGGTTGTCAATCAAATAGACGATGGTGCCGCGGCCATACTGCACTGTACCGGCAATGTCTGCTTCGGCTTGTTGTTTTTGAACACGGGCGCCAACAAAACCATTGACGGCTTTGGCGTTTCTCTCTAATTCAAAAACAGGTTTGCCTTCTAGTTCATAAACTGCTGCTCCTTGGCGCAAAGTATAATAGTTGCTGTAGCCAAAGGCCATTGGATTGCTGTTGTCGAGTTGGCAAGGGTAAATGGCACCAATAATGGCATCAGAAATTTGGTCGCGTTCTTGGTTGGAGTAAACGACCGCCGAATTTGGGCCAGTAGATCCTTCTTTGCGTTTGAGACCAAAGCCTTCTTGATCGGCAAGTGCATCCACCGCGCCGCCCGTCACAATTAGGGTGCCACCCTCACGAACCCACTTTGTAAGTGCTGCATTGCCTGCTATATCGTAGCCGCCTTCAGGTACAAATAAAACATCTAGGCTTGTTAGGGCTGCATTGAGGTCTTCTGAAAAAATGAGGTGGGCTGGTTTGTTGAGTTGTTGCTCAAAGAAATGCCAGATTTCACCAACATTCAGTGAAGAGAAGTCTTGGCCGGCCAGGATTCCCACTTTTGGATTAGGCACCAACTTGACCGACGACGAACCGAAGTCCGGACCGGCGTCTACCATTGTAGTGGGCAAACCTTTGATGTCAACGGCATACCTACGGGCATAGTCATTGACCAACTCGTGGAAATCTTTGCGTTTGTTTTCTCCGGTAAGTAAAAGCAGTGTTCCGGGAGCGTAGGTTTGTCCGTTATGCGTAAAACCTTTTTCGTGGAAATAAACCTTCAAGCCGGCCATTTGAATTGCATTTAAAAAACGCGCGGTTTGCATTGACTCCCAGCGAATGGCATATGCTGCAAAGCCTTCTGTTGCTAAAAAGTCGGTTTGGGGTCTTTCTGTTGCTTGATAAGCAGTGGCTTTGATTGGCCCTGAAACAGCATAGGCATCTAGACCATAAGCATAAGGCAAAGACCACGCAGTAATGTCATAAGTGAGGCTATCTGATAATTTTGTTCTGGGTTCAAAAAGTACTGAAACTAAGGTGCCTTTTTCTTGTTGTGTACTGACGACAATATCTCCAATCTGGAGTTTAAATGCTTCTTGTGCACCTGTTTTAAAATGAAAGCCATTGGCTGTAACGGTTTGGGCACTTGTAGAAATCATTTGCCAATCAATATGATTTTTTCCGAGCAATACTAAAAGTGGCTCTACTTGCGAACTGCTGGCTTTAATGACATATGAATCGTATTTGAAATCTTTTTGCTTGACAAATTTCTGGTATTCTGCAATTAATTTCTGGGCATTTCTGGCACTGGTTTCAACGGTAGAAAGACCAGTTGTGACATGATGCGCCACGCGATCAGCCAAACGCAAGGTATCGCCAACTTGTGTAATGACAGCCAAACCAGCTCGGCCACTTCCACCCTGTTCGTAGGTCATGCCAATACTGCCACTATAGGTAGGATAGGTGTCGCCGTAGCTTGGATACAAGAGGTCAAAAATTTCTTTGGAGAAAAACAACCAACCTGCTTTGTCAAAATAACCCGCATGATTTTTACCGATTTCTTTTTGAAATTCGCGCTGCCAATTGGTAATCACTTCATGATAAGGCTCGGCAGCCGGCGGGAAATAATAGGGCTCATTGATGCCTTGTTCATGAAAATCTACGTGTACATGAGGCAACCATTGGTTGTATTGCTGCACACGAACAGCAGACTCAATTTGTGTCATCCAGGCCCAATCGCGGTTGAGATCAAAAAGGTAATGATTGGGGCGGCCACCAGGCCATGTTTCATTGTGGCTGGCACTGAAGCGCTGTAAATCAATAGGATTAGCACCGTATTGGTAATAAAAATTGACATAACGGTCTCGGCCATCAGGATTCAAACATGGATCCATGATGACTATAGTATTTTCCAAATATGCGGCTTTATCTGTGAGCAAGCGATAAGCAGTTTGCATAGCAGCCTCAGTGCCTGAACTTTCGTTACCATGCACATTATAGGACAACCAAACAATGGCCAACTTTTCGTCCGGAGCTTGCGTGAGGTGTTTTTGTTTGATTTCACCCAATTTTTTGAGGTTTTCGGGTGTGCCAATATAGACCAACAGTAAATCGCGTTTTTCGTAGGTCTGCCCTACTTTTTCGACTTTAATTTTACCTGGAAAAGCCGTTTCTAAGGCAAAGAAATAATCGACAACACGGTGATGTCTGGTAAACTGCTCGCCGATGTTATACCCTAAAAATTGCTGAGGCGTGAAGCTATTTTGCGCAATGAGTTGAAGGGTAAGTAAATTGAGTGCAACACTGAGTAGGATCTTTTTCATGGTATTTTGATGAGTTACTGTTGTGGTTTTTCTTTGGCCAAATGGATGATGGCATCGCCCTTGTAAACGACCGGTGCTTCATTGATGCAAATAACAAATCCGGCTTGGCTCGCTTTGATTTGTTTTTCATATTTACCGTAAGGGTCTGTAACCAAAGCCAGTACTTCTCCTTTTTGGACCGCTGTTCCGTTAGCAACGAAGCACTGAAACATACCGCTAGATGGTGCTCGCATCCATTTGTTTTCACCGATAAAAATGGGTTCACGGTCTTTGGAAATATCAATTTTGTAGTTGCGCATGCCAAGGTGTGCAATGACGCGCTTGAGGCCATTCAAACCTTCTTCAACAACATTTTCTTCAATATTATTGGATTTTCCGCCTTCGAAAAGCAAGATTTTTTTCTTGCGCTTCACGATGCTTTCGCGCAGTGTTTTGGCAATGAGACCTGAATGCAGAATAAAGGGCGGATTGAAAACTTTGGCCAATTCGACACTCTCTTTATCTGAAAAAACACAGCGAATCTGAGGATAGTTATTGCGCTGCGCTGCCCCGGTATGAAAATCGATGATGTAATCGCAGTGTGGCGCAATTTCTTTCATGAAATGAAATGCAAATTGAGCCGCTAAGGAGCCTGAATTGCTACCCGGAAAGCTACGGTTGAGGTCGCGGCCATCGGGTAATTCTCTTTGAAGATTCAGAAAACCAAAAATATTGAAGATCGGCAGACAAATAATGGTGCCTTTGGTGGGTTTATTGAGTTTTTTACGCAAGAAACGACGCACAATTTCAATGCCATTGAGCTCGTCCCCGTGCAGACCCGCCATTACCAAAATAGTGGGGCCATCTTCTTTGGCACGCTCCACAAGCACTGGCACTTGAATGGGTGTTCGGGTATGCAAATGCGCGACCTCCAAATTGAGCTGCGCACCTTTTCCGGGCAAAATTTCTTGCCCAAGAATGGTCATTTTTTTATGCTGAATGCGTTTAGCGCCTGACATTTCTTTCGATGTAAGCAATGATTTTACCTGCGATATCGCTTTGCGTGGTTTTCTCGATTCCTTCTAGACCCGGAGAAGAATTCACCTCGAGTACGAGCGGACCTCTTTCGGATTGTAAGAGATCAACGCCGGCAATCCCGAGACCAACCGCTTTGGCGGCCAAAATTGCGGTGTATTTTTCTTCAGTGCTGAGTTCTATCATTTCTGAACTGCCACCTCGATGTAAGTTGGACCTGAATTCTCCAGGCAAGCCCTGTCTTTTCATGGCGCCAACTACTTCGCCGTCAACGACAAACGCACGGATGTCTGCACCTTTTGCCTCACGGATAAACTCTTGCACAATGACCCTTGCTTTTAAGCCGTTGAAAGCCTCGAGTACGGATTGGGCTGCATTTAAGTTTTCGGCTAATACGACGCCCAAACCTTGTGTTCCTTCTAAAAGTTTCAAGACCACAGGAGCGCCCCCAGCACTTTTAACGACGTGTTTGACATCTTTGGAGTAATTGGTGAACACCGTTTTTGGTAAGCCTATCCCTTCTTTTGACAAAACTTGTAAGCAACGCAATTTGTCACGGGAGTGTATGATCCCGCGAGAACCTACTGCGGTAAAAACATTCATCATTTCAAACTGACGCACAACGGCAGTCCCGTAGAAAGTCACAGATGCACCAATTCTAGGAATGACGGCATCAAAACCTTTTAAATACTGATTTTGATAATACAAGGCCGGACCTGTTTGCTCAATTTCAATATTGCATTTCAGGTGGTCTATGACATGTGCTTCATGGCCAGCAGCCTCGGCAGCTTCAACGAGCCTTCTAGTAGAATAAAGATGTGGGTTTCTTGATAAAATGGCAATTTTCATGCGTGTAAGGTAAGTGGCTCGTGAATATATTTTTTACTGGTGTCTACAACAAAACGCTTGTTGAGTACCTTTCTTCCTAATAAAATGGGGTAGCGCATTCCTTTGCGGACGGTCAATGAAAATTCGGTCTTAAAACACAAACCTGCGATACAAATGGTACCAAAAACAAAAAATCGCTCTTGGACTTGCCCAGTACTGCTCTTGACTTTTTTGGTTCGGTATTTCTTGAAATTCATTTCTTGTCCGGTGAAGGCGGCATGTTTGTCGTCGAGGAAGATGACTTTTAATTGCCCACCTTCTTCATGGCAACTACTCACGTGAATACTTGAGGTGTAGGCGCCTGTATCGACTTTCACCTTGACTTGTTCGAGGCCGAAATCGGGCAAAACGGCAAGCTCTCGGCGACCAATTAATATTTTGTCATCGGACAACATAAAACAAATGTAATTGAATCTATGAAGACAGTAAAATTACTTTCGAAGAAATAAAGCATGGCTTTGGTCGTTAAGGATTGTAACTTTGTGCACATGAAGCAACTTTTACTTCTTTTTTGGTTTGTCTTACCTCTTTGCAATTGGGCACAAGATATTACAGTATTTGGGCATTGCTATTTGAAAGGTAAAAAACCAGCTGTCGGTGTAAAAGTGCGCTTAAAAGTGGCTGACAACCGCTCGGTGAATATCGATTCAGAAACCAAGACCAACGCTGAAGGATATTATGCTTTTTCAAACCTCCAAAAAGGGCAAATCTTGGAAATCCATTATTTCTATGATAGTACTGAGCTCACCTTGAATACGATCATTACAGAAAATTCCAAACTTCAAGCCTTACCCGATCAAAATTTCCGCATACAAGAAAGCCAAACAGTCGTGGTACAACGTGACGGTCAAAACCCCTTTGAAATTGAAAAATTGCCACCTCTCAATTTAAAAGGAATTGTAGGTCTTGAAAGAACCCTAACGCTCACCACAGCCGCTACATCCAATAATGAATTGACCTCCAATTACAATGTTCGAGGCGGAAACTATGACGAAAACTTAGTTTATGTCAATGGTTTTCAGGTTTTTCGGCCTTTTTTGACCCGTAGCGGCCAACAAGAAGGCATGAGTTTCATCCACTCTTCTTTGGTCGAAGATGTCCGTTTCAGTGCAGGTGGCTTTTCGGCAAACTACGGCGATCGCCTGAGTTCTGTGCTTGACATCACCTACAAGACTCCCGATTCTTTTCATGCATCGGCGATGGCGTCTGTGCTCGGAGTTGAATCACATGTAGAACATGCGCTTAACCAACGCTTTAATTTTTTAGTAGGGGCCCGTTATCGGTCCAATGGTTATTTTCTCAATACCTTACCCACCAAAGGCGCCTACAACCCGATTTTCAAAGATGCACAAATCCTCACCAATTATCGCCTCAACGAATACTGGACTTGGTCAGTTTTAGGGCATTTTTCAAGCAATACCTATCAATTTTCTCCGCAAACTTCTCAGACCGATTTTGGAACGGCAAATGAAGCTTATCGCCTCATGATTTACTTTGAAGGACAAGAAAAATCTCAGTTTCAGACCATGATGGGTGGCACCTCTTTGAAATATGCCCATAACCGTACTAAACTAGATTTTTACCTTTCTGGCTTTCAGTCCGACGAACGAGAATATTTCGATATTTTAGGGCAGTACTTTATCAATGAATTAGAGACGGATCCATCTAAAGAAGAATTCGGAGACTCTATAGCCACCCTCGGTGTTGGCGGTTTTTTAAACCACGGCCGCAATCGGCTCCAAGCACAAATAATTTCAGCGTATCATAACGGTAGTTACTTGTTTGTCGATGGATTTACCGATGCCAACAAAAATCACAAACGCTACAGCGAACTCTCATGGGGTATCAATGTCCAGCACGATCAATTCACTGACCGACTCTCAGAGTGGCGACTCATCGACTCTGCAGGTTACAGCCTGCCACAAACCATGCCCGACAGCATTGTATTGTATGAAACAATTAAAGGGAATTTAGCCATGAACGGATTCAGAACCACTGGCTATTTACAGTGGTCCAACTCTTGGATTAAATTGAGCCGCGGTAAAATCATTCAGTTGAAAAGCTCACAAAAAACTGCAGGTAAAAGAGTTACACAGACAGACACGCTTGCTATATCGTCGCAAAAACTGAATTTTCAATTCGGAATCAGAGGTGGTTATACAAGCATCAATCAGGAACCCTACCTAACCCCACGCATGAGCATTTCGTATGCGCCAGCAGCCTATATGTTGCAAAACGGGCAAGCTGTCAGACGCGGTTTACTCTTCAAATTCTCGAGCGGCTTGTACTACCAACCGCCCTTCTACCGTGAATTTAGAACTTTTGACGGGCAGTTGGCCTTGGGTGTTCAGGCACAAAAATCTTTTCATGCAGTTTTGGGTTCAGAGTTTATGTTTCAAATGTGGGGACGCTCAACGCCTTTTAAACTGAGCTCAGAATTGTATTACAAATACCTCTGGGATGTCAACCCTTATGAAATTGAAAATGTCCGGACGCGCTATTATGCAAACAATAATGCAGTAGGCTATGCCTATGGCCTTGATTTTAATGTGCATGGCGAATTTGTAGAGGGTATTCAATCCTTTTTTAAATTAGGGCTATTGTCAACAAAAGAAGACATCAAAGATGACCAATACACCGTTTACTACAATGCTGCTGGTGAACGCATTATTTTTGGATACAGCGAAGACCAAACAGTAGTAGATTCTGTTGTTGTGCATCCTGGGTATATCCCCAGACCCACTGATCAATGGTTTACATTTGGCGCATTGGTACAGGATCAAATGCCCGGCTTTGAAGCATTCAAAGTACAAATGGGTTTGCAATTTGGCTCTCCGCTTCCTTACGGGCCACCAGATTTTACCCGCTACAAGGATACCCTGCGCATGCGATCATATTTCCGAGTAGACCTCGGCTTATCTTATGATCTTTTGCACAACAGAAATAATGCACTCCAAACAGACACACCTAATAGCAAGCTGATATCCAAAACAAACTATGGCTTAGACCAAGCTTTAATTTCTTTGGAAATTTTCAATGTTTTGGGGGTCAATAATGTACTTTCTAAACAATGGATTCAAGACGTACAAGGGAAATTCTATGCCATTCCAAATTACCTGACCCAGCGGCTTTTCAACCTCAAAATTTCTTTGGTATTTTAGCACCTCTGAGCTGTTAAGCCAAGCTCGGTGCAAATAGAAAGCGATTCGGAGAAACCAAACCAGTTTTGACGGCATACATAACGATACCCGCAGTGTTTTTCACGCCGAGTTTTGCCATGATATTTTTGCGATGCGTATTGATGGTGTGTTTACTTAAGAACAGACATTCGGCAATTTGCTCGTTGGTTTGCCCTTCAGCGATCAAAGTAATGATCTCGTTTTCGCGTTCTGAAAGAGAGATTGGGCTACAATTGAATGCTTCTGTTTGTAAATCCGAAATGTCGATATTGGCCTTTTGAATGGTTTCTAAAATTTGACCGCAGAAAAATTGTTTGCCTTGTGCTGTTTCTTTGACGGCATCGATGATTTCGGCGAGCTCACAGTCTTTTTTAACATAGCTTGTTACACCAGATTTGAGCGCATCGATGAGGATGGGCGCGTGCTGGGCTTCAGTGATGGCCACAAAGCGAAGCGCTTTGAATTTACTCAGGGCTTTGGGAACGATGTCAATGCTGAAGCCTTGGGCGGTGAAGTCAATGAGTACGACATCGGCACCGAAATTTTTAAGCTGAGCCAATAGTTCTTCTTCGTTGCGAGCCTCTCCCACTATTGAGATACCTGCTTGTGCAGCCAAAATGGTTCTGAGACCAAAACGGATCAATTCGTTGCTGTCGGCGAGAATAACTTGCATCTTATTTAGAATAATTCTATACAAAGGTACATTCAAATTTGAAATCATCAAGTGAAAGGCACTAATTTTTATGTGTCAATCTTTCACAAACAAAAAGGACCTAACTTTGTCCTATGAACACGGAAATCGGAACAGACTTAGCCAAAGCACTTGCATTGCTTCAAAGTGGAAGTCAAGTGGCTGTCCCGACCGAAACCGTTTACGGCCTCGCTGCAGATGCCAACAACGAAGAAGCTGTGCTCGGTATATTCAGTGCCAAAGGACGGCCCCATGCCAATCCTTTGATCCTGCATTTTGCTCAAGTACCCGACGCGCTGCCGTACATTCAAGAATTTCCGGAAGTTTTTCAGCGCCTTGCGACAAAATTTTGTCCGGGGCCACTTACTTTTATTGTACCCAAAAGTAGCTTGGTCAGTGAGCTCATTACTGGTGGGCAACAAACCGTAGCTATTCGATTTCCACAGCACGAAACATTACAAGCCTTGTTGCGTTTGCTCGGGCGTCCTTTGGCTGCTCCTAGTGCCAATTTATATGGTCAACTCAGCCCTACCACAGCTACTCATGTTTTTGACCAGTTGGACGGGCGTATTCCGTATATTTTGGACGGAGGCGCTTGTAACCAAGGGCTTGAATCAACAATAATTGGTTTGGTCAACGACCGCGTCCAGATTTACCGCTACGGCAGTGTGACTCCAGAGCAACTTGCCTCGCAGTTGGGTTATACTCCCGAGGCTAAAATTCACGAACATGGCGGTATTCTGACAAGCGGCATGGTAAAACACCATTATGCCACACAAACCCCGCTTTTTCTGGGCGTCAAATCCATTGATTCAGATGGTCAAACCTTACAAATTCTTCTAAAAAACAAAGCTGAAATTCCTGAACCGAAACTGATTTTGAGCGAGGAAGGAAGTTTGGTTGAAGCCGCACAAAATTTGTATGCTGCTTTACATGACGCAGACCAACTTGGGATACAGCGTATTTTTGTAGAAACTTTTCCGAAGGATGGCCTTGGTGCAGCCATGAATGATCGCCTAAGCAGGGCAGCCGCTAAATTTCAATAAAAAGTCTATGAAAATAAAAAAGGCCCCTCAAAAGGAGCCTTTAAATATCTGAATTGAGAGAACTCAATTATTTCATGTGACGACCATAACGGTTTTTGAACTTATCGATACGACCAGCTGTATCGACAAACTGAGCAATACCTGTAAAGAACGGGTGTGATTTATGAGAGATATCTAACTTAACGAGTGGATACTCGTTGCCGTCTTCCCAAGAAATAGTTTCTTTTGTTTCTGCACATGAAGGACAGATAAAAGAGTAGTCGTTAGACATATCTTTGAAGACAACTAGTCTGTAATCTGATGGGTGGATATCTTTTTTCATTTTTATTACTGTTTCGGAAAATGGATTGCAAAGATACGCATTTCTTATTCAAAAACAAGAAAATTAGCTGCAAAAGAAAAAAAAGTCGATTTGTATAGTAGTTTTGTAGGCAATAGTTGGTCATGCGGCAAGAATTTAACGTTTCTTTATCTCACCTAGAACTTCAGGACAACCGCCTGCACTCGTTGCTTGAACTGACCAACGCCATCAACGCCAATCTGGCAATTGACCAGCTCTACCGTATTTTTACTTTCATCATGAAAGAGCAACTCAAATTCAGTCGTTTCGCCTTACTTATGGCCTCGGATGAATGGGAGTTAGCCGCAAAAAGTGGTTACAAAGCAAAAATTAATCCGCTAGACTTGGCCCAAGAACTGCAGCGTTTCAGAGACATCACTTTAGTAGAGTCCTCGAACAGCACGCATTTGAAAGATTTCCAGGCGGTCATACCGATTTTTCATCAAGAGCGCGCATTGGCCTTTTTATTGCTCGCCACAAGCGGAAAAACCGAATCTTTAGAGCCACAGCACTTTTCATTCGCTCAAACCATCACCAATATTTTGTCTGTTGCCGTTGAAAACCGAAGGCTTACCAAACAAAACCTGGTCAAAGAGCGCATTTCAAAAGAATTGGAGCTGGCCTCTGAAATGCAAAAATTGCTCTTTCCTCAAGAGCTTCCATCGAATAAAAAAATGGATTTATCGGGTCGTTACATTCCAAGACATGCTATCGGCGGCGATTACTATGACTTCATTCCACTCGGAGACGAAGAATACATCATTTGCATTGGCGATGTCAGTGGTAAGGGTATTACAGCCGCCATGCTCATGGCCAATTTTCAAGCAACTATTCGGACTTTATTTAAATACCAGCGTTTTGAAATGAGCTTCTTGATGGAAGAGCTCAACAAATTAGTCATGAAAAGCGCCAAGGGAGAAAAATTTATTACGTTTTTTATTGCGCACTACAATGCCTATTCCAGACAACTCACGTACGTCAATGCCGGGCACAATCAACCCTTTGTTTTGCACGGAAAAAATGTGACTTTATTAACGGAAGGATGCATCGGTTTGGGCATGCTAGATGAATTGCCTTATGTCAATGTAGGTAAATTAATTTTACAGCCGAAGACAACTATTGTACTCTTCACGGACGGCGTTGTCGAATTAGAAAACGAAATTGGCGAAGCCTTTGGTCTTGAACAGCTGATCAAACATGTCAAGGCTTTTGCCCCACTAAAGATGGAAGACATGAACAACCTGATCTTCTCTAAGCTCGAAGAATGGAAAGGCAATCTACCCTATGTAGATGACACCGCCATTTTTAGCTGTAAGTTCTTCTAGACCTTCTTCAAAGGTCCAAAACTCCATTTGAAAGAAAACAAATGCGTAAAATAGGCACTTCCGCCCAAGCCCAAACGCGTAAACGCGTAATCGATTTGCCACTGCTTTAATGACAAAC
Organism: Flavobacteriales bacterium; assembly: GCA_046073985.1. Taxonomy (GTDB): domain Bacteria; phylum Bacteroidota; class Bacteroidia; order Flavobacteriales_D; family Crocinitomicaceae; genus UBA952. The sequence goes on along the minus strand of JBJTNI010000040.1, from coordinate 49,206 downwards.
CAACCCCCATATGTGGTTGCATGCTGAGTTTTCGGACAGAACTCATGTCGGTATAGTATTGCAACTGAGAGAGACCGGTTCTGAAAACCAATTTGTTGTCGTATTGTACAAAAAAACCAGCGCGCTGGTCCAATGAAAAAACAGCACCCGATAATAGTGTATTGCGCGGGCCATCTGAAGTCAATTCTAAATCTATTTCGCCACCGATTTGAAGTTTCTTTGCTGGTATTGGCCAAGCACCGCTAGAACCCAAGATCAAACGAGGAAGCATTTGCTCTACTCCATTTTGAGGCAATGCATTGTTGGTCTGGAGCAAGGTCTGCTGCATTTCTGGACTAAGGTCATAGGTCCAGACACTGAAAGTACTAGTGGCATCGCGCAACATCAAACCAAAAGACAACTGGTTAGAGGGTCTGTATTGTAGTCCGGCATCGAGGCCGAAACCTACTGCTTTTGCAAAATCTCCAAGATGTCTGTAAAGTACTTTGGCATTGAAACCCATAGTTAGGTTTTTGATGCGCGTTGGACGCGCCAAGGAACCTATAAAAGCATAATCTGCAGCATTGAATTGCTGTAATTGACTGTAGTCAATATTGCCATTGTTATCGATGAGTTGTGTGGTATTGTATATGTTATCGATACCCAAACGTAGCATATTGAGTGCAACAACATTATTGCCGTTTAATTTGCGCGAAATTCCGATGTAATCTTGTGCGGCAATGCCACCAAAATAGGCGGCGTGCATGCCCGCTATTTCGGTTTGTTGTACTTGCTGACCCAAGCCCGCAGGATTCCAAACACCTGCCAAAACGCCCGAAGTTTGACCAACAACGGCAGAACCCATCCCGAGTGCGTCAGCACCTACCCCCATGTTGAGGTATTCATTGGCATATTTAGGATTGAAGTCTTGGGCTTGCAACGCAATAGTGCAAGAAAGGGCAATAAATACAGCGGAAATTTGATGCAACATGTGACAAAAACTCAAAATTGCACAAAAAATTGTGTTTTCTGGGTACTTTTACAAAAATGTCACACATGTTTGGAATTGCCAATCTCCTTACCGCCACCAACCTAATGGGTGGTATTTGTTCGATTATCTTTAGTTTAAGTGGTAGACTCGACTGGGCTATCTTTGCGCTTGCTGCCTCAGCGCTATTCGATTTTTTAGATGGTTTCATGGCTCGACTGACTAAATCTAACGGCGAGCTCGGCAAACAGCTCGATTCTTTAGCAGACCTCGTGAGTTTCGGGGTGGCGCCGGGCGTTTTCATGTTTGTCATGATCATTGTGGGCATAGACACTTCTAACCTGATGCCAAACGCCGAAGGCTTAAAAGCCTATCATGGTTTACCCAGTGAATATGTGGTAGCGCAACTCATCGATTGGAAGGCCGCTTTTTTCTACGGCCGCGACAACGCTTACAATGCCTCCATTCAATTTTTGCCTTTTGTAGCACTAATCATCCCATTTTTTGCCATGTTTCGCTTGGCAAAATTCAACCTCGACCAAAGACAATCGGACAAATTTATTGGCGTTCCAACACCAACCGCCACCATTTTCTTCAGCTTCTTTCCGCTTTATTTTTGGTATGAAATTTCTAATTGGGGGCACCAATCTTCCTGGATTTATATCCTTTTTGACTGTTACACGCTTGCTGCTATTGCGGTTTTATTCTCCATCTTGATGGTCAGTGAATTGCCACTGCTGGCATTGAAATTCAAAGACTTCAGTTGGAAATCGAATCCTTATCGTTACTTACTACTTGGCATATCGTTGATAAGTATTCCGATTTTTTTGATTTGGGCCATTCCAATAATTGTACTTTTGTACCTGCTTTTATCACTTATTGAAAATTTTCAATTTAAAAAACATGAAATTCAAAGCTGAAATCGACGTCATGCCCCTAGACGCACTTCTTGATCCACAAGGAAAAGCGGTTACTAACTCTATGAAAAACATTGGTCTTCCGGAAATAGAAGGCGTACGCATAGGCAAACACATTCGTCTTTTTGTAGAAGCTGCCAACAAAGAAGAAGCAAGCCAAAAAGTAGATACCGCTTGTAAAAAAATGCTCGCCAACCAAATCATGGAGAGCTACACATTCGTGCTCAGCGAAGCTTAATCATGAAAAAAGGTTTCAGGACCTTTCAACCCCGATTCAACTCCTGGGATACTCAGCTGCATTTTCCAACGCCGCATCATTTTATCAATGACTGGCGTTCGCATATTGACGCTGCACAAACTCAATTTGAGCGACTTTCCATTGACCAGCGCGCACAATTTTTACAAGACCTAGCAGCGCATTTCCTCTCTAACAAAGCAGACATTTCAACACTTTACCTGCAAGAAAGCGGCTTATCCGCAGCGCGTTTTGAAGCTGAGTTTGAGCGCACCTATCAAACCATTTGTAAGTTTTCCCAACACATTTTAAAATTTGAATGGGAAAAAACCGAAAATCTTGAAACAGACCAAATAACCTTTACCAAAAGAGCCTTGCCCATTGGGCCCATACTCGTTTTGGGCTCTTCGAATTTCCCGTTAGCTTATTCTACCTTAGGCGGAGACACCATTGCTGCTTTAGCCGCAGGTTGCTGCGTGGTGCTCAAAGCCCACCCCATGCATGTGGGCACCAGTTGCGCTGTAGCAAAATGCATCCAAAAAACACTACAACAATGGGAGCTTTCTGAATTTGTTTTCAGTCATGTCATCGACGACACCTATCATTGGGCCAGCACCTTTGCTCAGGAAGCAAAAATAAAGGGCATCGGATTTACTGGCAGCATCAAAGGTGGGCGTGCACTCATGGACCTCGCTGCCAACAGACCCGATCCTATTGCTGTTTTTGCAGAAATGGGCAGCTTAAATCCAGTCATTCTACTTGACGATTTGAACCAGCAAGCGCTACATGCTGCCGCACAAAAATTAGCCAGCGCAATTAGCACCGATGCTGGTCAGTTTTGTACCAAACCCGGGTTAATTCTTGTGCATGAAAATCATTTAACTCAATTTACGACCCAACTCTTACATGAATTGAATCAATTGCCAGCTGTACCCATGCTGCACCCTGATATCTATGCCAAATTTGAAGCCCGAAAAAGGCAAGTTTTTCAAAACAAAGGATTTACGCGTATCGAAAATTCGGCAGCTCTTGACGGTATTTTTGCACGTTGGGCCATCGCAAAAACGCAGCTCCAAGATTTATTCAATGCACCTACCGCCCTTGAAGAAGTATTTGGTCCATTTGCTGTCATTTGTAGTTACGACGATCTAGCTGATCTTGCGCAATTATTCAATATACTCGGCGGGCAATTGACGGTTTCTTTGTTTACAAACGCAGTACAACCCAATGCAATGCTATTCAATGCAGCACAAAAAATAGCGGGTCGCATTATTATCAATGGCGTACCCACTGGCGTTCGTGTTTTGGAAACAATGCACCATGGTGGCCCCTACCCCGCCAGTAGCGATGCGCGTTTTACGGCAGTTGGCCCCGATAGCATGCTGCGCTTTACCAAAGAAGTTTGTATTCAAAAGCATAATTAAGCTCTCAGGTACTCCATTCATTGGATATCCATAGCAAACATCCTAAATTGATCAAAAAGTCAAAAGAAATCTTTGTAATTTTGATAGACAAAACGCTTTCAAATGGAAAATCAACCGACAACTCAAAAATCAAATAGCTTCTATTTTGTTTTTATCTTCCTTCTCCTTGCCGGACTAGCAGGCCTTACTTTGGCGTGGTCAAGGCAACGTGCTGCCTTAAATACCTGTAAAAACAGCAATGCCGAACTACTCGCCGATATGGCCGACATGGAAAGTGCGCTATCTGGCTACACGGGCACCATGAAGCAAGACTTAAAATCGGATCTCCAACAAATGTTGCGCAACTACAATAAACTGATCGCCAAAGACGCCACCAAAGCCGATAGTCTAAATGCACAAAAAGCCCAAATCACTGACCTACTCAGAAAATTAGATCGCTCAAAACTCACTGCCCGAGACCTCGTCAAGGCCAGAAAAGAAAACGAAACGTTGCGTTCAATCATGCGCAGCTATGCCCGTACAATTGACTCCTTGAATACACTCAACATTGATCTAGGCAGTCGTTTGGAAGAAACAAATGTCAAACTCACCAATACTTCTACCGAGCGCGATACCTACAAAAAGCAAGCCGAAGAATCTCAGCAACAAATCAAAAAAGGCAGTAAGTTACAAGCCTATAACTTCAGGTCCGAAGCCTTAAAGCAGCGTGTCAACAACAACATGGAAGTTACAGATCGCGCCAAAAATGCAGTGCAATTCAGAAGCAGTTTTACCCTTTCCGAAAATGTCCTCACCAGTGCAGGCAAGAAATATGTATACATGCAAATAGTTGGTCCTAACGGCGAAGCACTGCAAGCTAGCAGCAATTTTGTAACTGAAACGGAAAGCGGCAGTATTGCCTACACACAACGCAAGGAAATCGATTATCAGAACCAGGCACTTGACCTCACTATTTATTATGAATTAAAAGGCGAGTCTGCCAGCAAAGGACTCTATCGCGTGCGCATCTATTGCGATGGTCAACTCATCGGCTCCGATAGCTTCTCTTTAAAATAACGCACTTTCTCTCTTATCCATTTCAAAATCATTACTAAAAATATGAGCTCCGCAATTGAACAAGGCTTTGTAAACGCTGAAATTGATCAAAACGGCATTGCCCGCATCACTTTTGGACACCCGCTAAGTAACTCCCTACCGGGCAAAATACTTCAGAAACTTGCCGATACGATTACTGAAATAAGCGCCCAAGACGCAGCAAAAGTTTTGATTTTACAATCCGATGGCGAAAAAGCGTTTTGTGCAGGCGCTAGCTTTGATGAACTCATTTCAATTCAGGACCTCGAAACTGGCTTGCAATTCTTTTCTGGATTTGCCAAAGTGATCAATGCTTGTCGTCAATCCAAAAAACTCATCATCGGACGCATCCAAGGTAAAGCAGTTGGAGGGGGTGTTGGCCTTGCTGCAGCCACAGACTATTGCTTTGCTACCTCAAAAGCAGAAGTCAAACTATCAGAATTAGCTGTGGGCATTGGACCATTTGTGGTTGGCCCTGCCGTTGAAAGAAAAATAGGCTTGTCTGCCATGAGCGAACTTGCTATCAATGCTACAGAGTGGCGCAGTGCTGCTTGGGCCCGTGACAAGGGTTTGTACACAGAAATATACGACTCCATTTCAGACATGGATGCTGCAATTACAACCCTCAGCACAAAGCTTGCACAATCGAATCCGGAAGCGATGTCGGCACTCAAAGAAATCTTTTGGCAAGGCACTGAAAACTGGGACAAACTCTTGAGCGCAAGAGCCGCAATCAGTGGCCGATTGGTACTCAGTGAATTTACCAGAAATGCCATTTCTGCATTTAAAGCAAAATAAAAGTAGATTTTTTCTGCTTTTGATTTGTAAATAAACACAATAGTTGTATCTTTGCACCCCTAATTTTAGGGAATTTAAGTTTTTTATTTAACAGAAAGAACCGTGAACACATTAAGTTACAGAACGTTAGCTGGTAATACCGAGACTGCCGATAAAAAGTGGTATGTTGTGGATGCTGAAGGTCAAACCGTTGGTCGTTTGGCAAGTAAAGTTGCCAAAATCATCCGTGGAAAATATAAAACCTGTTACACTCCGCACGCGGACTGTGGCGACAACGTAATCGTTATTAACGCAGAAAAAATTGCTTTCTCTGGAACAAAACTCCAAGACAAAGAATACGTGCGTTTCTCTGGTTACCCAGGTGGTCAGCGTTTCACTTCTGCTGAAAACATGCTCAAAAATCACCCTGAGCGCTTAATTGAAAAAGCCGTGAAAGGTATGCTTCCTAAAAATGCTTTAGGTCGTAAACTTTACACCAATTTAAAAGTATATCAAGGTACTGCTCACAAACACGAAGCGCAGCAACCTGAATCATTGAATCTTGATACCCTCAAATAAATCGTATGGAAGTCATTAATGCACTAGGAAGAAGAAAAACTGCGGTAGCCCGCGTTTATTTAACCAAAGGAAAAGGAAACATCTCTATCAACAAACGCGAGATGACTGAATTCTTTCCAATTGACTTTCTTCAAGCTAAAGTTCACCAACCATTTGCGCTTACAGGTACTGAAGGTCAATACGACATCAAAGTAAACGTAGTAGGTGGCGGAATCAACGGACAAGCTGAGGCCATTCGTTTGGGTATTTCAAGAGCACTTGTTGAAGTCTCTGCTGACTACAAACCTATGTTGAAAGTAGAAGGTCTCATGACTCGTGACCCACGTATGGTTGAACGTAAGAAACCAGGTCAACCAAAAGCAAGAAAGAAATTCCAGTTCTCGAAACGTTAATCCGTTTCAGAGCTCGTTTAGCATCCAAGCACTGCAGTACCTGCCATTTGGCCCCTTCAGTGTTGCTTTTAATTTTTAGGAACGTAAACAAAAACAAAATATGTCTAAATTAACTTTTGAAAATCTCCTTGACGCAGGTGTACATTTTGGTCACCTTAAGCGCAAATGGAATCCTGCAATGGCTCCTTACATCTTCGAAGAGAAGAAAGGTATCCACATCATTGACCTCAACAAAACACTCGTACACCTTGATCACGCATGTGCTGCAATGAAGCAAATTGCTAAATCAGGTAAAAAAGTTCTTTTTGTTGCCACCAAAAAGCAGGCAAAAGAAATCGTTGCTGAGCGCGTAACCGCTGTCAACATGCCATTCGTTACTGAGCGTTGGTCTGGTGGTATGCTTACCAACTTCCAAACGACTCGTAAGTCTATCCGTAAAATGACCCTCATCGACAAAATGAAGTCTGACGGCACATGGGATACACTCAACAAACGCGAAAAACTATTCAAAAGCCGTCAACGCGAGAAACTCGAAAAAACTTTCGGTTCTATTGCAGACATGACGCGTCAACCTGCTGCTATTTTCATCATCGATATCTTGAAAGAGCATATCGCTTTGGCTGAAGCACGTCGTTTGAATATCCCTACTTTTGCAATGGTAGACACCAACTCTAACCCGAAATTAGTAGACTTCCCTATTCCTGCCAACGACGACGCTACAAAATCAATCACCCTCATTATCGATGCCATTTGTGGTGCGATCAAAGAAGGTCTTGAAGAGCGCAAGAACTTAAAAGCAACTGACAAAGACGAAGCTCCTGCTGAAGCAGCAGCTGAAACAGCGACAGAAAGCGCAGAATAATTCACTATTAAACTCTTATAAAATGGCTATTACAGCTGCAGATGTAAACAAATTGCGCCAACAAACTGGTGCAGGTATGATGGATTGTAAAAACGCATTGGTAGAAGCCAACGGCGATTTCGAAGCTGCCATCGACATTCTTCGTAAAAAAGGTCAAAAAATTGCCGCTAAGCGCGGTGGTAATGACGCTAAAGAAGGTGTCATCCTTGCACAAGCCACTGCTGATGGTTCAGCAGGCGTGATCCTTACCTTAAACTGTGAAACAGACTTCGTAGCTAAAAACGACGGTTATGTATCATTAGTTCAATCTTTGGTAGATATCGCCCTTACTAACTTACCTGAAAGTGCTGAAGCCCTTAAAGCGCTTCCTTATGACAGCCGTTTGACCGTTGACGAAAAAATCACTGAGCAAATCGGTGTTATCGGTGAAAAACTTGATTTATCTGCTTATGCAGTTGTACGTGCAGCTAACGTTGTTGCCTACAACCACCCTGGTAACCAATTAGCTACGTTAGTTGGTTTAACTATTGCCGGTGAAGAAGTTGCTGAAGCAGGTCGTCAAGTAGCAATGCAAGTTGCTGCCATGGCTCCTATCGCAATCAATAAAGACGGAGTTGATCAACGTACAATCGAGCGTGAAATCGAAATTGGTAAAGAATTAGCTATCCAAGAAGGAAAACCAGCAGACATGGCAGAAAAAATTGCTCTTGGTCGCTTGAACAAATTCTTCCAAGAAAATACACTCTTGAGCCAAGCTTTCGTTCGTGACAACAAAATGTCTGTAGAGCAATTCTTAAACAGCACTGCTTCTGGCCTTACTGTTTCTGACTTCCAACGTTTCTCATTGAGCTAGTCTCTATTGAAATAAAGAAAAAAGCTATCGAAATCGGTAGCTTTTTTTTTACCCCTGTTATTCTAATCTCGAATCATATTATATTTGTCAAGCATATGAAATACAAACGCATTCTTCTCAAACTCTCAGGTGAATCCCTTATGGGGAACAAACAATTTGGAATTGACAATCAGCGCCTCAGCGCTTACGCCAGCCAAATTAAAGAAATTCACCACCAAGGAGTAGAAATTGCAATTGTAATTGGAGGTGGAAATATTTTCCGTGGTGTACAAGCTGAAGAAGGCGGCATGGACCGCACCCACGGCGACTACATGGGGATGCTCGCCACCATGATCAACTCAATGGCCCTTCAAGCTGCCTTAGAAAGTGCCGGTATCAGCACGCGCTTGCAATCTGCCATTGAGATGAAAGAAATCGCAGAGCCTTTTGTGCGCCGCAGAGCTGTGCGTCATCTTGAAAAAGGACGTGTTGTCATATTTGGTGCTGGAACAGGAAATCCATTTTTTACCACAGATTCAGCGGCATCATTGAGGGCAATAGAAATCAATGCCGATGTCATTTTAAAAGGAACACGTGTTGATGGCATATACACTGCTGATCCGTTTAAAGATCCGACTGCAACCAAATTTGACCACATCACTTTTGATGAAGTCTATGCCCGTGGCCTTAATGTCATGGACATGACCGCTTTTACGCTTTGTAAAGAAAACAATTTACCAATCATCGTTTTTGACATGGATACCCCTGGCAATTTATTGCAACTTATGGAAGGTAAAAATGTCGGAACCCTAGTTAGTGCCTCATGACCGAAGAACTTACCATGATTTATGACGAATTCAAGGAGTCAAATCAAAAAACCTTGAATCACCTAGAAAATGAATTGATCAAAGTACGCGCTGGTAAAGCCAGCCCTGCCATGTTGACTGGCGTTATGGTTGAATATTATGGCTCCATGACTCCGCTGCAACAAGTAGCTAACGTCAATACCACAGATGCCCGCACCATCATAGTGCAGCCCTGGGAGAAACCACTACTCAACGACATCGCCAAAGGCATTATGAATGCCAATTTAGGCCTGAATCCACAAAACAATGGTGAACAACTCATCATTACGGTTCCGCCACTTACCGAAGAGCGTCGCCGTGATCTCGTTAAAAAAGCAAAAGCAGAGGCTGAGCAAGCAAAAGTAGGCGTGCGCAACAACCGCAAAGATGCTCTTGACATGATCAAAGACCTCAAAAATGATGGCTTATCAGAAGATCTAGTCAAAGTTGCGGAAGAAGAGGTGCAAAAAATCACCAATAGTTACATCAAAAAAATTGATGAATTAGTGGAGCTCAAGGAAAAAGACATCATGACTGTCTAAGCAGTTCCATGACGCTCTTTTTGTTTGCGTTTTCTATTAATTTCAATGATTTATTGCTCAAAATCAAGAGCGGCATTTGCTTTTCAAGGCACAAATCTATGTCATGGCTCGAAAATATAGCCGTTCGATTTTCATCCTGCTGCACCCAAACTTCAAGTTGTGCAAGCAACAATTCGCGATTGAAATAATCTAAAAAGGAAGCCGGTTCATCTAGTACCATGAAGGGTGTGTCTTGAACAATTGCTCGGGCTAAACTTCCAAGTTGCCTTTCGCCGTCACTGAGTTTTTGAGTAGATACCTCCGCTAGTTCACTCAAATTTAATTGTTGCAGTACCTTGGCAACATTTTGCTCATCTTCGGGCTTCAAACGGCCCAAAGGGCCCAAATATGGCAAACGGCCCAAGGCAACATATTGATATAAGGTCAAGGCTTCTACCCCATTGAACATACTCGAGACATATGCTATCTCTTTGGCACGTTGTCCATGATTTTTGATCAGGTCAGTAAGTTGGTTACTGCCAAGCTCAATTTGTCCATTGAGTAGAGGCAGTTGCCCTATCACTGACTTCAGTAATGTTGATTTACCCGATCCATTTCTGCCAATCAAAGCATAAACCTTTCCAGGCTTTAACACTAGATCTGAAATTTCAAGGAGTACTTTGGAATACCCCACCTGGACATTTTTAAATCGAATCATTGGCGGCGCAACATTAAGTAAGCAACATAGGGTGCACCAAGCACAGCGGTCAGTACATTGACCGGCAAACTAATCCAAGGGTCTAGTACCAAAATCAAACTATCAACAAGCAATAAGAAAAGCGCACCAATCAGCACTGAACATAAAATGAGTGCTAAATGATCTTGCGTTTTGAGCAGGGCGCGCGATAAATTTGGCACTGCCAAACCAACAAATGCAATAGGGCCACAAAAAGCAGTGATACTTCCGGCTAAAAGCGCTGTAAGTAACAAGATAAAAAAGCGGACAACATTTACAGGTATACCAAGTTGTCTTGCCTGAGACTCGCCGATGACCAAAGCATTGAGCGCTTTAACAATTAGCAGACTACCGATGATGCCAATGCCAACTAGAATACTCAGCCAAGGCACTTGTTTGGCACTTAGCTGCTGCAAAGATCCCATATTCCAAATAAATAATTGTTTGACCTGCTCTGGTGCTGCAAAAGTTTGTAATACAGATTCTAGGGCGCCTGTAAAGCTCGCAAACATGAGGCCAATTACGAGTAAAGATTGTAAACTACTGACTTTAGTTGATACATAAAACATCATGCCAGCAGCCATGAATGCGCCCAACATAGCAGCGCTCACCAAACTCATTTGACTCAGTAAAACAGGGCCACCACCCAAAATGACTAAAGCAATCAAAAGACTGGCACCTGAATTGATCCCTAAAACATAAGGACCCGCCATCGGATTCTGGAAGATATTTTGCATGAGTAAACCACTCAAAGACAAACCTGCGCCAGCCAAGATAGCGCTCAGTAATCTCGGGACTTGAAACTCCCAAAAAAGTACAGAACTACTTATGTTTTGCACTTGCTGGAGGACAAAAAGATGTAGAATGCCTAAAACTACAGTAAGCGTCATTAGCACTAAAAGGTAGATTTTGGTAGACTTCATCACTTTAACTTAGCAAAAAAATGTAGTTGATCTTGCTTTTTCTGGGCAATACGAATATAGTCAGATAATAACCAATCTGGATGGATCACCGATTGTTCCCAACATTTATTGGTGTTGTATGCGGTATAACAAAAAATCGGTTTGTTGAAAAAAGGATAAAACCGAGCTTTGGGATTGCTTGTCAAGATTTCTGACTTACTTGGTAAACCCGGATTCAGCCATATGTTGATCATGGGTGCTTTTTGAAGCACTGTTGCTATACTTTTAAAGCAGCTCCCACTCCCTCGTTCTGAGCCAAACACATAAGCAATCCCTGCATCATTGAGTAATGTTGCTTCATAGCTTTCACCTGCAGGTGCTATCCATTGATCACCATATAAATTTCCACTAATGGCAATTGGAAGTTGATTTGATTTATTTTGTTTTCTGGCCAACCATTTCAAGTGCTCATATCTCTTGACAATTTGCAGGTGCAACGCTTTAGCTTCATTGAACTTGCCGGTTAGCACTCCAAAAAGCAACACCCATTCGGCCCGAGCAAGAGGAGTTTGTTCTCGCCATTCATAATTGGCAATCGTCAGGATACCAGCTGCTTTGAGCCGACTCATTCTTTGATTTTCAAAACCAAAACCACTGTACATTGCTACATCTGGTTTGCTTTTCAAGATTTTAACAGCAGAAATCTCAGAAGAACCTATACGAAGATCAAGCACCTGCTTTTCACCGACCATTTTTATCAACTTGCTGTCATACAAGTATTTAAGATCAGGAATGGCACATATTTTTTGATGCTCTTTGAGGGCTGCCAACATGCCTACATGTGTTGCGCTCAAGACAGCAATGCGATCGATGGGTTGGTCAATTTGAAAGTGCTGGACCTCTTTAGGTTGATCAGGATTCGTGATTGCAACACGATAGCCGCCATTTGGGGTAGGCCAAATTTTAAGGTATCGGCTGTATTGACATGCGTTGCGGGCAGTAATAACCGTTTGTTGTAGCTCAGTTTGACATGAAGTCAAGAAAAGCAAAAGCAGCAGACCAAGACTTTTAATATGACTCTGAAGCATTTGGGAAATCACCAGATTGCACATCGTTTTTGTAGTCCTGGAAAGCTTTGAGCATATGTGCATGGAGGTTATTGTATTTGCGCAAGAATCTTGGGTTGAATTCATTGTTGATGCCTAGCATGTCGTGAATCACCAAAACTTGTCCGTCTACTCCGTTTCCGGCACCAATGCCAATCACGGGGATTGAAATCATTTGTGCCACCTTAGTAGCCAAAGCAGCAGGAATTTTCTCGAGAACGATGGCAAAGCAACCTACTTCTTCTAATGCTTTGGCATCATCGATAAGGCGTTGGGCTTCTTCGTCTTCTTTGGCGCGCACCACGTAGGTTCCAAATTTATAAATAGACTGAGGCGTCAAGCCTAAATGCCCCATCACTGGAATACCTGCAGTGAGGATGCGTTTGATTGAATCTAGGATTTCTTGACCACCCTCCATTTTGACAGCATGCCCTCCAGATTCTTTCATAATTTTGATGGCACTTGACAACGCTTCTTTAGAGTTTCCTTGATAAGAACCAAAAGGCATATCGACCACCACAAGTGATCTTTTGACAGCCCTCACCACACTTGAGGCGTGGTAAATCATTTGATCGAGTGTAATTGGTAAGGTCGTTTCGTGGCCAGCCATGACGTTAGAAGCGGAGTCACCGACAAGAATGACATCAATATTGGCCTCATCGACAATTTTTGCCATTGAGTAGTCATAGGCCGTCAGCATCGAAATTTTTTGCCCCCCTTGCTTCATTTCCAACAAGGAGTGTGTAGTGATTTTTTTATGGTTGTTATGTACAGACATGTCTATAGATTTTCCAGATAAGCATTGACATTTTGCTCAATTCGAGCAACGATGTCCGAGGTGGCGGCTTTCTCAAATGTTTGACCTGTAATGCGCTCGTATAATTCGATGTAGCGCTCTGAGATGGTCTGAACGAAGTCGTCGGGCATGTTTGGCATTTGTTGACCTTCAAGGCCCTGAAACCCATTTTCGATGAGCCATTGACGCACAAATTCTTTGGATAATTGCTTTTGTGCTTCGCCATTGGCTTGACGCGCTTCATAGCCATCTGCATAAAAATAACGCGAAGAATCTGGCGTGTGAATTTCATCAATTAATATGACTTCTCCATTTCGAAGCCCAAATTCGTATTTGGTATCTACAAGGATCAGACCCCTTGCGGCAGCCATTTGTGTTCCTCTTTCAAACAAAGCGCGCGTATAAGCTTCCATTTGCTCATAAATTGCTGGATCCACCAAACCTCTTGAAAGGATGTCTTCTCTGGCAATATCTTCATCGTGCCCCTCTTCTGCTTTGGTAGCCGGTGTAATAATTGGGCTCGGCAAGCGATCATTTTCTTTGAGGCCTTCCGGCAACGAAACCCCACAGAGCATTCTTTTTCCTGCTTTGTATTCACGGGCAGCGTGACCAGCTAAATAGCCGCGAATCACCATTTCAATACGAATTGGCTCACAGGCATGACCAATGGCTACTGATGGATCTGGGGTAGCTATTAGCCAATTAGGAACGATATCCTTGGTTGCATCCAAGAAGAGCGTAGCAACTTGATTGAGCACCTGACCTTTGAAAGGAATACCCTTTGGTAAAATATGATCGAAAGCAGAGATTCTGTCTGAAGCAACCATCACGAGTAAACCGTTGTCAAGGGTATAGACATCTCGTACTTTTCCGTTGTACACGTTGGTTTGTCCTTTGAAATGAAATGAGTTGCTGGTGAGGGCTTGCATAGTTGTTATGGGTAGTTTAAGATTGTTGTTCTTTGATTGTTTGTTTATCTAGTTTTTGTTGCTTTTCATGTTGTTCAGCAACATCAAATGCTTCAATGATTTGTTTGACCAAACGGTGTCTGATGACGTCACTTTGTCCTAGGCGAATGATTTGAATATCGTCAATGTCTTTGAGTACGTCTAGCGCATAAGCCAAACCAGAACGCTGTTTGGAGGGAAGGTCTACCTGTGACATATCACCTGTAATGACAAATTTGGCGGTCATGCCCATGCGGGTCAAGAACATTTTCATTTGCATTTGAGTGGTATTTTGAGCCTCATCAAGGATCACAAAAGCTTTGTCGAGTGTACGGCCGCGCATAAAAGCAAGGGGCGCAATTTCGATCACGCCAAACTCGATCATGTCTGCCAATTTTTCTGCAGGTATCATGTCGCGCAAGGCATCATAGAGCGGCATGAGGTAAGGATCTAGTTTTTCTTTGAGATCGCCTGGTAAAAATCCTAAATTTTCTCCGGCCTCTACCGCCGGACGCGTCAAAATGATGCGCTTGACTTCTTTGGCTTTGAGCGCCCTCACGGCCATAGCGACTGCCGTGTAGGTTTTGCCTGTGCCGGCTGGGCCCACCGCAAAGACCATATCGGACTGCATGACAGCTTGAACCAGTTTTTTTTGATTGACCGTTCGCGCCTTGATTTTGACACCGCCATTTCCGTGCACGAGTGTTTCAGAACCGTCGTCGTGGGAGAGCATTTTGGCGCCATCTTGCAACATCAGGTTGTCTATGTTGTTTTCGGTCAATGCATTGTAGGTTTGGTAGTGCTGCACAAATAAAGCAAACTTGCGTTCAAATTCGTCCATAACTTCGTCGTCACCGGCAATATTGATTTCATTGCCTCTAGCCATCACTTTGAGCTTAGGAAAATAACTCTTGATGTGTTTCAGATTTGAATTATTAATGCCATAGATTTCGGCCGGATTCAGACCTTCTATGCTGATATGACGTTGTCCTGAACTCAATTTATTTCTGTTATTTGTGGAGTGATTTTAGTGATTTCAATTACTTTTGGTAAAATTATAAATTTCTGAGCACAAAGTCGCTTCCAAAGCTATGCAAATCATTACGCTCACCACAGACAACGGCTACCAAGATTACTACGTTGCAGCCATCAAAGGAGCTTTGTTACAAGCCTTGCCTGACGCGCACATTATTGATGTCACACATCACATCACCCCCTTCAATGTCAGCGAAGCTGCTTTTCAACTACGTTGTTGTTTTGAAGATTTCCCAACCGGAACCATACATATCGTAGGGGTAGACGCCGAACCCAATTTTGAAAATGGTCGAGAATCCTTGCCAGCTATCATGAAATACAAAGGGCATTATTTTATTGGTTCTGACAACGGTTTTTTTGGCAGTTTGCTCGACGACTCCTTTCCAGATGAGTTTTATAGCTACACTGCTATTGCCCAGCAACCCGATGCTTGGCGCTTCACTGAAAAAAAATGCTTTGTTGATTTAGCATCCAAAATTGCCAAGCAAATTTCAGTATCCTCGTTTGCAGAACCCTCTCGTTCTTACAAACGTGCATTTGAACACAAACCAGCCATTGATCAATTACTGATCAGAGGCGCAGTGGTTCATATCGATGCATTCGGCAACCTCATCACCAATATCAGCAAAGTTGATTTTGATAGATTTGGTGCCGATATTCCTTTTACCATCAAATACATGAAAAAGGAGTACTTCATTGACGAGATCTCCGCTACTTATAATGCCGTTTCACAAGGAGAAAGGGTGGCCTTATTCAACAGTGCCGGCTTACTGGAAATTGCTATAAACAGAGGAGCCAACCAAGGGTTCGGAGGTGCCAGCAAACTATTTGGCATGCGCATCGGTGATCCAGTTCATATCGAATTTACCCCGCAAGGCTCCAAGGAGAACATTCAATCCTTATTCTAATGCTAACAAGAGTAGTTAAACTTACTTTTCAAGAGCAACATTTAGCTGATTTCTTTGCACATTTTGAAAAAGTAAAGCACGATGTTGCACACTTTCAAGGTTGTCTTGGCATGAAATTATTGACCGATTTAAATGAGCCCAATGTTATTTTTACCTATTCTGAATGGGAAAATGAAGCCGCTCTCGACAATTATCGACACTCAGAATTATTTTTGTCAATATGGCCTCAAATCAAGCCCTGGTTTGCCCAACGGGCCGAAGCATGGAGCCTTCAAGAAAATTTTAACGGATTTATTCGTTAAAAAATAGTGCATAAGTGAAATAGGTCCTTACCTTTACTGAAATTAATATTATCATAATGAGTAAAGGACATGTAAAATTTTTCAACGAAACTAAAGGTTTTGGTTTCATCGTTGAAGAAGACACGAACAAAGAGTATTTTGTTCATGTTACCGGTTTGGTAGACAAAATCAAAGAAAATGACGAAGTTGAATTCGAATTGCAAGAAGGCCGCAAAGGCTTGAATGCTGTGAATGTGAAACAAGCATAATAAAAGATTGAGTGTATCTAAATTCCCGCCCCTCAAGGCGGGAATTTTCGTTTATAGATATTTGTTAAATTTGACAACTCAAATAATGCTATGCGCGCCCTGTTCCTAAAAGAAATATCTAGTTTCCTGAGTTCCGTCATCGGCTACGTGTTTATCCTCATTTACCTCATCGCCTCCGGACTCTTTCATTGGATTTTATCCTACAACACCAACCTACTTGAAGGCTCAACCGCTGACCTCATCCCTTTCTTCAATATGTCGCCGGTAATCTTCCTGATTCTCATCCCTGCCATTACCATGCGCTCTATTGCAGAGGAACGCAGAACAGGTACGATCGAATTGCTCTTAACGCGCCCTATTTCTGATTTTCAACTCATTTTTGCCAAGTATTTGGCCGGTGTTGCCTTAGTTTTTGTAGCCATTTTACCGACTATCGTTTACCTCATCAGTATGTATTTCTTGGGGGCTCCTGTCGGTAATATCGATTTGGGCGCTACATTTACCTCTTACATTGGTTTACTTTTACTTGGCGCAGCCTTTGTTTCTATCGGAATGTTTGCCTCAGCACTCACCCAAAGTCAGATTGTTGCGTTTATTTTGGCAATGTTCATGTGTTGGGTTTTTTATGATGGTTTTGAATTGCTCGGAAATTTCAGTCAAATTGGTGGTCTCGATTACCTCATCAAATATGTAGGGATCGCCTTCCACTACGAGGCCATTAAAAAAGGTGTCATCGACAGCAGTGATCTTCTTTATTTTCTGAGCCTCAATGCGCTCTTTTTAGTTGCATCCCTTACTGTTTTGAAAACTCTCAAGAAATAGTTTATGAAATTCAATTGGAACAAAGGTCTATACAACTGGACGGTTCTTGGCCTTTTAGCCGCAGCCCTCATTTTGGTCAATTTGATTGGCTCGATGCTCTACTGGAAGCTCGATATGACCAAAGACCAACGCTATTCATTGGCACCAAGTACGGTCTCTTACCTTGCTGACAACCAAAATTTTGAAAACCGCATCAGCATTCAAATCTATCTTGATGGCAACATGCCTTCAGAATTAAAATATTTTCAAAACGCACTCAAAGATAAACTCAAAGATTTCAAACGCATAGCTGGCAACCGCATCGAGTTTCTTTTCACCGACCCAAACACAGGTACTGAGGACGAAATCAATGCGTTGCGCGCACAACTCTACGACCAAGGTCGTGGCATCATGCCTCTTGAAATTTTGTACATGAAAGACGGCACTCAAAGCCAGATGCTTTTGTTCCCAGGCGCCTTACTTTCTTACTCTGTAAACGGCATTACCAAAGAAGGAGTTGTACAGTTTTTACCCGGTACCCAACCAGGTAGGCCATACAGCCTCGATCAAATGGGCGAAGTCATAGAAAATGCGTTAAATAACTTAGAATACAACCTGCTTTCTGCTTTGCGTCGCCTGACACAACAAACCAAGCCTACCATCGCATTTTTACAAGGGCATGGCGAACTGAGTTATCCTGAAACACTCAGAGCCAGAGCACTTATATCACCTTATTACAACATTACGGACATTACACTCAATGATAGTATTGCCGCACTCAATGATGTTGACGGCCTCATTATTGCAGATCCACAAGCACCTTTTTCACAGAAAGACCTCTACCTCATTGATCAGTTTGTCATGCGAGGTGGAAAGTTAATGTGCTTTATCAATACATTGGCGCTCAATGAAGATACCCTCAATTCAAAGGGCATGACACACACCACGCGCAAAAACTTACTGCTCGACAGATTGCTATTCGATTACGGTATCAAAATCAAAGAGAATTATGTACTCGATGCCAATTGCGCACCTAAAATTGTTCCCTTTGCAGAAACTACCTATTTACCTTGGTTTTTTCATATGTTGGCCATGCCTAGCCAGCACCCAATAACCCGAAACGTCGATCCAATTTCATTGAAATATGCCAATGAAATTGAATTTGTACAGTTACCAAAAGCACAACTCACACCCATTCTTACCAGTTCTAGCAATTCGATCCCTACGGGCTTACAACCATTGATTAATCTTGCGCTTCCGTTGAACTACGGTAAAAATCCTAAACTTGTCGAAAACCCCGAAGATCCAATCAATCGGCTTTGTGTAGCAGGCTTGTCAGAAGGTTTTTATCAATCACATTTTAAAAACAGAATTGTCGGAGAATTCGTCAATAGCAAAGATGTCAACTACCTCGCAGAAAGCCAGAAAGAAACCAAAGTGCTGGTGGTTGGGAATGGCACCTTCATCAGAAATACCTACGATTCTATCCTTGACCCAAAAAAACTCAATAGTTACCTTTACAGACCCTTGAGCCTCAACGAACTCAAAGTAGACGCAGAGTTGGCTCAAAGACGCATTCCGCTGATCTTTGGCAACCAAGAACTCTTCCAAAACATGGTAGACTACATGATGGGCGATAACTCTGTACTCGACATTCGTAGTCGTCAGATTGATATCAAAGAGATCGACAAAGAAAAAATAAAATCAGCGTCCTTATTTTACAAGAGCATCAATATGCTGCTGCCTTTATTGATTATTTTGGCACTTGCCTTTGTCATGAACATTATTCGGAATCGTAAATATGCACGTAAACGCTAGCACATGAAGAAAAAAGCAGGCATTATTCTTTTACTATTGATTATTTTGGGTGGTCTTACTTGGTACGCATTACAACTCAATGCTCAACAAGGAGGCACCGATACAAGAGCTTTTAATTTCAAAATTGAGGATACCACCTCTATTTCAAGCATTAAAATTACAGATGCTTTTGGGCAGCAGTTTACGCTTGTCAAAAAAGATAATATCTGGACAGACGTCAAAGGAGCATGTATTTCTCAAGCCAATGTGTCTTTGATTTTAGAAGCACTCAATAAAATTGAATTCAAGGGGTATTTGGCTAAAAACGCAGAGAAACGCTTTACTGAACTGATGGCTACTTCTCACATCAAAGTTGAAATTGAACAAGACGGAGAATGGACCAAAACCTGGTATCTAGGACCTGCCACCCCTGATCATTACGGTCAAATCATGTTGCTTGAAACCGCTGATGACGGTAAAAGCAGTATCCCTGTTATGATGAAAATTGCCGGAGTAAATGGCGTCATTGATCCGCGCTTCTTTGCAGATCCGCGGCAGTGGGCTTGCACAGAAATCATGGCTTTACAACTCGATGAAATTAAAAGTGTGAAAGCTAAATTTCTGAAAGAACCATATCGCAATTTTGAAATTGTTCAAAAAGGAAGCAAGTATAAGGTGACCCAAAATGGTGTGCCACTGCGCAGCCTCGATACCACAAATGTGTTCAGATACCTTCAAGGCTTTCAAAAAATCCATTTTGAACAAAAGAATTTTACCCTTTCGGACCGCCAAGTCGATAGTGTCAAGAGAAGTCAGGCATTTTGTGCGCTCGATGTGAAGACAAAAGATGAAACGATTCATTTGAAAATGTATCGAATCAAAAGCCAAGAGGAACAAAGAAATGAATTTGGTCAAATGGTCAATATGGATATGAATAGCTTTTGGTGTCTACTACCAGATGGCGAATTGGTGAAATGCCAATACCACGTTTTTAACCCATTGATCCTTGGACATGTCTTTTTCCCAGATATGGAAAAATATTTTCCCGATTCATTAAAAACTGTTGCGTTCCCATAAGCAACTTCTAGGCAGGTTTTTACGTTATTAGGACCATGACCTTACAGCTGCGCTTATTTACGCTTATATTCTTCCTTTATACAGGCAAGTTTTTGGCGCAAAGCCCAGTCGCAAATTTTACAGCAACACCGCTCACGGTTTGTGTAGGGCAAAACGTCAGCTTTACCAATACTTCAAGTGCCAACGGTGGTCCTGCGCTCAGTAGCTATCAATGGGATTTCGGTGACGGTTCAGCAGCAACAACTAACAATGCTACTCATGCCTTCTTAAGTGCAGGCACCTTCACCATTACATTGGTTGTAACAAACGCAAATGGCGTGGCCGATGCCGAAATAAAACCTGCTTATATTACCGTTAATCCGCTGCCAAATGTCAATTTCACTGCCAACGGACTCGGTTGCACCGTACCACTAACACTCAGCTTTACCAATACTTCTTCACAGGGTGCGAACTTTTCACAAGCATGGAACTTTGGAAACAGCCAGACTTCTACCTTGTACACACCACCAAGTATTACCTACAATTCTCAAGGCACTTTTCAAGTTGTACTGAATGTCACCAATAACAACACTGGTTGTGTCAATAGCCAAACCCAAGCAATTGTAGTTTCTAACTTTCAAGCAGGCATTACAGCACCCACGGTCGGCTGTGTCGGACAAAGCATTTCTTTTCAGGACAATTCTACTGCGGGTGCCAATAGTTGGGCTTGGAATTTTGGCAGCGCCGGGCAAAGCAATGCGGAAAATCCAAGTGTTACCTATAATTCTCCTGGTACCTACACAGTAAGCCTTACCGCTCAAAATACCAATTCGGGTTGTAGTGCTACCACAACTCAACAAATAACCATTCAGCCAAATGTGGTGCCCAACTTCACGGCTAACCCAACAGCTAATTGCGCACCAGGTAGCATTCAATTCATCAATAACACGACACTTCCCGGAACCTATGTTTGGAATTTTGGTGATGGCCAAACCTATACCGGAGCCACACCTCCAGCGCATATTTATCAATTGAGTGGCCTTTATGACGTAAGCCTCACTTACACCTCGGCTGCCGGGTGTTCAGGCACGCAAACATTACAAGATTTTATAGAAATTACTCCTGTAGAGGCAGGCTTTTTTGCACTCGATACAGGCGGCTGCGCACCTTTTACGGTCCAATTTATCGACACCTCTTTCACACCTAGTAATCCTATAGTTTCTTGGCAATGGAATTTTGGTAATGGGCAAACCTTCAACGGCCAAGTACCTCCGGCTCAAACGTATGGAGTCGGACTCTACAATGTTTCTTTGATCATCACCACAGCTTCTGGGTGCAAAGACACCATCATCAAAACGCCTTATGTTACGGTAGGCGACATCGATTCAGTAAGTTTTACTTACAATCCAAACATTACTTGCTCCAACGACGACGTAGAATTCACCTCTGAATTTTATATTTCTGTCCCTTATGACTCGTCTGAAATCAGTTATTTATGGGATTTTTCGCAGGGCATCAGTACACAAGATGATCCTAATTTTCAATTTTCACAAGATACCGGCTTTGTCGACATCACACTGTATGTCAACTTTAGGGGCTGTATCGACTCAACAACCATTGACTCTGCACTCTATGTTTTAGCGCCAATTGCCATGTTCAACCCCAATACTAGTTTGGTGTGTAACCCTGCAAGTTTTCCAGTTCAGATTCAATTCCAAAACACAGCCCTTGACGGTGAACTCAGTGACAGTGTTGCCATGCATTATGAATGGAATGATGCCACCCCAAATACTTACTTCAACAATGCGCAACTCGATTTACCTAACGGTGGCAACACTACTCATGGCTTTAGTAATTACGGTACCTACCAGATTGAACAAGTGGTTCACAATTACACAACTGGCTGCTCTGACAGCATCACTTTGGCAATCACTATTTCGCAGTTGCAATCCAATTTTTTACTCCCGGACGACACCATTTGCAAAGGTGATGCAATTAGTTTAAGCAGTCTAAGTACCACATGGCCTGCACACCCAGTAAACGACTGGTTTTATACGTTTGGTAATGGTCAACAAATTCATAATGGACCAAACGTTAACTATCTTTACCCGGCAAGTGGCACTTACAATATAAGTTTACTCGTATTCAATGCCGCCGGTTGCACCTCAACAAGTAGTCAAACCATTTATGTGGCTAATAAACCTGTTGCTGGGCTGCTTGCCCCGAGCTATGCGGGCTGCTCACCTTTCCCAATTAGTTTTACCAACAGCAGTTACAGCATTACTAATGGCCTTCCGTTAGCTAGCTTTACCACTACCTTCTCTGATAACAACTCCAGCGTTACCACCACGAATGTCAATCAGGCCATCAATCATACTTTTACAGGAAATGGAGTATATACCGCAACCCTCAGTGCTACCGACATCAATGGTTGTGTATCGAATCCTGCTACTGTCCAAATTACGCTTACCAAACCTACCGCTCTGATAGCAACTGATACAATAATTTGTGCCCTAGACAGCAGTTTGATTGCTAGTCTCAGTACTGGAGCGGCACCACTTGGTTATCAATGGTATATCGGGTCCAATTTAGCGCAAACTGATAGTTTATGCCTCTTGAATCAGCCATCCACAGGCACTGGATTGTTTGCTACATTCCCGATTTCTTTGGTTGTCACAGATGTAAATGGCTGTACAGATTCTATCGGGCAAACCATTTATATATCTACACCAAATGCAAGCCCAACCTATACTTTTTCAGGTGCGGCAATCAATGCAAATGGCCAATACAGTTGCCCACCTCTTTTCTGTAATTTTACGGATCAGTCCACCAGTATCGGAACTATTACAAACTGGAATTGGTCTTTTGGCAATGGTAATAATTCAGTGCTGCAAAACCCGGCAAACACTTTAGTAACAAGCGGTTCTTTTACCCTGCAACTCGCTGTAACAGATCAATATGGCTGCACCGATGACACAACCGTGGCCAATTATGTTTCTATAGGTGGCCCCTTGGGTACGCCAACCTGGATACAAGACAACACAGTATGTGCGCAAGGAGCTCTCTTTACCATCCAAAATCCGGCTAACATTGATTCAGTGAGCTGGAACCTTGGCAACGGCGTATGGATTGCCGACAGCATTGAATTTTCTTATTTCTATCCTTCTACGGGCACTTATAACCCAAGCGTTACTGTGTATGATACCGCCGGTTGTCAAATATTGTATTTGTTAGATCCACTCACCGCAAGTTTAAGTGGCTTAAATGCACAAATCAACGCAAGCCCAGTTTATGCAAACATCAATCAATCGATTTTATTAGCCGATGCCAGCACGAGCTTAAACCCTGTTCAGTCTTGGACCTGGATTTTCCCTGATAGTACAAATACCTATTTTCAAAGCACCAACCAAAATATCATCTTTGGGACTGGTGGACCGCAACAAATTGGGCTCGTATTGGTAGATAATTTGGGTTGTATCGACACAAGTTTTATCACCGTTTATGTTTCAGATCCTGATATTTGGGTACCGAATGTTTTTACGCCAAACGGAGATGGTATCAACGATGTTGTCACTTTACCGTATCCTTCGTTTAAAAGCTATGACATCCAGATTTTAAATCGTTGGGGGCAACTTGTCTTTGAACTCAAAGACCAGACAGGCATTGCCGTATGGGATGGCTATGACTTCAATGGGCAACTCCATACCGATGGTGTTTTCTTTTACCGATTGAAAGGCGAAATGCTAGGCGGTACCCTCATCGACAAACATGGCTTTATCCATTTGGTTAATGGGGAGTAGCTTTAGGCCCTTATCACAAAAAGAATGAATAAGAACAAAAAAACCCCGAAGTAAACTTCGGGGTTTTTTGAGTGGTACCTCCAGGAATCGAACCAGGGACACAAGGATTTTCAGTCCTTTGCTCTACCAACTGAGCTAAGGTACCAGCTTTTGGTGGTTGCAAATTTAATACATTTTTACGCTTTCTCACAACTTAAAAGCTAAAAAAGTTCAAAAAAGCTAAGTATTTTTGAAGATGCCTGTTTCAGAACAAGTTTATTTACTCGATGCCGGGAATACCCAAATCAAAATAGCCCTTGCTCAAAAAGGTCGCATTCAATGGGTTAGGCGTTACAACCCATCTGCATTCCCATTAAATTCTTTGGATAGTAACATACCCTTGGCGTTTTCGTCTGTAGTTCAAGATGCCTTTACTACAACCCTTTTGTCTTATTTTATAACTTGTTTTGAAGTGACTCAGCAACAGCAGCTGCCTTTTAAAATGGCCTATAAAAGTCCAGAAACACTGGGTAAAGACCGTTTGTGCAATGCCGCAGCGCTTGCCTATTTGGCTCCTGAAAAATCAAAACTGTCCATTGACCTAGGTACCTGCATCAAATTTGATTTTGTGAACGCCCAAAATGAATACCTCGGAGGTTCTATCAGCCCGGGCTTATCCATGCGCGCCAAAGCTTTGGCTGCTTTTACAGCAAAATTACCTGAATTAGAAATCCATAAGGCTGCCACACTTATCGGAGAAGATTCTAAAGAAAGTCTACAAGTTGGGACCTACTTAGGTTGGCAAAAGGAAATCGAAGGCATGCTTTCGGCCTATCAGTCAAAGTATCCAGATTTGCAAGTATTTATCACAGGTGGTGATGCCAAACATTTTGATTTAGGCCAAAAAAATGGCATCTTTGTACACGAAAACTTAACGCTTGAGGGCATCTTGTCCCTTTACCAATCGCATGAATAAAAAACTCTCTCTCATTGTCTGCTTTTTTTGGATGTCTCTTGCTAATGCGCAATCCATTACGGCTGAACCCGCCAGTTTTTATGGCCTTGGTGAAAAAAGCAGTAAAGGTCATGGTGTATTTGATGCGCTCGGTAAAAACACCATAAACGTACTCGATTCAGGCGTTTTAAATCACTATAATCCGGCGAGTTACAATCGCCTTAGCAAGGGTTCAACACTTTACACGCTTGGCTTACACTCCAGACAATCATGGTATCAAAGCGGTGGTGCACAGCAATTCAATGCCACCCCAATGGTAGAAGAATTTACTTTAGGATTTAAAATAAGAAAGCAGATGGGTTTGTCCTTTGGATTAAGACCATATAGCTCCAGAGGTTATCAAATCTCAGAAACCATTTTTACTGGCCTGGATTCTTTGCGTTACCAGTACAAAGGAAGCGGAGCCATCCAAGACCTTTATTTGGGTTATTCTTTTGGCATCATTGAAAAACCAAAAACAAAATTTGCGGTTGGTGCCAACGCCTCCTATTTATTCGGCACACTCATCAACGAACGCAGCTCAACACTTTTAACCGGCGCAAGCACTACTGGAGGTATAGAGCGCAATTCATTAATAGTGCGCTCAAGTAATCTTGATTTTGGCACTTATTTTAGTCAGGCACTTGGTAAAAAACATAGCATCACTCTTTCTGCAGTTTATCAGCCTCAAACATTACTCAAAGCAGATCTTCTCAAAGAACTTTACAGCACCGCTACTATTAATGTTCCGTCTAGCTACGATACAATTGCCTACAGCACGTTACCTTTCAAAGCAACCGCCTCCCAAAGTTGGCAAGCAGGTTTTGCTTACAGCTGGAAACTTCCTTCGTACAAAAGACAAACCCGAGAATTACACCCACTTTTACAGCTTTACGTAAGCTATGCCCAATTTGGACAACTCGTTCAAAATGAACCACTCATTACTGGTTTTGATCAGAGCAACTACAGCAAATTGAGTTTTGGCTTGCAATTTCAACCAGAATTCAAAGTCCTAGAGAACTTAGCGACACTCAAAGCTTTTGAAAAACTGAGTTACAGAGCTGGCTACTATCAACAAACCTTACCTTACCTTAGTAATGGTCAACAATACCAAGAAAGAGGCCTCACGCTTGGTTTCGGCATGCCACTTTTAGCGCAGGTCTCCTTATCATCTATCAATGTGGGCATTACCTTGGGGCAACGCAATGTACCAAGTACAGATTGGTCAGAAAATTTTATAGGTGCACGCGTAAGTTTCATAATGGCTCCTTCGAACTTTGAAAAATGGTTCCGCAAGCGTCAACTAGACTAATTCCAGGTATTTGTAAGTACCTATTCATAGGTGTCATTGCGTGCTATTTTGTAGCTTGTGAAAACGACGTAGCTGTTGTTCAGAAAATCAGTTTTGAGCAAGATGCCCCAACCGAAACCACGAAAAACTTAGTCCTAACCTACGCCGAAGCAGGTTATGCTCGTGTAGAAATACATGCTGCCTTGGCAGAAACATACCGCAATAAAGAGCAGATCACTCAAATTAAAGACAGCTTAAAAGTGTACTTTTTCAACGAAAAAGGCGATGTTGTCTCGACATTAAGTGCGCTCTCGGGCCAAATCAATTATAGCACAGGCGAACTCATGGTGAAAGATTCTGTCTGTCTGTACAATCATCGCAAAAAACAACGGCTAGAAACAGAAGCACTCTATTGGAATCAAAAAGACAGCACTATTTACACCAATGCGCCAGTTATTATTCGCTCACCAAAGGGCAGACTCATCGGCAAAGGCATTCGGACCAAGCAAGATTTCAGCTCCTATGTGCTATTAGAGCCCATGGGCTCATGGCAACTCGATAAAAACCAAACTATTCAATAATGTCACAAAAAGATTTCATTTCCCGTTACAACGTAATTTCTGGCTACTTCTGGCTTGCCATTGCAGCTATTAGTTTTTTAGTTGTTTGTTATAAAATTGTCCTTGAGGGGCCTCAAACTTGGCTTGCTTATTTTATCATTCCGGCGATGGCACTCATTATGTACTTTACTAAAAAATGGATGATGAAACGCATGCAAAAACACTTGCAAGCTATGAAAGACTTAGAGGAAAAATAATCTTTTTTATTTGAATGATGTAACCTTTCCGCAATGAAGCGGTCTTAAAGTAACCTGTGAAAATATACATCCTTTTCTTTCTCCTAATTTTCAGTACTGCCTATGGGCAACGATTGCTCAATGGTGTCATTACCAACGAACAAAACCTTCCGATCGCCAATGCGGTAATTTTTGTCAAGAACGCCACTGACCTCAGAACCATCGCTGACCAAAACGGGTACTTCGAGATGTATCTCAACCCGGGCGAATATTACCTGGTCTTTTCAGCCGATGGTTATCAAGACCGCGAATTGTATCTGGGCATGAAAGATCAAGATACGCGTCGAGACATCCAGTTATTTCCAATGAAATTATCTGAGGTGCAGGAAATTACAGTTACAGTCAAAAAGATGAATGTTGGTCGTGATAAAATCATGAAGGTAGTCGAGAAGCGCGACCAAATTAATCAATGGAACTATCCTCACGAGGTAGATGTTTATATCAAAGCAACTGAACAGCGCGACCAAATTGCTAAAGAAAATCCGAAGGCCAAGCAAAAGAAAGACAAACAAGAAAAACCAGCAGATGACGGCGATCTCATCAATGAAGGTCCCAAGATTCCAGAATGGCTCAATAAACTCCAACTTGCAGAAGTACAATTACACCGCTCATATTCTCCACCAAATCAAGTCAAAGAAATACGCAATGCCTACAAGGCAATAGGAGATGTTTCTCAATTGTATTATACCACAACCGTAAAGTCTAATTTCAATTTTTTTGAAAATTTATTACACCTAGACGACCTTCATCAAACGCCAGTTAGCTCCCCTATCTCAGCACCCGGAATTGTTGCCTACAAATACAAACTCGAGGAAAAATTCGAGGAGAATGGATACATGATTTCGAAAATCAAAATTACGCCACGCAATACAGCTACCTCTACACTTGAAGGTTACATTTGGGTTGTCGACACACTCTGGATGGTCAAAAAACTTGACCTCACCATGAATAAAGGCAATTTATTAATCTACGATTATTTCAGAATTGAACAAGAATATGAGCTGCAAGGCGACACTTTGTGTGTGTTGGACAAACAAGTCTTGACTTATGGTGTCAAATACAAAAATGAAGTGAGCCAATGTAAAACGGAGGCGGTCTATTCGAATTACAATTTTCAACCAGCATTTGCCAAAAAATTCTTCAATGCAGAGGTAGCCGTTACCGAACAAGCTGCTTATGAACGAGACAGCGCCTACTGGGAGCAAAAGCGCGGCATTGCCTTGACAGATGAAGAAATTCGTTTTATTCGGGCCAAAGATTCCATTCGTGACTACATGAATCGCAAAGAATATTTGGATAGTGTGGATGCGGTTTTTAATAAAATTACGGCATTGAAAGTATTGTGGTTTGGTGTGGACCACCGCAACCGAGATAAAAAGGAACAATTTGGCTTTGGCTCGGTAGCCTCAACCATTCAACCCATTAATATCGCTGGGCCGCGCATTACTCCAAGTTTTGATTATTTCAAAAAATGGAAAGACGAACGCACCTTAGATTGCTATACTCGTATTTCTTATGGGCTTTTGAACAGCGATTGGAAAGGCGATACCTGGTGGAAATACCGCTTTGATCCTTTTCATTTTGGTTTTTTCCGAGTTGCTGTCAACCATGATTTCGATGTAATACGTGGATATGATGCCATCACTCAAATCTATAAACGCGACAACTTTTTTGAATCTACCCGACTCAATTTAAACCTTGAGTATGAGTTATTCAATGGCTTTTACGCTTATGCAAATACCCAATATACCAAGCGCAGGAGTTTAGAAGGATACGAATTTTTAACTGGCATTGACGAAACCTTGCCAAATAACGATCCATTGGCATTTGACCCCTATGATGCGTTTATTCTCAATATTGGTGCTTCCTATACACCCGCACAGCGCTACATGCGAGAGCCCTATCGCAAAGTTGTATTAGGCTCAGCCTATCCTACTTTTTCAATACACCTTGAACGCGGCTTGCCAAATGTATTCAAAAGTGCTGTTGACCACGCATACTTACAGTTTGAAGTCATGCAAAATTTCAAAATAGGAACAATTGGTACCTCTTCTTACAGGGCTTCTGTCGGGAAATTTTTGAGTGCCCGCGCTATATATGAACCCGACTACAAATTTCAAAGACGCAGTGACCCTATTTGGTTCTCGAATCCGTTGTATTCTTTTCAAGGCTTTGACACCACTTTGCGCACCACTGATTATGTTTTTCAGGCACATTATGTCCACCATGACAACGGCGCTATATTAAACAAAATACCTTATTTTAAGAAAACCAGAATTGGTTTGGTAGTGGGCGGTGGCGCCATGTATGTCAAAGAATACGATTGGCAACACTATGAGATTCTTGCGGGGCTTGAACGCAACTTTAAATTAAGCAGACGTCGATTGCGGGTGGGTGTTTATGGAGTTGTTTCTGACGGCAACCAGATTTCACCTAAGACATCATGGAAGATATCGTTTGCAATGCTCGATGACCGCAATATGAAGTGGAATTTCTAACTAGCAGCATTGCTTATTGATTTGTTTCTTTCTTTGGGAAAAACTTTTTCTGCCTGATGATTGCCCAAATGAGGCCTACAGAAATACAGGCATCTGCTAAATTCCAAATTGCTGGAAAGAGTTGTTGCCCGCCAAGTAAAGGCATTTTTTGGGGCCAAGTGAGGTTAAACTGAAACATATCTACCACATTGCCAAACAGAAAACCTTGATGCCTCACTTCGATTGGATAAGAAAAGTGTCTTGATTCGCATAAAGCCTTAATGCCGCTTCCTGGCATTTGATTGAAACCTACACAAGGATCTACATTGAAAAATAAGTCGTAAAACATAGAGTCAAGTAGATTGCCTGTTGCACCAGCGAGCACTAAAGCAACAACCACCAAAAATTCTTTGGAAGCCAGCTGCTTCATTTGCTGGATAAGGTAGCGAATGATCAAGACAATTGCAACAACACGAAACAAACTAAGCGCTAACTTGGCCCACATTGAAGCACCAAAAGTTTGGCCAAAAGCCATTCCAGGATTTTCGGTGTAATGTAACACAAACCAAGAGCCAAATACCGGTTGGTATTCACCGGGATAAAATTGTGTTTTGATCCAAAGCTTGATCGATTGATCGAGTATCAGCAATAGGAGTACGATTGCCGAAATAAAGAGCGCTTGTTTTTTCAAAGTTTATTTTTGTGCGTTTTTTGCATCGATGCTCATGGTGGCATGAGGTACCAAACGCAGTCTTTCTTTTGGAATGAGTTGACCACTCACGCGGCAGATACCGTAAGTTTTGTTTTCAATTCTAACCAACGCAGCATTTAAACTCTGAATGAATTTTTCTTGACGAGCAGCAAGTTGGGCAACCTCTTCTCGGGAAAGGGTTTCAGAGCCGTCTTCCATCATGTTAAAGGTGCGGCCGGTGTCGTCGGTGCCGTGGTCATCGTTATGAGACAATGAACCCTTGAGTAAATCAAGATCTACATAAGCTTCCTTGAGCTTTTCTTGAATGAGTGTCTTGAATTCTGCTAAGTCAGCATCTGAGTAACGATTTTGAGACTTTTCCATGATAGTGATCAAAAAAATATGAGCAACAAATATATTATTTTTTGTTTTGTAAGCAAGAGTAAAAACGCTGAATTAACAGCAACTTATTTTCTTTTTAAACAAAGTGCGCTACTTATTCACAAAGCACATGCATTCTGTCTAGAACTTGGTAAATTTGAACATGTTGCGTTTGTTTCTCGATAACAGAATCGGAGTCCTTATTTTACTTCCTTTTTTTCTGCTATTATATCTTCTTGGAGACATCATCGGTACTGCCCCTTTCTTCGGAGCACCAGATCAACCTGCATTTGTCAGTATTCCAAATTGGTCTTATTGGAGCGTTGTTTGCTTTCAATTTGCCATCCTTTTACTCAATGCACTCACATTTAATTGGGTATTTAATAGCCAAGAATTCTTAGAGAAAAACACCTACATCATTAGCCTCAACTACCTCATTTTCTCTAGTTTCTTCATTGATTTCGGGCACTTTTCATGGACGCCAGTCATTCATACTTGTTGTATGTTGATGCTCGCTGTTTTTTTTGGTGTGCGTCCTCAAAATGACGCTCGAAAAGCTGGGTTTAATGCAGGTTTTTTATTTGGAATTGCGCTGTTATTTAATAGCCAATTATTACTGCTTGTCCCGGCATTACTCATTATGCTGATTGTCCTGCGTACACTTCAAATACGCGAGCTCCTGTTGCTCTTATTAGGGCTCACTACACCAATATTACTGCTTTATGCTGCCTTTTATGTAGCAGACCAAACGTTCTTGTTTCCTTACAATTTTAATTTAGAAATATCGCAGCTACACTGGTTTGAAATTACCGTGTTGGTGCTCCTGCATATTTTACTAATATTGAGTCTTATCGGTCTCAGAGCCAGATTATTAAAAGCATCATTGCGACTAAAAAAACAAATTCAAGTCCTCAATGTTTTCACATTTTTTACTTGGTTTATTGGACTGAGCGCTATTATTCTAGTTTCGCAAACAAGTCTATTGAGTTTACTTGTACTACCCCTTTCTTTTTACTTTGCCTATGCCTTATTAAGTAGCAGTTTAGGCATTTCATCGCATTTATTCTTTTACCTATTCTTACTTTCAACCCTACTAAAATTTGTCGTTTTGAGCTTTTAAGCTCAGACTTTTACTAACTTTGAAGCTCAATTGAAATAAACATGAAATTTGGTGTTGTAACCTTCCCAGGATCAAACTGTGATCAAGACATGATTTACGTACTCAGAGACCTAATGGGAAAAGACGTTGTTGAACTTTGGCATAAAGATACAGACCTACAAGGTGTAGATTTTGTCGTGCTACCTGGTGGTTTCTCCTACGGAGATTACCTACGATCGGGTGCTATAGCCAAATTTTCTCCGATCATGGAGGCTGTCATTGCACATGCCAACAATGGTGGTTACGTGATGGGGATTTGCAATGGCTTTCAAATTCTTACAGAGTCTGGTTTGTTAGAGGGTGCGCTCTTACACAATAACAACCAAAAATTCATATGCAAAAATGTTTACTTGAAAGCTGTCAGTAACACTGCTGCACCTACCATTGATCTTGACCGATCAAAAGCATATCAAATTCCGATTGCACATGGCGAGGGGCGTTTTCATGCTGATGAAGCGACTTTAGCTTCGCTACAGGCCAATGACCAAATTCTCTTCACCTACTGCGATGAAAATGGTTCTGACTCAGCAGAGGCCAATCCAAACGGCTCTTTGTTGAACATTGCTGGCATCACTAACCGCAATAAAAACGTATTTGGCATGATGCCACATCCAGAACGCGCTGCAGACAAACAACTCAATAATCTTGATGGCTTGCGCATTTTTGAATCCATTCTATCTCATTGTAAATAAATGAAAGTTCTCCTACTCGGTTCAGGCGGCCGCGAACACGCCATCGCTTGGAAAATTGCCCAAAGCTCTATTCTTGATGAACTTTTTATCGCACCAGGCAATGCCGGAACCAAAAAGCACGGAAAAAATATTGAACTGAGTGTCACCGACTTTGACGGAATCAAAAACTTCGTATTGCAGCAACACATCGATATGGTTGTGGTCGGGCCTGAAGAACCTCTTGTACTTGGCATCTACGATTTTTTTGTCAATGATCCGCAACTAAAAAATGTAGCAGTTATTGGCCCAAGTCAGGCAGGCGCCCAGCTTGAAGGCAGCAAAGATTTTGCCAAAGCATTCATGTCCAGACACCATATCCCTACAGCTAAATATGGTACGTTTAATGCCCAAACTGTAGCTGAAGGCTTGCGTTTTCTTGATAACATGAAAGGCCCATATGTGCTCAAAGCCGATGGTTTAGCTGCAGGCAAAGGCGTCTTGATCATTGAAGACCTTGACGAAGCCAAAAAAGAGCTACAAGAAATGCTACTCGAGGAGAAATTTGGTAAAGCAAGCGCCAAAGTGGTCATTGAGCAATTTTTAGATGGTATTGAACTTTCAGTTTTTGCAATTACTGACGGTGAATCTTTTAAATTACTCCCTGAAGCCAAAGACTACAAGCGCATTGGCGAAGGAGATACCGGCCTCAATACGGGCGGTATGGGTGCAATTTCTCCGGTCCCGTTTGCAGATGCAGCATTTATGGATAAGGTGCTCAATCGGGTGGTTATACCAACGATCAAAGGACTGAAACAAGAAAAAATTACTTACAACGGTTTTGTGTTTTTTGGTCTCATTAACGTCAAAGGCGACCCCTATGTGATAGAATACAACTGTCGCATGGGAGACCCAGAAACTGAAGTAGTGATGCCACGTCTGAAAAGCGATATCCTTGATTTATTCGAAGGTGTCGCCACACACACGCTTTCTGAAAGAGACATTCAGTTCCACGATAAAACAGCAGCAACAGTCATGATGGTTGCCGGAGGTTATCCTGGTCCTTACGAAAAAGGCAAAACGATTTACGGCCTCAATAGCATCACAGACAGCTTGGTTTTCCACGCTGGAACCCTTGCCGATGGCCCTTCAGTTTTATCCAATGGAGGCCGAGTTTTAGCGGTAACCTCTTACGGTAAAAACCTAGAAAGCGCTCTAGAAAGAAGCTACGACTCTATTTCAAAAATTACATTTGAAGACGCCAATTACCGCAGAGATATCGGCAAAGACGTCCTCGAACAATAATGCATATGGACAGTGCTTACATCCTGATACTCTGCTCGCTATTATGCTCAGCTTTCTTTTCAGCGATGGAGCTCGCCTATATCTCAGCCAATAGGTTGCGCATTGAAGTTTTAAGAAATAATCAAAATTTCCAAGGAAAAATTTTAGCCCTTTTTTACCGCAAAGAGAGCAACATGATTGCCTTTTTGTTGCTCGGAAACAATGTGGCATTGGTTCTTTACGGAATAGCTGCCGGTGAACTATTAAGTCCGGCACTTGCACAAATTGGCTTGCAAGACCAAGGCTTCATTATGGTCGTACAAACCATTTTATCGACACTCATTGTACTCATAACTGCCGAATTTCTACCCAAAGCGCTTGTTCAACTCAATCCAAACAAAGCCCTCGATCTCGGTCTCATTCCGCTCCTATTACTCTATATCATACTCTACCTCCCGACACAGCTCATTATGCTCATTAGTTCTGGGTTCTTGAAATTATTAGGCTCTGAAAAAGACCATAACAAAAGAGTTTTTTCTAAAGTCGACCTCGAAAACTATGTCGACGAACTCAGCGCCAACTTATCAGACGAACAAGAATTTGGCAACGACATGCTTTTACTAAGAAATGCGCTTGATTTTTCACATGTCAAAGCACGTGACTGCATGATTCCGAGGCCTGAAATTATAGCCTTGGATATCAATGACAGCATTGCCGAAGCAAAATCACTAATGATCAGTAAAGGTTTGTCAAAACTCATTATTTACCGAGAAGACATCGACAACATCATTGGCTACATTCATTCATTTGACTTATTCAAACAGCCAAATTCGATCAAACAAATATTAAAACCAATTTCATTTGTCCCGACCGTCGTTACCGGAAAAGAGTTAATGGAAAAGTTTACCAATCAAGCCGGAAACTTTGCAGTGGTTACAGATGAATACGGAGGTACGGCAGGTATCATTACACTCGAAGATGTCATCGAGGAAATTTTTGGGGAAATCGAAGACGAACACGACAAAGAAGCACTCACCGAAATACAAGTCAGTGAAAATGAATATCTTTTTTCAGCGCGCATTGACATCGACTACCTCAACGAAACCTATGGCTTTGGGCTCGAAGAATCCGAAGCATACGACACTTTAGCCGGGCTTATCCTAGAGCAACTCGAACGACTACCTACCGAAGGTGATCGCGTACAAATTGGTTCTTTTGAGCTTGTGATTGAAAAAGTCAGCGAAAGAAAAATTGAAACCGTACGCCTGTTCCATGACCGCTAAGCAAGGCCCAAATCTCAAAGATTTCAAAGCTGTCATTTACGATATGGACGGCGTTCTCATCGACTCCGAACCACTTTGGAAAATAGCGATGGAAACCGTTTTTGGGCAATATGGGTCAACGCTTACAAAAGCTGATTTTCAAAAAACAGTTGGCCTTCGCATTGATGAAGTGATACACTTTTGGAACCTACACGAGGGGTGGAATTTAACAAACGAGAAAGTTGTAGAGCAAGAAATCATCGCCACACTAATTAGCCTCATACTAGCTGCTCCAAAAGAACTCAAAGGAGTTTCTGACTCCTTGCATTTTTTCAGAAAAAAAGGCTTAAAAATTGGCCTTGCAACCTCCTCTTCTGAACTCCTTATTCAAACCGTC
The DNA here is from genome assembly GCA_046073985.1 of Flavobacteriales bacterium. GTDB lineage: Bacteria > Bacteroidota > Bacteroidia > Flavobacteriales_D > Crocinitomicaceae > UBA952. The sequence goes on along the minus strand of JBJTNI010000040.1, from coordinate 13,908 downwards.
CTAGAGGCCCTGAACTTGAAGCACATGTTTGATTTCACCTATTCAGCAGAACATGAACCCTTCGGAAAGCCGCACCCAGGTGTCTACTTAAAAGTAGCGCAAGAGTTAGGTGTAAAAGCAACGCAATGTCTTGTAATCGAAGACTCCTGGAATGGTGTTTTGTCCGGACTAGCTGCGCGCATGAAAGTCTGTTGCATTCCTGAAAAAACCCATTTGCCACATCCCAATTTAGTTGTTGCCGACTACCATTTCGAAGACCTCAACACATTAGTTCAGGCACTCTGCTAAACCACCGCACCACAAATTTGTTACTTTTGTAAGAGATGGAAGATTCCTTTGACTACAGACAAGAGGCAGAAGGCCAAAATGAGCAAGAAATTGATAAAGTATTGCGCCCAAAATCGCTGCGCGATTTTGCGGGTCAGCCTGCTGTAGTAGAAAACTTAGAAGTGTTTGTTCGAGCTGCTCAATTGCGCAACGAACCCCTTGACCACGTTTTACTGCACGGCCCTCCTGGGCTTGGTAAAACCACTTTAGCCAATATAATTGCCAACGAACTCGGTGTTGGTTTTAAAGTTACTTCGGGCCCTGTCCTAGACAAACCAGGTGACCTAGCTGGCTTACTTACCAACCTCAATCAAGGAGACGTCTTATTTATAGATGAAATCCATCGCTTGAGTCCGGTAGTTGAGGAATACCTTTATTCTGCCATGGAGGATTACGTGATCGACATCATGCTTGATTCCGGAGCCAATGCCAGGACTATTCAAATCAACCTGAATCCATTTACACTTATAGGTGCAACCACGCGTTCAGGCTTACTAACCTCGCCATTGCGGGCCCGTTTTGGCATCAATTCACGATTAGAATACTACGATTCAGAAACGCTTACTGCCATTATCGAACGCTCTTCGAGCCTTTTACAAATTGGCATTACTCAAGGTGCTGCTTTCAAAATTGCCAGCCGCAGCAGGGGCACACCAAGAATTGCCAATGCCTTACTCAGACGTGTCCGAGATTTCGCCCAAATTAAAGGTTCGGGTCTCATTGATGACGACATCACTGAATTTGCGCTCAAAGCACTTAACGTCGATGCCAATGGCCTTGACGAAATGGATATCCGTATTTTAAAAGTGCTCATAGACAAATTCAACGGCGGCCCAGTAGGGCTTTCAACAATTGCTACTGCCATCGGAGAAAACGCAGGCACCCTTGAAGAAGTATATGAGCCATTTTTGATTCAAGAAGGATTTCTGATGCGCACCCCTCGCGGACGCAAAGCCACTGAAAAAAGTTATAAGCATCTGGGCCGTGACCTCGGTTGGGCTCAAGGCGGCTTGTTCTGACATGAAGCACGAACGATTCAAACCCTTCATCAAAAAAAGAGCAGCCGAACTCGGATTCTTTTATGTTGGTTTTTCGCAAGCAAGTTTCTTAGAGGACGAAGCCCCTCGGCTTGAAAATTGGTTGAAACTCAATTATAACGGCAAAATGGGCTATATGGAAAACCATTTTGACAAGCGGCTCGATCCAAGGCTTCTTGAACCAGGAACTAAAACCATCATCTCGTTTTTACTCAATTATTTTCCAGAACAAACCCAACAAGATCCCGAAGCGCCTAAAGTTGCCAAATATGCCTACGGACAAGATTACCATATTGTCATCAAATCCAAACTCAAAGCATTACTCGAAGATTTGCGGCAAGAGGTTGGCGACATCCAAGGCAGGGCTTTTGTCGATTCAGCACCTGTACTCGATAAAGCTTGGGCGCAGAAAGCCGGCTTGGGCTGGATTGGCAAAAACACCAACCTCATACATCCAAAACACGGCAGTTTTTTCTTTATTGCAGAACTTTTTGTCGACCTCGAATTTGAACCAGACGGCCCCATAAAAGATTATTGCGGTACTTGTACGCGTTGTCTCGATGCCTGCCCAACTCAAGCCTTTGTTTCACCATTTTTATTGGACGCTTCAAAGTGTATTTCTTACCTCACTATCGAACTCAAAGACCAAGATTTACCGGCCAATTTTAAAGGGAAAATGGAAAACTGGGCTTTTGGTTGTGACATTTGTCAGGATGTATGTCCATGGAATCGTTTCTCGAAAAAACACCAAGAAGCAGCATTTGAGCCACATCCTGAATTTCTCAATTTGAGCACGCTCGAATGGGAAAACATGAACCAAGAAACCTTTCAATATTTATTCGGTAAAAGCGCCATAAAACGCACCAAATTTGAAGGCTTGAAACGCAATATTGGCTTTTTAAAAAAGCAGCCTTAAAAGTATGTTGAACTCAGGAAGTGATTACCTTTGTGCGCAAGCACTGTTAAATAAAAATACATGGAGCAAAAAAGAGAAGCCATCATTATTGGCGCAGGATTAGTTGGGTCATTATGGGCTGTTTACCTTTCAAAAGCAGGCTATAATGTCACCATCTATGAGCGTCGACCTGATATTCGAAAAGCAGAAATAAGCGCTGGTAAATCGATCAACTTGGCCTTATCTGTGCGCGGCTGGACTGCACTTGATGCAGTTGGTGTTGGTGATGAAATTCGCAAAATTGCCATACCAATGTATGGCCGCATGATGCATGCACTAAACGGCGAACTCACTTACCAGCAATACGGGCAAGATGGGCAAGCGATCTTTTCTGTTTCTAGAGGAAAAATCAACGCTACCATGATGGACATCGCCGAAACCCATGGCAATGCCACCATTCATTACCAAACTGAATGTCTGCGCGTCGATACCAAAAATGCCGTTGCATATTTGCGCCATACTCAAACTGGTCAAGAATTTGAAGCTAAAGCAGATGTCATCTTTGCGGCAGACGGTGCGTTCAGTGCGGTTCGATACCATTCCATGCAAAAACTAGATCGCTTTCAGTACAGTCAAAACTATATCGCTGATGGCTATCGCGAAATTTTACTTCCCGCCCTTCCCGATGGTTCTTATCCGATGGATAAAAATGCGCTACATATTTGGCCGCGCGGTCGCTTCATGTTAATTGCACTTGCTAACGAAGACGGCTCGTTTACCTGTACACTGTTCATGCCACATTCAGCGCATGAATTTGCATTTGACAAACTCAAATCCAAAACCGATGTAGATCGTTTCTTTGCAACCGTTTTCCCTGACTTTCATCAAATGATGCCTGACATCGCGGATAAATGGGAAGATCACCCGTTATCAAATTTAGCGATCATTCGTTGTTATCCTTGGGCTCATGGTAAAGTAGGTCTGATGGGCGATGCCGCTCATGCTACAGTTCCATTTTATGGCCAAGGAATGAATGCTGGTTTTGAGGATTGCCGCGTATTGAATGAACTCATGCTCGAGCACAACCACGATTGGGATAAAATTTGGGCAGCATACAGCCCGCTGCGCAAACCGAATGGTGACGCTTTACAAGATCTTTCCCTTGATAACTACAACGAGATGGCAAATCTTGTAGGTGATCCTGCTTTCTTACTGAGAAAAAAAATCGAAGCTAAATTCAGTCAATTATATCCAAATAAATGGTTGCCCTTGTATAGCCAAGTGACTTTCAGTAATATTCCTTATTCAGTCGCTTACGAGCAAGGTAAAAAGCAGCGTTTGATCATGGATGAAATCATGGCACAACCCTCCATTGAAACCAACTGGGATTCCCCTGAAGTCATGCAGGCCATCCTAGATCAATGCAGTTCATTTAATTTCCAAACATGAGAATTTTACTCTTATTTTTAATTTGTGCGCCACTTAGTTGGGCACAAGGTGGATTTGAAAAATCCAAAAAGAAAGGCAATGATTACTTGCAAGTCAGAAACCATGGCTACCAATTTTCTCTTGGACCTACCTATTCTTTTGTCAATGAGCCCTTGAAAGGAGACCTCATCGTCAATCAAGTAGATCGCGGAGACTACACCATTACACCTGCTGCAAAAATGGGCTTCTATGCCGAATTTGGCTTGGCTCATTTTCCAAAATGGAAAGGAACTCCTATCAAGGCTTTGGGTAAAAGCCGCGTCATGGACTATTTCGATTGGGGAATTGGTTACCGACAAATAAGGGGCCTTGAATCTACCCTCATTGAAAATCAAAACGCCCTCGGTGAAATTTACAGCACGACCACTGCAGAGGGCAAACTGAGCACTGGTTATTTATACGGAAGCATCAGAGCGCATTCATTGATTTATTTTGGAAAAAAAGTAGTTGTAAAAGTTCGCAAACATTTTCTTGATCAAAGTTTGGGGCTCAACTTTGATTACAACCTTAGTCGTGGCCCAATGACCTACCAAGATAATTTTACGGCCTATCCTGTTCCACAATTATTCCAGCCTGAGCTTTCCCGAGGCATGCTGCAATTCAATTATCAAATCGGCATTGGTATACGCTTGAACAAAGCTTGGATATTAATCCCAGGAGTATCTATACCGCTCGTAACAATGTACCCTTGGGAAGGATTCAATGCAAAAATTCATTGGTACAGCAGTACTTATTGGCCTTTTCAAGCACAATTTAAGGTCATAAAATTATTTGAGGCAGCGCCTAAATGTGGCATTTATAGTACGCCTGAAGACAGAGAAATGGAGAAGCAGTACCGGATGGATAACTAGGCAGCTACCCAATGTGGTAAAATCTTTTTTGGCAAGCGCTTGCGCAATCTTTTCAATACTGAATCTCGGTCCGAGACATTACCGCAACGCAAAATTTGTCTGTCAATCAATTTTCCATCGCGGTAAATTGAAAATTCAAAACTTACAGAAGTGGCTTCGTCCCTGTATATGTGATAAATACTGGTTGTTTCGAGTATTTCAGCCAGTGTTTGGGTATCGTCGCTTACTTTAAACTTGCGATCATAACCACGCACATTAACAACCACATAGGTATCAAACCCTTTTTGGAGTATAATAGATTGAATGGAGTCATTGAGTAAATGCTGGATGTCTTCGCCTTGCTTCAAAACGTTCATGACTGGTAAGACACTCACGTGGTAAGCTTTGAATAGCTCAGAAAGGGTAGCCTGCATGGCATAACGATCTTCCTCTCTTTCAAATTGAGCAATGACTACAGCATTTTTGAGTTTGACATTCTGAGCAAAAAGTCCTTTCACAAAAAGGAGTAATATCAATGTAACGGTATACTTCATGAGCGCATTTAAAAAACTTCTTTGGCAATTTGCTTGACAGAAGTAGAATTAGACATTGTGTAATAATGAATACAAGGGACACCTGCTGCCTTGAGTTCTTTGGATTGGTGAATGCCCCACTCGATTCCTAGTTGCTCAACTGCTGCGTTATCTTTGCATTTGAGCAATTCGGCAGATAATTCAGTGGGGTAATCGATATGGAAAAATTTAGGTAAAAAGCTAATGTGAGCCAATGATTTGATTGGTTTGAGACCCGGAATAATTGGGACTTCAATGCCAGCAGCCCTGCATGCCTTCACAAAATCAAAATACTTTTGATTGTCAAAAAACATTTGGGTAACCAAATAACTGGCACCAGCATCTACTTTTGCTTTGAGGTATTGCAAATCTGTTTCGAGGTTCATGGCCTCAAAATGCTTTTCAGGATAGGCTGCAGCTCCAATACAAAAATTAGTAGGGTCTTGGGCTTGATCACCTGCCATATAAACGCCGTTGTTGAGTTGTTCGACCTGCTTGATGAGGTCTACAGCATAAGCGTGACCTTCTGGATGTGCCCTAAAATTGGCTTCGGACTTCACGGCGTCTCCTCTGAGAGCCAAGACGTTATCGATTCCTAAAAACTGTAAGTCTATGAGTGCGTTTTCGGTTTCTTCTTGGCTAAAACCCCCGCAGATTAGGTGTGGCACAGCATCGATGTCGTATTTATGCATCAGGGCTGCGCAAATACCAACAGTGCCTGGGCGTTTTCTGACCGCTTTTTTCTCGAGTAAGCCGTGTTCGCGTTCGATGTAAACGTATTCTTCTCGGTGATAGGTTACATTGATGAACTTGGGTTTAAACTCCATCAAAGGATCAATACCAGCATAGATTGAACTGATACTTTTACCTTTCAAAGGAGGTAAAATTTCAAAAGAAAAGAGCGTGTCTTTGGCCGCTGCAAGGTGATCTGTAACCTTCATGATTTGAATTAGGAGTACAAAGATAAGGGTTTGTGAATGAATATAAACTAAAGGGTATTTAAAGCTGAAAGAATGATTTGTTGGGCCTCGTTCCATTCTTTCTGGCTCAGATTTAAGGGCGGAGACAAACGAAAGCTATAAGGATGCGATAAAAACCAAAAAGTTATCAAACCTGCATCTAGACAAAATTGAACGACTTTTTCAACTTGGTCCGCATTGGAAAGGTCAAAAGCAAACATAGCACCTACGCGCCTGTGCGCCAATACCATCGGATGCTGTGCAATTTGCTCGCTAAATTGAGCAGCATTCTGTTCAAGCTCATGCCAATCTATTTCTGTTTGCAAAACTTCAAGTGTGGCAGCCGCAGCGGCACAAACCATGGGGTGTCCGCCAAAAGTAGTGATATGGCCTAACATCGGATCATGTGTAAATTGGTTCAAGTGCTGTTGTGCAGCTACAAGCGCGCCAATGGGCATGCCTCCACCTAGTGCTTTTCCTAAAGTGAGCACATCTGGCATGATTCCAAAATGTTCAAATGCAAACATGCGGCCAGTTCGGCCCATGCCACATTGAATTTCGTCAAAGATCAAGAGCGCCCCTACTTCGGTGCATTTTTTTCTGAGTGCTGTCAAAAACTCAAGGCTCGGCCGTCGGACGCCTGCATCGCCTTGAATGGTTTCCAAAATGACACCAGCCGTTCGAGAAGATATTTGATTTAAAAATTCAATCTCATTGTGGGGTAAAATCCTGACATCGGGCAATAAAGGTCTAAAAGCAATCTTTTTTACCTCGTTTGCAGAAACACTCATGGCGCCGTGGGTACTACCGTGATAACTTCCTTTGAATGCCACCAATTCTGTACGGCCTGTTACACGCTTTGCTAATTTAAGCGCAGCCTCAATTGCCTCTGTTCCGGAATTGACCACATAAATACCATCTAAATGAACAGGCAAGACCTTTAACAATTGTTTGGCTAGATTTTGCTGGGCATCTTGAATGAACTCTCCATAAACCATCACGTGTAAGTGTTTTTGGAGTTGTTGCTCAAGCGCAGCAATTATTTTTGGATGCCGGTGTCCGATGTTGTTGACCGCAACACCTGCAATCATGTCGAGGTATGCTTTGCCATTTTTATCGTAAATATAAGCCCCCTCAGCCCGCTCTACTTCGATTAGAAACGGAAAAGGACTTGTTTGTCCGAGATGAGATTTAAAAAATGCTTGAGCTGTTGTCATCATTCTTCTAAAAGAGGCAAAATTGGTTGGCCGATCATAGAGCCACTGCGCTGCAAATTCAATATATGAATGAGTGTAGGCGCTATGTCAGTAATTTGAATTGGGTCAAAAATTTGTAAGCCGGGTGCTATTCCCTTGCCGTACCACAATAATGGCACATGCGTATCATAATTAAAAGCAGAGCCGTGCGAAGTACCTTGATGGGCTTTTGGTTCATCATGTTCTTTGGCTAAATAACCTGGTTGCAACAAGAAAATCACTTCTCCACTGCGTTGAAGATCGAATCCGTTGCGCAACATTTCTCCCCAAAAATCAGTTTTCGCTGCCCCAGACAATAATTCTTGTCGCGTAAGGACCGTCTTGACCTCTGGCCATTTGCGAAGTTCATTGGCCGCAAATTCAGCAACCTCTTGGACATCTAGCTTTAGCGAATCGATGCGCTTTAGATTCAAATAAATATTTTGATTGATCTCGAATTCGAGCAAATCTGCATTGTATTTCATGATGAAATCATCACGGAGAACTTGTAAATGATTGTCAAGGAAGAAATAACCGCCAGGCAGTTTCTTTTCAATGAGCATCTGAGGAACCGGAACAACGGCGTGATCTGCTGTCAGAAACAACACAAAACCATCTTTGCCGTATCGGGTTTCCAAACTTGAAAACAATCGCTGTAATTCGCGATCAAGTCTTGCATACATGTCTTCCATTTCTCTTGAATATGGCCCGAAGGCATGCCCAGCAATGTCAGGAGTTGAATACGAAATACAAAGAAAATCGGTGAATGCATCCTGTCCTAAATTTTCTTGCTCCAAAGCGGTTATTGCCAATTCAGTTAGGATTTCATTGGCCTGCGGAGAAATTGTAAATAAGTTGTTGGCTACCGCACCTTTAGCAATCATGTCTTGAAAATCGTAAGGAAAGGTGGCACTTGTTTTACCAGTGAGCACAACTTCATAATTACTTTGATCGGGCATTTGATAGGTGCTCTCGGGTAGCAATAATTTCCAGGAATGTAAATCTTTGGTTGGGTCAAATTTTGCATTGAAGCGCTGCACCCAATCCGGAAGTTGTTGCATGTAGAAAGTACTCGTGATGAAATCGCCGGAATTGTAGTCATACCAGTATGTGCCATCTGACAAATGACCACCTGGTAAAATAGCGCTGCGATCTTTGATTGAAACCGAAATGACCTTCGATTTAGGTGAAGCCATTTTTAATTGATCTGTAATGGTATAAGTGCGTAAATTGAGTGGAGCCGCACCAGAACTGGTAGCTACACCGCCAACTGCCGCAAATTTAGAATTGGATACACTTGTTACGTTTTGTTTGGTATCGCGCACATACCAATCATTACCAATAATCCCATGATTGGAAGGTGTGGTACCTGTATAAATAGAGGCATGGCCTGGAGCCGTATAGGTTGGTACGTAATTATATTGCACGTTGCGACAATTGGTTCCTTTGTTCATCAGACGATTGAAACCGCCAGAAGTATACAAATGTTGAAATCGATAGAGGTAATCGTAGCACATTTGATCGATGACAACCCCAACCACAATTTTAGGCTGTTTTTGAACCTGTCCGTAAAATTGAAATGCCAACATTAAAAAGGCAACTAACAAGTATTTCTGTTTCATACTTCAAAAATACACATTCCATGTTGCTGTGTGCAAGCAACTTTATGACGATTTTTACGTCATCATGAAAAATTAATCAACTTATGAAACTAATACTACCCATTTTATTGGTTTGTGCCAGCTTTATTCAATCCAATCAGGCGCAAGCACAATTCGTACTCAATGTCACAGTGAACAATACCTCAGGCCCAGCAATTTGCGATGGTTCTGCCTCAATTGATTCCAATAACATCAATTTTACAACTGTTGCTTGGTACCTCAACGGTACCCTCCTTCAAAACGGAGGCACAACCATTTATAACCTATGTCCTGGTACATACACGGTCAATGCAACCGGTGGCGGCATTACACTAACATCTCCATTTATTATTGGCTCAACCACGCCAAATCCATGTGCAAGCTTTGGTATGAATACTTCCGGAACTTTAGCAAGTAGCCCAAATATTTGTGACGGTAGTATAACTGTGAACGCCTATGGTGGTACAACTCCATATACTTACCAATTGTCGAATCTACCAATGACTGGATTACCAACTTTCAACAATCTTTGTATTGGCACATATAATGTCACTGTTGTAGATGCCAATGGTTGTACAATAAGTCAAGCAGAAACAGTCTTCTACGATACCTCTACAACAAATCCTTGTATTGGTTTTTCACCGACTGTTACCGTTACAGATTGTAGCGCGCCTGGCGCTTGTGACGGAGCTGTGGCAATATCTTGTCCAACTTGTGCTCCATTCACTGTTCTATGGAGTCAAGGATCGACCACATACAGTATTACTAATCTTTGCGAAGGCTACTATGATGCTTACGTCGTTGATATCAACGGCTGTACTTTTAACACATCTCAATTCGTTGCTTACAATGGCGGCGGAACAATTGACACGATCAATGTAATTGGAAACATTGCTACAGGTGGCCTGATTTCCGGAACCTTGATGTCAAGCTGGAATTATAACTGTAACATCGATTTGTCAATGTTAGATACCGCCTATATGGTGTCTGCAGTTTTCGGAAACAATCCGGCTAACCAAGATTCTCTTTATACGGTTTGGTACCTTTCAGACACTACCGGTGCCTTTACATATATCAACTGTACTTTCTACGCGCCATTCCCAACGGGCACCTACAACCTTGTATTACAAGTCTACTGCCCCATTAAATCGAATCCAATTTACTATCACATCATTTCTCAGTTTGACGTTACAACAGCTGGCATTCAGCCTAAAAACCCTATTAGCTTGAAACTCTCACCAAACCCAGTTCAAGAAGAATTGATGTTAATAGGTCAAGTTATTGGTGCCTACAAAATCTTTGATCAAACAGGAAAATGCCTCATGTTGGGTGATTACAACGATGCAATCGATGTAAGTGAGTTGGCAAATGGCACTTATTTCATCCATATCAACAATGTGGTCTTGCCATTTATTAAAAGTGCTCAATAAGCGTTGAGAAAATCAAACGCTCTCCAAGAAGAAGGGGCCGCTTGCGCGGCCCCTTTTTTATGTCTTGTTATTTGATGTTATCCTTTTCCGGGCTTCACGGCTGGTGCACTTGGCTTAGGTGCTGCAGGCGCAGGCGCACTTGGCTTAGGTGCCGGTGGTGGTGGCGTTGAACGTGCCGGAGTTGGCGCAGGCGCACTTGGCCTTGGTGCCGGTGGTGGTGGCGTTGAGCGAGCTGGAGTTGGCGCTGGTGCACTTGGCTTTGGTGTAGTAGGTCTTGGAGCAGGTTCAGATGGTCTTGGTGCTGGACTTACTTGTGGTTCTCTAGGGACCTTTACTGTACTCGGTTCTTTTACTTGAAACGGTTTGTTTTCTTTACTTTCTACCGATGGTTTGTTTGGCGTTGAGGGTTTCCCTGATATCGTTTCGGGTCTGTTTGGATATTTTCCTTCTGAGAAAGAGTGGTCGTTGTTATTTAAGGCAGGTCTTGGTACTTTATTAAGAACGGTTGAGCCTGGAGTTGGAATATTTGGCGTTGGTGGCACATTTGGTGCTATGTTTAAATAGCCTTGATCGAAAATACAACCACCCAGCTCGTCTGCCGGAACTCCCATTTGCAAACAGCGTTGACGGGCATTTTCGCGGCTTTGAGGATTCATTTGACTGATGTTCATGTATACTCTTGGAAAACTGCGATCTGTGTAGGTAGCAGTAGAAGTACCTGGTCCGTAATCGAAAAGTGTATTGCGGTCAGTGAGGCGCCAATCTTCGGCAAAATCTTTGGCCATGTATGCTTGGAATTCTTGTTCGGCTAATTGGTTCATTTGATTAATTTCACGGCTGTCTATGGCATAGGCAGATGCAATACTGAGCGCAGCAACATTATTAGGTCTTGGGGTATGCATGCGCGTATTGAAGTCGTCTTCGGCAAAACCATTGTTATTACCTAAAAGGCCTTCAAACTGATTGCGATCACATTCAAAAATACCAACGGTTACATTGACAAAACCTCTTGTTCCGCTGTTTCTTACATCGATAACAGTTGTTTCTCCGGTAGGCCAAGCAATCGTATAATTTCTGCCATCTAGGCGAACTACCCCACCATGAGGCAGGTAATATGACCTCCCTTGGAGTTGAATGGGCATACCGTTTAAACGCAGAGGCATTTGCATGCCATCTGGTTTGTCTGCCGCATAAAAACAAAGGCGATCGCCAGCTACATTCATCGCAACGGCCTCATTTAAAGAAAAATTGACATCTTGTGCACGTTGTCTGGTCTGGACTTCAAACTGACCATTTTCAGATTTTGCCAAAACAAACTCTCCTACAGTTTGGAAAGAATAGGCTGCGCGATCAAAAGATTTGAGATGAGGGTCACCGTAAGATCTTCCATAGGTTCGTGAGCAAAATGTCCTTTCTAACATTGTTGAAAACAACGGATATGCTCCGGTGTTGTTGCCAATTACCATTCGATTATCTTGCATGATTTGTCTGAGATCTTGTCGATCGCGCAGTGGAATCATGCTGAGCATTTCGAAGGGTGTGAAATCTTCGGGAAAGGTTCTGTCCGGAACAGCTTTGCGATCGGCTAGCGCTTCGATTGAGGCTGCTAACCAAGGGCCGCGAATGTCATCCCAACGCTCGAGGTGTTCTTTAATTGGCGCAAATGCTGCATTATTGTTTTGAGCAAAATAGCCATTGAATACAAAAATGGCACTCAGTAATAGTAAGTGTTTTTTCATGGAATAAGTATTTGTGCAAAATGCTTTACAAGATTCAGGCCAAACTCATTCATTGAATTTGTAGCCAATACCTTTAATGGTAGAAATGTAGTCGTCGCCGATTTTTTCTCTGAGTTTACGGATGTGTACATCAATGGTGCGATCACCAACTATGATATCAGTGCCCCAAACTTTTTCAAGAATTTGATCGCGTTTGAATACAAAATTTGGTCTAGAGGCGAGCAATGCTAGCAGTTCAAATTCTTTACGTGGCAAATGGATTTCTTGACCATCCATTTCAAGCAAATACTTTTCGCGATTGATATGGAACTTAGGTACTGCTTCTTTAGGAGACGCACTGACCTTCCCTCTTCTTAGCATGGCCTGAATGCGAGACAACAAGACTTTCGTTTTGATTGGCTTGGCAATGTAATCGTCGGCGCCAGCGTCAAGACCCGCAATTTGACTGTAATCTTCGTTGCGCGCAGTAAGGAAACAAATAATGATGTCTTGGTTGACAGGATTGGCTTTGATGCGCTCGCATACTTCGATGCCGTCGAGCTGAGGCATCATGACATCGAGCAAGATAAGGTGTGGCTTTTGTTGTGCTACAAAATCTAGACATTCTTTGCCGTTTGCGACTGCATTGACCTTAAAACCTTCTTTTTCGAGGTTGTAAGTGAGTAGCATACGGATATCCTCTTCGTCGTCGACAATTAATATGTGCGTATCATTCATCGGAATAAAGGTAAGGATTTGCATGAGGCATTCTGAGCGCATCAATAATTTTTATGAATTTTTTAACAATCGATCCGTAACCAATTTGAAAAAAGCAATTAACTTTGTCAAACTAGTAGTAGGTTTAGGTTAATGGTCAGGAGCTTTGGTTAATTCCAAGGCTCTTGGCTTTTATAGACGCTTATGAAAATCAAAATACTCATGGTTGAAGACGATATCAGTTTAGGTATCGTAGTATCAGATCAACTCCGCTCTGATGGTTATACTGTCACGCTCTGTGAAAACGGCTCAGAAGCTTTGCGTCGTTTTCAAGAAGAAGCTTATCATCTTTGTATTCTTGATGTAATGCTGCCCGTTAAAGACGGCTTTACCCTTGCCCGCGACATCCGCAAGCAAAATTCAGAAATTCCAATTCTATTTTTATCGGCTAGGTCAATGACCGAAGACAAAATCGAAGGATTCAATGCGGGTGGAGATGATTACCTCACCAAACCATTTAGTGCCGAAGAACTTCAATTGCGCGTCAAAGCCCTACTCAAAAGAGTCAAACTTCAAGTTGAAGGGCCCGAACAAAAAGTCTTGCAGATTGGGGCATATGTTTTTGACACAGAAAATTTTACGCTCAAGTCTCCTAGCCAACTGATTACCCTTACCAAAAAAGAAGCAATGATTTTGCGGACGCTTAACAAGTTTAAAAATCAACTTGTTCCGCGCGATGTCATTTTGAATTCTGTTTGGGGGCAAGATGACTACTTTGTGGGAAGAAGCCTTGATGTTTTTATTACCAAACTGCGTAAATACCTCAAAGAAGACCCAAGCATTCAAATCACAAATGTGCATGGTGTTGGCTTCAAATTTGAATGTCAAGAATGAGCATATTTTTGTTGCACCTCGAGACAAGCACCAAGATTTGTAGCGTTGCGCTCTCTCAAGATGGCGCTGTAATTGGCTTTCTTGACCGTGTTGGCGATGGATTCATCCATGGAGAACAACTGACACTCATGATAGAGGAGTTACTGGAAAAACAGCAGCTCAAACT
>JBJTNI010000039.1:0-24166 GCA_046073985.1 Flavobacteriales bacterium | reverse complement strand
GGCAGCTCACTGGCTCGCCCAACATGGTCACCACTGGTTGGAATTTAACAGGAAATGCCCATATTGGTGATACTCCTGGTGATATCGATAACTTTTCAAACGAACTCATTCTGACCAATATTTCGACCACACAATCTGGTGGTGTTTTTTATAATACCCCAGTTAATTTAGCACAGTGTCAAAAATGGACAGTAGAATTTGAATACCGCATATGGGGCGGAAATGCTGCTGACGGCTTGGCTTTTTGCTTCATCAACACACCGCCAACAGGTTTTGTGGCGGGCGGCGGGCTTGGCATACCCGGAACAGCTAATGGTTTAAAAGTAGTCATCGATACTTATGACAACTGTTCGCAGGGTGGCACAAACCCCGAACTTCAAATTTTCAATGGCATTGGCTATAACGAATGCATCGCAGCTACTCCTAAAGTTCAAAATTCAGGAGGAAACCTCAATTACCTCCGAAATAATAATTACCAAGCTGTAAAAATCACTTATAATAACGGTGTTGTTACACTTTATGTCAATAACGTGATCATGCTTACAGCGACCTACACCATTGGCTTTACTGGCTACATGGGTTTCACGGCAAGCACCGGAGCACTCTACGACATGCATTCTATTCGCAATGTCATCATCTATACAGATCAAGCAACTTCAAATGCCGGTGTGGATGTAACTACGTGTTCAGGCGAAAATGTATCGATAGGTGCAGCAGCTAATGCCAATTACGTGTATAATTGGTCACCTTCCACAGGCTTAAATTCAGCCACTGCAGCAAACCCCACTGTCAATATTAACAATACCACGGGTGCACCCATTACGCAAACTTATACTGTAACAACCTCATTATCCACCAATCCTGGTTTATGCACAACCACTGATCAAATCGTTGTGACCATTCAGCCTGAATACGTCCTCACCAACAACCAAACCTCATGTTCTGGGCAATATATTTTCAATGGGCAGCCCTTAACGCAATCCGGAACTTATCAAGACACATTAAATACTATCCATGGTTGTGATTCTGTGGTCACGCTAAACCTGACACTCGGAACAAACCCAATTGTAAATCTTGGCCCTAACATTACTTTGTGTTCCAACGAACCTGGTCAAATTGGGCTTGTCCAATTACCTGGATATCAATATGTATGGTCTCCGAGCACTGGCTTGAGTAGCGCTACAACCGCGAGCACCTCTGTTGCCTTACCGAATATCAATACAGGTTGGCCTATCGTACAAACCTATACACTTACGGTTACTGACACTGTCGGTTTGGGTGGTTGCAGCATGTCCGATCAAATAGATGTGACGGTGCTGCCCGCATATCAAATCGCTATTCAAGATACGCTTTGTAACGGCGGTCCATTTGTTTACAATGGCCTGAGCTTTTCCCAAACGGGCATCTACATTGATTCTTCTTTGACCATCAATGGCTGCGATTCTATCACAACTTTCAATATTGCCATTTCTCAGACACCTATTTTTAGCGTTTCCGATACATTGATATGCAACGGGCAAAGTACAACTCAAATTCCTTTGAGCACTTTTTCTAACGTC
The DNA here is from genome assembly GCA_046073985.1 of Flavobacteriales bacterium. GTDB lineage: Bacteria > Bacteroidota > Bacteroidia > Flavobacteriales_D > Crocinitomicaceae > UBA952. The sequence continues at coordinate 22,607 of JBJTNI010000039.1, read as the reverse complement.
CAATATTATTGGCTGCCACAAGGTGCAATATTTCCGTTTCAAGGCCCTACCTACAGTGTAGCTCCAAATTCAACGAATACCTATTACGTTATTGCAATTGACCCCTATCTTTGTAATTATACAGATACCTTCTCAATTCAAGTTGCTCCTTTGCCAAATATGCAGTTATCAGCAAATAGCCCTGTTCTATGCGCTTATGATACCTTGCAACTGAATGCTACAGGAGCTGCTGCTTATGCTTGGAATGGCCCAGTGGCCTTTACTTCCGGAAGTGTTCAACAAATAATGAATCCGCTAGATGGAACTTACGAAGTCATCGGCACCAGCCAATTTGGTTGTCAAGACAGTACTTCATTACAAATTACAGTTCATCCGGCCCCTGTATTAAACATTACACCTGACCAAGGGATTTGCCCTGGTTTTTCTGCGTCCATTAGCGTTTCAGGTGCCACCAACTACACTTGGACTGATCCAAATTTAACAGGAACTAGCCTGACCCTTACGCCATTGCAAACCAATACTTACACCGTAGTGGGTAGCAATGTTTTTAACTGTTATGATACGGCTAGTACAATAGTAACAGTCTATGCTCAGCCAATTGCTCAATTTACAGCAGACCCAATTATATTGACAAACGACAACCCAACAGTTACATTTTCGAATACTTCACAAAATGCTGCATTGTCTTTTTGGGATTTCGGTGACGGAACTACACAAGAATCCGCTCAAAATGACTTTTCGTACACGTATCCGTTTGTTGAGGATCAAAATTACAATGTCATTCTGAGCGTAGAAAGTGCAGAAGGTTGTACAGATCAGACACAGGTGCTCGTTCAAATCAAAGGTGGTATCATTTATTATGTGCCAAATACATTTACGCCTGATGGCGATGCTTGCAACAACGTATTCAAACCAATTTTTACTTCAGGTTTTGATCCAAAGAGTTTTCATCTTTTTGTTTTCAACCGTTGGGGTGAAGTTATTTTTGAATCTTATGACAAGGATATGGGCTGGGATGGCACCGTCAATTTCATTCCGGTTTCAGAGGGTATGTATACCTATAAAATTGATTTCAAATCGGTCAATAATGATGATATCCATACTGTCAACGGACATGTTTTGTTAATGAGGTAAATATGGTAAAAAGTTTACGCGGTTATTTTTATATATTTTTCTTTCTGATTGTCTTGAGCGGAATATCTCATGCGCAATCAATTGGTGGTGTTGTCAATATTTATACGGCAGTCACCAACATGACCCCAAATAGCGTTACTGTAACAAGTGCCAATGGCTTTTCCGTTGGTGACCGTGTTCTGCTCATTCAAATGAAAGGGGCCCTCATCAATACTACCAATACAGCAAGTTTCGGACAAATAACAAACCTAGGAAGTGCCGGAAATTTTGAATTTACAAACATTGCAGCGATCAACGGAAATCAGGTCACATTTGTGGCCAATTTGTGCAAGTCTTTCAGTCCTGCTGGAAAGGTTCAGCTCATTCGTGTTCCGGTATATGGGCAGGCCACCATCAATGCGCCTGTAACGGCTACTCCGTGGAACGGAACAATTGGTGGAGTAGTCGCTATTGAGGCAACAACAAGTTTGACCTTCAACAACCAAATTAATGTCAGTGGGCAAGGTTTTATTGGAGGAGCTGTAACTACAGGTTGGTTCATGTGCAATGATCCTAATTTTGCAAATCCAGGCACAGCTGCAGGTAAAAAAGGAGAAGGTATTGCAGCAGCACCGCTCAATATGGAAGGTAATCGTGCACCATTAGCAAATGGTGGAGGAGGCGCCAATTCTGGTAATCCGGGGGCTGGTGGTGGTTCTAATGGTGGGGTTGGTGGCCGAGGTGGCAATCAATTTTCAGGATCTTGCCCAGTCAACACTGCGTTCGGAATGGGTGGCTTGGCGCTCAATTATTCAACTTACCGCGCTTATTTAGGCGGCGGTGGAGGCGGAGGTTACAAAGACAATGGGCTGAGTTGTACACCCGGAGCAAACGGTGGTGGTATCGTATTTATCATCACACCAACCATAATAGGCAATAATCAGCAAATCAATGCAAGTGGCGCAAGTGTTGTCGGAAATACCGATTCTGAAGGTGCTGGCGCTGGTGGTGCTGGTGGTTGTGTTTATTTGTTGTCAAATACCATTAATTCTAATTTGAACATCAATGTCGCCGGCGGAAATGGCGGTAACATTTTCAGTACAATGTGGTCTTCAGCGTGTCATGGTCCTGGCGGTGGCGGAGGTGGAGGAGCTATAGTTTTTCAGCAAGCGGCAACTCCGGTAAATGTTACACCGAGTCTAACTGGTGGTAATCCCGGGAGCATCTTGCATACAGGCCCAGCTTGTGCAGGAACAAATTTTGGGGCACAAGCAGGCGCTAACGGAATATTAGTTTATAATTATACACCACCTGCAGCTGGTACGCCGCCAAATTTGGGCTCTGATACAACCATTTGTACCGGGACATCTCTGTTATTACAGCCCGACACAACATACGCTTCTTATTCCTGGAATACTGGAGCAACAACACCGAGTATCACGGTTTCCAATGCCGGAACCTATTGGCTAGATGTCCCAAGTGGTTGTGGTCTTGCCCGAGATTCTATCGTCATCAGTGTACAGACTCCTGTTGTTGATTTAGGTCCAGATACTTACCATTGTTTAAATGATTCAAGCCTACTTCAAACCACAAGTGCTTTCAACACCTATTCATGGTCAAATGGTGCCTCAACTGCTTCCATATTTGTGCAAAATGCTGGCATTTACACCTTGACAGTAACAGACAATTTGGGCTGTGTGGCCCAAGATCAAATCAATGTTACCGTTTTGCAACCAGATACCAGCTCAAGTAACCTCAGTTTGTGTATTGGTTCAACCTACAACTTCTTTGGGCAAAATATCAATGCAGCAGGTGTTTACTCAACTTTGCTAACAAATAATTTCGGTTGTGATTCTTTGGTGTTTTTAAATGTGACCATGGAAGCCGATACAACCCTGCTTAACCTGACAATTTGTGCAGATTCAATCCTGCAATTCAATGGTCTTGCACTCAATTCTCCGGGGGTTTACACAGTTCACCTAAATAATCAAAATGGCTGTGATTCTATGGTTGTATTGACGCTTTCTGAATGGGCGTTACCGGTTGTCAGTGTGGCAGATACTTTTGTTTGTGCCTATACATGCGTTACACTCATCCCATCCGGGGCATCGAACTATGTTTGGTCAGTGCCTCAAAACATAGATGGAAGTATCACTGTTTGCCCTTCACAAACCACATCTTATGCTGTAATAGGAACAGATCAAAATAACTGCCAGAGTTTACCAGAAGTGGCTACTGTTCAGATAGATCCAATTCCAGTACCAGATTTCTTTATCAATCCGGATCAAGTTGAAATTGATGCTCCTACCATTACTATTTACAATGTAACTGCAGGTAATTTACAGCACCTCTGGCATATCAATGGCGATACCTTTCAAAACGCAAGTAGTTCTTTCGATTACCAATTGCCATTTGTGGAGGGAACATACACTGTACAACTGATCAGTTCAACCGATATTGGCTGTACAGATTCATTGACGCTGAGCGCTACAGTCATGAATAACATTGCGGTGTATATACCAAATGCATTTACACCAGATGCCAATGAATTCAATACGGTCTTTTATCCGGTGTTTTCAACTGGTTTTGAACCCAAAGGTTATAGTTTTACCATATTTAATCGATGGGGAGAAGAAATATTTTATAGCAAAGACTACAAGGCCTACTGGGATGGCGCAATGTCAGACGGAACAAATTGCCCCGATGGCATTTATAATTACATCCTCAAATACCGCGAAACACCAAAAGGTGAAGAAAGAACCATTCTTGGTTTTGTGCATTTGCTGCGCTAAAAATGGTGCAAAAAAAAATCCCGCAATTGCGGGATTCAATTCGATTTGATGCAATGATCAATATTCGTCCTCGTTAAATAGGAAATCTTCTCTTGAAGGGTAGTCAGGCCAAATTTCTTCGATGCTTTCGTACATATCGCCCTCATCTTCGAGGTCCTGAAGGTTTTCCACAACTTCTAGTGGAGCACCAGTACGGATAGCAAAATCGATTAATTCTTCTTTGGTGGCAGGCCACGGTGCGTCTTCGAGATAGGAGGCAAGTTCCAGTGTCCAGTACATGTGTTCGTTATTTTAGGTTATTTTTTGGCAAAAGTAATTTTTATTTCCAAAAAACCAAGCCCATTCAATAAAAACAATGAATTAATTTCTTGGCGTCCAGGTATGCTCGTTGGCGCCCTTGTCTTGGCTCATTTTTCTAGATAAGACAAAAAGGTAGTCACTGAGTCGGTTGAGATACATCAACACAGTTGCTTCAACTCCTTCGAGCTCATCCAAAGTGACAACCATGCGTTCAGCTCTGCGGCAAATACAACGCGCCACATGAGCATGTGCTGCATGAATATGACCACCCGGTAAAACAAAAGCGGTAAGTGCAGGTAGTTGTTCGTCCATGACATCCATCCAATGTTCTAATTTCTCAATGTCCGAGTCCAAAAGATCCGGTAATTGCATTTTGTTCTTTTCAGGATCAGCAGCCAAATGAGATCCAATTGTAAAAAGGCGGTCTTGAATTTCTTGAAGTTGGGCACGCATGCGAATATCGATGTCAAGGCATGTTAGTAAACCAATATATGAATTGAGTTCGTCAACGGTGCCGTAGGCTTCGATGCGCACATCACCTTTAGAGACGCGTGTGCCTCCTATCAGGCCCGTACTGCCTTGATCTCCTTTTTTAGTGTAAATTTTCATAATTGAAATTTAATCAAATTGTGCGCAAAGTTGCTCAATTTCTTTTGCAGAATACCGTGCAGTTAAGATGCGTTTCATGACGGCTTCAACAATGCTGTCCGGACAAGAAGCTCCTGAAGTTAGGACAATTCTTTGCGGTTTGTGCTGTTCTATGAAGGCCGTGTGTTTGACCAACATATGACTATGTATATCAAAAGATTGCAAACTGAAATCTGGCCCAATTTCATCGGCATCTTTGATAAAGAATGTCTTGAATTTTTGCTCGAGTAATTCTACCAAATGGCTCGTGTTAGAACTATTGTACCCCCCGACAACAATAGCTAAATCAGCCTCTTGTTCCAGTAAGCCGTAGGTGGCGGTTTGGTTGTCGTTTGTGGCATAACAAAGCGTATCTCTGGTGTCTGCGATATGATTTTTAATGTCAGCTTCTCCATGAACTGAAATCATGACATCTCGCAGATGTTGGGTAATTGCTTCGGTTTCAGAGGCCAGCATGGTGGTTTGATTCACTACGCCAATTTTTCGTAAATGAATACTTGGATCAAAACCGTCGCTTAGGCGACCCTCAAAGTAGGCAAGAAAATCCGTGACTTCAATTTTACCCTTTAGAAATTCACCCAAATAAATAGCTTCTTGGAGGTCTTTTAAGATCAGGGCAGGCGCACTTGCCGAGGCGTGTGAAAAAGTGGCCCGGGTTTCTTCATGGGCATGTTTGCCATGAATAATAATGGTGTGCTGAGTTTCTCCGAGTTTGTCAGAACGATTCCAAACTTTTTCTACAAATGGACAGGTTGTATTGTAGGTTTGGATATCTAAACCCAGCGATTTGAGTTCGTTTTCAATTTCAACGGTGGTTCCGAATGCCGGAATGAGCACGATATCTTCAGGGGTCAAGGACTTGAAGTCGATGAGTTGTTTGCCGTTGGTGTCTTGTAAGAAGGTGATGCCATTTTCAGTAAGGTCTTGATTGACCGCCGGATTATGGATCATTTGACTGAGCAAGAAGATGCGTTTACCTGGATTTTCGGCGAGCGCCTTGTAGCTGCGTTCGATGGCATTTTCTACGCCGTAACAAAAACCAAAATGTCGGGCAAGGATAAACGTGAACGAACCTAAATGTATTTCAGTTGGTGTGAAGTCTTTTTTTCTGGGGTCTTGGATTTTTCTGGCTGCTTTGATTTTGGATATCAGCGGAGACCTATAAAAAGAAGGGACTTCAAATTGTTTCATGCCGTTAAAACACTTGTAAGGTAAATTGGTTCTGTTATTTGGTCGTGCCCGGATACTGCTGAAGTGCTACACGCAAACATTCAACTGCAGCTTTCAGGTGAGCTTGATCCAGAACATAAGCAATGCGCGCTTCTTGAAGACCTGCGCCAGGAGTGGCGTAGAAGCCATTTGCCGGAGCCATCATGACGGTTTGACCGTTGTAGTCAAAATCTTCAAGGAGCCACTGACAAAATTTTTCTGCGTTGTCAACGGGAAATTTAGCTACACAATAAAAAGCACCGCTCGGTTTTGGGCAGAAGACGCCTTCAATGCTGTTGAGCCCATCTACCATAATATTGCGACGCGCTACATATTCGAACACTACTTCGTCAAAATAAGATTGTGGCGTCTCGAGGGCTGCTTCTGCCGCGATTTGATCCACGGTTGGTGGTGAAAGGCGTGCTTGACCAAATTTCAAGACGGCTTGCATCAGTTCGACATTTTTGGAGATGATGGCACCAATTCGGGCTCCACACATGGAATAGCGTTTAGAAACGGAATCAATCATGATCACGTTTTGCTCAATTCCTTGTAGGTTCATCACAGAATAGGGTTGAGCACCGTCGTAGCAGAACTCGCGGTATACTTCATCGGCAAATAAGAAGAGGTCGTGCTTTTGAACGATGTCGCGGAGTTGCTCAAGTTCGTGTTGCGCATAAAGATATCCTGTTGGATTGCCCGGATTACAAATAACGATTGCTTTGGTTTTTTCGGTGATTTTAGCTTCAATTTGAGCTACAGGAGGCAGGGCAAAGCCGTTTTCGATGGAGGCGGTTACCGGAACAACTTTAAGGCCGGCCATCACTGCAAAGCCATTGTAGTTAGCGTAAAATGGTTCTGGGATGATCACTTCATCACCCGGATTGCAGGCGCTCATGAGTCCAAAAATAAGGGCTTCAGACCCTCCGGTTGTCACGATGATATCGGCAGCATTTACTGGAATGCCTTGTTTTTGATAACTCTGGGCAAGTTTGTTTCGGTAGCTTTCAAATCCTGCTGAATGACTGTATTCTAGTACTTTGTGATCGAGGTTTTTAATTGCTTGAAGCGCTACTTCGGGGGTGTGGATGTCTGGCTGACCAATATTGAGGTGGTACACAGTTTTGCCTGCTTTTTTAGCGGTTTCGGCAAAAGGCACGAGTTTTCTGATGGGTGAGGCAGGCATTTCTTGCCCTTTGATGGCTATTTTTGGCATAATTTTGAGTTGTGCAACAAAATTAAGCATTCTTTTTGAGCGACTTTTTTGATTTAAAGGCTTTTTTACTATATTCGCCTAACTAATTGTAACACAAAAAGCCTATAGACCAAATTTACTTTTAACCGTTGAACCTTACGTCAGCACAAAAGTGTAAATTATGGTCTTGTCACAACAATCTGATTCTCAATTAGTAAAATCTTATATTTCAGGTCAAGAAACTGCATTTGAAGTCTTACTCAACAGACATCAAGAAGCAATCTTTAAGTTTATTTACCATAAACTCAAAGATACCGATTTAGCCAACGATATTTTTCAAGAGACTTTCGTGAAGGTTATTCAGAAGCTCAAAGTGGGTGCATATCAAGAAGAGGGTAAATTTTTGCCCTGGGTATTGCGTATTGCCCACAATTTGGTCATCGATCATTTCAGAAGACAACGCAAGCACCGCCTTATTTCCGAAAGAAATTCTCTTTCAGATGATTACAACGTTTTCCATCGCATTGCAAGCGAGGATGCCAATTTTGTTCAAAAAGCAAGTTTTGAAGAACTCAAAGAACAATTACATGTGCTACTCACACATTTGCCAGACGCACAAAAAGAAATGATCTATATGCGTCTTTTTCAAGATCGCGCGTTCAAAGAAATTGCTGAATCTGAAGGGATCAGCATCAATACGGCACTTGGGCGCATGCGCTATGCTGTGCTCAATCTGCGCAAATTGATCGAAACTCATGAGCTGAGTATGGAGCTTTCTTAGTGCAATTCAAATTTGCTACGTATCTTTGTAGTCATACGAAAGCATTATGTTTGAGAATCTAACCGATAAGTTTGAAAGAGCCTTTAAAGTCCTCAAAGGGCAGGGGCAAATTACTGAAATTAACGTAGCTGAAACGCTCAAAGAAGTCCGTAGGGCTTTGCTTGATGCCGATGTCAGTTTCAATACCGCCAAGCACTTTACCAATGTGGTCAAGGAAAAAGCGTTGGGTCGGGATGTACTCAATAGCGTTTCACCAGGGCAACTCATGATTAAAATTTGCCACGAAGAGCTCATCGAGCTCATGGGTGGCAATGAGGTCGATATCAATATCAAAGGTACACCAGCTATCGTTCTGATGTCTGGTTTACAGGGTTCTGGTAAAACCACATTTACCGGAAAACTCGGAGCTTACCTTAAAAATAAAAAGGGGAAAAAAGTGCTACTTGTTGCATGTGATGTTTATCGCCCTGCAGCAATTGATCAACTTCATGTATTGGGCGAACAGCTTGGTGTAGAAGTTTTTTCGAACAAAGAAGAAAAAAATCCAATTGCCATCGCACAAGCAGCTATTCAGCATGCGAAAAGCAATGGGTTCAATGTAGTTTTGGTCGATACAGCAGGTCGTTTGGCCGTTGACGAGCAAATGATGAATGAAATTGCGGCCCTCAAACAAGCAATTGTACCCTCAGAAACGCTTTTTGTTGTCGATTCCATGACAGGGCAAGATGCCGTGAACACTGCAAAGGCCTTCAACGAACGCATCGATTTCGATGGAGTTGTCTTGACCAAGCTCGATGGCGATACCCGTGGGGGTGCTGCGTTATCGATCAAAGCAGTCGTTAATAAACCGATCAAATTTGTCGGAACCGGCGAAAAAATGGATGCACTCGATGTGTTCTATCCAAAAAGAATGGCCGACCGTATTTTGGGAATGGGAGATGTCGTTTCATTGGTAGAGCGCGCCCAAGAACAATTTAACGAAGAAGAAGCCCGCAAATTGCAAAAGAAAATCATGAAAGATCAGTTTGATCTCAATGACTTTTTAGCGCAATTACAACAAATCAAGAAAATGGGCAACGTCAAAGACCTCATGGGCATGATCCCCGGTATGGGCAAAGCGATGAAAGACGTCGATATTCCAGACGATGCTTTCAAAGGAATTGAAGCAATTATATTGTCCATGACACCAAAAGAAAGGTCGAATCCAAGTATTTTAAACCCTTCCAGAAAATCTAGAATTGCAAAAGGTAGTGGTACAGACATCCAAGAAATCAACAAATTACTCAAGCAATTTGAAGAAATGCGCAAAATGATGAAACTCATGAGTAACCCAAGAAACATGATGGGCATGATGAGCAAGTTAAAAGGGATGGGCGGTATGCCTGGAATGTAATTATGGAAGACCAAGGCCCAACTTCTTGGTACGAAGCTAAACCTCAACTTGAAAAAGTTAAAGTCAAAGGTAATTGGGGTTTAACAGCCTTTTCAGTCATCTTATTTGTTCTGAGTTTTCTTTATGTTTTTTCAGATCAACTCGATTTTGTTTTTTATCTCGTTTTGGTCTTGCTGATCCATGAGTTTGGTCATTTCCTACTCATGAAACGCTTTCGCTACCAAGACCTTCGCATGCTTTTTATTCCGCTGATGGGTGCTTTTGTGCAGGGTTCCAAAATGAAGTATTCTCAAAAAGAAAGTTTTTTAGTCATTGCTGCTGGCCCAATACCAGGCGTAATCATCGGACTTATTTGTTTGCATTTTTCGGTGCTCAATCAGGCCGCGTGGTTACTAGAACTCAGTTTTTTGTTTTTGTTTTTAAATGTACTGAATTTATTACCCATTGACCCCTTAGATGGCGGCCAGCTCTTCAAATTATTCGTCAAACAAAAACGCGACCTCTTTTTGTTGATTTTTTCCTTACTCTCGTCCTTGTTGATGATGTTCGTTGGCTTTCGTTTGGAAAGTTGGATACTCTTCGGCTTTGGTCTTTTGATGTCTTTTAAGGTCCGGAGTTTTCAACGCAATTACCACCTCAGACAATATCTAGATGAACTCGAACTCAATTACGAGCTCAATTATGAAGATTTATCAGATTTTGAATATAGTCAACTCAAAAGAGCGCTGCTAGACCAACAACCGCGCTTGGCGCAACTCGCGCAATTGCATGGCGACGACGCCAACGACTTAATCGCGGCTCATGTCAATTCAGTGTTATTAGCGCCACTTCAAAGAGATGCCTCAACCTCGTTGAAGGTTGGGATTATTATTTTTTGGTTACTTTCTTTGTTATTGCCCGTCTTTTTATTGTTTGGCAAAACCTATGACTTCACTTGGTATTTTGAAAAATTATAAAAACCCTATTTTATTTGGCTTGCTGCAGCTGTTTTTGGTACAGTTTGCTGCTGCCCAATGCGAGCAAGTTTTTATTTCCGGCAAAGTACTCGATACCATGCGTCAACAAAATTTCTTCAACCTGATGGTGATTAATAAGTCAACAGGTAGGGGCGTATTTGGGCAGCCCAATGGTTATTTTTCGGTTTATGCGCGTCCTGGAGATCGCATTGCGTTGTCTACTAAAGGCTATCCGGTCTATGAATTTGTCGCTAAACCAGACGATAACTGTCAATGCAAGATAGAGGCCTACATAGAACGCTTGCCACAAGAAGTGCAAGAAATTGTTGTTCGCCCGCTCAAAACCTTAGAACAAATCAAAGAAGAGCGCGAGGCATTGGCACTCAGGGAAACACGCACTGTCACCGGAGTCAATGTGCTTCAGAGTCCAATTACTGCTTTGTATCAGGCATTTTCAAAAAAAGAACAAAACAAACGATGGATTGCCGAGCAACAGTACAAAGATGATCAAAGAAGAATTGTACAAGAATTATTGCGCCTGTATGTTGCTTTTGACATCATTGAACTATCCGAGTCAGAATTCGATGAGTTCATTACTTTTCTGAATCTCGACGAACAATTCATCAAAACAGCCTCTGAAATGGAGCTCATCTTATTTATCAAAGATAAGTACGAGCACTTTAAGCAACTGAATCGTTAAGCCAGCGCCTTTATTTCGCTCATTATTTTTAAAGCCAACGCTGTAGCTGCAGCTTCATCTTTAGACTCAGCATAAATGCGGATAATAGGTTCGGTGTTGCTTTTTCGCAAGTGCACCCATTCTTTGTCGATATAAATTTTAACGCCGTCAGTGGTGTCGACTTCATGATTTTGATAACGCTCCGCCATCTGAGTCAACACAGCATCAACATCGGTTTGAGGCTCGAGGTCGATTTTATTTTTTGAAATAACGTAATTCGGGTAGCTCGATCTGAGGGCAGTCATGGACATTTGTTTGTGAGCTAAGTGACTCAAAAACAAAGCGATGCCCACCAAAGAGTCGCGACCATAATGCAATTCAGGATAAATGATGCCACCATTGCCCTCACCGCCAATAACCGCGCCTATAGCTTTCATTTTTTCAACCACATTTACCTCTCCAACTGCAGCTGCTTCATAGCGCAGACCGCGGTCTTCGGTAATATCTCTGAGTGCTCTTGTGGAGGATAAATTAGATACAGTTGGGCCAGGCGTGTGGCTTAAGATGTAATCGGCAACAGCAACTAATGTATATTCTTCTCCGAACATGCTGCCATCTTCGCAAACCAAGGCCAAACGATCTACATCTGGATCAACGGTGATGCCCAAATGCGCTTTTTTAGCTTGCACGGTTGCTGATAATTCTGTGAGGTGTTCTGGAAGGGGTTCTGGATTGTGTGGAAAATGCCCGGTTGGCTCGCAGTATAACTCTTCGATATGCACAACACCTAATGCTTTGAGTAGTGCCGGTACGAATATCCCGCCGCTAGAATTTACGGCATCGACGACAACCTTGAAATTTGCAGCGGCAATAGCTTTTGTATCGACCAACGGTAAGTCTAGGATTGCATTGATGTGTTTTTCAAGATAGGAAGCATCGAAAGTGATTTTTCCGAGTTGGTCCACAGCTGCAAAATCAAAAGACTCTTGTTCGGCAATTTGCATCAGGGCACTGCCATCTGCACCAGAAATGAATTCTCCTTTATGATTGAGTAATTTGAGCGCATTCCATTGTTTCGGATTGTGGCTTGCGGTCAAGATAATGCCTCCGTTGGCAGCTTCCATCGGAACCGCTACTTCGACAGTTGGGGTGGTGGATAAGCCAAGATCAATGACGTCGATACCAAGGCCCACCAATGTTTGCTTGACGAGTTCTGAGATCATGGGCCCCGAGATGCGTGCATCTCGACCAATAACCACTTTTAATTTTTGTTCGGGGTACTGACTTGCCAGCCAAGTGCCGTAGGCTGCCGCAAATTTAACGGCATCAATAGGAGTAAGGCCTTGGTCTACTTTTCCGCCAATGGTGCCTCTGATTCCGGAAATAGATTTGATAAGTGTCATGAACGAAGTCCTTTTTGAATTTGTATCATTTGCAAAACAGCGACCATGGCTTCGGTGCCTTTGTTGCCGTGTTGGCCACCAGCCCTATCCAAGGATTGTTGTTCGTTGTTATCAGTGAGTACACAAAAACCAACTGGCTTGTTGTATTTTAGCATGACATCCATGATGCCTTGTGTGGTTCCGCTGCATACAAAGTCAAAGTGCTTGGTTTCTCCTTGAATCACGACCCCAATGGCTACAACACCATCGTAGGTGTCTTGACTTGCATAGTGCTGGGCACCCAAAGGCAATTCAAATGCTCCAGGAACGCGTGTGATACTGAGGTGCTGAGATTTGTGTCCTATTTGTCGAAGCACTTCGAGTGCGCCGTCAAGAAGACGTTCTGTTATGTGTCCGTTCCATTCTGAAACAACAATGCCGATTCGAAAATCGGCACAGTTATTAAATTGAGTGGGATCGAAGGCTGATAGATTTTTGCCTGCTGTCGCCATGATAAATTATTTTGTTGAACAACGCGCGATATAACGCTCTATTGTTTTTGTACTTGCGTAGTTAGGATAGTCGTCTTTGATGCGTTGGTAGTAAGTAAGTGCATCGGCTTTCTTGTTTAACTTTTCAGCGTGTAAGCCTGCTTTGAAAAGGTACATTGGCGTAGTAAACTCGTTTGCTTCTTTGTCAGCGGCTGTTAAATAAAGTTCAAGTGCTTGGTCATAGTGCTTGAGTTGTGAATGACAGTCGGCTTGAAGGCCAACAGACATTGTAGAAACGTAGGTGTCATTGAGACTGACGTCTTCGAGCATTTTGAGGGCAGCTGCATAGCGGCCTTTGATCATGTATTGTTTACCAAGAAGGTATTGACCAATTTCTCCGCCAGTTTTGCCGTCATTGTTTTTAACGAACGGCTCAAGTACACGGATTGCTTGATCTGTAGAATCTTTGGAAATGTAGTTCAAAGCTACCCACCAACCATCATTAGATTTTTCGTTGGCAGGCCCCCAAATGAATTGGCGGTACGAAAAATATAGAATAATGGCAGCAAGCACACCTGCAACCACATATGTTCCAATTTTAAAGTTTTTGTTTTCGTTAAACTTATTTTTGAGGTCGTCAAAGCTCAATTGATCAATCATAGTTTCAAATTTGAAACGCAAATATAAGTGATTTTGGGAAACTTAATGCGTATTTTTGCGCTATGTTTACATACAAACGCGCTTCATTATTTTTCTTTGTCCTCATTTTAATTGTATCGAGCAATTCACTAAAGGCTCAAAACACCATCAGTGTTACTGGTAAAATCTTAACTACTGAGCGCGGACAAGCCCTTGAATATGTTTCCGTCAAATTATTTCACTTACCAGATTCCAGTTTTCAAAAGGGTGTATTCACTAATCCGGAAGGGAAATTTGAACTCAATACTGTCCCTGGTAAGTATTTCATCGAACTGAGTTTAGCGCAATACGAAACGGAAAAAACCGAAAGCTTTGAACTCAAACCGGGTCAGGCTAATTTCCATTTTGGCACCTTGCGCATGCAATTGTCCAAAACACAAAATGTCAAAGATGTCGTTGTAAAAGGGCAAAAGGACATCATGCAAGCTGGTATAGACAAAAAAGTATACAACGTTTCCGAAGACTTAAATGTCAATGGCGGCACTGCTAATGACATTCTCAATCGTTTGCCTTCTGTCGAAGTGGATCAAGACGGAGGCGTTTTGCTCAGAGGACAAGGTAGCGTAACAATTTTAATTGATGGCAGGCCAAGCTCCCTGAGTGGTAGCTCTGGCAAAACGCTGCTAGATGCCTTGCCTGCAAACTCAATTGAGCGCGTTGAGATCGTCACTAATCCATCGGCAAAATACGACCCCGACGGTAGTTCTGGCATCATCAATATTGTGCTTAAAAAAAACAAATTGCTTGGCTTTAATGGCATGGTTTCTACCAACCTTGCAAGCGGTAATTTGGCAAGTGGTAATGTGGGCGAAGGTACAGCGTCTTTGAGCTACCGCAATGGCAATATCAATGTATTCGGTACCTATACAGCGCGCTACCTCGAAGGATACCGCAACAACTACAACGACATCCGTCAAGAACTGAGCACAGGTACTTTTATTTTGGATCAAAACCGAACAGGCACAGATTTAGACGCTGGGCAAACCTTTCGCTTTGGTACGGACATCAACTTGAATCCGCGCAATACAATAGGGTTTGTTGCAACGGGCTCTTTAACCCGCCGTGACCGCACTGGTGAACTCTGGAATGCCGAGCTCAATGATCAGCATGAAATTACCAATTTATGGCAACGGACTTCCTTTGACCCAACAAATAGACGCAACCTTGACCTCAATATCAATTACAAACACGATTTCAAGGCCGAGCGTGGCAACTTTATTCTGGATATCAATCAGTCTACAGGTACTGAATGGATAGCAGGCTATTACAAAAATTTTTATTACAACCCTGATACTACCTTGGCTAACTTGCCAATCTTAGATCAACAGCTTTTCAATACTGAAAAAAACAATATTACCACTGCTCAAGCAGATCTTACTTACCTTTTTCCATCACTGGGTTTGCGCACAGAGACAGGCCTCAAGGCAATCTTGCGCGACCAACTTGTCGATACCTATTCGCAAACCCTCAACAACACTACTGGTAACTATCAAGACGATACCCTTGCCAATTTTCTTTACGGATACAAAGAACAAATTTTCAGTGCCTATGGTGTGGTTGGTAAGCAGTTCAATCGGTTCAAGGCCCAAGCTGGTTTGCGCCTAGAGAAAGCATATCAAATTCCTAATTTGATTTCAGATAGCATCCGTATTGTCAATGATTATTTCAATTTCTTTCCTTCGGCACACTTGCGCTATGAAATCAAACCCAAATCAGAGCTGAGCCTGAGTTATTCTAGACGCATCAAACGTGCTTCTGCCGGTGAACTCAATCCGTTCACCAATTATTCTGATCCATTTAACCTACAACGAGGAAATCCTTACTTGAATCCTGAGTTTATCCACTCTTTCGATTTTTCTTACACATTAGAAAAAAAGAAATTGACCTTATCTAGTGCGCTTTTTTACCGCAGTGCCAATGATGTCATCTCGAGGTTCAAAGAGTTTTATCCAGATAACACAAGTGCGGTCACGTATCTCAATATTGCACAAACTAAATCGCTAGGTGCGGAGCTTATCTTGATGATGAAACCCATCAACGGTTTAAGAACGACTGTTTCCTACAACGGCAATTACACCTGGTATTTGAGTAACGATGCGCTTATTCCAAATCGACAAGGGTTTAATCACAATGTCAAATGGAATACTTCGTATGAATTCTGGAAAAAGACGGCAACCGTTCAGCTAAGCGTCAATTACAATGGCCCAAGGGTTACTGTTCAGGGTATAGCGCAGCGCAAAGGCCCTGTAGATCTTGCATTTGAGAAAAAACTCGCGAATGGCAACTGGACAATCGGCACAAGAGTCACTGACATTTTTAACCGCCAGGGCTTTTACTTTGTCGTTGACCGTCCGGGTATTTATCAAACGGGTGAGTTCAAATGGCTGACACGCAGGGTTTATGTGTCAGCGGTCTATAAGTTCGGGAAACTCGAAATTTCAAATAAAGGAAAGCAAATGAGCGGCGATGGTGGGGGCGGCGAGCTCTAGTGCTGTTTTAACTTTGCCTCTAAAGCTTTATTCCATGAAATCCACTCTTTGATTGATGTGGCTGTATTTTGCTGCTGAAGTTCATGCAAATAACAGATGCCTACATGCTCCATCAATTTCAGATCTGATAAAATGCGTATTGGGTC
Organism: Flavobacteriales bacterium; assembly: GCA_046073985.1. Taxonomy (GTDB): domain Bacteria; phylum Bacteroidota; class Bacteroidia; order Flavobacteriales_D; family Crocinitomicaceae; genus UBA952. Next base: position 6,334 of record JBJTNI010000039.1, on the reverse strand, counting down.
AAATTGTTGAGATAGCCTGACTTCCGTTTGGAAATCGATTGCCTCAGACCAAAAAGCAAATGACTTCCTCAGCACACCACGATAAAACGCCAATAGTTCCAGGACGTTTTGAGGGTTTATACTGTTGTACAACAAACGAGCCACATTGGATTTCAATTGTTGAAGTTGGTTAAATTGGCCAACAAGGGTCTGCTTCACATCGAAATGTGCGTCGTTTAAGGCGATTGCTTGCTGTTGCTCAAAGGGCAATTGCAAAACTTCAGCAGCCTTTGACAAGCTTTTTAAAGCGCTGATCCACTTTGGGTATAATAAAACTTGATCGAGTTGTTGGTAAATCTTCTTTTTGAATTCAAAAAACAAAAATTCTAATTGCTCGGCAAGGTCTTCGTTGTCGGTTAAATTGTGCAGGGCAAGCGCCTCTTGGCGTGTCATTTTTTCTGATTTTTACGCATGCGTAAATTGAGCATTTCGACAACGAGCGCATACACAAGGGCAAAGTAAATGTAGCCTTTTTGTAGGTGTTCTCCGAAAGCTTCTGCGATGAGCATAATGCCTATGGCAACCAAAAAGGACAGCGCAATCATTTTGATGGTAGGCCTTTCATTGATAAACCTACTGATTGGCCCCGAAAACCACATCATGACCAGCATAGAGATCAATACGGCTAGAACAATAATAACCAAAGGGTTTCCGTGGGCTTCATGTTGAATATCGTTGGTCATGCCAATGGCTGAAATCACAGAATCAAAGCTGAAAATAAAGTCAACAACCACAATTTGAGTAACTGCAGCTGAAAAAGTACCAAACGTTTTGGATTGCTCTGCTTCGTGTTCACCTTTCACACTGGCGTGCATTTCTCCGACCGATTTATAAATCAAAAAGAGTCCTCCGATCAACAGCACCAAACTGTGGGCCGTAAACGGATGTCCCGCAACGCTGAAAAGTGGTTCGCGGTCAAGGGTCATGATCCATGAAACCAACGAGAGCATGATAATTCTGATAACGAGCGCCAGGCTGAGGCCTATCAAACGCGCTCTTTTCTGTTGGTTTTTAGGCAGGTTATCTGTGATGATAGAAATAAAAATGATGTTGTCTATCCCAAGAACGATTTCAAGTAAGGTCAGGATCAGTAAATAGGTGAGGCCTACTGAAGTGCTGAGTATAGAGAAGTAATCAAGAAATGGTGTCATGGTCTTGCTTTATGAATTGAAAAAAATGATCTAATGTTGCTGCGTTTGCAGCGGAATCTGTTTGAATTTGAAGAACCTGAGCCTCGGTCTGATCTGCCATGAATTGCATGAGGTCTTTGTGGAGTTTTTGCTTTTCTGAGCATTCAAGCACTTCAAAGCCGTATCCGCGCACAACAGCAGCAGGTGAAGTGTTGTGAACAGCTTCAAAATATTGGCTCCTTAGTGAGGATTCGGCCGGACCAGAGATGATCTGAAAGATGCCACCACCTTTATTTTGAATGACCACTATTTTTAAGTTTTTCGGAAAAACTTGTGTCCAAAACGCATTGCTATCGTAGATCAAAGAGATGTCGCCGCAAAGTAAAAAATGCGGTAGTTCAGGGCTTGCCAATGCCGCGCCTACAGCAGTTGACACCGAGCCGTCGATGCCGCTGGTGCCACGGTTGCTTTCGTAGCGCACCCCTTCAATAGGATCAAAAAGTTGGGCATAACGAACCACCGAACTATTGGCCAAATGCAGCACTGCCGGGCCATTTAGTAATTCAAAAAACGCTGCAAAAACATCGTAGTCCGTGAGTGTATTTGCATCGGAGCAAAAGAGTTGCTGACGGTCTTTGGCATGATAATCAATGGCCTTCCATTTGCCATTGTAATTGACTTGATTCAGTGAGGCGCATTGGTTAGAAAGTGCAGCCATGAACTGTGCTGCCGGGATGTCAAAATATTGCAAAGCAAGCCTGAATGTATTCATTTCTGGAAAATCAGGAGCCACGCGCCAATGCACTTTAGCTTTGTGTTGGCGCAAGAAAGCTTTGATCCTTTTGGAGACAATGGCGCCGCCAAAACTGATCAAAATATCAGGGTGGTAAGCTGGGTTTTGTAATTCAAGCCCATTCAGACTGCGGTCTATACATGGGTTAAATTGTGGGTTGTGTAAATTGGAAGTGTTCTCCACTAGTACACAAACGTTGCTGTTTTGCGCAAACTGTGCCAATGAATTTTCAAACTGAGGGTCGGGTGCCATCTGACCCACAAGCACCATGATTTTCTGACCTTCTAATACAGAAAAATCGGGCAAGTTCATGTTGCTTTTTTCAATGGCGGGTAGGTAAGCACTAAATTCTTGAAGAGGAGCAGTTTGATACAAGGGCTCATTGAGGCCAATGTTGATATGTACAGGCCCCTTCCATAGTGCATGAAGTTGGTTGAGGCTTGTTTGTAATTGTTGTTCTAGATGCGCATTGAGTTCAAAACTGCTTTCGTCAAGCTCCAGAAACGAACGTGTGTGATTTTTAAATACTTCGTGCTGAACAATGGTTTGGCCATCGCCTTGATTGATCCAGTCTGCGGGTCTGTCTGCAGTGAGTACCAAGAGCGGAATATTTCTGTAGTAGGCCTCCGCGATGGCAGGGTAGTAGTTGAGACAAGCCGAACCTGAAGTGCAACAAAGTGCTACAGGTTTTTGAGTTTCTTGGGCCAGCCCTAAGGCAATAAATGCTGCGCATCTTTCGTCGTGAATGACCAAAGTTTGAATCTGTGGATGCGCATCAAAGGCAATTGCAAAAGGCGCATTGCGCGAACCCGGAGACAACACGACGTATCCAACACCAGCTTCAGCGGTTCTGTTGACCAGCCATTGAATGAGGATTTTATCGCTGCTTAGCATGGGGCAAATTTACTGCATTTCAAAGCAGCTGTAACAAGGTTTTGCTTTTATTTTCAGTCTCGTCCCATTCAAGTTCAGGATCGGAGTCAGGGGTAAAACCGCCACCAACATAACTGTATAAATCCCCATTGATTAACTGGGCGCAACGCAGATTGACATACAATTGCTCTTTTCCTGCTTGAAAATCTCCAATGATGCCGGTGTAAAATTCGCGTTGGTGTTGTTCAATAGCTCGCAAATATTGCAAAGCTACTTTTTGTGGCAAACCAGCAACGGCAGGGGTGGGGTGCAAAAACTTGAGCAATAAGGGCAACACAGTGGCAGGCATTTGCCAACGCAATTCTTGTAACAAATGTGTCACAGGCCCTTGACTATATTCATTGAGTTCAGAAATGCGTAGTTGCGCGTTTGGAATTTGGCGCAATTGCCCTTCAATAAACTCAGTTACCATAGCGTGTTCGTTGTATTCTTTGTAGGTAAAATCGCGGTTTTCACCAGCAAGTTTGGTGCCGGCCAAAGCCATGGTCCTGTAGTCGGTGGGTGTTTTTTGAATCAAGATTTCAGGGCTTGCGCCAATCCAGTCTCCGATTGAAGTGTCATGGAAGTAATAGACAAGTGCGTTTGGATAAGTTTGTAGCAGTCGGGCAAAAAGTTGTTGAGCATCAATGGCAGATGCACTGCTTTTTTTGATGCGCGTATAAACCACTTTGTCCGCAATGCCTTTATTGAGATCTTTGACAATTTGCCGCGCCTGAGTCAAATAGCTTTCTTTATCAATACAATAAGGAGTTGATGCATTGAAAGGGGTAGGGCTAGCGCTTTCTGACCAAATATACTTCTTTTGTTGATTGAAGTCAGTTATAATAAAACCTTGATTATCATAGTCTTTTAGTTCTATGAAGTCACCGCTTAGGCTGATTAAATCTTGTCCTGGAAAGCGGTAGTGCAGCATATTAGTCTTCTTTAGGTAAAACCATGACGGTGTGCTTGCCATGAGAGATCAGGCGATCAGTTTGAGCATCCCTGACTTCAATGTTCCAAAGATGCGTTTTACGACCAGCATGCACGAGCTTAGCCGTAGCAATGACTGTTCCGTCTTTGGCAGCAGCGACATGATTGGCACTGATATCGAGCCCCACAGAATAATGGGTTTCTGGATCAATGAGTAAAACAGAACCCAAAGAACCAACTGTTTCCATCAAAGCGGCACTGGCACCTCCGTGTAATAAACCCATTGGTTGCTTGACCCGATGATTGACGGGCATGCTTGCTTTTACATAGTCCGGTCCAATTTCGATGTATTCAATCTGGAGTGCTTCCATGAGGGTCCCTTCATTGAGGGCATTGAGTTGTTCTAAAGAGACTTGTTTTAAATTCATGCTGCAAATATACTCAACAGCGCAGCACTGTAAATGTTTTACTTTAATTTTGATTCATGAAAATGACAAAATCGATCGATGTTTTTTTGGCAGATGGTTGTGGCCGCTGTTCAAAATTTGGAACCGATGACTGTTCGGTCAGAAGAAATGCGGCTTCAATTCAATTACTTAGACAACTAGCTTTGGAAGTTTTTTCAGAAGAAACCGTCAAATGGGGCTCGCCTTGCTATTGCCACAACGGAAAAAACATTGTCATTTTGCACAGTTTCAAAGATAACTTCGGATTTACCTTTTTTAAAGGCTCATTGATGTCCGATACGGAGGGTGTATTGGTTCAACAAACCGAAAACATGCAAACAACCCGAGTTTTGCGCTACACCAATCTGTCACAAATTGTTGCCCAGCAAGACCTCATACGTGCTTATCTTTTTGAAGCCCTAGAAATAGAAAAAGCAGGTCTTAAACCAAAGCCAAAAACCGTGCAGCAATTTCCTGAGCCTACAGAATTATTACAAGCATTTGAAACCGACCCAAATTTTGAAGCAGCTTTCAGGTCTTTGACACCTGGCCGACAACGAAATTACCTCAGGCATTTCAACGAAGCCAAACAAAGTGTCACCAAAATTTCCCGCATTGAAAAATACAAGCCGTTCATATTCAAGGGCATCGGAATGGATGAAGCTTGGAAGTTGCAATAAATTTCAAAAAAACTTTACTTAAAGTTCAAAAATCCCTTGTCAGAACCCGAAGATTTACTACTTTTGCCCCGGAGAGTTGGCAGAGTGGTCGATTGCGGCAGTCTTGAAAACTGTTGAACCGAGAGGTTCCGGGGGTTCGAATCCCTCACTCTCCGCCAAGTGACTGTCTCATACAGTCTCAAAGCGTGTAAAACCTTGATTTTACACGCTTTTTTGTTTTTAGTTCTGTCTCATAAAGTCTCAATTTGTATCAACTTTTGCTATCTAACTGGTTACCCCTTGCTAGATTTCAAAAATGGGTAACAAGTAGTGGACAATTTGAGACGCTATGAGACTGAAAAACATAGTGTTGTAGCTTGCATTGCGTGTTCGGGTAGTGTACTTTTGTAATCAAAATGGGGGCGATTTTTAAAAACAATCGCCATGTCGTCAAAAACATCGTATGGGTTGACATTTTATCTCAACCGTACAAAAGAAAAAAAGAACGGGGACTGCCCCGTGATGCTTCGCATCAACATTAACGGACAACGTGTTGTCCTACAAACAAAACGGTATCTCAAGTCACAAGATTGGGATCCACACCGCTACCAAATGAAAGGTAGAACCACGGAAGCCCGTGTGTTCAATGAATACCTCGAAGCGTTGCGGATAAAGGCTCACAAGAAATACAATGAGCTTTTAACACTACATGATGATGTCTCACCGCAGATGTTGCGTGATGCCATTCTGGGCATTAACACAGCAAAAGCGAAGATGATTATCGAAGTATGGGAAGATTACATTGAGAATCTTCGAAAGTTGATTGGTAAGGAGAACACCTATACTACCTATCAGAAGTACAGAGCAGCCAAAAACCACTTTGCGGCTTTTTTGCTGAAATTTTACCGTACCAGTGATGTTTCTATTAAAGCAATAGACTATCACATGATACAGCAATTTAACCTGTACCTGAAAACGGAGAAAGGCTGTAACTTCAATACCGCCACTAAGTTTTTGCAAAATCTCAAACGCATTACTTGTGTTTGTATCAAAAATGGTTGGCTATTGAAGGATCCATTTGCATCTATTAGCCTTACGCTAAAAGAAGTCGATAGACCGTACCTCACTCAAGAAGAACTCAATAAGTTGTTAGAGTTTAATTCTCCTTACGAACGTCTAAATCGTGTATGTGACTTTTTTATTTTCTCTTGCTATACCGGACTTGCATACATAGATGTAAAGAAATTAAAGCGTTTGGAAATAGAAGGAAGCGAAGATTATGGGTATTGGATTCGTACACGTAGACAAAAAACAGGAGGACGAGCAAATATTCCAATTCTGCCTATGGCAAAAGTAGTGCTAGATAAGTATGTGCAATTGGATTTGCTTTTCCCTAACGACCCGGTGTTGCCAATTTTAAGC
>JBJTNI010000038.1:0-43136 GCA_046073985.1 Flavobacteriales bacterium | reverse complement strand
TAGCACGTTTGCACCTTTCTAAAATTGGTGTAGAACTTGAAACTTTATCTGAGGATCAAGCAGCATACATTGGCGTTACAGTCCAAGGCCCATTCAAGTCTGAACATTACCGTTACTAACAATTACGGTTTCACCTCCATAAAAAAAAGCCCTCAATGATGAGGGCTTTTTTATTTTTGAAATTTCTTTTTAAGATCTAACTTTTCAAGGATTATAGAATTCTTAAAATCTGTAAGTTAAACCTCCTTGAACGATTGGGCCTCCGATACCAACTTCTCCGCTTAGGGCTAAGTTATAATTGATAAAATATTGAAAACCGTAGCAAATCCTGAATGAAACCGGAATGACTAAATCGAGGTCGTTGGGTGCAGAACTCACTAGGCTATCGTTGACATAAACATTTCTCCAACGCATGTTTCCACCGACTGCCAAGCCGATATATTGATCTAGATTAGGATCTAATGCGCCTAAATGTAAATTACAGCGAAATTGTGGGCGGAATCGTTTTTTGGTAATAAAATGGTTATTGGTGACGTAGTTCCATTGATTATTGAAAAAAGAAGTGTCAATTTTTTGGTAAGCTGCACTTGCTTGGGTATAAATGAAATCCATACCTATGCTGATGTCATCACCAGCCATATACATCAAACGCAAACCTGAGGGCGCAAGCCCATTGTAATTGACGTTGATGCCACTCGGAATGCCTTCATTGATTTCCATACCGAATTTTAACAAATTTGGATAGCCGAGGTAAGGAGAAACAGTGAAATTTCCTCTAAACAAAGATTGAGCCTGGACTCCGATGGAGAACAGGCTCAATAAGGCAATGATAAAAATTGATTTCATTTTAAGCTTCCATCATTTTGATCAGGTTCAAGGCAGAACCTGCTCTGAACCAATCTATTTGAGATGCATTGTACGTATGTTGCACTTGGATTTGCTCTGTTGTACCGTTACCATGCGTTATAGCGATTGTCAATGGTTTTTCTGGAGCAAAATCTTTGAGGTCTAGGAAATCAAAGGTGTCATCCTCTTGAATTTTATCGTAATCGGCTTCATTGATAAAAGTAAGTGCCAACATACCTTGTTTCTTGAGGTTTGTTTCATGGATACGCGCAAAAGACTTCACCAATACAGCACGAACACCAAGATGACGTGGCTCCATGGCAGCGTGTTCTCGTGATGAACCTTCACCATAGTTGTGGTCACCAACTACGATAGAAGGCACCCCTGCAGCTTTGTAAGCTCTTTGAACAGCTGGTACTTCACCGTATTCGCCTGTCAATTGATTTTTTACTTTATTGGCCTCCCCGTTGAATGCATTTTCTGCACCAATGAGCATGTTATTAGAAATGTTGTCAAGGTGACCACGGTAACGCAACCAAGGCCCTGCCATTGAGATGTGATCTGTGGTACACTTTCCTTTGGCTTTGATCAAGAGGCGCGCAGCGTTGATGTTTTGACCATCCCAAGCAGGGAAGTTTTCAAGCAATTGGAGACGTTGAGAATCTGGAGCAACAGCAATTTCAATAGCACTACCGTCGGCAGCCGGAGCTTGGTATCCGTTGTCCTCGACAGCGAAACCTTTGGTTGGTAGTTCGTCACCGGCAGGAGCTTGTAATTTAACTTGTTCTCCTTTATCGTTGGTTAAGGTATCGGTGAGTGGATTGAATCCGAGGTCACCAGCAATTGCCAAGGCAGCTACCATTTCAGGGCTGGTGACAAAAGCGTGTGTATTTGGGTTGCCATCGGCTCTTTTGGAGAAGTTGCGGTTGAAAGAGTGAACGATGGTGTTTTTCTCTTGTTTTTCAGCTCCTTCACGGGCCCACTGACCAATACAAGGTCCACACGCATTGGTAAATACTTTGGTGCCCATTTTTTCAAATTCAGCAAGGATACCATCGCGTTCTGCGGTGTAACGTACTTGCTCAGAACCTGGGTTGATACCGAACTCAGCTTTTGGTGTAATACCAGCAGCAACTGCTTGCTTCACGATAGATGCGGCACGTGCTAAATCTTCATAAGATGAATTGGTACAAGACCCAATTAAGCCCCACTCTACTTGTAGTGGCCATCCGTTAGCGGTTGCTTCGGCACGCATTTTTGAAACTGGTGTTCCGCGGTCTGGTGTAAACGGTCCATTGACATGCGGCTCAAGTTCGCTGAGGTTGATTTCAATGAGTTGATCAAAATACTTTTCTGGCTCTGCATAGACCTCTTTGTCTCCGGTAAGGTGCTCTGCAATGGCGTCGGCCGCTTTTACGACTTCTTCACGTCCGGTTGCAATTAAGTAACGACGCATTGATTCGTCATAACCAAATGTAGATGTGGTTGCTCCGATTTCGGCACCCATATTACAAATTGTTCCTTTACCCGTACAAGACAATGAAATAGCCCCTTCGCCAAAATATTCGACAATGGCACCTGTTCCTCCTTTTACTGTGAGGATGTCAGCTACTTTGAGAATGACGTCTTTTGCAGATGTCCAGCCGTTGAGTTGACCTGTTAGTTTAACACCTATTAGTTTTGGAAACTTCAATTCCCACGCCATTCCGGCCATGACATCTACGGCATCGGCACCACCTACACCAATGGCCACCATTCCGAGGCCGCCAGCATTTACAGTATGAGAGTCCGTTCCGATCATCATCCCGCCTGGGAATGCATAATTTTCGAGAACAACTTGGTGGATAATCCCGGCTCCTGGCTTCCAAAAGCCAATGCCATATTTATTTGAAATAGAAGATAAGAAATTGAAAACCTCATTGTTTTGATTCAAAGATTCTTGTAAGTCTTTGCCGGCACCAACCTTTGCTTGAATGAGGTGGTCAGCATGAACGGTAGAAGGTACAGCTACTCGTTTTTTGCCTGCTTGCATGAATTGTAACAAAGCCATTTGAGCTGTGGCATCTTGCATGGCAACGCGATCCGGCGCAAAATCGACATAAGATTTTCCTCGTTCGTAGGCAGCCGAAGCCTCTCCTTCCCATAAGTGGGCGTAAAGAATTTTTTCAGATAAAGTAAGTGGGCGGCCAACTACTTTACGGGCTGCAGCAATACGAGCAGGGTAACGCTCATATACGCGTTGGATCATGTCGAGGTCAAAAACTTTCATAATGCGATTTTGTGAATTTTAATGCGCCTCAAATTTACGGATTTAAAACTATTTCCGCTTGCTCAGTTTGCTAAAAAATATAGTTTGATGTTCAATTTTTTGATGAAAAAATGGACTTTCGCATCAAACCATTATTAAGAAACTAAAAAACTTAATTTTGTAGTATGCAGCCAAAGCAGATACACGAATTAAAAATCCTTGATTTATCGACGGTTCTTGCAGGGCCGTCTGTCGGTACTTTTTTCGCCGAATTGGGTGCGCAAGTGATCAAAATAGAACACCCTGTTTTTGGTGATGTCACAAATTCTTGGCGCTTGCCTAATGAACAAGACCTCAGCCAGCAAAGTGCTTATTATTCGAGCGTCAATTTCAATAAATTCACCTTAAAGCTCAATCTTCAAGTTCCTAACGATTATATGCGTTTTTTAGAGGCGCTGAAAAACACTGATATCGTACTCATGAATTTTAAAAAAGGAGACGACGTCAAATTAAAACTCGATGAGCAGACTTTGTGGAAACACAAGCCAGGGCTGATCATCGGAAAAATCACAGGTTTTGGTTCTAACTCAGACCGAATTGCTTACGACCTCATCTTGCAAGCGGAAACAGGATTTATGTCCATGAATGGGAGCACTGATAGTGAACCAACCAAAATGCCAGTAGCACTCATTGACGTGCTGGCCGCACATCAACTCAAAGAAGGACTACTTTTGGCACTTTTAAAGAGGAGTCAATATGGGCAACTTGTGAGTGTCTCTTTGTACGATGCAGCCGTTTGCAGCTTGGCAAATCAGGCTGCCAATTACCTCATGGCGGGTTATATTCCGCAAAGAATTGGTAGTCTACATCCAAACATTGCCCCTTACGGTGAAATATTTCAAACCCAAGATGCCAAACAAATCACTTTTGCAATCGGATCAGATCAGCATTTTGAAAAACTAGTGCATTTCCTCGACCTAGCAGAATTGGCTATTGACCCCAGATTTTCAGTGAATATCGAGCGTGTAAAAAATAGAGCCGTTCTATTTAAACTATTAGAACCAGCCATTGCCCGAAAAATCAGCTCAGAGATTTGCACCTCCTTGATTGAATTGAACGTACCGGTTGCCCAGATCAAAGCACTCGACGAAGTTTTTACAGCACAAGCCGCTCAAAAACTAGTTAGATCGGAACAAATTGGCACGCAACTTACCAAAAGAGTCACTCAAATTGCCTTTCAAATACATGATTCGAACACCTGATACAGCCATGGAATGGGAAGCCTATTACCAATTGCGTTATGACATCCTCAGAGCGCCTTGGGGGCAGACACCTGGCTCTGAAAAAACACCAGATGAAGACGCGCATCAACACTTTGCCTATTTCAATAAGCAGCAAGAAATTATTGGCGTCATTCGCCTAGACAGCTGCGACGCACAAACAGGGCAAATTCGATTCATGGCTGTGGCATTAGAAGCGCAGCAAGCGGGCATTGGCCGACAACTGATGCTTTTTGCTGAAGAAAAAGCCCGAGAGAAACAACTCACCAAGATGATTTTACACGCCCGAGAACTAGCCCTTGCATTTTATTCAAAGCTCGGTTATCAATACCTTGAAAAATCTCATTTGTTGTTTGGAGAAATACAACACCATTTAATGTCTAAAGAACTTTAAGCATGACCCAAAACGACTACGTTTTAAGCGAATTTTACAAAATTATCACGCCAAATAAGGTCGAGCTATTTGAAAAAATAGCTGCACAGCGTAGCAAACATATTGTTGTGGCGCTTGAAAATATTCAGCAAGACCACAATGCATCTGCTGTGATGCGCAGCATGGATTGTATGGGCTTCCAAGAATTACACCTCATAGAAAAAAACAACAGGTATGAATTTCAACGAGATATCGCGCTTGGTGCTGCTCGTTGGCTAGATGTCATTCAACACCAACAAGAACCAGAACCTGTACTTGATGCCATTTATTTATTGCGCAATCAAGGCTATACTATCGTAGCTACTACCCCACATCATGATTCCTGTACACCACAAAATTTACCACTAGACAAACCTATAGCTTTATTCTTTGGCGCTGAAAAACACGGTATTTCCAGTGAACTGATGCAAGAAGCAGACTATTTTGTTAAAATCCCGATGCATGGCTTTACTGAAAGCTACAATGTATCTGTTTCTGCAGCCATATTAATGAGTGCTTTGCGCACACGAATGGTGCAAGAAAACATTCCTTTTTTATTGAGTGAAGAAGCCCAAACAAACTTAAAAATCAGTTGGTGTGAAAAAATATTAAATGGCGGTACCGCACTTGCTGAAAAATATCGATTAGAATTTCAAAAAGATTTATAACTTTGGTTGTATACTGAACATAAACAACTACTTATGGGAAAAGGAGACAAAAAAACGACCAAAGGAAAACGAGCAATGGGCTCTTATGGCAAAACCAGAAAACGCAAAGAGGAAACTGTCATGCCTGCACCAAAAGCTAAAAAAGTGAAAGAAGTAAAAGAGGCGAAACCCAAAGCAGCAGCCAAGAAGCCTGCCGCAAAAAAGCCTAGTACAAAAACTACAAAATGATTCCAAGAGCTGCAGCCGCAGCTCTTTTTTTTTGCACCTTTGCAAAGTAAAATATTACCGTATATTCAATCGACATGAAACACAATTTTGGCGCAGGTCCCTGCATTTTACCACAAGAAGTATTTGAACAAGCCGCGGCTGCTGTTCTGGATTTTAATGGACTTTCCATCTTAGAAGTATCACACAGACACAAAGATTTTGTTGCTGTAATGGACGAAGCACTTGATTTGGTAAAAAAAGCACTCCATGTGCCGGCTGGTTATTCAGTGGCATACTTACAGGGGGGCGCTACACTTGGCTTCACCATCGCTGCGCTTACAATGCAACGCGACCACAAAAAAGCAGGTTATATCAATACGGGCACATGGGCCAGTGGAGCTATCAAGGAAGCCAAAAAAGTAGGATTAGACGTTGCTGTTTTTGCATCCTCAGAAGACCGCAATTTTAATTATATACCAAAAAATTACAGCATTCCTGCTGACCTAGACTACGTTCATTTCACCAGTAACAATACAATTTACGGTACGCAGTTTAAAGAGATTCCTCAGACAGCGCATCCATTGGTTTGCGATATGTCTTCAGATATTTTCTCTAAAGAAATTAATGTTGCCGATTTCGACCTCATTTATGCCGGCGCACAAAAAAACCTAGGGCCTGCAGGGGCAACACTCTACATTGTTAAAGATGAAGCCCTCGGAAAAAGCAGTGCTAACTTTTTACCAACTTACCTCGATCTCAAACAACATATTGAAAAAGAATCAATGCTCAATACACCTCCTGTATTTAGTGTTTATGTAGCTATGTTGAATCTGCGACACCTACTAGCCAATGGCGGAGTAGCGGCTCAAGAAAAGAAAAACGAAGCCAAAGCTCAGTTGCTTTACAACGCCATTGACCAACTGGATGCATTCAAAGGAAATGTGGCCACCGAAGACCGCTCATTCATGAATGTAACATTTGCCTTAACAGACGAAGCTCGCACAGCTGATTTTGACGCAATGTGGAAAGGTGCCGGTATTGTCGGCTTACCCGGGCACCGCTCTGTAGGAGGTTACCGCGCTTCGTTGTACAACGCACTTCCGTTAGAAAGCGTTCAAGTATTGGTAGAGGTAATGAATGAATTTAACCGCAAAGGATAAGCCATGAAAATACTTGCAAACGATGGCATTTCAGCGCTCGGAAAATCTATCCTAGAAGCCGCCGGACACTTTGTTAGTACTGACAAAGTTGAACAAACCGATTTAGCAACAGCCATAAATGAACAAGGATTTGATGCCGTTTTGGTGCGTAGTGCAACAACCGTGCGTCAGGAAGTTATTGATGCATGCCCAGGCCTCAAACTCATTGGTCGTGGTGGTGTTGGCATGGACAACATCGATGTAGCTTACGCCAGAGACAAGGGGCTTACGGTAATCAATACACCTGCCTCTTCTTCACAATCTGTAGCAGAGTTGGTCATGGGACAGCTTTTCTCAATCTCGCGCTTCTTGAACAATTCATTCAAAGATATTGAAACCAGTGACTTCTCAGCGCTCAAAAAAGCTTATGCTAAAGGAGTTGAATTGCGCGGAAAAACACTAGGCATCATTGGTTTTGGACGCATTGGCCAGTGTTTGGCGTCTTATGCACTTGGTGCTGGCATGAAAGTTATTGCCATTGAACGCAGAGCAAGAATACAGCCAATTACCCTGAAAATTGGTGGGCAAACCATTGAAATCCCTGTAAAAGTGGTTGACTCCTTGCCAGATGCCCTGCCACAACTCGATTACATCTCAATTCATGTTCCGAAGCAGCCCAATGGCGAGGCTGTGATCGGAGAAACCGAATTCAAACTGATGAAAAAAGGCGTTCGATTAGTCAATACTGCCCGGGGTGGCGTCATTGAAGAACAAGCTTTGCTCAATGCATTAGAAGAAGGAATTGTTGCCGCGGCTGCACTCGATGTCTATGAGAACGAACCAACGCCACTTCCTGCACTATTGAGTCACCCGAAAATTGCCTGTACCCCACATATTGGCGCTGCCACTTTGGAGGCACAGGACAGAATCGGTGAAGAGCTCGCTGAGCTCATTATCGCATTTGCAAATGCGCAATAATTTTAGTCGTTGATGATCTCGATTTGATCGATGCTGTCGCCTTGTGCAATGGCGTCAATGACGTCAAGACCTTCGGTAACTATACCAAAAACAGTATGATTACGATCTAGGTGTGCTGTGTTATTTCTAGAATGACACACAAAGAATTGAGAACCACCCGTATTTCTTCCGGCATGTGCCATTGACAATACGCCGCGGTCATGATACTGATTCTCGCCACTGAGCTCACAATCAATCTGATAGCCTGGCCCGCCTGTACCTGGCATACCTGTTGCACCCTCTCTTGTATTTGGACACCCGCCTTGAATCACAAAATCAGGAATAACACGATGCCACTTGAGTCCATTGTAATAACCTTCTTGGGCTAGTTTTACAAAATTAGCCACTGTATTTGGCGCGTCATTTTCAAAGAAACTGACCTGCATGTCTCCTTTGTTGGTTTTGATGATAGCTTTCATATTTTAATTTTTTACAAATTTAGTGTGAATTTTGCGCTTTTCTTGTTGAAAACTCAGTTGATAAAGCACTTTTTAAGTCGGTTGTAAGCGCTCAGTTGAATGTTAAATTTGTATTGAAGCAAACCAAATCCAACATGTTCAGCTCATTTACCAAGAAAAAACTGACCGACAACCAAGTTGCCAACGTATTTATTAATGGCATCTTTGACAGCGTTGATAAAGGTTTTGCAGAAGTGGCAGCCATGATCAACGAGGATAGTGCTTTTATAGAATCACCTCAAATTTCTCCAACCGACAGCGGACACTTTGGTCTGATCATCGTTGTGGGTAATCTTTCATTTTTAGAAAGCACCTTTGAACCTGATCAAGCAGCCAGAGTAGAGCAACTTATTTTTGAAAAATTAGCTAGGGTTTATGAAATGGACCTCTATGCATTCCAACAAATGATCCGCGATTACCAAAGCTTCATCATGCGCGTGAACCATCCGTCAAAAAACTGGATCTACGGCATGTCAAAGGCTATTTTCCACAAATACGAGCTCTACGAACACCAAGACGAATACTTCAAAAAAATGCAGGCTCCCAATCCTTTATTTCTCAAACGCATGGATGAAATTGTTTCCAATTTTGTTTGGGACTGGGATGCCTTTTTCAAAAAGTTCAGACTCTAAGTAGTTACTTACACAGCTTCCTACTCCAATTCTATCGGGTGCTCTTCCAGGGCATGGATAGGTCTGCGAAAAACAATTTTACCGTCAAACATATCCATCACCACATTCTGGGTTTTATCAATGGACTGCGCCAGAAGTGCCTTGGACAACTCATTGAGCACTTGTTTTTGAATGACGCGTTTTACGGGTCTTGCCCCAAAGAAAGGATCATAGCCAAGTTCTAAAATATGGTCAAATGCTTCTGGCGTCACAACCAATTGAACATCTATTTCCTTGAGTTTTTCTTTGAGTGCTTTTAATTGCAACTGTACTATTTCTGCTACGTTACTCTTGGTTAAAGGCAAAAACAATATTTGCTCATCGATCCGATTTAAAAATTCGGGTCTGATGTTTTGCTTGAGCATTTCAAGTACCTCGACTTTTGTAGCCTCTGCTACTTTCGGATAATCGTTCTCTTTTACTTTCTCAAATCGCTCGTGGATGAGTTGCGAGCCCAAATTGGAAGTCATGATGATCAATGTGTTTTTAAAATTGACCAAACGACCTTTGTTATCTGTTAGCCTACCGTCATCTAGCACTTGCAGTAAAATATTGAAAACATCAGGGTGTGCTTTTTCGATTTCATCGAGCAAAATAATGGAATATGGCTTGCGTCTGACTGCTTCAGTCAGTTGCCCACCCTCCTCATAACCGACATATCCCGGAGGTGCACCGACTAACCTACTCACGGTGTGTTTTTCTTGGTATTCACTCATGTCAATTCGAGTCAAGGCATTTTCATCGTTGAACAAATAAGCAGCCAAAGCTTTGGCCAATTCAGTTTTTCCAACACCTGTGGTGCCCAAGAAAATAAAGGATCCAATTGGTCTTTTGGCATCTTGCAAGCCCGCCCTGCTGCGTCGAATGGCGTCCGAAAGTGCTACGATGGCCTCTTCTTGCCCCACAACACGTTGATGCAACTCATCTTCTAGGCGTAACAATTTATTAAGCTCACTTTCCAGCATTTTACTCACCGGAATTCCGGTCCATTTGGCTACTACCTCAGCAATTTCCTCAACCGAAACCTCTTCCTTGATCATTTTATGTTGGCCTTCCATTTTAACTTGCGCCAATTTCATTTCCTCAAGGCGTTGCTCTTCCTCTTTGATTTTGCCATAACGCAATTCTGCTACTTTGCCGTAATCGCCATTGCGTTCAGCAGCATCTGCTTCAAACTTGAGCGCCTCTATTAATTCTTTGGTTTTTTGAATACCATCAATAATATCCTTTTCAGCTTGCCACCTGCTTTGCAACGCCATTTTTTGATCGTTGAGCTCAGCGAGTTCTTGCGCTACAGCTGCCGATCGTTTTTGATCATTTTCTCTGAGAATTGCCGCTTTTTCAATTTCCAATTGCATGATCTTGCGCTCTACTTCGTCCAATTCTTCTGGTTTTGAATTGATTTCCATTCTCAGTTTAGAGGCTGCTTCGTCTATCAGATCAATGGCCTTATCTGGCAAGTGTCTGTCAGTGATGTATCTTTGAGAAAGTTCCACTGCTGCAATAATAGCTGCATCTTTGATGAGCACTTTGTGATGGTTCTCGTATTTTTCTTTGATGCCACGCAAGATTGAAATAGCATCTTCGGTACTTGGTTCATCTACCAAAACTGTCTGAAAACGACGCACGAGCGCTTTGTCTTTTTCAAAATACTTTTGATATTCGTTGAGGGTGGTTGCACCAACTGCTCTTAGCTCGCCTCTGGCCAAAGCTGGTTTTAAAATATTGGCTGCATCCATTGCACCTTCGCCTCCTCCGGCACCCACCAATGTATGAATTTCATCGATAAATAAGATGATCTCACCTTCTGCAGCAATTACTTCTTTGACCACCGATTTGAGTCTTTCTTCAAACTCGCCTTTGTACTTGGCACCCGCAACCAGCGCTCCCATGTCTAAGGAATAAACCGTTTTGGTTTTAAGATTTTCTGGGACATCTCCATTGACAATGCGATGGGCCAAACCTTCAGCAATTGCCGTTTTACCGACACCAGGCTCGCCAATAAGAATGGGGTTGTTTTTAGTTCTGCGCGTCAAGATCTGAAGTACTCTTCTGATTTCGTCGTCACGGCCAATAACAGGGTCTAATTTACCTTGCTGCGCAAGAGCGTTTAAATTTTTAGCAAATTTTTCTAAAGACTGATAATTGGCATCTTGTTGTGGCGCTTTGATGTTTTCGCCATTTCTGAGTTCCATGATTTGTTGTTTTACTGTTGAAAGTTGAAGTTGTTGGTCTTGGAGCAATTTTGAAACTTGGTCTTTACCGCTTAGTAAGGCAAGAAATAATATTTCAAGCGATACATATTGGTCATTGAATTCTTGAGCTAAAGCCAATGCCCTTTTGATTAATAGTTGAAATTCATTGCTCGCATAAAGTTGCTGAACCCCTGAAACTTTTGGGTAAGAAGCAACAATATGGTTCACTGTTTGAAGGAGTATCGCCGCATTTATATTGTTTTTTTTCAGTAAGAAACCAACAACATCCTGATCATTATCCAAAAGTGCCTTGAGAAGATGACCCGGTTCAAGTGTCTGTTGTTGTTGCTCTTGTGCTATGGTTTGGGCCTGAAATAAAATTTCTTGAGCCCGATGTGTAAATTTTTCTGTTTCCATGATGCAAACTATTTTGAAAGAAGCGCTCAAAGCTCAAACCAAAGCAAAAATTCAAGACAATATTTCCGAAAAATCACATTTTGAATGTCAAAATTGCCGATTTGAAGCCCAAATCATAAAAACTAGGCTGACAATGTAACCATTTACAGGTAGCCCCCGTTTGAGAAGCTTGAAACCCATTTAACGAAACAACTCAATCGCAGAGATGAAGATATTCCTGCATTGTGCCACATGGGGCTTGCAGGGATTGTTTGTTGTTTGTTTGAAAGTCCCGCTTTACGCGGGACTTTTATTTTCATCATTTTTTCAGCCACTTTTTGTATTTTCGTACCTATGCCGAAATTTGTCTTTTCTGTTTTCGTCTTTTTATGGAGTAGTGCAACTCTTTTTGCACATGAATTTTATTTCGCTTACGCTGAAATGAGTTACAATGAAATGTCGCGTCGTTTTGAGGGCACTATCATCTTTACGACCCATGACCTTGAAAAAGCGCTCGATCCGAAGGGCAGCCTGATCGGAAAGCTCGAAATCAGCGACGAAAGCTCACCGATTCGAACTCAATTAGAAAAATATATCAACCAGCATTTCTATATTACTTATGGCTGTGCGCTCGACTCGAATGCTGTAGATGCTTTTTGCCGGAGCAATTTCACTTTAGAAGGAATAGCTACCAAACTGAACGGAACCATTGAATGCTATATTTCTTCTTCAAAAGACACTGGCTTTTATGCGCCAGTTAGTGTTCAATTTGATGCCCTGCTTGAAATATTTCCAGCACAGCAAAATAAACTGACCTTTCTTTATCATCAAGATAAATACAACCTAAATTTTATACCTGGAAAATTGATCCAAACAATACCTCTTCAAAAATGAAAATTCAATCTATCACCTTTGCCCTTTTGATGGGTACGATATGTTTTTCGCAAGCAAAATTTGCGCAACTCGATCAAGAGTTACCCACTGCAAACAGCTACCGCACGGCATCTGGTGCCCCCGGACATGCCTATTATCAGCAAAAAGCGGACTACAAAATGTCGCTGGTGCTCGACGATAACAAACAACGATTAGATGGTTTTGAAACGATTACTTACACCAATAATTCGCCTGATCGCCTAGATTACCTTTGGTTGCAACTCGACCAAAATATCTACGATGAAAATTCTGATACCAAATTGATTGAAGTAGAAAAAATGGAGAACTTCAAGAGTGTTGGAGACCTCCGCAAACGAGATTTCAAATACGATGGTGGTTTTAAAATTGAACAAATAACCAGTACTAGCGGTCAAAAGATGAATTATTACATCAACAAAACAATGATGCGCATTGACTTAGCCAAACCCTTACTACCTGGGCAAAGTATTTCATTTCAAATCAAATGGTGGTACAACATCAATGACCGCATGCAAGTTGGCGGACGCTCTGGTTATGAATATTTCGAAACCGATCAAAATTATTTGTATACAATTGCACAGTTCTTTCCGAGAATGTGTGTTTACAATGATGTTACGGGCTGGCAAAACAAACAGTTTTTGGGCCGCGGTGAGTTTACTTTGCCATTTGGTGATTACGAAGTGTCATTGACTGTACCGGCAGATCATATTGTTGCGGCAACGGGCGAGTGTCAAAACTATGCTGCTATTTTAAACCCAGAACAACGCAAGCGCTACGAACAAGCTAAAAAATCAAATAGCCCTGTTATCATTGTGACACAAGCAGAAGCTGAGGCTGCTGAAAAGAATAAAAGCTCGCAAACCAAAACTTGGATTTATAAGGCGACGAATGTCCGAGACTTCGCTTTTGCAAGCTCTAGAAAATTCATATGGGATGCTCAAAAACAATCAGTTGGCAATAAAGACGTTTTGTGCATGAGTTACTACCCTAAGGAAGGTAATCCGCTCTGGGAACGCTACTCAACCAAACTTGTAGCACACACCATTAAAACCTATTCGAAATACACCATTGATTATCCGTATCCGGTAGCCATTTCAGTGCACTCAAAGTGGATCGGCATGGAATATCCGATGATTTGCTTCAACGGCGGCCGACCTGAAGCCGATGGCACTTATTCTGAAGGGGAGAAATACGGCATGTGGGGAGTAATCATCCATGAAGTGGGCCATAATTTCTTCCCCATGATCATCAACTCTGATGAACGTCAATGGACCTGGATGGATGAAGGTCTCAACACTTTTGTGCAGTACCTTACTGAGCAAGAATGGGAACGCGGATATCCAAGTCGTCGAGGTCCAGCTTATCTCATTGCCGATTACATGCGTGGTGATAAATCTGGGATATCACCCATCATGACCAACTCTGAATCTATCAAACAATTTGGCAATAATGCCTATGGCAAACCTGCGACTGCCCTTAATATCTTAAGGGAAACCATTATGGGGCGTGAACTTTTTGATTACGCTTTCAAAACTTACTGTGAGCGTTGGGCATTCAAACACCCTACTCCTGCTGATTTTTTCAGAACAATGGAAGATGCTTCGGCTGTAGACCTCGATTGGTTTTGGCGCGCTTGGTTTTATTCAACAGACAACGTCGATATCGCCCTTACAGATGTGAAGTGGTTTCAATTGAATACCCAGAACCCTGTGTTGGAAAAATCGTTTTTAAAGGCGCAACAAGCGCAAAAAGACGCTTTTATCGGAGACACAAGAAATAAAACAGCGATTGGCCAAACTATCAATGAAAAGGATGCCAATATCGATGATTTTTATGCCAAAAGAGACCTCTACAAAGTAGATGCACTCGATGAAAAAGCCTATGAAAATTTCATTTCAAAAACCAGTCCTGAAGACCTGGCCTATTTGAACGCTGGCAAACAGTTATATGAACTCAGTTTTGAGAATCTTGGAGGAATTGTCATGCCGCTCATTATTGAGGCTACATTTGCCGATGGAACCACAAAAGTAGAGCGCATACCGGCTGAAATTTGGCGCATTGAAGAGCAAAAAGTAAGCAAGGTATTTATTTATGACCAAGCAGTTGTTTCTTTCAGACTTGACCCATTCTTGGAAACTGCAGATACTGACCTAGACAACAATACTTGGCCACGACAAATGCAACCAACACGTTATCAGCTGTACAAGCAAGAGCAATCTCGTGAAAACCCGATGCAGCGTCAACAACGTTTGGAGCAGCTACAACGCGGCAATTAGTAATGTTATATTTTTTGAAAGGTCACGAGCTCTTGGTGCATCACGGACTTTAATAAATAATGGTAAGTCCCTGACGCTAAGAAGGTAACCTCAAAACTTTGGTTGAACTCGCCTGATGGAACATACCCATCAAATACTTTGGCCAGTATTTTACCTTGATTGTCCACCAAGAAAATTTCATAGCGCTCTGCTTTGCTGTTGAATTTCAGCTGGTGTTTTGCTAAAGAAGGATTCGGGTAAACCAACGCTTTTGCTGGTTTAGCATTGCTCAATTCACTGACTTCATTCGTACATCCTTGTAAAAGATCTATATAGCTGATGTTTTGTTCAAAGAGACTTTGTATGAGGTTAGGATCAACCTCAAACCAATCTTTTAATATACTGGCGTAAACATCTCGAAAATCAATGGACATCGGAATACCCGCCTGGTTATTGACTTGATTCGGGATTTGTGGGTTAGCTCCAATGATACCAGAACTGATGCAAGAACCAAATAAAATCAACGGAGCTGCATCACCGTGGTCTGTACCCATACTTCCATTACTTGCGATTTGACGCCCAAATTCTGAGAATGTCAAACCAGCAACGCGCTGTTCTAAACCTAACAATTGGAGGTCGTGTTGAAAAGCTCTTACGGCATCTGATATGCGTTGTAATAAATCAGCATGAATTCCTTGCTGAAAATCATTTTGATCCACTTGTGCATCGTGGGTATCAAAACCATTGACGTTTAAAATATAAACCTTTGTTTTGAGCCCCCCTGAAATCATTTGCGCAATGTACTTTAATTGCACCGCAAGCGGATTTTGAGGGTCGTAGAGGTTGGAAAGCGAATTTCCTGCTACAGCAGCACTATTGATTTGTTGCCCGTATTCGTTGGTTTGATTGATGAGTGTAGAAATATACTCAATTTGAGAGCCGTAATAGCTGCCGTCATTGACTACAGGTGTCAGTGGTAAAACAGAACTGCTGAATGGATCTGAAACTGCATGGCTAAAATTGCCGACTAAACCTTGACATGTAGATGACACTTCAGAACCCATCGAAATAGCAAAAGGATCAGGGTAATCCACATTAGGATACGCGTCTGGGAAATTGGGATAAGTTGCATCAAAATAACGGCCCAACCAACCACTAGTTTGATTGATATCCAATGCACCAGTAGTCCAGATATCCATAGATCGAAAATGAGAGCGATTCGGTTCTGGGTAACCTACATTTTGAATCACTGAAAGTTTTCCTTCATTGTATAGCGTTTGCATTCCGGTCATTTTTGGATGCAAACCAACTTCGTTGGTGAGCGGTAAAATCGATGTTTCAGGTACGAGAATATTTGATCGTTGGACCAGTAATTCGGCATATTGATCGCGTGGAAAAACCATGTTTAATCCGTCATTTCCGCCATTCATCCGAATCAGAATCAAGACTTTATCTTCAGCACTTTTGGGCACTGTAAACAGTTCTTTGGCAATAGCCTGCATTGAAAAACCATTTTGCACAAAGGGCAACGAGATACTGGCCAATGCACCATTTTTTAAAAAAGATCTTCTTTTCATCAACAGACATGGAATTGAGGCATTCTAAAAAGGATGTTCAGCACAGCCTTCACACGTAAAATGACCGGATTATAAAAAGTAGGGTTATTCGGATCTGCCAAATACTCGTTGTATTGCAATGTCCATTCAAAATCAGGCAGCCCACCGGTGAGCAAACTTTTCAAATAAAGTTTGTCTGCGGGATCTATTTCTTTTGGACAAAAAACAAGGCATAAATCGTCAATGACAGCCGGTGCATTTGCCGGAGCTGACAATCCATTGAGTAAACCCAAAAAGTTCAATGAAAAATTTTGATTATTGAGCGTCAGGCCATTGGTTGTCATGAGTAGCGCTACATCAAAGCGCTTTTTAAGATACGTTGAGTTGATCCAAAGCTTAGTAAACGCCGGCGCTTGGTAATAGGCTGTCCAACCGGCTACACTTGGGGGCGCTGCGTATTCTTGCCCCATTTGATCGGCAAGTGTATACATTGCTAAATACATTTGGGACGTCGTTTGAAGATCTAAATTTACGATTGAACCTGTGGCATTTAACATCGAAAAAATGGCCTCAAACGGGGATTTAATCACTGCCCCTCTCACACTTATGTCGTAAAAATGCTCGCTTTTGAATAAAGCTTCTAAAACAGGTAACACTTCAAAATTATTGCTCACCAAAGTTTGAGCCATAGAAACAATAATATTGGATTCTACCCAAACCGAAATGTCGTAGTTTACGAAATAGCGGTATAGTTTGCGACAGATATACTTTGCTGTCTCGGGCTGTGCAAAAATGATATCTATCAAATCGAGGTGTTCCTGAGCACCATTTGCTGCCAATGACTGATTGCCAAAATGATAAGAAAGTGTTTTGGTTGTGTTGTCGTGCAGTAGCGGCATGAATTGACTAGTTACTTGGGCTTGTGTTGCACTTCGGACACCCTGCACCACAAAACCTGTAAAGACCTTAGCCCCCGCAGCCACATCTTGCTCCGTGTAATTGCTGTAATCGCCTGCGGCTAATTGAGGTCCTTTTCCTATCGAAAATAATTCGAGTAATTCTCTGGAAAAATTTTCATTTGGAGAAAATACTGTATTAGTTGAGCCATTGAGAAAAAGCAACATACAAGGGTCTGTTGCTACTGCTTTAACCAACGCTTTGACATTCCCCAAGGCATGTTGGTGTAAAACCTCAATAAACTGATACATTGCTCTAGCATCACCTGAGGTTGTCACACCAAAATGATTTTGCCAAAAAAACTGCATTTTTTGGGTGAGGTTCAGTTGCTCCTGATTGATGTTTTGCATCAGCCAAGCGCCCAAAGATTTACGACGTGCCGTTTCTGTTTGCTGATTTGCCGTGACATCTGCAGGGTATACAGCATTGACCCATGTTTGGCCTATGCCTACTATTTGTTCGCCTGAATCGTAAGCAATTGGTTGACCAATGGGTGTTACATTCAAAAGTTGAGTGACGCCTGCATTCAGACCTAAATTAGCAAAAGCAGCAATTTGAGCATAGCTGGCCCCAAAGGTTGTTCTACGCAGCAAATGTGCAGCTTCGATGGACGTAAATGGGCCTGTGTAAGGATTCATTAGCAATTGTTTACATGAAAATTAACGCTTTGCAACGAAAAAAGCAACCCTCTCGGTAGTTTTACGTTCTAAAATCACAATTATTTAACTTAAATTTGTCTACCTACGTTAACCTACAAGCTATGTTTAAGCAGATACTTCTATCTCTATTCTCTTTTTTATTTTTATTCTCAACCAAAGCCCAACAATCCGTTACCTTCAACTACACTGGCGCCATTCAAACCTGGACAGTTCCCGCTTGTGTATACTCTATTCAAGTAGATGTTCGCGGTGCAAAAGGTGGTGGTGTGCTAGCTACGCCATTTGTGGGTTCTGGTCAAGGTGGCAACGGGGCTAGGGTTCAGCATCCTAGTATTGCCGTTACACCTGGACAAGTTTTAGAAATTCGTGTAGGAGGTTGCCCAACCGGCCCAACTGGCGGCTGGAACGGTGGCGGAAACGGTCAAACAAGTGTTTCCAACCCACAATATGAATCAAAAGGTGGAGGCGGTGCATCTGACATCAGAATCTCTCCTTTCGCCATGAACAACAGAATTGTTGTTGCTGGTGGTGGCGGCGGCCGTTCTGGCGGTTCAGGTCAAACAAACTACCAAGCAACTGGCGGTGCAGGAGGATGCGCCACAGGACAAACCGGAACCGGTTCACCATTCACCGGAACAGGTGGTGGCGGAGGTACTCAAACTGCAGGTGGTAACGGTGGCCCACCATGGGGAGGCGGCCAGCCTGGAACTGCTGGAACAATTGGTACTGGCGGAAACGGTGGTTTTTATTCCACGGCTTCTGGCGGTGGCGGCGGTGGCGGCTACTTCGGTGGTGGCGGTGGCGGCGGTGACAACTGCTGTACTGGTGCTAATGGCGGCGGCGGCGGCGGCGGCGGATCAAGTTTCTACCCAGCTGGTGGTACTTGTACGCAAGGTTTTCAAACAGGGCATGGTCAGGTAGTTATTACCTACACTGCAGGTGCAACTTCTGTGACGGTTGCAAATACGGGGCCGTATTGCGTTGGAGATCAAATTAACCTTACTGCAACAACTGGTGCTCCGGCATATGCCTGGACTGGCCCAAACAGTTTTACCTCAAACTTACAAAATCCAAGCATTCCTAGTGCAACTGCAGCTATGGCAGGTGTTTACACCCTTACTTATGACGCCGGAGGATGTATCTCAACGGCAACCACCACAGTAGTGGTTAACACACCAGTATTGCCGACTTTTAACCAGATCGCACCGATTTGTGAGGATGCTAATGCGCCTGCTTTTATAAACAATTCTACCAACAGCCCTACCATTGCAGGGACTTGGAGCCCAGCAGCGATCAATACAGCAACTTCGGGCACATTTACCTACACATTTACACCAAATGCTGGTATTTGTGCTACAACAACAACTATGAATATTCAGATTTTGCCTAACGAGCAAGCTACCTTTAATCAAATCCCTGAACTTTGTATCAACAGCGTAGCACCTGCACTTCCGGCAACCTCTACCAACAATATTCCTTACACCGGCACCTGGAGCCCTGCTACTATCTCAACTGCTGTAGCTGGCACAGCCACTTACACATTTACACCTACAGCAGGTCAATGTGCATTTCCGGCTACAATGGATATCATCACACATGCACTCACAACCCCACAATTCAACCCGATGGGGCAAATTTGTCAGTACATGACCAACGTTGTAATCCCTACAACGGCGACCAATACCACAAGCTATTTAAATGGTCCGCTCATCACAGGTACTTGGAATAGCCCAACAGTAATTACTACTGCTCCAGGAACCGTCAATTACACGTTTACCCCTGATCCAAATCAGTGTGCAAGTACGCTCACTTTCCCGATCACTGTTGATCCACTCATCATACCTCAGTTTACCCAAATACCACAATTGTGTCAAGATGATACCAATCCAATTTTCCCTACTACATCCAACAATGTACCGGGCATCACTGGGTCTTGGACGCCACCAAACATTGACACTTCAATTCCGGGAATTTTCACGCATACTTTCTTCCCTGATCCTGGGCAATGTGGCGATACAGTCGACATGATCATTACTATCGTGCCTGCAGTTCCACCTACATTCGTTGCTGACACACTTTCAGGATGTAACCCGTTACTTGTTAATCTCAGTACAATTGGGGCCGTACAAGGCGCACAATACACTTGGTTCTGGAATGGCACAACTATCGGAACAGGCACAACTTTAGCATACAACTTCGATGCCAGTGGTTACCACGATATTACCCTAGAATACAATTTATTGGGTTGTATAGAAACCACAACCTACAATGACTACATATATATGGAAAGTTATCCAGAGGCATCTTTCTCTTGTATTCCAGGTTCTTTGACCGAAACCACCATGCCAGTTCAGTTCTTGAATAACTCCGTAGGAGCCATCAATTACTTCTGGGATTTCGACGACCTCACAAATAGTACAGAAGAAAACCCACTACACAATTACGTTGATGTTACTGAAAATCTCTTGGTCACACTAACGGTAAGCACTTCTCTTGGCTGTTCAGATGAATACCAACTCAATATCCCAGTGATTGCTGAGCCAATTTATTACTTACCAAATACATTTACTCCGGATGAAGACGAGCACAACCAAACTTGGCAAGCCATCTTTACTACTGGTTTTGATCCACATGCTTTCCATTTAGCTGTATTCAACCGTTGGGGTGAACTCATCTGGGAAACGCACGATGCCACACAAGCATGGGATGGTACTTACGGCCCAGACGGCGCAAAAGTTCCGGCCGGTATCTATATCTGGAAATTACAATTCGAACCGAAGGAAAACGATTACCGCAAGATTATCTCCGGTCATTTGAACCTCATTCGCTAGTTAAACTAGTGCTTATCAAGCAAAAAAGGCGGCCAAATTGGCCGCCTTTTTTGTAATATAACATCCGATTAAAAAATGACTTTGATCTAATTTGGTCATCAAACTCTTTACTTCTTTCTGAAGAAAATCTTGATTGGCACCCCTTCAAAGTCAAAGCGCTCGCGCAATCTGTTTTCGAGGAAACGCTTGTATGCATCTGGAAGATACTGAGGTAAATTACAGAAGAAAGCAAAGGAAGGTGCATGAGTTGGTAATTGCTGAACAAACTTAATGCGCACATATTTACCTTTTACTGCAGGAGGAGGTGTTTGGGCAATGACCTCAAGCATGACTTCATTGAGTTCATGAGTAGGTATTTTTCTGGTTCTGTTCTCATAAACGCGCATGGCAGTTTCGAGTGCTTTGTGAATGCGCTGCTTATTTAGAGCGGACGTAAAAATAATTGGCACATCGTTAAATGGCGCTAACTGCTCACGTAGTAATTCTTCGAATTTCACCATTGTATTTTGATCCTTTTCAACGAGATCCCATTTATTGACCAACACCACAACTCCTTTGGAGTTTTTTTCAGCCATGTAATAAATACTGAGGTCTTGTTTCTGGATACCTTCCGATGCGTCTAGCATAAATAAACAGACGTCGGCGTTTTCAATGGTTCTGACTGATCTGAGTACCGAATAATATTCGATGTCTTCGGTTACTTTGGCTTTTTTACGAATTCCTGCGGTATCGATTAAAAGGAAGTCAAAGCCAAAAGCTTTGTAGCGCGTATGGATGGCATCCCGGGTTGTTCCAGAAATATCTGTAACGATATTTCTTTCTTGGCCCGTTAAGGCATTGACCATAGAAGATTTTCCAACATTAGGTCTACCAACAATGGCAATTCTAGGCAGATGATCTTCTTCTTTTACGGATTCGTCTTCTTTATTAAAGTATTTGACAAGTTCGTCAAGAATTTCTCCTGTCCCACTGCCGTTGGTGGCACTGAGGTCATAGACATCGCCTAGACCAAACGCATAAAATTCAGAAGACAGACCTACTCTTTCGGTGTTGTCTACTTTGTTAGCAGCAATAAACACGGGTTTTTTGCTTTTGCGTAGTAATTGCGCAACAATTTCATCCATTTCTACAATACCAGTCATGACATCCACCATGAAAATAATCACGGTTGCTTCTTCGATGGCAATTTCGACTTGTTTGCGTATTTCGCCTTCAAAAATATCTTCTTTGGTTTTGGCATAACCACCGGTATCAATTACTGAAAACTGATAGCCATTCCATTCGCCCTTTCCATAAAGGCGATCCCGGGTTACGCCACTGACTTCTTTGACAATAGCATCACGAGACTCTGTGAGTCGGTTAAATAGGGTTGATTTTCCAACGTTCGGACGTCCGACTATGGCAACTATATTACTCATTTCTTTAACTTAATATCCGTATTTCTTGAGCTTGACCTCTGAATGACGCCAATCCTTATCGACCTTTACATAATTCTCTAGAAAGACTTTTGTCTCGAGGAATTTTTCCATGTCGATGCGTGCCTCGCGGCCAATTCGTTTGAGCATTTCACCGCCCCGACCAATGATGATACCACGCTGAGAATCGCGTTCAACAATGATATTGGCTCTGATTCTGGTGAGGCCTGGTTCTTCTTTGTATTCCTCAACTTCCACCTGAGTGCTGTAAGGGATTTCTTTCTGACAATGAATAAAGATCTTTTCACGGATGATTTCCGAAATGAAAAAACGCATTGGTCTGTCAGATAGCTCTTCCTTATCGTAGTAAGGTGGACTTTCAGGTATGAGATCAAGGATTTCTTGCCAAACTGCATCAATGTTAAATTGGTGCAAGGCCGAGATGGCAAAAACTTTGGCCTTTGGAAGTTTTTCTTGCCAGTATTGCACGCGCTCCATGACCTTGGTTTGATCCGATTGATCGATTTTATTAATGACACAAAAAACAGGTACCTCGAGGCGCTGAATGCGTTCAAGGGTTTCTTTGTGATTCATTTCGTTTTCTTTGGTGTCGGTCATGAATATGAGTACATCGGCGTCTTGAATAGACGAATTGACGTATTCCATCATGTTTTCATGAAGTTTGTAGGCCGCATTGACCACACCAGGTGTATCGGAAAAGACAATTTGATAATCTTCGTCGTTGACAATTCCTAAAATTCTGTGGCGTGTGGTTTGTGCTTTTGAACTGACGATAGAGAGTTTTTCTCCCACGAGTTGATTCATGAGGGTTGACTTCCCGACATTTGGAGAACCTACGATATTGACAAAACCTGATTTGTGTGCCATAATTGAATTTAACCACAAAGGTACAATATAATAACGGGATGCCTATCAAGAGATTCAATCAATGCCGTATGAAAGAAATTTTTATCTTAGTGTCATGGAACAAATTGAACAACAAATCACGGCGCTCAAAGCGCAACTTACCGGAGATCTTTTCTCAGATATTGAAACGCAGCAAAAAATATACGAGCTCAAGAAACAATTGAATCCCGAAATCGATTCTCATCCTGAACAAGACGACGACGACGGTTGTTTGTATTGTGGAAGTTGATAAACAGCCTTCAAAATGAGCTGTTTAAGAAATGATGAATTTAAACCTTAGCTATGAAACGCATTTCAAAATTAAAGCTCGTTACCGTTTGTTCAATCTTGGCATTGAGTCAAACTTTCTTATTTGCTCAGTCAGGCACTATGTACGGACTTTACCGACAAATGACCCCACCAAGTGTTTCTTTAGTCTCTTTTGATGTCAATACCGGTGCCGTTACCCCTATCGGTAACCAAGTACTCAGTACAACAATCAACCTTTCAGGAGTCAGCCTAAATCCATATAATTTCAGTTACAACTACCAAGACGGAGACTCATGGCTCTCCTTGTCTTTGCTTGATGGCTCCATTTTGTCAGATGTAACAGTAACACTCCCAAATGCCAACGGTGATTTCAATAATTTCAGATTCAACGCCGCAGATTCCATTATGTATGGTCTTTATTCACAAGTCGTTTACAACCCAACTACAGGTACCTACAGTGGCGATATGCGTTTGGCAAGTTGCGAGCTTTCTACTGGTGTCGTCAGCTTGATTTCACCAACGTCTATCACGTCAAATTACACTATGGCAGGCTCGGCGATCAACCCGCACTTAATGGTGTACTATTTCATAACAGAAGGTAAACTCCGTGGACTCGACCTATACAACGGCACCATCTATTCAGACCCTCTTATTTCAATTCCATCTGGTGGCAACAGCTTTGACAATTTTGCTTATAGTTGCGCAGATACCACCATGTACGGCCTGATCATGCAAAACGGCGTTAAATGTTTAGGTAAAATAGATGCAACAACCGGAATTGTAACACCACTGCCTACACTTCTCAATCTTGACAACTACATCATGAATGCCGCTACCATTGATCCTGTCAATGCTGTTTACTATTTTGAAAGCATGGTTGGTAATGATGTTCAATTGATTGGCCTCTCGCTTTTAGACGGCTCAATTGTATCTTCTGCTAGCATCCCAAATGGCTTTTATTTTGACATGTTCAAAATGGATAGCGATTGTTTTGAAGCAGCAGCAATTAGACCCAACCCTTCGGCAAGTATTGCCATTGAAAACAACCTTGACTTCAGTATTTTTCCAAATCCTGTTTCAGACGTTTTAAAAATCAATTGCATTGATAAAATTGATCAAATCGAGATTTTCAATTTGCACGGAATGTCTATTGGTATTTATCGTCCTGATCAACCAGAATTTAGTATTCAAACAGCTCAATTTACACAAGGTTTTTATACAATTAAAGCTCAAGTTGGTGGGCAAAGTGTGATTAAAAGCTTCATCAAAGAATAAAAGACTGTATGAATAAACTGAAGTATTTGCTGGTTTTTAGTGTTCCCGCAACCGTTTATATTTCGTTTCATGCAACAGGAATTGCAAGTTTTTTACCTGCATTTGTATTCTTTGGCCTAGTACCATTGCTCGAATGCATCATTCCGAAAAATTGGAATCAAAACAATGCCAGTGAAGATCTATTGAATCAAAACGACGGTTTTTACAATCTGTTGCTGTACCTACAAGTGCCAATCGTTTGGTCTTTTTTGTATGCTTTCCTATGTTTGCCACTCCAACAGACAGATGTAACTACTCGTTGGGGACAAATTTCAGCAATGGGTATCCTGCTCGGAATCATCTCTATCAATCTTGGCCATGAACTAGGGCACCGCCAAAATCGTTTTGAAAGATTCCTTGGCGAACTTTTGTTATTAAGCTCCTTAGAAAATCATTTTTTACCCTATCACAATCGCGGACACCACACTAATGTAGCTACGCCCAACGACCCAGCTACCGCCAGAAAAAATGAATGGCTCTTTGTTTTTTGGATGCGCTCTCAAATCGGGAGTTATGTGCAAGCCTGGCAAATTGAATTACAAAGAATGAAAATCGTGAAGCGAAATTGGTGGCACCCTAGTAATAAAATGATCCAATATACTTTTGCGCAACTTACACTACTTGCATCAATCTATTTCACGACAAGTGGTTTGCTGCTTTGCTATTTTATCTTTGCCGCTTTCATTGGGATAATTCTTTTGGAAACAGTCAATTACATAGAACATTATGGGTTGTTGCGCAAACAAAATGTCCATGGCCACTTTGAAATCGTGAAACGTCATCACTCCTGGAATTCGAATCATTTGCTCGGACGGGCTATTCTTTTTGAATTGAGCAGACACAGCGAACATCATTTCAAGCCAGACCTTCACTACCAACACCTCGATAGCAAACAAGGCGCGCCTACGATGCCAACTGGTTACCCTGGCATGATGCTATTGAGCATGCTACCACCCTTATTTTTTCGAATCATGAACCCGAAAGTGGAGCGGCTCATGAATGGCGATGGGGAAGTCTAATATAGCTTTTGTCTTTTTAACAAATATTGTAGCAGCACTTGATCATAGCCCTTATCTATTGGGGCCTTCACAAGGTCAATGCCATTGTTGATACAGCGCAATTCAAGATCTTTAAAATGAGCACCTAGGGCTTGTTGGTATTTTTCCCTGATTTCAGCTGGCCTTAAATGCAATGTCTCACCGGTTTCCATGTCGACCAACTGGTATGGCCTATCTTCAAGTTCAAAATTTTGTTCAAGGGCTTCATCATATACATGAAATAAAATGACTTCATGCTTATTATGTTTGAGGTGCAACAATGCATCAAACAAAGCATCTGAATGCTCAGGATCATCGAGTAAATCGGTAAAAATAAGCACCAGGCTGCGTTGATGCGCCAATTCTGCGATGTCGTGAAGGGCTTTGGCGGTTGAGGTTTGTTTTTTGTTGGCAGGCTGATACGCATGCAATTTTTGCTCTAGTTCAGCATAAAGATAACGGTGATGGGCCAGTGATGATTTTGCAGGCGTGTGCAAGCTGAGTTGTTCATCAAAAATACTGAGACCAACTGCATCGCGCTGTCTTTTGAGTAATTCAATGAGGCTGGCTGCTGCATAAATGGAAAATTCTAGTTTATGAACTGCATCTTTGGGGAAGTACATAGAGCTAGAACCATCCAGAACAATCTGGCATCTCAAATTGGTTTCTTCCTCATACTTTTTTGAAAAAAGTTTATCTGTTCTTCCAAAAAGTCGCCAATCAATATTTTTAGTTGATTCACCGGCATTGTACAAGCGATGCTCAGCAAATTCAACGGAAAAACCATGAAAAGGGCTTTTGTGCATACCTGTAATGAAACCCTCAACTACTTGTTTAGCAAGCAATTCTAGATTTCCAAATTGGGTAAGTCGCAAGCGATCAATGGTAGCCATGGAATACAAAGTTAATAAACTGTTGCAGATGCAAAGCAACCACCACTTGAAGTCACTCGTTATGCTATTAAATTCCTTATCATGAAGCATTTATACACCCTCACTACCCTATTGCTCCTTTTCAATTTTACTCAGCTTAGGGCACAAGTCACTGGTTTTGCGATCAATGGCTTGGCATTAAATCCAAATACAATTGCTACAAGTTGTGACCAAACCGTTACAATTGGCTTTAGTGCCCTAACCCCTAATACCAGTTCTGCCACTAATTTCGACCTGCCTTATACCATTCTCGGAAATAATTTCAGTGGCTTTCAATTTCAAACAGCTATCAATTGGGGTGATGCATCTACAAGTACTTCTGGCGGCGGCACTTCAACGGCCGGAACAAACATCTCAATGAATCCGCCACTCTCGCATACCTACAACGCGCCCGGAACCTATCTCATTACCACTACGGTTTACAACCCTGCCAATCAGACCTATGCCTACGATAGCATTGCCTTTTCAGTTGGTTTGTGTAACATCAATGTTTATGCTTACGTTGGGCTCGATTGCGACAACAATGGAACCGTAGAACAAGCCTTACAAAATGTTCCGTTCAATTTAATTGGATCTAACGGATTTAACTATTCAGCAAATTCTAATTTGAACACAATGCTTCAGTTTACCGGAGTTTTAGCTGGCACTTATACATTAGAAATCAGCATGCAATGGCTTATTAACAACGGATATCAGGTTCAAAATTCAGTACCAAACAACACCATAACATCACCCGGAACAAGCATAACTACCTATGCATTTACACTGATTTGTAATCAGAACCAACAACAACTCTGTGCAACCGGGCAAGTTTACTGCGATGCCAATGACAACGGTGTCTTGGATTCCGGTGAAACACCTCTATCTAATGCACCCATTTCGGCTAACGGAGTAACCACCTATACGAACGCCAACGGAGTTTATAATTTGAGCTATCCGGGCATCATCAATGATACCATTGCACTGAGTATAAATGCCAATTGGCTGAGTCAAAATGGCTACACAGTACTCAATAACAACGGGAATAATACAGCCCTTATTCTTGGCACACTATGCAACGCTAGTACACCAGTTGCAAATGTAAATTTCCCGCTGCAATGCAGCACACCAGTCACCTCTGTAAATTGTTTTGGAGGTTACGTATTTTGCGATGCGAATGCCAATGGTCTTTTTGATGCTGGCGAAACACCCATCTACAACGCTCCTGTTCAATTATTCAGCGGACTAACTTCCACCAACTCAATTACAGTTTACACCAATAATTTGGGGTACTACCAATATTGTGGAAACTTCCCAAGCACAAGTACTTCTATTATCGGACAAGTAAACCCGACATGGCTTGGCTACAATGGTTATTCAGTAACCAATCCATTTATTACGATTACAGGTTCTAATAATAGTCAAATTATATTCGGAAACTTTGCCATCAATTGTGGCGCAACCACAGCTGCATGCGCTGATCTTTACACGTCAGTTACACCTTGGATTGGCTATTACCAAAATAGTACTGCCTACATCAAACTGAATTGGGGCAGCTACGGCCCTGGTGTAGTCGGAAATTACACCTTATCTTTTACGTTTCCAACTGGCGTTACACCAATTTTATCTTCTATTCAGAATAGCAACTATGTCATTTCTGGAAATACCATTACTTGGAACCTCAATAGTACTGCCACCAATTTTAGTGCATTTGATGTGATCATGTTTACTATCCCAGGTGGCCTGATCAATGGTGCACAGCACTATTTTACATCTACGATTGTACCGACCGGTGCAACAAATGATTGCGGAACTTACAATAACAATGGTTCATTACTTCAAATATTAGGCAACAGCTATGACCCCAATGACAAAAATGCAAGCACTGATTACATGAATGAAAATTATCCATTAGGATACCTTGATGCCTTTATAACCGACGCCCTGACCTACACCATTCGCTTCCAGAATACAGGAACAGCACCAGCTCAGAATGTATACATCGTTGATACGCTTAGCACCATGCTAGATTGGTCGAGTTTCACGCTTCTCGAGACTTCGCATCCGATGCAGGTGGTTGATATGGGCAATGGCATTATGCGCTTCGAGTTTAACCAAATTTGGCTTCCAGATTCAACGACAAATGAGCCAGCAAGTCATGGATACATTTCATATCGCATCAACGAAATACCTACAAATGCAATCGGGTCTATTATTGAAAACACTGCCTATATTTATTTTGATTGGAATGACGCCATTGTAACCAATACTACTTCTCATCAAAACATGTGGATAGATGGCATAGCGGAATTGAAAGATCAATTAGGAGTATATCCGAATCCTGCACAGGACAAAATAAAAATAGACATCGAGGCGCCATGTATGGTTCAAATCAAAGACCTCAATGGAAGAATTATCCTAGACGAAATCATTGCACCAGGGCAATTTATTGATATTGAAAGATTAACAACAGGTATCTATTTGATTGAAACCGAAGGAAAACGTGCTAAATTCATTAAAAATTAAGGGTTTTTACTGTTTTTTTACAATAGTTACTACCCGTTTTAAAGTTTGGCATCGTATTTGTTAATAGTTAGACGTAGTAGTTTATAGTTAGGTTGTGGTTTCAGTGGCCCACCCCACTGGAACCGAAAAAGCGGCTCAATGAGCCGCTTTTTTTTATTTTTGATAAATGAAACGTCTACTGTCACAGGCCAAACGTGCTGCCCTTCTCAGTTTAATTACCAATTTTCTACTCGCCATCGTGAAAGGCTTGGGTGGTTTGATCGGGCACTCTGATGCACTCATTGCAGATGCCATAGAATCTTGTGCAGACATCTTCTCGAGTTTTTTAGTTTTACTTGGTTTACAATACGCCCACAAACCTGCTGATGAAGATCACCCCTATGGACATGGCAAAGCAGAGCCGCTCATCACTTTTGCTGTCGTAGGATTCTTACTAATTTCTGCTACGATCATTGCTGTAGAAAGTATTCGCCATCTGAATGAACCACAAGAACAACCTGAATTTTTTACACTCTATATTCTAGGTGCTATTATACTTATCAAAGAACTCAGTTACCGTTATGTATACCGCAAAGGAGTACTTACCCATTCAACGAGCCTCAAAGCCGACGCCTGGCACCACCGCTCAGATGCGATATCGTCTCTGATTGCGTTTCTCGGTATTTTGAGTACCTTTTTATTTGGTAAAGGATTCGAAAAAGCAGACGATTGGGCTGCACTCATTGCAGCGTTATTCATTGTTTACAACGCTTATCGCATTTTTAGACCTGCCCTCGGAGAAATCATGGATGAACATACCCATCATGAATTCATTGAGGAAATTAGAATAGCTGCCAAGGAAGTTCCTGGTGTAATTGATATTGAAAAATGTTGGGCCAGAAAAAATGGAATGACTTATGTCGTTGACCTCCACTTGGAATTGAATGGCGAACTTACAGTTACTGAGGGTCACGGGATTTCACATGATCTGAAAGATCATTTAATGGCGCAATTTCCATCAATCACGGATGTACTGATTCATATTGAACCTGCCCCCCTAAAGCATTGATTTTTTTATCCTTTTTGTTTGGTTTGGGAGTATCCTTCCTTGATCAATAAATCAAAGATTTTTTGTTTGAAATTACCTTGAATCAGGATCTCGCCGTCTTTGACACTTCCACCAACACCGCACTTGCTTTTCAGTATTTTCCCGAGTTCTTTGAGGTCTTCTTCAGTGCCAATAAATCCTTCGATAAGTGTCACCTCTTTGCCGGCCCTTTGTTTGCGATCCAAGGACACATACAACTTTTGTTGTTGTGGCGCAAGCGTTTGCTGTTCGTCGTCTTGCTCGTATTCGTAGGCAAAATTTGGGTTAGTGCTGTACACTACGTTTTGAATATTTTTGGACTTTTTCGACATAAAACAAAGATATAAAAAGTCTTTTCAGAAAAAAGTTATTCACCACAAGAATAGGCTAAAGCTAAAGACGTTTTAAAAGGATGAAACATGACATTCAAATAGAACAACTGAGTGATGTTCAACTGCTACAATTAGTTTGTGGCTCGGCCTTCGAAAAATCTAAACACGAAGCCGTTTTGGAAAGAACATGGCGCTGGCA
Source organism: Flavobacteriales bacterium (assembly GCA_046073985.1). Taxonomy (GTDB): domain Bacteria; phylum Bacteroidota; class Bacteroidia; order Flavobacteriales_D; family Crocinitomicaceae; genus UBA952. The sequence goes on along the minus strand of JBJTNI010000038.1, from coordinate 12,453 downwards.
TCAGAAAGATTGGCGCACATTAGCCCGAAGTAGCACCTGGGATTTATTAGAAATTTACGGCCTAGATATCACCACTGCGCAGAAAATCACTGGCGTTTTTGAATTGAGTCGGCGTTACCAAGCATCGAAAGTGAAAAAACGAAACCAAATAAAAAAATCAAAAGATGTCTATGAGTTATTACAACCCAAACTCAGTGACCTCGACCACGAACAATTCTTTGTGCTTTACCTAAGTTTTTCGAATGAAATTATTGAGATGATGCAATTAAGTATCGGTGGAAGGCACAGCACAATCGCCGATGCAAAAAGAATTTTTCAGTATGCATTGCGCTGTGCTGCCATAGGTATCATTCTCTGCCACAATCATCCGAGTGGTTCGTTACTACCAAGCGACCAAGATAAAATGCTCACAAGCGACATACAAAAATTTGCAAAGCTCATTGATATGAAATTATTAGATCACCTCATTTTCACAGATAATGGCTATTTTAGCTTCGCCGACGAAGGCCTACTCTGACATGTCAAAAAAAAGAATTCTAACCATCATTGGTGCGCGTCCTCAAATTATCAAGGCCGCTGCATTGAGCCGCTGCATTCAAAACTTATTTTCCGAGCAAATTGAAGAGATATTAGTTCATACTGGACAACACTATGACCAAAATATGTCAGAGGTTTTTTTTGATGAATTAGGCATTCCAAAACCAAACTACAACCTAGCTGTCGGAAGCGGAAGTCATGCAACAATGACAGCTGCAATGTTAGCTGGCATCGAAGCACTATTGCTTAACGAAAAACCTTCAGCTGTAGTAGTGTACGGTGATACCAATTCTACAATCGCGGGGGCGCTTGCCGCAGCTAAAATACACATCCCTGTTGTGCACATAGAAGCAGGCTTGCGCAGTTTCAATAAAGCTATGCCCGAAGAACTCAATCGGATCAGCTGTGACCACATGAGTACTTTATTATTTGTTCCGACACAAGCGGGTCTTGAAAATCTTCAAAAAGAAGGCTTTAGTTTAGAAAGTAAAAAATCGGCAACAATTGACCAGCCAAATGTTTACCATTGCGGCGACGTCATGTATGACAACAGCCTCTATTTTTCAGAGATCAGCGCACAAAAATCAAGTATCCTAGAGCAACTTGGACTCAAACCTGGGTCTTTCATTTTGTGTACGATACATCGCGACAACAACACCGACGACCCAAAAGCTTTACGACACATTTTCGAGGCACTTCTTCAAATCATCGATCAATCCAACAAACAGATAATATTACCAATACATCCGCGTACAAAAAACAAAATGCAGCAGTTGTTGCCCGCCGACTTGATCCTTCAAATTGAGCAAAACAAGCAACTTCAGCTCATCGAACCTGCCGGATTCCTTGACATCATTGCTCTGGAAAAGAATGCCCAGCTGATCATCACCGACAGCGGGGGCTTACAAAAAGAAGCCTATTTCTTTGAAAAGCCCTGTATCATCCTAAGAGAACAAACCGAATGGGTCGAAATTGTGGCTACAGGTGCAGCTGTCTTGACTGGTTCAAATAAAACACAAATATTAGCGGCTTACACTCACTTTTCTGAGGGCTATTCCTGTTCGTATCCACCGCTATTCGGAAATGGCAAAGCTGCTCAATTTATTTGTGAAAAAATAATCTCCGACCTCGCGTGCTGATCTACGTTGAATATATTACCGAGCGGCTGCTGTATACCCTTGACTTCATTTTTGCTGAACGCAAAATAAGTTACGAAATCACCAATGATGGTATCCACTTTATGGGTGCTGAAGGCAACAAATTCAATTACTCGGAGCGCGAATTTGAAAATTGCTTGCAATTGGTGCCAGCAAGTATCCTTTTTGAAGAAGGACTATTCAAAGGCAAAGTTGAGCGCGCCAAGTTTCACCAACACGATTGCTTGCGATTTGATGGTCAAACAGATCCGTTGGCTTCTATTTTTTATATCCTGAGCCGCATGGAAGAATATGGCAGTATGCATACAGATCATTTTCATCGTTTTGAAGCAAAAGCCTCTGTTCTTAGCAAAAATGAATGGCTCAAACAACCTATTTGTGAAATTTGGAGCCTCGATCTCATTGCATTTTTGGCACAGCATTGGCTAATTTCTATTTCACCTCGCCCCTTGCGTTTTAGTTTCCAACCGACCTTCGATATCGACAACACTTTTGCCTACGCTCACAAGAATACTATTAGGAATACGTTAGCAAATATTAAGGATATTGTTTATCAAAGAAAATCAAGAAGGTTAGATAGACAAAAGGTTCGCAAAGGACTTCAACCGGATCCGTACGATACTTTTGATTGGATTGAGGAAATTGCCAAGCACTTTGCAGACACAAAAGTTTTTTGGCTTTTGGGTAATTACAGCAAACTCGATAAAAATTTATCGCATCTCAACGAAGCCCAGCAACTCAAAATCAAGCAAATTGCAAAGGTTGCCGAAATTGGTCTGCATGGAAGTTCACAGACACAAAACAGTGCGCAGCAACTTCAGATAGAATTGGCAAGGCTTGAAAAAATAATAGGTTACAAACCTAATAGCAATCGACAGCATTTTTTATTATTGCAATTACCACAAACCTACCAGATATTAGTGCAAAATGGCATCACCCATGACTACACCCTTGGTTACGCTGAAACAACTGGTTTTAGGGCCGGGACAGCCCGGAGTTTTAAGTGGTTTGACTTGACTAAAAACGAAACTACGCCGCTACACGTGCATCCGTTTGTTTACATGGATGGCACACTTCTAGAATACATGCAATTGAGTCCTGAACAAGCCATTCAAGAAATTGAACGACTCTATCGAGAGGTAAAAAATTACGGAGGCGTGTTTAGCTTCTTGTGGCACAACGAAACAATCTCTGGTTACCAGCATTGGAAAAGCTATCAAGAAGTATTTAAGGCGACGCTGCGTCTTGAAAGCTGAACCTATTCTTTTTGACCCCCTGCTAATTTTTGATACGAAGAACAAGTGCGCAGCTCAACAAGCATTTCTTCTTTCTCTTGAGCAGTCATTTTTGCATCCAGATTTTTGCATTTTTGAAGTGGAGCATCGTACTTTTTAATAATCGCGTCTAATGGTTTTCCTGCGTTCTCAGCTTTTTTAATGGCTTGAATCATTTCGTACCACTGATCTGCGCACTTACAGACATCAGACTGACAAGAACCTAAGGAAATTAAAAGGATGCAGATAAGTATGAAGCGTTTCATCGTTTTAGTATTTATTTTTAATAAAAACACCCCCCACCTTTACCTAGGCGAAAGGTCAGGGTCGCACCCGCATAAACATACCAATCTTTGGTACTGCTTGTGCCTCGTTTCCCCATCTGATTACCATCTAAACTGCGATTAGAGAGCGCAGCAGAGAGTTCGGAAATTTCGTCCTCCAGAACTTGTGGATCGGCATAAAAATCTGAACCAACGTCGTCTAGGTAATCCGTGAATGTTTTGCGAATAGACATATCTAAATTGAGTGTTGCCATTTTACCGAGGCTAAATTTGATGCCCATGCCGAGAGGCAAACACGGTTGATACAAGCTATATGGCTTGCGTGTATTGACAGAGGTGCCTTGACCTTCTGTGGCAACGGTTTGAAGCGCGATCACTTGGCCATTGTAAATGGCCGTAGGATTCATATGAAACACCCCAAATTGCGCAAGTAAATAGGCTGTCGCCGGGTATCTGCTGTTACCGAATTGGAACGGAGTAAAATGAAATTCTACCCCAGCTGCAACTTCATGTAATTGAGATTCAAAACTCAGGTTTCGGTTGACGAGCAATGGGTAAGGCGACAAAGAATCAGCAGCTGAAACTTTTCCATAAAGATAGTTTGCCCTGAAGTTGAGTCTTGTGTTGAAATTATAGCGGTAAATCAGGCCGCCTGCTAAATGGGAATTATTGAACTGTTGGTATGGATTGAGGTCACCTAGATAGTAAGTCTGGCCGGCCGTAAAGCCTATTTCTGAGCGAGAAAAAAAAGTTCGCTTTTGGGATAAACCCAAAAGCGAACTAAAGATACTAATAAGGAAAAATGCCTTTTTCATCGTTGTGCGAACGTAAAAATGGCAAAAATATTACACTTTACCTGAACGTTTGCGATCCGTTTCTTTCAATAAGATTTTACGAATGCGCAAATTTTTAGGTGTAACCTCTACATATTCATCGGATTGAATGTATTCTAGACATTCTTCCAAGCTAAATACTTTTGGCGGTGCCAAACGCACTTTGTCATCGGAACCAGAAGCACGCATGTTGGTTAACTTCTTAGTTTTGGTGACGTTTACACAAAGGTCTCCGGCTCTCGAGTTTTCACCAATTACTTGGCCTTCATAGATGTCTTCGTTCGGGGCAATAAAGAATTTACCGCGCTCTTGAAGATTGTTCAAAGAGAAAGGAATGGAAGTTCCTTGTTCTAGGGAAATCAAAGAACCATTCTGACGTCCTGGAATTTCACCCTTGTAGGGTTGGTATTCAAGAAAACGGTGATTCATGATTGCTTCTCCGGCAGTTTGTGTAAGAAGGTAGTTTCTTAGACCAATGATTCCTCTAGAAGGAATTTGAAAAGTAACAATCATGCGGTCGCCTTTCGGAACCATATTGGTCATTTCTCCTCGACGACGCGTAACTGCTTCAACGGCAGTTCCGCTGTGTTCTTCTGGAAGGTCAATTGTAAGTTCTTCTACTGGCTCGCATTTGACACCATCGATTTCTTTAATGATCACTTGTGGTTGCCCCACTTGTAATTCGTAACCTTCACGGCGCATGGTTTCAATCAAGACAGATAAATGCAATACGCCACGACCAAATACCATCCATTTGTCAGCCTTGTCTGTGTCTTGGACACGCAAAGCCAAATTCTTTTCGAGTTCTTTGGTCAGGCGATCTGAAATATGACGAGAAGTCACAAACTTGCCTTCTTTACCAAAAAACGGAGAGTCGTTGATCGAGAAAAGCATACTCATGGTAGGCTCGTCAAGTTTGATGGTTGGCAACGGCTCCGGATTTTCAGCATCACAAATTGAATCTCCAATTTCGAAACCTTCAATGCCTGTAACAGCACAAAGATCACCGGCTTGTACTTCGGTGACTTTAGCACGCTCAATACCTTCAAAAACAAAAACTTCTTTGATGCGGTGTTTTTCTTGACGACCATCTGATTTTGATAGAATGATCGGTTGGTTTTCTTTCAGCACACCTCTTGACAAACGACCAATAGCAATTCGACCTACGTATGACGAAAAGTCAAGTGAGGTGATGAGCATTTGAGTATTTCCTTCTTCAATTTGACGTGGAGGAAAATAATCAAGGATTTGATCGAGTAAAGGGCTAATACTGTTTGTAGGTTGTTTCCAGTCGGTTGACATCCAACCATTTTTGGCAGAACCATAAATAGTTGGGAAATCAAGTTGTTCCTCATTGGCATCGAGTTCGAACATGAGGTCAAAAACCTTTTCGTGAACTTCTTCAGGGGTACAATTTTCTTTGTCTACCTTGTTGATTACTAGAAGTGGTTTGATGCCCATAGAAAGCGCTTTACCCAATACAAAACGAGTTTGGGGCATAGGGCCTTCAAAAGCATCGACCAACAAACAAACTCCATCGGCCATGTTCAAGACACGTTCTACTTCACCACCGAAGTCGGCGTGACCCGGAGTGTCAATGATGTTGATTTTGGTTCCTTTGTAAGTAACTGAAACGTTTTTAGAAACAATAGTGATTCCTCTTTCGCGTTCGAGGTCATTGTTGTCCATAATGAGTTCTCCGGTCATGCGGTCGCGTTCATTGACAACCTGACCTGCTTCAATCATTTTGTCGACTAAGGTTGTTTTACCGTGGTCAACGTGCGCGATGATGGCGATATTTCTAATTTCCATAAAGAGCTTGTATGCTATTTTTAATATTTACTTCTTTTTGCACCGAAACCACGATCAGATCCGCGATCTGATCCGCCGGAGCGTTTTTTGTCGAATCCTCCTTTTTTCTCAAAAGCAGGTTTTCTGCCCCCTCCGAATGAACCCGGCCCTCTTTTAGAACCTGGCCCTTTGGAAAACTTACGGTCTCCACCACGGTCATTGCGATCGCGGCCTCCACCACCCTGGCCCGGAGCTGTTACTTCGATAGACACTTTGTGTCCTTCGAATTCAGTACCGTCAACGAGTTTCAAGATTTTTTGTGTGTGCTCATCATCGGCTTCGATAAACGAGAAGGAAGTCATGATGTCTATGCGACCTAATGCCTTTGAATTGAGGCCAGTTGCATCACAAATGATGCGTACCATGGCACCCGGATTTAAACCATCACGACGACCCAAGTTGACAAAGAAGCGTGTTTTTCCCTCTTCACGTGCCCGACTTTGACGATCGTTTTTACGCTCAGGGCGATCGCGGTCTTCTTTGCTTGCGGAAGCATTGAGATCACCGGCACGCTCGTAATATTCAATGAAACGATTGAATTCGGCAGAAACAAATCTTTTGATGACTTCTTCTTTGGTTAAATCCTTGAAAGAATCTAGGATTTGATCCATGAAAGGCGCGATATCAGCTTCTTTGACTTCAGTGGCAATGGTGTTGTCGATGAGTTTCTTGAGCTGAATTTCGCAAATTTCTGCAGGATTTGGTATTTGACCCTGTGTGAAGGTCATGCGCATTTGTCTTTCGATCGCTTTGATTTTGACAAATTCACGGGTATTGACCAACACTAGAGATTGTCCTGTTTTCCCTGCGCGGGCTGTACGGCCACTGCGGTGGGTGTAATTTTCGATGTCATCAGGTAAGTTATAGTTGATGACATGGGTGATATTGTTGATGTCCAAACCACGTGCAGCAACGTCGGTTGCTACCAAGATCTGAAGTTCTTTTGAACGAAAACGCTCCATGACGCGGTCACGCATGGCTTGGGTGAGGTCACCGTGGAGAGGCTCCGCATTGTAGCCATCTCGGGCCAATTTCATGGCCACTGTAGCTGTTTCATTTTTTGTTCGGCAGAAAATCAAACCATAAATGGTAGGATTGAAATCGATCAAGCGTTTCACTGCGTCATAGCGATCGCGCTCTTTGACAGTGAAATAGATGTGCTCGATGTTTTCATTACTTTGGTTTTTGTGCCCGATAGATACCTCAAGTGGGTCTGTCATGTAGGTGCGAGCAATGCGCGCTACTTCATTGGGCATTGTAGCCGAGAACAACCAGACATTTTTGTCAATAGGTGTCTGATCAAGGATCATGTCGATGTCTTCCTTGAAACCCATATTGAGCATTTCATCGGCTTCGTCGAGAATGACGTATTTCACTTGGCCCAATTGCACCACCTTGCGGTTGATGAGGTCGACCAAACGACCTGGTGTTGCCACAATGATAGAAGTTCCTTTCTTAACGTTGGAAATTTGTGTTCGGATATCGGTTCCGCCGTACACTGCTGTGATATTGCCGTCTAGATACTTTGCAAAAACGTTTAAGTCTTTGGTAATCTGGAGGCAGAGCTCGCGGGTTGGGCAAATAATAAGCCCTTGTGGCAGGCGTGCTGCTGTATCAATGTTATTAATTAACGGCAAACCGAATGCGGCCGTTTTACCTGTTCCGGTCTGCGCCAGACCGACAAAATCGCAATCTTCTCCTAATAAGTAGGGAATTGCTTGTTCCTGGATGGGGGTCGGTGCTTCAAAACCCAATTCTGTCAACGACTTCAGCACCTCTCGCCTCAATCCCAGTTCTTCAAATGTCATGTATTCTTTTTAAAATTAGGTGCAAAGGTACATAGATTATAGGGATTTATTGTTAATAAGTTGATTAGTAGTGTTAAAAAACATTTAAGTCCCTTGTTTGTATGCATGTCACTGACTCGCATTCAATGAATTATTTGTAATTTTCTAAAATGAATGCTTCAAGACTATTTCTTTGTCTCTTGATTACATTTTGTATGCAATTGCGTCCAACATGGGCTCAGCGTGTGACACCATTAATGCCTGATATCCAAATCGATTCTATCTATAAACCTCAGCCTTGGGCGGCCAAATTAGCCCAAGATCCGGTTACCAAAAACATCTTTTATGCGTGTTCTAACGGCAAAATCTATGAGGTTTTTGAACAACTCAAATCAGATTCATTGCGCTACACAAGCCTAGATCATGGTCTTACAAGACTACAGGGGCTTTGTTTCCAAGACAGCACCATCTTCTTATCCGGCAATATTTGGTATGCAACAACAGGTATTGGCCTGATCATGAAAGGTGTTTTACAGCCCGACGGTTCAAGACTTTGGTCTACGGTGCTTTCTACCGAAGCTTACCCAACAGGAAGCGCCAACGGTGATCACGGTTTTACCGCCCTCAACATTGACCCTACCGGACAATATTTATTTTTCTCAAGTGGTTCAAGAACTTCTTTTGGCGAAGTAGAAACAAATAATGGTGCTCATCCTGGCTTGCGCGAACAAGCACTTACCAGTAAGATATATAGAATTCCAATTGCAGCGCAAAACATCTATCTTTTGAATGATTCTACATTCTTAGCCAATTCGGGTTATGTTTTCGCAGAAGGTACCCGAAACGCCTACGATATGGCTTGGAATGCCCAAAATCATTTATTTGCCATAGATAATGCTGGCGAACGCGACGACCCCGAAGAGCTCAATTGGATTCGAGAAGGCAAACACTACGGATTTCCCTGGAGAATTGGTGGCAATCTCAACCCACTCACTGATCCTTTTTACAATGCCACACTTGATCCGCTGATCAATCCGTTAAATAACGCTTTTCTTGCGGGCCATTTCAATGCAGACCCAAACTTTCCTGCCGTGCCAAATGGCCAATCCTTCACTGAGCCATTATTGCATTATGGCAATGTCGCCGACTACTACAAACTTGAAAGTAACGGGCAAATTCAGAAAGCAAGTGAAACGGGCGTCCCGCTCAGAACTTTTACAGCGCATCGTTCGCCGTTAGGCTTGGTCATTGATAAAGAAAATGAATTGGGCTCTGTCTACTCAGGCAAAGCTTTTATACTCAGTTTCATGCCAGGCGGCGATAGCACCGGCTTCAGCCCTATTTCGCCTTGGGGTTCGCCGTGTCCGTTTGTCGACAACTCCAGAGAACTCGTGTTGCTGCAAATTGTATTTGACAGCCTACTTCAAGACTACAAACTATTTTCATCAAACGCTGCAACTGGTTTTTATTTACCTGTCGACGCCCTTCAAATTGGCAACGCAATTTATGTCATAGAAAACAACGGGGTTTTATGGAAGATCCAATTTCCTGTCCCAGACAAAATACCCGCTTGTGCCAATCAAGGCATTTTCATATACCCGAATCCAGTGATTGATCAACTCCATCTGTATTTCCCGAACCCTAACCTAGAGCCAAGAACCATTGAAATTACTGATTTATGGGGGAAACAAGTTTGGAAAAGCACTTCCTTTTCGGCTTCTTTTGCGCACTTTGAAAGCCCTGACCTTAGCAATGGCACGTATTTCGTTCGGATCAATAGTAACGAAAAATTACTCGGAATTCAAAAAGTTCTTTTTTGCCATTAGCATCCTTGTCAAGGTTATTTTTCTATTTTTGAAAACTTTTAAATCAGAAAATCAACTATGCAACTCAACGGAATCATTGCCATTTCAGGAAGACCAGGTCTTTTTAAAGTCATCGCTCAAGGGAAAAACAGCGTCATTGTCGAATCCATGATTGACAAAAAACGTTTCCCAGCATATGCTACAGAAAGAATTTCTACGCTAGATGACATCAGTGTTTTTACTTACGAAGAAGACGTTAAATTGACCGATATTTTTGATAAAATGTTGGCGTTGTATCCGAATGAAGGACCTTCACATAAGGCCGATATGAAAGAATTGGAAGCAGCTATGGCACAGTTTTTACCTAACTGGGACCAAGATCGCGTTTATCCTTCTGATGTTCGCAAGCTATTCCAGTGGTACAATCTTTTGTTGAAATCAGGTTCTTTTGAAGCTGCTCAAAAAGAAGCATCAAGTGCCACTGCAAAAGATACAAAGGCGCCCAAAGCAGATGCTCCTAAAAAGAAAGCACCTGCAGCAACTGGCGCAGCCAAAGCAGCCAAGCCTGCAGCTCCTAAAAAACCTACCGCCGTCAAAACAGGTTCGTCTAGAGGAAAATAACATGAAAATCGAAAAACGAGCGCGCCAATTTCTACCAGAAAACTTGGTCATCACTGATTTTAAGGTCATTGAACCATTTTTTAATGATTTACTTGAGCGTAAAATTTCTACACTCGAAGACTTCGACGGCTGGTTAGCTGACCGCTCTGAACTCGATGCCATACTTGAAGAGGATTTAGCGTGGCGCTACATTCGCATGAGCATAGACACGCAAAATGAGCGCTTGCGCGCTGCATACAACGATTTTGTCACAAAAATTCAGCCTGAACTTGCTCCACTTGAGGACCAACTCAATCAAAAATTAGTAGGGTTGCCTTTTCTGGACAAGCATCAGAACGCTGCACATCAGATCTATTTCAGAGCCGTTCGCAGTGCCCTTGATTTATTCAGAGAAGAAAATATCAGTATCGAAGCAGCGCTCAATGAAGAAGCCCAACAATACGGAGCAATCAGCGCTGCCCAAACAATTGCGCATGAGGGAAAAGAACTCACGATGCAACAAGCTGCACTTTTACTGAAAGAGCAAGACGAAGCACTCAGAAAAACAATTTTTGAGAAAATAGCAGCACGACGCAGTCAAGATAGTAATCGACTGCATGATTTATTCAGTTCTCTGATTCAAAAGAGACACCAACTCGCCCAAAACGCTGGATTTAAAAATTACCGCGATTACAAATTCGAAGCAATGGGGCGTTTTGACTACACCAAAGACGATTGCTTTGCATTTCATGAAGCCATAAAAACGCATATTGTCCCATTGGTCAGAGAAATTCAGCAGGCAAAACTTCAACTGCTCGGAAAACCTCAATTCAAACCATGGGACCTAGATGTAGATCCAGAAGGCAAAGCACCTTTGAAGCCCTTTGCCAATGGCGAACAAATGTTAGCAGGCACCATTCGCATGTTCCAGCGCATTGACCCTTATTTTGGCGCTTGTCTTCAGACAATGGAGGAACTTGGCCATCTAGATTTAGATTCAAAACCAGGAAAGGCACCCGGCGGATACAATTACCCGTTGTACGAAATAGGCGTACCATTTATTTTCATGAATGCTGTTGGGTCTCAACGCGACCTAGAAACAATGGTTCACGAAGGAGGGCATGCCATTCATTCTTTTTTAAGTCGAGATTTAAAATTGACAGCATTCAAGAATTTACCCTCCGAAGTAGCTGAATTGGCCTCTATGTCAATGGAATTACTCAGTATGCCGCAGTGGTCAGAATTCTATCCAAACGATATTGATCATAAACGTGCCATGCGCGAGCAACTCGAAGGCACTTTAAAAGTGCTACCATGGATTGCTCAAATTGATGCATTTCAGCATTGGGTATACGAAAACCCTACCCATAGCATTGCACAAAGAAACGAGTACTGGCTTCAGTTATCAAAGGAATTTGGCACGGGTTTAACCGACTGGACAGGTCATGAAGATCAAGTAACTCATGCTTGGCAAAAACAACTGCATTTGTTCGAAGTACCATTTTATTACATCGAGTATGGAATTGCACAATTAGGTGCATTGGGTGTTTGGAAAAATAGCTTACGTGATTATCCTCAGGCGATTGACGCATATAAAAAAGCGCTTTCACTTGGGTATACGCAATCTTTACCTGAAATTTATAAATGTGCCGGAGTTCCGTTTGACTTCTCTTCAAAAAGACTACAAGAATTAGCCGAACTCATACAAAGCGAGCTTAAAAAATTACAATAACTACGCAGATTTGATACACTAAATTAAAAATCTGTTTATATTTGCACCCTCGTATGGCGAGATAGCTCAGTTGGTTAGAGCGTAGGATTCATAACCCTAAGGTCCCGAGTTCAACTCTCGGTCTCGCTACTCAAAGCCCAGTTTTCACTGGGCTTTTTTATTTTCCGCAAGTTTCCCACTAACAATTATCCATACTTGCGTATTTCGCAAGTCATAGCGTCTTATTTGTTGTATTCCGTTTCATGATTTTTGAGATCTTCCTCAATTTTGGTTAAAAATAAACACCATGAAAAAACTGCTCTTAACGTTATTACTTTTATTGGGCTCTCAAAATTTCTTTGTTGCTCAAAATACTCAAACGCGAAGTTATCTTGAAATCAATGCTGGTTTGGCTAGAATTTTTTACGACAGTTATTTTCCGGGCATCTCCTTTTTAGTCGGGCAGCAGAAATTCCTCGCACCTCAAACATTTCTGGAATATCAAGTAGGCCTGGCGCTGCCGTCTATTGCTACTGCCAAAGTAGGAGTTGGTTATCAAGGGGAAGGAATTGGATTTAGTGCTGGGGTGCGCATCTTTCCTGCTTTTGTTTATG
>JBJTNI010000037.1:0-130661 GCA_046073985.1 Flavobacteriales bacterium | reverse complement strand
CCAATTGGAATAACGGCTAAACTTGTTTTGGTATTGATGAGGCTGGTGCCGACTTCATGAACAGAGCCGTCTCCGCCTACAGCACAAACGATATCGACACCTAGTTGAACGGCCCGCTGGGCAATTTCAATTGCATGACCTTTGTATTGGGTATATTGAATTTCAAATGAAAAGAGGTCGTGGTCGAGGTAACGGCGTATAAGCGCAGGGATGTCGTCTTTACGTCGAACACCTGAGATTGGATTGATAATAAACCAAATGCGCTTTTTCATATGCGTTTGAGGACTATAGGTCTTCATTCAAAATTAAACATTTTTTGTCAAACAGTGGCAAAGTTTTATCTTGTAAAGCAAACAGTAAACTGGTTTTGACGTATTTTTAACAACAAAAATAATGCCATGAAGAAAAAGGATGCCAATGACCCAATTGCTGCCAACCGTCAACAACTTATTGATATCTTACTGCACAAATCTGCGCTCAAGCAAGATATCGCCGATGATTTAGAGGTTGTATTTGATCAATTGCGTCAACTCATCGAACAAGAATTTGTTGCACTCAAGAAAGTGGTTACCGATGAGCGTGTGCGGCTTTTTATCAAAGACCGTGGAGACCATGAATTTCATGTTTACATCGGTAGCGATGTTCTAGTTTTCAACTTGCATCACAATGTTTTTCGATTGCCGGACTCAAATCCGCTTTGGGGAACCGCTTATTTTAAAGCCAATCCAAACAATGGCTATTTTGGAACCATTCACATATACAACTTTCTTGCTGAATCTTTACAGCAAAATCGTCTCGATGATATGGGCAATTTAATTGCACGGATTTTTGTAAATCACGAAAGACATTTTTTTATCGAAGGAAAAGGCTCTTTGGGTTATACCTTCAGCGATCCACAACATATGTTGCTCTCGGAACAACTTTTGCAACTTATTGCGCAAATGGCTTTCGCGTATGCACTGCAATTTGATTTGTATATTCCGCCATTTGACTACATGGATAACGTTAGTGTCGGTCAGATTTTTATGATGGGAGAACAACTGAAGCTGAAAACCGCTAAACGTCTTGGTTTTAAAATGAGTGCCGAAGACACAGATTTTTCATAAAAAAATAGGAAGCACCGCTTGCGCTTCAAGAAATTCCTACTATATTTGCAATCCCAAATTCTGGGGTTTTGACATTTTGGCCCATTCGTCTAGTGGTTAGGACGCAAGGTTTTCATCCTTGAAACAGGAGTTCGATTCTCCTATGGGCTGCCAATTTTTTGGCCCATTCGTCTAGTGGTTAGGACGCAAGGTTTTCATCCTTGAAACAGGAGTTCGATTCTCCTATGGGCTGCATTTTTAAAGATTAATTATATAATAGCTATGGCAAACCATAAATCATCCATCAAGCGCATTCGTTCAAACGAAACTAAACGCGTATTGAACAAATACCAGCACAAAACTGCTCGTAATGCAATGCGTAAATTGCGCGCTACCAAAGATCGCAATGAAGCAGCAGGTTTGCTTCCTACGGTAGTAGCCATGTTGGACAAACTAGCAAAACGCAACATTATTCACAAAAATAAAGCCGCTAACCTTAAATCAGGTTTGCAATTGCGCGTTAACGCACTTTAATTATTGTGTCATTCATATTGTAAAGGGTCGCCTCATGGGGCGACCCTTCTTTTTTTTGTAAGTTTGTGTCATGTATAAATGGCTTGTCTTTTCATTGCTTAGTTTACTTAGTTGCGAAGTTTTTGCTCAATGTTTGGGCCCTTCAGACACCTTGATATATTCAAATAGGACCTTCGGAAGCAACAATGACTTGTTGCACATCATGGATGGTTTTTCTTCGAGTTACTTTTATCAGCCACAACAAACATCGCCTACTGCTATTGATATGTTGCAGCCAGGCTTGAGTTGCTTGTCTTCGGCCTCTCGATCCGACAAACCAATGATATTCTCGGCATTACCCCATTTGGGTTTTGGCTATGGTTTTGGCGCACAAGGTTCACAAGTGTTGCGCCTCGATTACGAACAGTCTTTTGCCCATCATGCGCTACTGAATTTGCGCTACGATAGATGGCAGCGCATAGGTTTTATTCGATCTGATGAATTGCGCTTTAGTGGACTTCAATTGAAACTTCATCAGCGCGGCAAAGCCCATGAATTTCAAATCACTTTTGACAACGCTAGCGATGACCGTCAGTGGGCGGGTGGTATTGCTGATTATACCCAGTTGGGAACAATTGCATTAGATTTAATCCCCGTACTAAAAACGCAATCATATACCCAAAAAAATAAATACAGGGGTCAAATTGACTTTCGCTACAAGCTCATTGGAGATACCATACAAGGCCTGAGTTTCGCTAGTTTTCATGCTTATCAATATCAGCAAAGGGTTTATAACGAAATTGGAGACTTGGCTTCGTTATATCCACAAACTTTCTTGAATTCAGACACCTGCACCGATACCTTTCGTCAGGTTTACCTTGAGAATAGAGTAGGTCTCAGTTGGTCGGGGCCGTTGTTAACAATTTCTTCCCTTATTGGCATCAAACAAAGACAATGGCAAGACCCTATATTGAACTACGATACACTTGAGTTGAATCTGAACAATCAATTGAGTTTTCAAAATGCCTTACATAACTTCAAACACGAAAACAAAATCAATTTTGTCGGTGCTGGTCAAGGTGTATATTTCAACTCGAGTTATCGTTTTGGCAATGCAGACAGCCGCTTGATATACGCATTGAAACACCGCTTTAGCAATGAATGGCCTGTGCTGATACAGCGCGCATTTGCCAGTAATTTAACGAACTATAGCTGGAGTGTACCCCAAAAGGAAAAATGGCATCAAATGGTTGCAACTGTCGGATATCGCGTTCAAAATTGTTCGATTGGTTTGGATTTAAGTCTGGTAAAATACCAATCGGTTTATCGCTTTGACATGAGCACAATGAACTGGAATACCAACGCTGCGGGTTCTTCAGGTCAGTTTGCTAGTTTAAACACGCAGGTGAAGTATCAATTAGGAGCCTTTAAGTTCAATTCGAGCTATCAATTTTTAGCGCAAAAAACCGGACAATTTTTACCAAAACACAAGGCATATCTTACGGTGCAATGGAGTAGAGGTGTTTTCAAAGACCAACGCTTACAAATGGTGTTGGAAGGCAATGTTTCATATCAGTCCAGATTTCAAGCACTGGTTTTCTTACCGTTCATTGAAAGCTTGGATTGGAGCGCTACCCAATATGCAATGTATCAAACAGGGTTTGTGAATGCGCAGCTTGGTGTTGCTCTGGAAGTAAAAACATTCAGGTTTTTTATGAACGTGGCAAATCTAGGTAGTTTCTGGAATGAACCTGACGTCGATGTTATCCAAGGATATCCCTTTGCACCAATGCAACTAAGAATTGGGCTAACTTGGGATTTCTGGAATTAATAAAGGGACTAAAGTTTATCCGAGAACTTCGGCCATTTTAGCGCCAATTTGTGCCGGTGAGTCGACTACATGAATACCGCACTCACGCATGATGCGTTTTTTAGCTTCAGCGGTGTCGTCTGCTCCGCCAACAATAGCACCAGCATGACCCATAGTGCGTCCTTTTGGTGCAGTTTCACCAGCGATAAATCCGACAACAGGTTTTGTGCCGTTTTCTTTGATCCAACGAGCGGCGATCGCTTCAAGGTTGCCACCAATTTCACCAATCATAACGATACCTTCAGTCTCAGGATCGTTCATGAGTAATTCAACTGCTTCACGAGTAGTAGTACCAATAATTGGGTCTCCGCCAATACCGATCGCGGTTGTTATACCCATTCCGGCCTTGGCTACTTGGTCAGCAGCTTCGTAAGTGAGTGTACCTGATTTAGAAACGATACCGATTTTGCCTTTTTTGAAGACAAAACCTGGCATGATACCAACTTTGGCTTCTCCAGCAGTGATGACCCCAGGGCAGTTCGGGCCAATCAGACGCGTATTGAATGCTTTGATGTATTCTTTGGCTTTTACCATGTCGTTGACAGGAATACCTTCAGTAATACACACAATGACTTTGATGCCAGCTTCAGCTGCCTCCATGATTGCATCAGCAGCAAAAGCAGGTGGTACAAAAATAATAGAGGTATCGGCTTGTGTTTGTTTCACGGCATCGGCCACAGTATTGAAAACTGGACGATCGAGGTGAAGACTTCCTCCTTTTCCTGGTGTGACACCACCAACAACGTTGGTTCCAAATTCAATCATTTGACCAGCGTGGAACGTACCTTCGCTACCCGTAAAACCTTGAACAATTACTTTTGAATTTTTATTTACCAATACACTCATAGTCTGTTATTTTTTGCGTGTCAAAAATAAGCATTTATTTGGCATCAACGATGGTTAGATCAAAATACAGTATTTTGTCTTTTGATATTTTTGCTGTACCTCCCTGACCATAGGCTAATTGCGGAGGTGTAATACAGCGCAATTTGCTACCTACGGGCAAATGGAATAATGCTTCTTGCCATGCTTTGATCAAACCATTTAGAGGGAGTCCGACTGGTTGTTCTTGTTTTTCGATGCGTTCACCTGAAAGTAAGTATAGTTCATAGGTGACCCAAATGCTGTCTTGAATTTGTATTTTTTTACCGTTACCAATACTATCTACTTTCAGATATAAGCCGCTGCCTGTGGGTTTTAAATCGAGGTGTTTTTTGGCAATGTATTGCTTGATTTGATGATCAAATTGTTGTGTCTGTTCAGAGGAATAACCACATGCGAACAATAAACAAGCTACAGAAAAAAAGAAAAAAAATCGAATCATGGTTTTTGCAAAACAGCTAAATAATGATCTTCAAGGGTGCTTGCCCTGCGGCATTTGAAGCCAATTTCAGAGGCGTGTTGATGCAGGGTATCGTAGTCTACGTACAACCAGTCAAAGGTGGGCCCACTTATTTTTTTGTAGTGCATTTGAAATTTGAAGTTGCCATAATACTCAGCGTTGAGATCAAGCCAAAGTGCGCCATCTTCATCCTCATAAAGGTATTTGACATCTGTTGAGTCAGCAATGAGGCAACCCCCAGGTTCAAGTAAATCAAAGGCATGCTTCAAAAAAGCAGGGAGCTTTGATAATTTTTGCGCCAAGCCCAAGCCGTTCATTAAAGAGAGAATGGTATTGTATTTTTGGTTGGTATTCAGAGAATAGAAATCGAGTTGTTTTGCATTTAAACCTAAAGATTTCATGTAGGTCACGGCGCCAGCCGATAGGTCAATTGCACTCACGTCAAGGCCGTAATCTTGCAATACCAAGCTATGCACGCCTGCGCCTGCACCAATATCTAACACTTTGCCTTTGCACAAACTTAGGGCCTCAAGCTCAAGATCAGGCATATCCTTTTCCTGGCGAAAAAGAACCTCAATTGGAATGATGTCGTCATCGCAGAGGTCCGAGGATACAATGATATCGAAAGGCTTCTTGTTTTTGGCGTAATCTAGAATGGCTTGCCCGATAGGATCACCGGTAGGGCTCGTATTTTTAGTATTCATATTCGTTGTAATCGGTGAGGTCGTCGTCGGCGTAGTCGTCATCAAAATCTTGGAATCCGAATTCGTCGTCGTCATCGTCGGTTGCTTGGTTGCCGAGTTCTTCATCCCCAAATAAATTTTCGTCTAGAAGCGCTCGTGATTGTTCAGTTGGGGCTATACCAATTGCTAATGCCATCATTGGGGCCGCTGGCGTTTCTTTTTCATAGGCAATAAGCTCTATCAAGAAAATCCACATGCGCATGAAATCGTAAACCAAAATAAATCGTTGGTCAGGTTCTTGTATGAAATCTTGAATGAGTGCTTGCTTCATGACACTAGCTGGTTCGTCAATGGCGTCGTCGTCATAGGATAGGTCTAGCAAAGAAAGCTCGTGCCCTTTGTCCCAGGAGTCGTTGGACACATAAAAACTCGCCATTTGGTCGCCTTTGAATGCAAAAGCTTCCATAATGGCATGATAGAATGTTTCAAAGTCGGCATCATTTGCGATGACGATATCTCTAAAGACTTCCTCATTTTTATCGCTATCGAGCAAGACTCGAAATTTTAATCCAGGCATCTCTTTCTGATTTATGTTAAAGTTAAGGATTATTCAGTAGGGGAAGGTTGTCGATGAACAATTAGTCCCAAAGACTTGCCAATCTTGAGCATTTCAGCAACAGCCTCGGCATAATCGTTAGCGATGTCACCTTCCAATATGGCGTCCTTAATTTGAGTTTTGATGGTGCCAATTTCCGAACAAGGTCCGATATCAAAAGTATCCATAATTAACTGACCAGATACGGGTGGCTGAAAATTACGGACACGGTCTTTTTCTTCGACAATTTTGAGTTTTTCGGCTACTAATTCAAAGTTTTGCTTGTAGCGTTTGACCTTGAATTCATTTTTACTGGTGATATCTGCATTGCAAAGCAGCATGAGGTCATCGATGTCGTCACCAGCTTCATGGAGTAGGCGTCGAACAGCAGCATCGGTAACCGAACCCTTCACCAACGCAATAGGCCTTAGGTGTAAGCGTACTAATTTTTGTACGTATTTCATTTGGTGATCCAGTGGCAGCCGTAGTCTTTTAAAAATTCTGGGAACCATTTTAGCACCTAATTCCTCGTGGCCATGAAAGGTCCAGCCAACAATTTTATCGAATCTTTTGGTTGGAGGTTTAGCGATGTCGTGTAGAATTGCCGCCCAACGTAGCCAAAGATTTGAGGTATGCTGAGCAATATTGTCAAGCACTTCTAGTGTGTGCAGAAAATTATCTTTATGTGCTTTACCGTCTTTGGTTTCAATGCCCTGCAGCGCTATCATTTCTGGAAAAAATTGTCCTAGCAGCGAAGTAACATTTAAAAGTTTAAATGCCCGTGAGGGAACAGCTGTCAGGATCATTTTGTTGAGTTCATCCGTAATGCGTTCCTGAGAAATGATGCTGAGCCTTGGAGCTAGCTGCGTCATGGCCTCTAAGCTGCTGCGTTCAATTTTGAAGTCGAGTCGGGTTGCAAAGCGAATGGCTCTCAGCATGCGCAGCGGGTCGTCGTTATAGGTAATGACGGGGTCAAGCGGCGTGCGTATGATACCTTTCTCAAGGTCTGAAAGACCATTGAATGGATCTATGAGTGCGCCAAAATTGGAGGTATTGAGACTAATGGCCATTGAGTTAATGGTGAAGTCTCGGCGGTTTTGATCGTCTTGGAGCGTGCCACTTTCAGTAACTGGTTTTCTAGAATCAGATTGATAGGATTCTTTGCGCGCTCCTACGAATTCTACATCGAGGTCTTTGTATCTAAAATGGGCAGTCCCGTAGTTTTTAAAAACGCTTACTTTTTTGACTCTCAATGTTTGTGCAACAGCATTTGCCAACGCAGGTCCATCACCAATGACAAGAATATCTATGTCTTTGCTTGGAATTTCAAGTAAGAGGTCTCTTACCCAACCACCAATGACATAAACCTCAATGCCCTCTTTTGCGGCATATTGAGCGAGGACCTTAAAAACAGGGTGCTTGAGCTGAGTAGCGTAAGAAAAATCCATGGGGGACAAAGTTAAAAGTAATCCCCGAAACAAAAGGAATACTTTGGCTAGATTTCGTCGTCGTCTTCATCATCAAAGAAGTCATCATCGTCATCAGACTTCTTATAGTTGAATAATTCGTCATCGAGGTCGTCATCGTCGTCGTCGAAGAAACGCGTGTTTTTACCACTTTTCTTGTAAGCATCCATTTTAGGCTTCTTGCTGCGATTGTCGTCATCAGCACCTTTGCGGTCTTTGTCTTTGCTTTTTTTCCTTGGTTCGAGTTTTGGCGAACCAAAAGCAGGTGCTCCGATTTCTGAATCTGGAGCCGACGGCACTCTGAAATTTTCTGACCTGGCAGAAGTTTCTGTTGAGCCGGAGCTTTGAGGAGCTCTTGGTGCAGGGCGATCATTGCTGCGCTGCTCTGCTTCTTTGACGGCGAGTGCCCTTCCATTAATAACATGGCCATCGAGTCCGTTAATTGCAGCCTGTGCTTCTTGTTGATCTGCCATTTCAACAAACGCAAAGCCCCTAGGCTTTCCTGTTTCACGATCAGTAGCAATGGTGGCTTTGAGAACAGTTCCGTAAGCTTCGAACAGTTGGCGAAGCTCTTGATTTGTAACGCCAAAGTCTAGTTTGGCAACAAAAATACTAGTCATAGAAGAAATTAAACGACGCAGAATTAGGTAAATACTTCAAGTTCTTGCTCCGAAATTAGAATAAAAATGAAAAATACAATGCTTTTTGTAAAAAAATATTGCAAAAGTGCCGTAATTCTACGTGCCTCTGATGAGACAAACGCCTTATATTTGTAGCATGCGCCTGATCAAGCAAATACCCCACGAGCATTTTTTGGTGCAAATTCACCAATACAATAACAAATACATCCTCAGTATTACCCTTGACGATTACGAGCAATCATTTAAAGTTCCAACTGACCTAGTTCAAGATTTGACTTTACTTGAAAGTGCTCTTCAACCAAGTTTTTACAGTGCTTGTTTGAAAGATTTCATTCAAATGCGTGATCGTTGGCTTCAGGTTCAAAAACAAATTCTAAATAACTCATGAGAAAGATCTTCATCATCGGCTTTGCGCTGCTCGTTGCGGTGGCTTGTACAGAAACCAAAAAACAGTCTACAAAGTCAATTCCTAAAGTCGAAGCTAAGGACTTACAGGGCCTTAAAATTGCTTATTACTCCAACGACAGTATCAAAAAGTATTTTGACTACTTCAAAAGGGAAGAGGCCCGGGCTGAAAAGAAACAACGTGCCTTTGAAGCGCAACTTAACCAAAAAAATAAGGCCTACGAAGATTTCGTAATTAAAAAAGAGCAAGAAGCTCGGGCAGGCTTGTTATCTCAGAATGAATTAGCAATGGTGCAGCAGAAAGCGCAGCAAATGCAGTCCGATTTGATGCGTTACCAACAAGAAGAAGGTCAAAAGATAGAAAAAGCAACTTTGAAATCGCTGCAAGACATCAATAAAAAAGTAGAGACTTGGGGTAAAAAATACTGCGAACTACACAAGATTGATTTATTACTCATTCAAGGAGAGGGTGGTCAAATTAATTACATCAATAAAAACATGGACGTAACCAAAGCATTCATCAATTTCTTGAATGAAAATCAAAAAGAAATCGAAAAGGATTTACAATAATGAGACCAAATACTGCACTTAAAGAAAGCAATATAGCTGAGTATTTACTTTATATATTTCAGATTGAAGCGATGGTCAGAAGTCTGAACCTCGACATAGACCTCATAGAAAAGCAATTGCTATTACCTGCTTCAAAAAGCCCTGAAGAATTTCAATTGCACCAACAATGGTATGCATCCTTGCTTGCTGAATTCAACAAACGAGGCTTACAAAAAGAAGGTCATATCGAGGAAGTAGAAGAGGTGCTGATGGAACTTGTATATCTGCACAATACCTTATTGACAATAGTCAACGATGAAAAATACAAAGCACTTTGCGAACAAGCACAACCCGACCTCATCGAATTTAAAAAACGATCAAACATGGCCCAACGCCAAGATGTGGAGGCCTTATTACACGCTATGTTTATGAAACTTCAACTCAAAATGAAGCAACAAGAAATCAGTCCAGAGACTGAAGCTGCTTTTGATTTGTTTCGAATTCAATTGGCGTATTTGTCAAGGGCATATCAGCAAATGAAAACCGGAGCCCTTAATTTTTTTCAAAATTAGGCGCTGAAGGAAAGTTTTCGCATTGCTCTATGGTGCCAATTTCAGCATCTAATTTGTAAATCAAATGCGTCATCCCGTTACTCAAGGCAATAAATGGTGCTTGAATATTTCTCTGATAAACGGCCACTTGTCGCAGCACTGACTCATTGAGTGAAATTTGGGGTGCTTTACATTCGATCAGCATTAGTGGTTGAAATGCATTGTCAAAAACCACGATATCCCAACGTTTTGTAAAACCATCGAAGCGGATTTGTTTCTCGACACTTATTTTTTCAAGAGGAAATCCTTGGTTTAAATGAAGGTAAGCAATGAGGTGCTGCCTCACCCATTCTTCTGGTGTTAAAACAAGAAATTTTCTTCGGATAAGACACTGAACCAAGAGTTTTTGATCCGCTTGGCGCTGTAATTTGAGAGGTGCGGGTGGTAGATGAAGCGGTGTCAGTTCTTGCATTAAATTCCTGGCAAAATAAGATTGATGTCTTTGTATTGCAAGTCAAAAACTTTCCCAAGCACTTCGTTGGTGAGGATTCCTCTAAACATATAAACGCCATTTCGGAATCCGGGATGCATTCTAATAAGATCCGCAACACCACCGCGATCACCCATCTCTAAGAGAAGCGGAGAAAGCGTATTTGAAAGTGCAAAAGAGGCAGTTCTGGATACACGGGAAGCGATATTTGGTACACAATAGTGGGTTACTCCGTGCTTTTCAAAAGTTGGTTCGCTGTGATTTGTGATGCGCGATGTCTCAAAACAGCCACCTTGATCAATACTTACGTCTAAAACAACTGACCCTGGTTTCATTTGGGCTATCATTTCTTCACTGACAACACAAGGTGTGCGTCCGATATGTGAACGCAAGGCACCGATTACGACATCGGCTCTTCGAATAGCCTTAGCCAATACTTTAGGTTGTATAATCGAGGTATGAACACGAACACCTAAATCGTTTTGTAAACGTCTTAGTCTTGAAAGAGAATTATCAAAAACTTTTACAGATGCGCCCAGACCAAGTGCGGACCGTGTGGCAAATTCACCAACAGTACCTGCCCCAATGACGACAATTTCGGTTGGTTGTACACCTGCAATGCCACCCAACATGAGCCCTTTTCCTTGAGAAAATGAAGACAACAATTCACCGGCTACAAGAATAGAAGTGGTACCCGCAATTTCACTCATGGTACGCACAATTGAAAACACGCCTTCTTCGTCTCGGATGTAGTCCCAGGCGATGGCTGTTATTTTTTTTGAACTGAGGAGTTGTAAAATTTCTTTGGGTTGGGTTGATAGTTGTAGTGCAGAGATAAAAGTTTGATTGCCTGGCATAAAACCTATTTCCTCCTCTGAGGGCGGCGCTACTTTTAAAATGATGTCGGCCTGATAAACACCTTTGCGGTCATAGATGATTTGTGCACCAGCTTCACTGTATTCGTTGTCAGAGAAGTTGGATCCTTTGCCCGCATCTGTTTCAACCAAAACTTGATGCCCATTGGCTATAAGCAACGAAACGGCCTCTGGAACAAGTGCAACGCGGCGCTCTTGAAATGAGGTCTCTTTTGGGATACCAATGAATAAATCTCCTTTCTTTTTTCTGACTTCTAATAAATCTTCTTTTGGAAGTAAACCACCCTGTTGAATGAGGGTTTTTAAGATGTTTTGATCAGTTGTCATGATAAAGTTCTAGTGTTCTACTCTGGTCAGGATTCGTACGAATATACAGCCAATAGTGCGGAAATGGAAGAATTTGTTTGATTTTTTCTGGCCATTCTACAAAAAAGTAAGCCGTTTCATCGAATAATTCTTCGAGCCCTAAATTAATCAGTTCTGTTTCATTTTCAATACGATAGCAGTCGAGGTGATATATTTTAGCTTTTGTCGGGCTCAAGTATGCTTGTACGATAGCAAATGTGGGTGATCCTTCAAAGTGCGTTATCTCGGAGGCCTGAACGAGCGCTGCAATGGTGGTTGTTTTACCGGCTCCCATTTCTCCTATTACTGCCACAAATGAATATGTTTTTAAAAGAGCCCATATTTCTTGCGCAACTGATGCTAGTTCTTCAGCCCTGACGGAAGGCCAAGAACAAACTAGATTTTTAGCCTGCATAAGGAATGATTTTTCCGTCTTTCCATTGCATCAGACGTAGTTCACTGTTGTCGTAGACGGCGAAAGTATTGTATTTTAACCAATCGCCAGTATTGATGTATTTACTTGTACCAACTGGTAAGTCAAGTGGCAAGTGTCTGTGTCCAAATAGATAGTAGTCTTGGTGTAAATTAGCTTGCTGAGCTTTGACGTACTGAAATAACCATTCCTGTTCGGGGCCTTTATACACTTGGTCTTTTTTTCCACCTTTGGCACGGCTGCGACGCGATAAAAAACTAGCCAAACCAATGCCAAAATTGGGATGCAAGCGTGCAAACAACCATTGACAAATAGGACTTCTAAAAAAGAGTTTGAGAAATTTGTAGTTGTAGTCACCGGGGCCTAAGCCATCGCCATGATGTAAAAAGAAGTGCTTTCCTTGGTATTCAAACTGGTAGTCATCATGGTGTATTTGTACGCCAAGTTCTTTTTCAAAATAATCGAACATCCACATGTCGTGGTTGCCTTTGAAAAAATGAATTTGGATGCCGTTGTCCGCTAACTGTGCTAGTTTTCCGAGTAACCGAACATAGCCCTTAGGTATAACGGTTTTGTATTCAAACCAAAAGTCAAAAATATCTCCTAGTAGAAAAATACTGTGGGCGCTATGCTCAATTTCTTGAAGCCAATGTAGTAATGTGCGCTCTCGCTCAGCACTTGTTGATGCATCAGGCGCTCCTAGATGAAAATCAGAGGCGAAGTAGAGGTATTTAGCTGTGTTGGCCATTAAAAACCAAAGATTTGTTGCAAGGCTTGTTCAAGCGCTGCGCCGCGTAAGTTGGTGGCAATGACCTTGCCCTCACGGTCAATTAAAATTGTAAAAGGGATACTTGAAACACCAAATTGTTGTGCTACTTTATTTTGCCAGCCAGCGAGGTCGCTTACGTGGTTAGGCCAAGATAATTGATCAGCAGCAATTGCAGCAAGCCATTTGTTTTTATCAGAATCGAGTGAAACACTCATGACGGTAAAGCCGGCGTCTTTGTATTTTTGGTAGTTCTTAACGACATTCGGGTTTTCGGCTCTGCACGGACCACACCAAGAGGCCCAGAAGTCCAATAGAACAACCTGACCTTTGAGCTCAGAGAGTTTCATTTGCTTTTTACCGTCTGTTTTGGTTTGTTCGAAGTCAGGGACTAATTTACCAGGTGCGAAAGGATCTTTTGCTTCTAGTTCTTGTTTTTTACTGATGTATTTTTGGTAAAGTTGTTGGACGATACTGCTTTGTGGAAATCCTCGGTAGATTTGTAAGATGAGGTTTTGATAACTTTGAAAATCTTGGTCAATATTGATTGTGCTCAGGGGCAATATAAGTGATGCAGAGCCTTGGTACATGCCTACAAAACTCTGAATTGCAGTTTGATATTGTTTGAATTGTTCAGTCATGTAGGCATTGATTTTAGCCTCTTGATTTGCATCTGACTTGATTGCTGCCAACGCTGAATCTGACTTTTGTTGCCAAGTGGTCGTTAAGAGTACATATTCGTGCATTTGTCTGGATTCTTCGGCATTGACGAAGTTACATTGACTATTTATTTTTCTACCATCGGCAAAAATTTTTATCGTGGAGGTATCGCGCACAACGAGATGAAGGGCTTGGTTACCGATGCGTAATAAATAGTAATCTGGACCAGGGACTATTCCGGTCAGTTCAAAATTCCCCTTTTTATCGATAGGGCTCACGATGTAGTCACGGAAGTAAGAGCCAAAATTTTGTGATAAGCTGATTGAATCAGCCCCTGAATAAAAAATATTGCCTTCCACATGAACACGCATGCCTTGTGCAATACTTGTGATAGAAAGCAGAACAAAGAATAAAAGACTTGAATTTTTCATGCTATTTGAAGATTTCAGCTAGTTTTTTAGCAAGTTTTTCACCCCTCAGATTTGTACCGATTACATTTCCATCCGGATTCACGAGTACGGTATAGGGTATACCGTCAAATTGATAGGTTTGTGGCAAATTCGATTTCCATCCTTTGAGGTCACTTACGTGGTTAGGCCAAGTCATGCCCCAAGAGGAAATGGCTTCTTTCCACTTATTAGCATCTTCATCGAGAGATACACTGAGGACCGTGAAGTTCTTGCTTTGATATTTTTGGTAGAGCTTCACAACATTTGGCATTTCGCTCTTACAAGGGCCACACCAAGAAGCCCAGAAGTCGATTAATACGTATTTACCTTTGAGTGCGCTCAAGGATCTTGTTTTACCCGATGGGTCAGGCAACGCAATTTCAGGTGCTGGCATAGAACCATTGATGGTGCTCGAGTAATTGAAATAAGCATCTTCAATTTGTTGGTATTGTGCCGTCATATTTTGACTAGCCGTTTGCCCTGAAAACGTTTTTTGATAGGCCTGTGCCAATTGCTCGAGTGTAGCTAAATGCTTGGCATTCCAATTTTCAAACCCTGTTGTTGGCAATAGATTCATGCTCAGTAAAATATTCAGTGGACTGTCGAGGTCCTTTTGAATTAAATGGGCACAAAAATTCTCATAGGCTTGTTTAGCGCTATCGTATTTTGCTTCAACGAGTGCTTGGTCTAGGTTGGCCATGTTTGCTTGCAGACCTTTCTGAAATCCTTCAAATTGATTGGTTTGGTTGAGCATGGCCTGATACGAACTTGCCCATTTGACACCGCTAAGGCCGGGTTTACTTCCAAATTCTTGACGCGAACAATTAATTTTAAGGTGGTCATTGGCTTGAAGAGGTAACCAGAGCACTGTGCCATTGAGGTCGCTGAGGCGCAGGTTGTATAAACCGAGCCCAGGAATGTTGGCGGGCAATTCAAAATGTCCGTCGGCATCAATTTCAGTCTGGGCAACTGCAATAACGCCTCTGTCGCTTGGTGCTTCTAAAAATAATTGAAGGCCACCAGCATCTTTGATCTGACCGCTGATTTGGAGATTGATGGGCAAATCATTTTGATCGAGTTCAGAACGCTGAAAGTACCAAAACAAAAAACCAATAGTGGCTGCCAAAGCAAGCAGTATACCTATTCTTTTTTTGTTGTATGGTGGCGTCATTAGGCTTCAAGTTTTTGTCTGAGTAGGGCATTTGCTGCCTTAGGATCAGCTTTTCCTCCAGAGACTTTCATGAGTTGCCCCATTAAAAAACCAATAAGTTGTTTTTCTCCGTTGCGGTAGCGTTCAACCTCAAGTGCATTTTGTGTAATGACTTGATCAATATAGGCATCAATGACATTTTGGTCAGAGCTTTGGATTAGGTTCATTTGTTCAGCTAGTTGCAAGGGGCTATCTGAAGAATGAAACATAGCTGGGAAAATACGCTGAGATGCAATGGAACTTGATACTTTACCTTCATCAATCAAGGCGATTAACGCAGCAACCCGAGCTGGTGCCAACGGAAAATGTTGGATATCCATGCCGTGTTCGTTGAGATAAGACTTGATGTCACCCATGAGCCAGTTGGCTGCTGCTTTGTAATTTTTGGTTTGAGCAATGAGTGCTTCGTAATAAAGCGCGATGCCTTTTTGATCAGTAATGTTGTAAGCGTCGTAATCAGAGAGACCAAATTCTTTGGTGTATCGTTCAAAAAGCACTCCGGGTAAAGCCGGCATGTCTTTGGCTACGCGATCAATGTGCGCTTGAGTAACCGTAATTGGAGGAAGATCTGGCTCCGGGAAATAACGGTAGTCATTGGCGGCTTCTTTGGTACGCATAGAAATTGTTATGCCTTTTAAGGCGTCAAATGCGCGTGTTTCTTGACTCAGTTGTCCACCATTTTCTAAGGTTTCTATTTGACGCGTAATTTCAAACTCAATCGCTCTTTGAACATTGCGAATAGAGTTCATGTTCTTGACCTCTACTTTGGTTCCAAATTCAGAACTTCCTTTGAGGCGGACCGAGACGTTGGCATCGCAGCGCAAAGATCCTTCTTCCATGTTGCCATCACAAATGTCGAGGTAACGCACAAGTTTGCGCACTTCAGTGAGGTAGTTATAGGCCTCTGAAGAGGAGCGAAGATCGGGTTCAGAGACAATTTCAAGAAGTGGTGTTCCGGCTCTGTTGAGGTCAACAAGCGTGTCAAATACATCTACATCGTGAATGCTTTTTCCAGCATCTTCTTCCATGTGAATGCGTGTCAAGCCGATAGATTTTTTACCACCATCTTCTGTGCGAATGATAATTTGACCTCCAGTACAAATTGGCGTGGTGTCTTGGGTAATTTGATATCCTTTCGGAAGGTCGGGGTAGAAGTAGTTTTTTCTAGCAAAATGCTGCTGAGGAGCAATCTGACAACCACATGCCAACCCAAGTTTGATGGCAAAATCAATGGTAGTTTTGTTCATAACGGGCAAGGTGCCCGGATGTCCGAGTGTTATGGCACTTACGTTTGTGTTTGGTGCTGACCCATATGCGTTGAGATCTGAGGAGTAGGCCTTGGTTTGCGTCAGTAATTGCGCATGTACTTCAAGTCCAATGACGACCTCATAGCGATCTTTGATTGCGTCTTCCATGTTAAATACTTGAAATCAGTTCTTTCATGATGCGTGTCATTTTTGGTTCTTGACGGCTGGCCACCTCGATTACATCTTGGACACTTACTTTCTTAATTTTTCCGGGTACGCCGAGGTCCGTGATGATTGAAATGGCAAAGCAAGGGATGCTCATGTGGCGTGCAACAATCACCTCAGGGACAGTTGACATCCCAACTGCATCGGCACCGATTGCGCGTACATAACGATACTCAGCAGGGGTTTCAAGTGTTGGCCCGGTTAATCCTGCATAGCAACCAACCGAAACTTTGATGTCGAGTTGTTGAGCAATGGCGCATGCTTTGTCAATGAGACTTTGGTCATAGGGGTCACTCATGTCTGGGAATCTTGGCCCAAGTTCGTCTATGTTTTTGCCGATAAGCGGGTTGCCCGGAAATAAATTGATGTGGTCATTCATGATCATGATTTCACCCACTTCGAAATCGGGATTAACACCGCCAGAGGCATTGCTTACAAAAAGTTGCTGGATGCCTAACATTTTCATTACACGGACTGGAAACGTTACTTGTTGCAAGGAATAACCTTCGTAATAATGAAAGCGACCCTGCATAGCTACCACGTTTTTCCCGCCAATTCTACCGAAGATCAGTTTGCCTGAATGACTCTCAACTGTTGACACCGGAAAGTGCGGAATAGCTTCATAGCTGATTTCGTCAATAATTTCAATTTCCTTAACGAGGCCACCAAGACCAGTCCCAAGTATGATTCCTATGCTTGGTTCGATAGCGGTTTTGGACTTGATGTAAGCAGTGCTTTCTTTAATTTGCGTCAACATAAGTTTTAATAAATTGATTAAATGCTTGTTTGTCTGACCATTCAATTTCAAAATCGAGTAGCATCCAAGGATAGCTTTGTTGATCTTGAGGACTAAGTAAGGTATTGATTTTTACCCAGTCTTTGGCGGTGGTTACAAGCACAGTTTTTCCGTCTGCAAAGGTATCAAAAAATTGATGAATTTCCTTGATGTCTGTTAGACTATAGCGATGATGATCTTTGTAAGATTTATAAAGTATTTCGTGATGAGCAGAGAAGCCTTGACCCAGTAATTCTGGATGTGCAATTGCACTTACTATGATCGCCCTATGAAAATCAGCTGCCTTGCTGACTGTCAGCGCTTTGAGTGGCACATATTTATAACGCGAAAAAAAGACTGGAATTTGAAACTTGTCATAGTTTGATCGGATCAGATCTAGGTCAAAAGTGTCAAAACTCGGACACTTAGTAATGACCAATGCGTCGGCTCTTTTGAGTTGCTTCAATTCATCTCTGAGCCTTCCTGCTGGTAAAAACGCATCTTTTTCCAAAGGCCGATCGAAAGTATTGAGCACGATATTGAGGCCAGCTTTTACCCACCTATGTTGGAAGGCATCATCTAGAATGATCAGAGAATTGGGATCAGAAGCCTTTAAATGTTGGACACCTTGATAGCGGTCTTCGCAGACAGCTATGGTGCAGTCTGGATATTTTTGTTTGAGCATAAGAGGTTCGTCACCAACTTCAGAGGCACGAGAATCGATGTTGACTTCTTTGTATCCCGTGCTGTTGCGCCCATAACCACGGCTTAAAACTTGTATATTTCTTTGATCAGAAAGCAGGTTTATTAAATAGGCAGTGTGAGGGGACTTGCCAGTTCCGCCAACGGCTAAATTTCCGATGCAAATCGATTTTCCAGGCAGTGTTTTGCTTTCAAATAGTCCGATATCAAAACATAAATTTCTGAGCCAGACGACCAATCCGTAAATGGCTGCTACAGGATAAAGGATTGGTTTTATTTTCATTATTGACTATGGTAATCCGAGAATTCTTGTTCGTCAGCGTAGTAGTAAATGCGTACTTGAGCGGTGTCGTTTAAAAAATCAATTTTCCCTACCTCAACACGATTAATGACCAACCCAGTTCGCTTTTCGAGGTCTGCTTTTAGTAGATCACGTTGCTCTGGTTTGATGAGGTCTATACGCTCATAGTTGATTGTTTTTCGAGTCTCGTGCTTCATGAGCCAGAGATTCTCAAGAATGAAAGTCACGAGTAAAACCGTGACATTGATGACTGTCACCTCTGAAATACTCAATTCATTGGAGGCCAAAGCATTGACAACGCTGATCCCGATGACCATGAATAAATAGGTCATTTCTTTGATTTCTATGGCATCTGTGCGATAACGAATGATGCCGAAAATAGCGAAAAGCCCAAGCCCCATTCCGGTATCGATATCCATTTGCATGAGTCCGAAACAAAGAAAAAATGTAATGATTCCAATTAAAAAATAGGTGAAGAGGTAATCCTTTCTTTTTGTCTTGGAATAGTACAAAAATCGAATAAGGATGGTCAGAAAAAACAAATTGATTCCCAGACGAATAAGGAGTGCATAGAAGTCATTGCTAAACCAAGTTATGGTATTTGGGTCCACTACTTTCTTTAGAGGTAGGAATAATAAGAGGTCAATGAGCATGGTTGATTTTATTTAAAAATAGTAGCTTTTTTTTGAATCGATTGAATTTTAAGACTTCTTCACCGTAAATTTCGACACTGCCAATGCAGTATTTAGAAAGGCGGTAGGGTCTGATGCGCTCACTTTTCATGAGTTGATAGAAAGGTGAATTGCGGTCGAGTTGCTCTTGTTTGAGCTCAGCGATGACTAATTGATCGAAATCTCGACGAACATCGCCCATATGAAAATGTATATTGAAATCAAGGGTGAGTCTTTCTTTACTTGTTTTAGACACCAACGTGATGCGTTGAAAAGAATTCCACATGGTTGGTCTAAGGTTGGTGTCTTCAGAGAGTTGTCTTTTGAGAAAATCGCGTTCTTTTTCTTCGGTAAGTTCATTGAAATCGTTGGTCAGGATCCGACGCTTGTCGGTACGCCCTTTGATTTTGTGTTTGATTTCCAAGAAGTGAATATTGGACTCTACGTACTTGCGGATACGGACCTTGTAGCGATCAGCTTTCCCGTTGTGGTGATCCCTGAAGAACGAAAACTTGTCGTCGTCAAAGTACAATGATTCGTAATGAGGAAGCATGGTGCCTTCTACTTTCAAGGCGCGGTATTCTTGAGCCAAAACAGGGATAAAACGCAGCAAATCATCTTGGCGAAATGCAAACTTGGTATCGATGCGGTTCATCAAATTCACATCGGCCATTTCGCGGAGGTCTATCGGTTCAAAGTGCTTAATTTCTGTTGCTATACTGCTCATCTCTCTTGGCCAAAAATAACAATTTCTTCGCTGTTTGTTTACATTTGTGTTATGAAGTCCAAAATACTACTCTTAGGTGCTGGTGAACTTGGTAAAGAGTTCGTTATCGCAGCACAACGATATGGTCAAACAATTATTGCGGTCGACAACTACGCGGGTGCACCGGCCATGCAAGTGGCAGATGGTTTTGAAGTCATCAATATGTTAGACGCTGCGGCCCTTGATATGGTTGTAGCCAAACATCAACCAGATTTAATTGTACCTGAAATTGAAGCGATTAGAACAGAACAATTTTACAATTACGAGGCGCAAGGAATTCAAGTTGTGCCAAGTGCAAAAGCTGCGAATTATACCATGAATCGCAAAGCCATCCGCGACCTAGCAGCCAAAGATTTAGGCGTCAGAACAGCACCATACAAATATGCAACCTCACTAGAAGAACTCGAAGCAGGAGTTGCATATTGTGGTTTGCCATGTGTGGTAAAGCCTTTGATGTCCAGTTCTGGAAAAGGTCAGTCGGTTATCAAAACCGAGGCAGATATCGAACGTGCCTGGACATATGCCATGGAGGGTTCTCGCGGTGACCTCAAAGAAGTCATCGTTGAAGGTTTCATACATTTTGATTACGAAATAACACTACTTACTGTAACACAAAAAAATGGACCTACCTTGTTTTGTCCACCCATCGGACACCGTCAAGAACGCGGTGATTACCAAGAAAGTTGGCAGCCAATGCCGATGAACCCAGAACACCTCGAAGAAGCTCAGCAAATGGCCGCAAAAGTTACTGCAGCACTTGGGGGCGCGGGTATTTGGGGGGTAGAATTTTTCATCACCAAAGACGGCGCATATTTCTCTGAATTATCTCCAAGACCCCATGATACCGGGATGGTAACACTGGCAGGTACCCAAAATCTCAATGAATTCGAATTGCATACCCGAGCCATTTTAGGTTTGCCAATCCCTTCAATAGATCTTAAACAAAACGGAGCAAGTGCAGTCATTTTAGCGACACAAGAAAACAACGTTGCGCCCAGTTTTTCAGGTCTTGAGACCGTGCTCTCAGACCCGAACGCTGAAGTTCGGATATTCGGTAAACCAAGCACACGGCCTTACCGACGCATGGCTGTTGCACTTGCCTTTGGTCCAGAACCCGTGGAACAAATTGTTGAACGCGCCAAGTTACATGCTTCCACAATCAAATTGTCTTAATTTTATATAGAAAAGCAAGTAGTACTCACTAAATAAACCAAGCAATGCCAACAAAAATTTTAAGCCTCATCATTCTTGCCGTCCTGCCTTTTATTTCCAATGCGCTTGAGCTCACTTATAATTTGTCTATGCCCCAGCCAAATTCCCATTATTTTGCCGTGACCATCGATGTCAAAGGTAATAATGCCGCAGTTCAAGAGTTCAAAATGCCGGTTTGGACACCAGGGTCGTATTTGGTTCGAGAATTCTCAAAAAATCTCAATCAAGTCAAAGCAATTGTGCCTGGTGGAAAGGAACTTGTTGTCGTCAAAAAATCGAAAAATGCATGGGAAGTCCAATGTGCAGGACAAGAAAATTTCACCATTTTTTATGAAGTCTATGCTTTTGAGCTTTCTGTCCGAACACCCTACCTTGACAACACTCATGGTTTTGTAGCTGGAGCAGGTGTATTTATGTACAATGAATCTACGAAAAATCAGCAAG
Source organism: Flavobacteriales bacterium (assembly GCA_046073985.1). Lineage (GTDB taxonomy): Bacteria > Bacteroidota > Bacteroidia > Flavobacteriales_D > Crocinitomicaceae > UBA952. The sequence continues at coordinate 109,390 of JBJTNI010000037.1, read as the reverse complement.
GCGTTCTCAAAGTATTTCCGCATCAGAGTTTTAAAAAAGTCAGCACTGCATTGAGCTCCATGGATTTCAAAACCGAGCCTGGGTGTCAGTCTTTCCTTTTCGAAAATTATGACCAATTGGTTGATTGTCCAATTGAAATTGGCAATCAGACTGAATTTGATTTTATGGCTGCCGGAGTCAGACACCGAGTCGCAATGTACGGAGAAGCTAACTATAATGTGGCTCAATTACAGCAGGATATGGCTAAGGTGGTGCAGGCAGCAACCAATGTGTTTGGAAGTAATCCGAACAAGGATTACCTTTTTATTATACACAATGTGACCGACGGCCAGGGTGGTTTGGAACACAAAAACAGTTGCGTTTTAAGTGTAGATCGTTGGTCTTATGCTGGGTCAAACTATATCGGATTTATCAACTTGGTGGCACATGAGTACTTTCATTTATGGAATGTAAAGCGCATACGACCGATTGAACTTGGGCCGTTTAACTATGATCAAGAATGTTACACTTCTTTACTTTGGGTCATGGAAGGCATTACATCCTATTATGATGAATTGTTGCTCAGACGCTCGGGCTTTTATACCCCCGAAGAATTTATTTCCAAATTACAGTCGCAAATCAATTACGTCGAAGGTACTCCAGGATCTCGGGTGCAGCCGGTTGCACACGCGAGTTTTGATGCTTGGATCAAAGCATACCGCCCCAATGAGAATTCTAGCAACACGACCATGACCTACTACTCGAGAGGTGCTGTTTTAGGAGCAGTGTTAGATGCTTATCTTATTCAGAAGTCCAACAAAAAGAAGAGCCTGGATGGCTTCATGCAACTCTTATACAACAAATATGCGCTCGGTTTACAACGTGGCTTTACCGAAGCAGAGTTCGAGCAAGAATTGAGTGCCTACAGTGGTGAAGACATGCACGCTTTTTTCACCAGCTATGTGAATGGCACCCAGCTCATCCCTTATCAAAAATATTTTGAGCCAATGGGTATTTTAGTCAAAGACCAAACGGCAAGCCAAACCAACATCGGAGCAACTTTTGAAGGAGATGAAGCTGTTCGTGTCAAAATGGTGCGACGCGGAAGTGCAGCTGAAGATGCTGGTCTGAGCGTAGGCGATGAAGTATTGGTTTGCAATGGCTACCGCATCAATAAACCAATGTTGGAGGGGATGCTCAATAGTTTGTCTCCTGGCGAGTCCATGAATCTGACGGTTGCTCGTGATCAAAAAGTTTTTCAAGTGAAATTCATCATGAAAACCTATTCTAAACCCCAATTTTCACTACAAATAAAAGATGTCAATGCGCCTTTACTTACTTATTGGTTGCGTTAGTTTATTGGCATTGAAGCCAAGCGCGCAGGATTATCCAAACATTCAAATACCGCCGGTATCTTCATCTTACGCATTTAACGAATGCGAACCATCAATTGCAATCAATCCGCTGAATCCGAAAGAAATGGCTGCCGGAACCGTTTTGACTGGTTATCATTTTTCTACAGATGGCGGCAAAACTTGGCAAACCAAATCTCTGAAAAGCCCTTACGGAGTCTACGGAGATCCTGTTTTGCAATATGATGCCAAGGGTAGGTTGTATTATTTTCATTTAAGCGATTATAAAAAAACCAGTCATCTGGACCGGATTGTTTGTCAGTACACTGATCGCATTGATGGCACTTTTAGTAAGGGTTCATTTCCGGCCCCCAACGGCACTAAAGTTCAAGACAAGCACTGGATGGTGATTGACCCTCATACTCAAGTCATTTACATGACCTGGACGCAATTTGACGCCTATGATTCTTCAGACCCCAAAGATACTTCGGTGATTGTTTTTTCAAAGTCAATGGACAGAGGGCTGACTTGGACAAACCCAATTCGAATCTCCAAATACGGAGGAGACTGCCTTGACGGAGACAATACGGTCGAAGGAGCTGTGCCAGCAATAGGAACCAATGGTGAAATATATGTTTGCTGGACTGGCCCTAGAGGTATTATGTTTCAATGTTCAAAAGATGGAGGTGCCACCTGGCTTTCAGAAGAAAGAAAATTAGCAGACCACGTCGGTGGTTGGGATATCCAAATTCCGGGTATCTACAGAGCCAACGGTTTGCCTTTTTTGATGGCGGACATGAGTGGTGGTCCAAGAAATGGCATGCTGTATCTCAATTGGTGCGACCAACGAAATGGCACCAATGACACCGATGTATGGCTCATGAGTTCAGCAGATGGAGGCACAACTTGGTCTGATCCCAAACGCGTCAATCAGGATGCGCCCGGAAAGCACCAATTCTTGACTTCAATGGCTGTTGATCAAAAAAATGGGGATCTCCATTTTGTGTATTATGACCGCAGAAGATTCAACACCAACAGTACAGATGTCATATGGGCAAAAAGCACCGACGGCGGCCAAAGTTTTTCTGAGAAACTCATATCAAACAGACCATTTCTGCCCGATGCACGGGTTTTCTTCGGTGATTATCTTGGTATTGCCGCATTTGACGGCATTGTCAGACCCATTTGGCCAAGAATGGATAACGGAAAAATTACCCTTTGGACCGCATTGATTGATCCACTATGAGTCAAATTCAAATAGACGAAAGTTGGCGTAAGGTATTGGCCGAAGAATTTGAAAAGCCCTATTTTAAAGAGCTTATTCAAAAAGTAAAAGCCGCATATCAAGCCAGACCCCAACAAGTATTTCCGAAAGGTTCACAAATTTTCAGGGCCTTTGATGCTTGTCCGTTTGATCAAGTAAAAGTGGTCATTTTAGGTCAAGATCCATACCCAACCAAAGGCCATGCACATGGCCTGTGTTTTTCGGTAGAGCCAGAAGTGCGTCCGTTACCCAAAAGTTTACTCAATATTTTTAAAGAACTGGAGGCCGATATCGGAAAGCCGATAGCAGATCACGGCGACCTTATTTCATGGGCCCAACAAGGTGTTTTGTTACTCAATAGCGTACTTACAGTGGAAGAAGGTATGCCAGATAGTCATAAAAATTTTGGGTGGGAAACGTTTACTGATGCCGTAATTAACCAGATAAATTCGCATAAAAACAATGTTGTATTTATTCTTTGGGGGGCAAAAGCTGCTGCAAAGGCAAGCTATGTAGATAACAGTAAGCATCTCATTTTAAAAGCGGTACATCCTTCGCCCTTGGCCGCACATCGTGGATTTTTTGGCTGTCGTCATTTCAGCAAAACAAATGCCTTTTTACGCCTGACCCAACAGCAAGAAATTCAATGGTAAATTCTTACCTTTGTAACAATGATCCAAAACGACTTATTTCTCAGAGCGCACAGAGGTGAAGCCATCGAGCGCTATCCAGTTTGGCTAATGCGTCAAGCAGGCAGAATTCTTCCAGAATACCGTGCAGTTCGCTCGAAATTATCGGGGTTTAAAGAACTCGTTGAAACACCGGAATTTGCCACCGAAGTAACTATCCAACCTGTCGATATCCTCAATGTCGATGCCGCCATTATCTTTTCAGATATTTTAGTGGTACCAGAGGCAATGGGTTTGCCTTACCAAATGATTGAGCAAAAAGGGCCTTGGTTTGAAAACACCATCCGTTCGCAGCAAGAATTCGATCGTCTTGATCAGCAAATTGATGTCCAGGATCGTCTGTGGTATGTTTTCGAAGCACTGAAACAAACCAAAGCAGCCCTCAATGGCCGCGTACCCTTAATTGGATTTGCAGGAGCACCTTGGACTATTCTATGTTATATGGTCGAAGGTAAGGGTTCCAAAACTTTCAGTGAATCCAGGAAATTTTTATATACCCAACCGGAGCTTGCACATCGTTTGTTGCAGCGCATCACCGATGTCACTATTGCTTATTTAAAAGGGCAAGTAGCAGCAGGTGCCGATGCACTTCAACTTTTTGATTCTTGGGCAGGCATTTTGGGCGATGCACAATACAGCGAATTTGGCATCAAATATATCCGTCAAATCTGTGAGGCCTTCCCTGAAACCCCGCTAACTGTTTTTTCTAAAGGTGCAATTGGCTCTTTACCCACCCTTGCTCAGTTGCCTTGCACCACGCTTGGTCTTGACTGGAACATGGATGTAAATGTGGCACGCAATTTGGTTCAGCAAAACATGACTTTGCAAGGAAATCTTGACCCTTGTGTGCTCTATGGTTCACCACAAATCATTGAGGCCGAGACCAAAAAAATGCTGAAATCCTTTAAAAGTCAAAGACATATTGTAAATTTGGGTCACGGGGTTTACCCAGATATTGACCCAGAAATGGTCAAAGTATTTATTCATACCGTTCAAAACTATGAAATTTAAAACTGCAAACATGACAAAATGGGCGCTCTGCTTCGGCTTCGCTTCATTAGCCAATTTTTCACAGGCCCAAGAAGCATTCAAAGAAATCAAGATAGGTTTTGAAAGTGCTGCCAAAGAAGTAACCGAACTACAAACCATCGAATTGGCAGGTGGAGAAATCGTGTCTCCTACGCTCATCAAAGCAGACTTATTTTCTAAACAAGCTACCGGAGACGTCAGTATTCCTGCTAACATTTACGGTTCAGAAGAACCAACTACCGAAGATGGCGGTGAAGTTTATGCCGGAATTGTTGCCTACAAACCTGGAAAACAAGCCTCCGAACGTTCATATATCACGATTCCAATTGCAAAAAAAGGAAAGTCAGGGCTCACCAAGGGCATGACCTACTGCGTAGAGTATTCCCTTTCACTCAGTGAGTCATCTAAATTTGCTTGCAATAACTTAGGTCTTTACTTTACAGACAAAGCCCCTGGTTCAGGTGAATCAGATGCCATTTATGCCGACGGTGACCACGTAGTTAAATCGGCCGTGAATGGTATCTACAACGGTTACTTTGGCTGGGACAAAGTTTGTAATTTGTATGTTGCCAAAGGAGATGAAAAATTCATCACCATTGGTAATTTTGACCGCAACGAAAAAACGCAGTTCCAGGCTATGAAAAAGCCGAAAGATGCTGAAGCAGAGGCTTTGCTTCATGCTTATTACTACATTGATAATGTCATCATTCGTCAAATTGACCCTAAAAAGCCAGAGCAATGTGCTTGCTATAACAAGCGCCCACCGAAAGTCGAGGATTCATTCAGCACTTTGGTGTATGATAAAACACCAGAGGTCAACGAAAAAATGACGCTTGACAAAAAAATCGCGGCTCAAACAATCTATTTCAGAGCTGGAAAAGCTTCGCTTACCGAAAATGCCCGCACAAACCTCGATTTTATTGTCGTACAAATGAATGCCAATCCATCCATGACAATCGAAATTTTAGGCCACAACGATGCGCTTGAAAATAAGGCTGGTGAAGAAAACGAAATGTACAAAGGTATGGATGGCCAACGAATTGCGGCCGTGAAAAAATACCTTACTGCTCAAGGTATTGCTGCAGAAAGATTACTCGCAGTACCAATGTCAGATAGAACACAATCAACTGAGGTTGCCGAAGACGACGACCAAGAGACAAAAGATGCCAAAAACCGTAGGGTAGAATTCAGAGTGAAACTCTAAACCCATCGTTCAGTTATAAAAAAACCGCAGTGAAAGCTGCGGTTTTTTTTTGTCTATTGGTTGAAACAACCACGTCGTTAAGATTAAATGTGGCTTTTTAAGAACGGGTAAAGCCTTTGTGTAGGCAAGCCCATCACATTTGTAAAAGAACCTCTGATTTCTATTACACCTACATGACCAATCCATTCTTGAATGCCATAACTTCCTGCTTTATCAAATGGTTGAAAATGATCCACGTAGTAGATGATGTCTTCTAGTTTTAATTCTTGAAACCTAACTACTGTACAATCAATTAAGTTGTGCTCTCCTTGTTGGTTCTTGAGCATTAGTCCGGTGTAAACTTCATGTTCCTTACCCGAGAGTAGTTGTAACATCTCGATCGCTTGGTTGCGGTCTGCTGGTTTTCCTAATACCTTACCGTCGAGGTAAACAATGGTATCTGCACAAAGGAGTGTTTCGTCAGTTGCTATCTGAGTAAAAAGCGCGTCTATTTTCTTTTTACAAATTGACAGAACGATTTCTTCTGGACTCTGTTTTGGATCAAAAGATTCATCACAGCTGGCAGTTTGTACCCTAAAATCATAACCGAGCTTACTGAGTAGCTCCTTTCTTCTTGGTGAGGCAGAGCCTAGAACAAGTTTCATATCAGAAAAATAAAGTGAGTAGTCCGAGTGGAATGGCTATTTTATAATGAAATAACAACCATTTATTGGCTTTTTCCGGCTGAATGGCAAACCAAATGAGTTGGCTTAAAAAAAGTATTGCTAAAAATCCTAAAGTTACCGAAGCCAAATTACTTGGAATAGAAAATGCACCAGCAAATTTGAGGACGATAAAAAGAAAGGCAGGAAATTGAAGTGTGATCAAGGCCAACCAAGTGGCTTTTTTTGCACCAATTTTGCGCGGAATTGTATTTGCGTTGAGTAGTTCATCTCCAGGCATGTCGTTGACGTCTTTTAATATTTCTCTGCTCAGGGTGACAAAGAAGGCGCAAAAAGCCAAAAACTGGGCGTAATGATAGTTGAGGTAAGTAGACCAAGTTTGCTCTTTGAATGGGGAAAAAGCTTGATCTGATTCATTTAAAATTTGGAAATACCATGTGCTTAGAAAGATGACTAACGCTGGCAAAATCGCCAAAACAACAGAACCAAGAAGTAATTTGCGCTTCCAAGAAACACTATAAAACCAAAGTAAATTGATGCTAACCAAATGAATGAAAACAAAGAGCAAAGTGTGTAAACTCCAAGATAGATAAATGGCAATAGCGAATGCAATGAAATTGAGTGTCCAGTGCCCAAGTATTGCCCAGCGTTTCTGCAAGTATTTGGTCAAAATCAACTCTTGAGGCTTGTTGATTCGATCAGCTTTGAGGTCAAAATAATCATTGATCAGATGGCCCGCTGCAGCAATAATAAGTGTTGAAAATATCAGCAAGCTATACTGGATGGCGTTGAAGTCTATGACCTCATAAGGGTGCATTTTCTGAAGGTGGTACGCAACACCAATCATGGTCAGCAAAATCACCACAAGGTTTTTAACCCTTATTAATTTTAAGAATGGAATCATGGGATTATTGTGTAAGTGGTACGTCTGTTTTTTTGATGAGCAGCAGCTTTTTGTATTTCGGTAGTTAATGTTGCTATAGTAGCATCTGTAATGACTGGAACTTTTGAGCCAAATCCTTTGTAGCTCAGACGATTGGCTGCAATTCCTTCGTTGAGTAAGAATTGGTAAACCGCCATTGCTCTTTGTTCAGATAATACTAGGTTTTTTTGTGCATCACCTTGACTATCTGTGTGCCCTTGAATTTCAATTTTTAATCCTGGATTGGCCTTTAAATAAACCGCTAAGTTCAATAATTCAATTCTTGACTCAGACCTTAATGTCGCTTTATTGAGGTCAAAAAAGACATTATTGAGTACGTTTTCAGCTTTGGAGTTGACAGGATTCAATGGCATATCCAAATGATAACTTTGAGCGTTTTCTTTTTGTGTCAGGTCAAAATTTAAGGAGAAGGGGAGGTAGCCATCCTTGTTTACCAACACCGCATAACTTTGATTCACAGGCAAAGGCAATACAATTTTACCATCTTGTAAATCTGTTTGACCCAAGAATACCTCTTTGCCTGACTCGAGGTTGGTTAATTGAACCATTGCTTGTAGGTTTTTTCCAGAAATGGCATCGAAGGCCATGCCTTCAAAGTAAAAAGTTTGGGTAGCTTGTAAAGATTGCGGTAATTCATACCAGTAAATATCTAAACTACCATAGCCACCTTCTCGGTCGGATGCAAAAAATGCAATGTTGCCAAGCGCCGAAACAAGTAAAGAATTCTCGTCAAATCTGGAATTGATCGGATAACCTAAATTGATTGGTTTTGACCATTGCCCGTTGTCATTTAGCGTACTTTTAAATAAATCGGAGCCACCTAGGCCTACATGTCCTCTTGACGCAAAATAAAGTGTTCTGCCGTCCGGATGTATTTGAACCGATTCTTCATTTTGAGGAGAATTGATGCTATTGGGCAGGCGTGTAGCTTCTGACCACAAACCATTACTTTGCAATTGCGACACATAAATATCCGAATTTGATCTTCCCTCTCGACTCCGAATTGCGCGAATGAAATAGAGCGTTTTACCATCGGCGCTAAGGGAAGGTTGTGTCTCCCAATTAGCAGTATTAACTGCTCCTGGAAGATTGATTGGGTTAGTCCATTGATTGCCAATTTTTTCGGTAATGAAGAGGTCACAAGATCCTTTCCCTGTTCGGTTTCCACCGTAATTGACTCCTGAATTATCTGTGCAGGCTACAAAAATGATTTTTTTACCGTCACCAGAAATGGTCGGAGCACCTTCATTCCAAGCTGTATTGATGTTGGGTGGCATGGCTTTGGCTTGTGTCCAAGAATTGGTTTTTTCATCCAATTTGGATACAAAAAAATCTTCCTGTTCGTCTTCTGCATTCATAGGAAGACGCCGCGTGAAAAGTAATACTTGGCCGTCAACAGTCAGTGTTGGATAGTATTCTGGTAAAATGGTATTGATGCCTTCTCCGGCATTAATAGGCTTGAAATCAACGGGATTTGCAAGTGCTTGTATTGAAAACTCTGCACAGGCACGCATTTGGTAGGCTTGATTGATTAAATTTTCTTTTGCATTCGGATTCTGAATGAAGCGGTTGATGTTTTTCAAGGCCTCTGAGTATTCCCCAATACTCAGCTGACACGCCGCCAAATAGTAGTGTGTGCTTCCGCTAATGCTATGGTTTGGATCTATTTGAAGGGCTTTTTGATAATTTTTTGCGGCTTCAGCATATTTTCGCTGATAATCAAGAAATTCTGCTTTGAGTAATACAGCTTCCCAGAAATTGGAGTCTTTGGTGAGGGCTTGATCAAGTAAGGTGATTCCGGCATTGTAATTCAATGCTAATGTTTGTGGATTTCTTTGAGCTGCGGGTGCTTTCTGTGCCTCTTCAAAAAGCTTTATGGCTTTTTTATTTTGAGTAGAATATGGAAAGGGCGCCTGTGCACAAGAGAAGAACGGAAAAACAAGAAGGAGTGTCAAAAGGAGGTTTAGCCTCATGGAATCTGCATATATTTATGCGATTGTAACGAGATTTTCCACTTTTTGTTGCGTTTAATGTATTCGATGATTGCCGGCAAGAAGCGATCTTGTTTCTCCCATTCGGTTTGAAGGTATAACTTGCAATCTGGGCCTACTTGATTGGCATGAGTTTCAGCCCATTCAAAATCTGAAGGATGCGCAATGACAACTTTGAGTTCATTGGCTCTGAGATACGCTTCTTTAATGGGTTGCTTGAATTTTTTTGGCGAGAAGCAATACCAATCGATGTGACCTTTTAACGGATGAACCCCAGCAGTTTCCAATGCGATTTCATAGCCTGCTGCATGGAGTGCACTTGTCAATGAACTGAGGTCATGCATGGTGGGCTCCCCTCCGGTAATAACAACAAAATCTGTGTCTGTAAGGGCCAAATTTGAAATAATTTGTTCGATGCTCAGGTATTGATCTGGGTGGATATCCCAACTTTCTTTTACATCGCACCAAACACAACCGACATCGCACCCTGACAAACGGATAAAGTAGGCAGCTCTGCCACTATGAAATCCTTCACCTTGCAGGGTGTAAAAGTGTTCCATCACAGGTAGTTGCTTCGGCTCAGACATGCAGCAAATTTAGGTATTTAGTCGCAGACTAATTCATATCGCAACCAATTCATAGCACTCAAAACTGTCATGTCAAGATTGCGTTGTCTGTTGTCTCCAAAACGAAAACTTTTTGCAATTGTGCCTTTTGGGCCACTGAGGCCAACCCAAACCAAACCAACAGGTTTTTCGGGTGTGCCGCCTGTTGGGCCTGCAACTCCTGTTGTGGATAAGCAGTAGTCGACTCCAAGAATACGTTTGCCGTTTTCAGCCATTTCTTTAGCGACTTCTTCACTAACTGCACCAAATTGCTGTAGCGTAAGGGCAGATACTTCGGCAATGCGTTCTTTGAGTTCATTAGAATAAGTGAGTAGCGCTCCTTGGTAATAAGCAGAGGCACCTGCTACTGCGGCAATGGTGTTTGCAAGTTGTCCTGCCGTACAGCTTTCAACTGTTCCAATTGTTAATTGGCGCTCTTCGAATAATTTGCCTAAAACACCAGCCAAGCTATCTTCTTCTTCACCATATATTGCTTCTGGAATCCGCTCTTGTAATTCTTGAAAAAAGGCTCCAATGAGCGTCTCCTCTTCCTTGCCTTTGAACGAGGTAAGCCTTAATTTGACGAGGCCTGGAGAAGGTAAGTAGGCCAAGCTAAGCCCCGCATTTCGCACGCGATCTTCCCAATCTTGGATGAGTTCGGCCAGGAATGATTCGCCAATACCTTGGGTGAGTATCGTACGATGAAAAAGTGAGCTCTTACCGAAGCGCTGTTCAATCAGTGGAAAAGCCTCCTCAGTCATGATGGTTTTCATTTCATACGGAACACCAGGTAAGGAGATGTAAACGATTTCATTTTTTTCAAACCACATTCCTGCAGCGGTGCCACGTCGGTTTTTTAGAATTGTAGCAGCAGTTGGTAGCGCCGCTTGTTGGATATTGACCTCTAACATCGGCTTATTTCTACTTTCAAAAAATGCTTCTATTTGCGCTAAGGTAGGCGCATGTATTTGCAATTGACAATCGAAGTAGGCAGCTAAGGTGTGTTTGGTGAGGTCATCTTTTGTAGGCCCTAAACCGCCCGTAATGATGACACAATTGGTATCTGGTAAAAGCGCATCGAGTGTGCTTACAATTTGTTGAGGGTCATCGGCAATGGCTAAAGAACGTGTAATTTGATAACCTCGCAAGCTGAATTCTTGCCCAAGCCACGAGGCGTTGGTATTGATGGTTTGCCCGATGAGTAGTTCGTCACCAATGGCAATGATTTCAACTTTCATGCTTCACAAATTTCGCAATTGATTCAATATGGCCAGTATGTGGAAATTGGTCTGCTAAGGCATATTTTTCGAGTTGGTAACCAGCCATTGCCAAAGTATTGGCATCGCGTGCTTGAGTTGCCGGGTTACAGCTGATATAAACGATGGTTTTTGCTCCTAAATCAAGTACTTTTTGTAGCGTTTTTGGGGCGATACCTGCTCTTGGTGGGTCGAGCATAATGCGCTTTATTTTTCCTTGATATTCGGGGAATTCTTTAAGAAATTTACCGACGTCTGCAGCAAAAAAATTGACACTATCAATTTGATTTTTAATAGCGTTTTCTTTGGCGTCAGAAATAGCCTTTTCAACGATATCAACACCGATGATCTGGACATTAGGATTGCGTTTTGCCATCAACTGAGCGATCGTTCCGGTGCCACAAAATAAATCCATGGCGATGTCGCCATCTTCAAACGGTTCGTCAAATAGATAATCGAGGGCTTTGGCATAGAGCAACTCAGCGCACGCCGGATTGGTTTGAAAAAAGCTCTCCATTGAAATTTGAAAGCGCAAACCGGCAAGTTCTTCTTCAATAACAGGTGCGCCGTAAAGCAAGGTAGAAGACCCGTTTTCAATTTTAGCGCGGTCCGCAACGTTGTCATTGATGGTGTGCCATAGCCCTGCAATTCGGCCCGGATGTAAGTCTAAAAGAAAGTCTTTGAAAGCTTTCAAATCAAAAGAAGATAAGCCTTCAGAGGACGTGACTAAGTTGATGAGTAATTCATCTTTTAGAAAAGATTTACGGACCACAATGTGTCTGAAAAACCCCTTTTTTTGTGGTGGATGCCATGCAGGTAAGCCACTTTGTTTTAGGAATAAGCGTAATTCTTTGAGTTTGGCTTCCCAGGATTCGTCAAACAAACCACTTGGTTTATTCAAGCTTTCTACTTTCCACCAAGTGCCTCTTCGTTTGAAGCCTAAGGCAAAGGCGTCATCGAGTTCTTCGCCTGTATCAAGGTCATGCTCGATACAAGAGAAGCTGTATTCCATCTTGTTTCGATAATGATAATGTGCTGGCGATGAAATAAAGACATCAAATTTTTCTGGGCTATCCCTAAGACCACTCAAACGAGCAAAAGTTTCGAGGGTACTTTCTTGCTTGTATTTCTCTTGTATGGAAACCGGTACATGAATGTAGGGGCCTCCAGAAATTTCTTGAAATTGATTGCTCTGTTCGTCGACTGAACGTTCTAAAACTTCAAGTAATTTCGCCTCTGCAAAATTTTTGCGTTTGGTTTCAATTTTAGCTCGGACAGTCTGGCCTGGAAAAGCGTTGTCTACAAAAATGGTGAAGTGTTGGTCTTGCTCTTGTAATCTTGCGATGCCTCTTCCTCCAAAAGCATATGCAGTGATGAGCAGGGTAAGTTCTTGTCCACGATGAATCATATCATGCCGCGAATAACGCCGTTTTCTGAGTTTTGAATAAATTGGGTGATTTCTGTCAGTATTTCGGATGCAGTGGCTGTTTCTAGGGCTTTCATGCCTTTGGAAATGTTGCTATTTTGAACATAGAGCACGCGGTAAATGTCTTCAATTTCTCTGACTTGCTCTTCTGTGAATCCGCGACGCCGCAAACCAACTGAATTGACACCAGCAAATGCAAGTGGTTCTCGGGCTGCTTTGACATATGGAGGGACGTCTTTTCTAATTAGGGATGCGCCGCCAATGAAAGCGTGCTTTCCAATGTGTACAAATTGTTGTGCAGCTGCTTTTCCTTCTAGAATTGCCCAGTCATCGATGACCACGTGCCCAGATAAGCCTGTGTAACTGGCCAAAATGACGTGATTGCCAATTTGACAATCATGCGCAATGTGCACGTAAGTCATGAGCAAGCAGTTGTCGCCAATACTTGTTTTTAACTTGTCGTTGGTACCGCGATGAATGGTTACACATTCGCGTATTTTGGTATTATTTCCAACCTCAACAGTGGTATATTCATTACTAAATTTGAGGTCTTGTGGAATAACACCAACAGCAGCACCGGGAAAAACATCGCAGTCTTCTCCGAGACGCGTTCCGGGATAAAGTACCGCATTGGAATGAATATGACAACCATTACCAATGATGACGTCTTCATGGATTACCGCAAAAGGATCGATGCGAACATTTTGTCCTATTTGCGCATCCTTAGAGATAGATGCGAGATTAGAAATCATGCTGTTTTGTCTTTGATGATTTGTGCCAACATACTGGCTTCTGATACTACTTTACCATTGACATAAGCGGTACCGCTCATTTCTACAAGCCCTCTTCTGATAGGAGAGGTCAGGACTAATTCGAAAACAACGGTATCACCAGGCACTACTTTTTGTTTGAAACGCACGTTGTCAATTTTCATAAAGTAAGTGGAGTAGAGGTGTGGGTCTTCAACTTGAGACAGCGCGTAAATGCCGCCAACTTGAGCCATAGCCTCTATTTGAAGAACGCCCGGAAAAACTGGGTTTCCGGGAAAGTGCCCAGTAAAAATAGGCTCGTTCATGGTAATATTCTTGATGCCGACAATTGATTCAGGGTGAATTTCGAGAATTTTATCGACCATCAGAAATGGATAGCGATGCGGAAGCATGCGCTCGATATCTTGTGTGGTGTAGAGTGGTTCTTTTTCGAGGTCAAAGAACCTGCCTTTTTGCTGTTGTTTTTTGATTTGTTCTTTGAGTACTTTGGCAAAACGAACGTTACCTGAGTGGCCAGGGCGTGCAGCCAAAATATGAGCTTTGATGGGCTTGCCGACAAGTGCGAGGTCACCGATGATATCGAGTAATTTGTGTCGGGCAGGCTCGTTTTCACATTGTAATTTGCTGCTATTGAGCACTCCAATGCCATCTAAGTTCACTTGAAGTTTTTCTTTTCCAAGTAGTTCAGCTAATTCGTCGAGCTCTTGTTGCTGCACATCGGCTCTGTCGACAAGGACAATGGCGTTATCGAGGTCACCACCTTTGATGAGGTTGTTTTTAGCCAAAATTTCGAGTTCTCGGAGAAAAACAAAGGTGCGACAATGTGCAATTTCTTTGTTGAATTCACCGATATGATACATGCTGGCGTGTTGTGTACCCAAGACTGGAGACTTGTAATCGACCATGACAGTAACACGGTAATTGACATCAGGAATGGCTAAAAATTCAATTCCTTTTTCGGTGTCTTCCCAGGGAATGTTTTCTGTGAGTTCAAAATATTCGCGTTCGGCATCTTGCTCTTCATAACCTACCGCCTCAATGCCCTGTACAAATAATTTTGCGCTGCCATCCATGATTGGAATTTCAGGACCGTTGATTTGAATTAAGGCGTTGTCAACTTGACAGCCGTAAAGGGCAGCAAGGACGTGCTCTGTCGTGTAAACTCGAGCGCCATTGGCTTCTAGTGTGGTGCCGCGATCAGTAGCAACTACTAAATCGGCATCGGCTTTGATAATCGGTTGATTGTCGAGGTCGATGCGTTGAAATTTGTAACCGTGATTTGCTGGAGCAGGCAAAATTTCAAGTCTTACTTTTTCGCCAGTATGGAGGCCAACGCCTTCAAAAACGATACTTTGTTTGAGTGTTCGTTGTTTTTCTGTCATGCTTATTTGTTTTTGAGCAACTCATTGAGTTTGGATTCTAGCTCAACTATTTTTTTGATTAGACCAGGAAGTTTCCGAAATCCGATATGAGAACGCTTGTAGTCGTTGATTGGGATAGCAGGCGTACCCATTAGTGTGTCTGCTTTTTTAACCGTTGATGGAATGCCAGACTGCGCAACAATTTTGGTGTGGTCAGCGACGCTGAGATGACCGGCAATACCAGTTTGGCCACCAATCATGACGTGTTTGCCAATTTTTGCTGAGCCAGCAATGCCCACTTGAGCAGCCATGGCGGTGTGTTGATCGACGTCAACATTGTGAGCTATTTGGCACAAGTTGTCCATTTTGACACCTTTGCGAATAAATGTTGACCCCATTGTGGCGCGGTCAATGGTGCTATTTGCGCCAATTTCTACGTCGTCTTCGATGATGACATTGCCAATTTGTGGTATTTTGCTGTAGACACCGTTTTCGTCGGGGGCAAATCCAAAACCATCTGAACCTATAACTGTTCCGGCATGTATAATGCAGTTGTCACCAATTTTGCAGTCATGGTATACGCTAACATTGGCGTATACACAAGTGTTTTCACCAATATGCACGTTGTCTTGGAGTACGACATGAGGATAAATTTGAGCGTTGTCTGAAACGACAACGTTTTTACCGACATAGGCAAAAGCACCAATATAGACGTTGTTGCCGATTTGCGCACTAGGATCGATGTAGCAAGGTTGCTCAATAACTGGCGCCTTGCGGTTCATGCTGTTGTAGAGCTCCAGAAGTTTAGCAAAACAGGCATAGGCATCTGGTACTTTGATGAGGGTAAGAGCGCTAGGCAAGGGTTTCGTAGCTTCAAAAGTTTGGTTGACGATGCAAATGCTAGATTGCGTGGAATAGATATAGGGCTCGTATTTCGGATTGGACAGAAAACTCAGTGAGCCGGGTTGACCTTCTTCTATTTTGGCCAGTGCATTTACAGCAACCGCCGGATTGCCAATGACTTCTCCGTTTAGTAAACCAGCAATCTGCTCTGCAGTAAATTCCATATATCAAAGATAGAAAATGAATTGGCAGGCCGCGCCTTGTTAAAGTGAACTTTTGAACAATTTTTGAATAAAAACTGTGAATATTACGGGCTCGTACCGTTCTTATTTGAGATCGATAACTTTAAGTTTGTCTTTGTACCAAATGCAAAAGATCGTTGCGCGGCGAGATTTTAGAAATTCACGGCCATTTGATGCAACTGCTAATTGAAAGGCTATAATTGGCTTTGGCGTTGCTTTGAGCCGTGATTTTTCGAACGAAAACTGTGCTCTTTGAAGTGTTAGATTGAGTTGTTGGTCGTTTTGAATGCCAATACTAGCACACGCCTCCTGAATAGACCTGTTTTCAGGAATGTAAAACAAATTGTTTTGATTGGGGGTGTAGAGCAACGTGCCAATGGTTGCAGTTTGTTTGGACTTTACAAAAGACTTCCAGTTTTTCTGGGTGGCAATGAATTCGACTAAAGCGCTTTCATCGGTCATGCGGGCAAGCAAAGGGATTGATTTTCCCTGTTCGTTTTCAATTGTGAGTTGGTATATTTTGTGGTTTCCATGACGCTTGCTTTCTGTGAAAGCCACCGATGCATCTTGGACAGCTTGGTAAAAACTTTTGTCCGTGAAATGATTGGCTTTATAAAATTGCTTTTGGGAAGCTGTTTCCATTACCCAAATTCTAGCATTCATGGTTTCTTTCACCCGGTTAGAGGGCGTCCAACTGCAACCACGCGTGTTGAAAAATCCAAATGTCAAGATGAGGCCTATTCCAAAGCCTATCCCGTAATATTTCAAACGTCTCCAGAAAGATTCCATGGCATAAAAAAAGGGAGCGAACTCCCTTTGAATTTTACATTAATGCTTCGAGCTTTTCGGCGAGTACCGCTTTTGAAACAGCGCCTACTGATTTATCGACTACTTCACCATTTTTAATGAAAAGTACTGTCGGAATAGAACGAACGCCAAACTGAGCAGACACGCCCATATTGTGGTCAACATTAACTTTGCCAATCAAGGCTTTTCCTTCGTATTCGTGGTGCATTTCTTCGATAACTGGACCAATCATGCGGCAAGGGCCACACCATTCTGCCCAGAAGTCAACAATGACTGGTTTGTCAGACTTCATGACTAATTCGTCGAAATTTGCATCTGTGATTTCTAATGCCATTTTATTTTGTTTTTAAGGTGTCAATACTACTTAGGAGCGACAAAATTAATGCTTTTTAGTTGAAGCTCAGTTTAAACGATTATTTTTTTGTTGGTAACATCATTTCTTGCGCTAGGTATTTGGCTGTGTACGATGTTTTAGTCGCCTTCCGAATAATTTCTTCGGGTGTTCCGCTACAAACAACTTTGCCACCTCGCTGTCCGCCCTCTGGGCCAATATCGATGATATAATCGGCGGCTTTAATCATGTCTAGGTTGTGTTCTATGACCAGAACTGTATTTCCGTCATCGACCAAACGTTGTAAGACAGCTAGTAGCATGTTGATGTCCTCAAAATGCAGCCCTGTAGAAGGTTCATCTAGTATGTAAATGGTTTTACCCGTAGCTTTTTTGGCTAATTCAGCAGCAAGTTTGATGCGTTGTGCCTCTCCTCCTGATAAAGTAGTGGATGACTGCCCTAATTGAATATAGCCAAGTCCTACTTCTTGAAGGGTTGATAAAACACGGAATATTTTTGGATGGTTTTCAAAAAAGCCCACAGCTTCATTGATGGTCATGTGCAATACATCGGCAATGCTCTTTCCTTTGTACTTGACTTCCAACGTTTCTGCATTATATCGTCTTCCGTTACACGTTTCACAAAGTACATAAACATCAGGTAGGAAATTCATTTCTATCAGACGCATGCCGCCTCCATTGCATGTTTCGCACTTTCCACCAGCTACATTAAATGAAAATCGACCTGCCTTGTAGCCCCGAATCTGAGCCTCAGGCATACTTGCAAATAATGCACGAATTTCATCGAATACTTTAGTGTAGGTTACCGGATTAGACCGTGGTGTTCTCCCAATTGGACTCTGGTCAATTTCTATCACTTTATCGAGAAATTCAAGCCCTTTGATTTTGTCATAGGGTAGAGGAGTGCGTATTTCATCGTAAAAATGATTCATCAAGATGGGATAGAGCGTTTGATTGATCAAACTAGATTTACCGCTACCGCTCACGCCTGTAATGAAAGTAAAAGTACCTAACGGAATTTTAAGATCACATTTTTGAAGATTGTGACCTGAAGCTCCTTTTAACTCGAGAAAAGAACCATTCCCTTTTCTTCTTTGTGTCGGTACATTGATTTGAAGATCGCCATTTAAGTAGCCTGCTGTTTTGGTTTGAGCTTGCAGCATTTCTGGGTAGGTGCCTGCAAAAACTACAGAGCCCCCGTGTTTGCCAGCGCCCGGACCAATATCGACAATGTAATCGGCTGCCTCCATCATTTCTTTGTCATGCTCAACAACCAGTACTGTATTACCTAAATCGCGCAGTTTGGTAAGCGAGGCAATCAATTTGGTGTTGTCTCGTTGATGCAACCCAATGGAAGGCTCATCAAGGATATAAAGGACGTTGAGCAATTCTGTGCCAATTTGCGTTGCCAAGCGAATGCGTTGCGCCTCACCACCTGAAAGTGTTTTTGCGCTGCGATTCATGGTCAGGTAATCGAGGCCTACCTCCAAAACAAAACCTAGTCTGGAATTGATCTCTTTGATGATTTCTTTTCCGATGAATTGCGCTTGATCATCTAGTATTTCCGGGAGCTTGTTACACCAATCTTGTAAGCTCTGAAGATCGAGTTGACCTAAGTCACCGATGTGTTTATCGCCAATTTTAAAATGTAGTGCCTCTTTTCTGAGGCGAAAACCTGTGCATGTTGGACACGTTTTTTTCTGCATAAAACTCTGTGCCCATCTTTGAATAGAGGTGCTGGAGTCATCGGCATGTCGGCTCAAAAAATGAATCAGTCCTTCGAATCTTTCTTGGGTGTCATTAGGGCCAATTTCCATATCCTCGTTGCCATACAGTAGCAAGTCGATGAGCGCTTCATCGAGATCTGCAAGCGGGGTATTGAGTGTGAATTGTTGGGTACTGAGGATGCGTTCTATTTTGTCGAAAATCCAGGATTTTTTGTAGTCACCTAATGGGGCTAAACCACCCTTTTTGATCGAAAGTGCTGGGTTGGGAATGATTTTATCGCGGTCCATTTCGCTGACCTCGCCTAATCCTTTGCAACTAGGGCATGCTCCATAAGGAGAATTGAAAGAAAATAAACTCGGTTCAGGTTCGGGATAGCTGATGCCAGTGCTCGGGCACATCAAGGTCCGACTGTAATGGCGCACCTCATTGCGATCAAGGTCAAGTACCATCAGGCTGCCATCTCCAAGTTTCATGCAGGTAGTTACGGTTTCATAACAACGCCTGAAATCGACTTCATCGGCAACAAAACGATCAACTACAATTTCTATGTCATGGATTTTATAGCGATCGAGTTTGAGTCCTTTTTGAATTTCATGGACCTCGCCATCAACTCTGACTCGGAGGTACCCCAGTCTTTGTATTTGTTCAAATAGCTCTCTGTAATGGCCTTTGCGACCTCTTACTTTAGGGGCGAGTAAAGCAACTCGTTTTCCTTTAAAATCATTTTGAATTAATGTAGCAATGGTTTCATCGCTGTACTTGACCATCGGCTCGCCGCTCAGGTAAGAGTAGGCGGTTGCCGTTCTGGCAAATAACAAGCGAAAAAAGTCATATAGCTCTGTGATTGTGCCAACAGTTGACCTCGGTGAGCGACCCACGGTCTTTTGTTCGATAGAGATGACAGGGCTGAGGCCATCAATTTTGTCGACATCTGGTCTTTCGAGTCCGCCAATGAATTGGCGCGCATAGGCCGAAAATGTATCCAAATAGCGACGTTGCCCTTCAGCAAAAATGGTATCAAATGCCAGCGAAGATTTTCCACTACCGCTAAGGCCTGTAAAAACCACCAATTGATGGCGAGGTATACTCAAGTGCACATTCTTTAGGTTGTGTTCTCGGGCGCCTTGAACAATTATATGGCTGTTGGGTTCTACTTTTACCTTAGACATGAGCATTGGATTTCGGGCGTAAAAATAATTTAAATTTGTGGATGCGCTTTTTATTTTTATTCCTGTTCTATCTTGGATTTTCACACACTTTTGAGGCTCAGCTTTCTATTGAAAGTGCCCTAAAGCAATTGCAAACAGACCCCGCACTAAAAGGTTCACAATGGAGTGTTTGTGCGCTTGATATGGACACTGGTGACACAATTGTGCAATGGAACCCCGATCTTGCCCTGCCTGGCGCATCTATCACTAAACTCTTTAGTACTGCTGCTGCGCTTGCTACACTTGGACCTGATTATAGTGCAGACACCAAAATTTACACAGATGGGCCAATACAAGATGGCATTTTACGCGGCAATGTTTGGATAATTGGTGCCGGAGATGTTAGTTTAGGTTCTCGTTATTTCAATCAGCCCGGAACTGAATTGCAATTCTTAGAACAGTGGGTGCTTGCGCTCAAAAACTTAGGTGTCCAGACAATTACAGGAGATATTATTGCAGATGCTTCTGCCTTTGGTTATGAAAGTTGCCCGCTTGGATGGCAACCCGAAGACATGGGAAATTATTACGGTTGTGGTGCTTTTGGGCTTAATTTTTTTGACAATACACTCAAGCTGACTTTTAAAACTGGCGCTTCAGGTACGACGCCTCAACTACTTTCTATTTACCCACAAGACTTATCGTACAAATTGAACAATGAAGCAAAAGCTGCTTCTATCAATAATGACCAATCTTTTGTGCACGGTACGCCTTTTGATTATAACCGGAAAATAACAGGCCGTCTACCAGCTAATCACAGTGCTTTTATTGTCAAGGCAAGCATGCCTGATCCAGAAAAATTACTGGCCATATTGTTATACGAAAGTCTTCAAAAGAATGGATTACGAGTGGATGGTGGGCCGCTTTCTAAAAGATTGTCTTTGAAGAAATTTGATATGAATGGGTCGCAATTAATTTATACGCAGGTAGGCAGAACCGTTAAAGAAATTGTCCTTTGGACCAATCAAAAAAGCGTCAATTTGTTCGCGGAGGGGTTGTTGCGACAAGTTGGTTACCATCGCTATGGTTTTGGATCCTATGAAAACGGCCTTAAAGTTTTGGATAGCTTGAATACAGATTTGGGTATAGGTCCTGTAAAAATTGTAGATGGAAGTGGCTTGTCCAAAGAAAATCGGATTGCCACCAGACAATTTGTTCATTTATTAAGTGCACAAATCAACACCGCTTATTTTCCGAGTTTTTATGGTAGTTTGCCAATCGCAGGACTAAGTGGAACGGTCAAATCGTTGTGTGTAGGACAAGTTGGCGCTGGCCGAATACATGCCAAAAGTGGAAGTATAGATGGTATCAAGGCCTATGCTGGCTATGCCGAGTCTTTGGAGGGGCATATGATTTGTTTTGCCATTGTTGCTAATCATGCACAACTAAGTGGCGCTGAATTGACTAAAAAGATGGAGCCGCTGCTCAATGCGTTGGTCAGCTCAACTCGACCTCAATAATTTCTTGCCAAAAATCAGAAATACGCTTCTGAGCAGCACCTAACATTTGTGGAACTATACTTGCAGGAGAGAAGCCTGGTGTTGTATTCACTTCAATAATGTATGGTGTTTCATTGACGAGCATGAAATCGATGCGGGCAATTGCTTTGAGCCCAAGTAAGTCATATATTCGCTTGGCAGTTTCTTGTACTTTTTCTGTCGATTCAGGGCTTATTCTGGCAGGTGTTATTTCCTGTGACTTCCCATTGTATTTTGCTTCGTAATCAAAAAACTCTGTATCTGAAACTATTTCGGTCAGAGGAAGCGCCACAACACCTTCCTTACTGCGATAGACGCCACATGTAACTTCTGTGCCATCAAGGAAAGCTTCTAAAACTACTCTTTTCCCTTCGCGAAATGCGATCTCTAAGGCAGGAGCTAATTCGTGAACTGCTTTTACTTTTGAAATACCGTAGCTAGAGCCAGAATCGGCGGGTTTTACGAAAATGGGCAGGCCCAATTGATCTACTAGTTCCACAATACCGAATTGTTGTGGGTTGGTCATGATGACCGATGATGCGACCCGAAAACCGAAGCCTTTCAAAAATTGGTTGCAGTACCATTTGTCGAATGAAAGTGCAGAGGCGAGCACGCCTGAATTGATGCACGGAATTCCGATCATATCGAGGTATGCTTGAATTTTACCATTTTCACCAGGGTCACCATGGGTGTAAACCAGGCCTGCATCGAGTTTCTGTTCTACACCGTTGAGTGCATAGGTAGCGGTATTTAAATCAAAAGGAATGTTGCCGTGCGCAGTTTGAACTTCCCAAGAATTTTTTTTAACGATGATCAAAACACATTCGGCATTTGAAGGAAAATGTGTGCGAATCGTCTGCGCACTTTTGATAGAGATGTCAAACTCGGAGGAAAAACCACCGCAAAATAGGCCGATGCGCTTCATGTCAAGAATTTGGGTCAAAATTATCTAAAATTGGTAATTTCGCACCATGAGGCCTTTGTATTTTATTTTTTGGCTTGGCTTAGGTTTTAGTTTTCGTTTGTTTTTCAAGCGAGTTGTTCAGGTTAGGCCGAGTAAAAAGCGTTTCGGACGCACCATCTTTGTGAGTAATCACCCTTCTGCATTTCTCGATCCTATTGTAATTGCTAGGCTCAGAAAACCAGTCATTTACTTCATGACGCGTTCTGATGTTTTCAATAAATTTACAAAACCCCTTTTTTGGCTTGCCCATATGTTGCCAATCTACAGACAGCAAGATGGTGGAGATTCTCAAGAAAAGAACAAAAAAGTTTTTAAAAAGGCCACTCAGGCTTTAGCGCGCAACAGGAATTTATTGGTTTTTGGAGAGGGTATCACAGATGATATTTTTGAGCGCCGTTTGAAACCCATAAAAAAAGGTGCCATTCGCATTGGTTTTACTGCCCTCGAAGACCTCAATTGGTCAGTAGAAATCCAAGTACAAGGCTTGGGAATCAACTATACAAATCCTGGTGTACTGAGAAGTGAAGTCCTGATTGCTGGAGCAGAGCCAATTGTACTCAACGACTACAAAGAAGCTTACCTGGAAAACCCGAGTAAAGTCATTACTGAGCTCAATCGAGAATTAGAGTCTCGCATTCAAGGGCAAATTACTCATGTTATTTCGGATGAAAACGTCATTTTACACGAGCAAATTCAGCAATTGACGCGCAAAGGGATGCACGTACAATGTTTTGACCCAAAGCTCAGTTTAGAGAAGCGTTGGCAGTATTCTCAAAAGCTAGCTCATGAATTGAATAACTACCCAATTGAAGGAAAGCCTCAATTTCAACTCTTGAAACAACAAATCCAAGATTACTTTTCCAGCTTATCCGATCAAAAACTGACTGAAGCGGAACTCTATTGGTTTGGAATTCAGGAAAATTGGAAGCTGAACCAATTTCTTAAATTGATCATGTGGTTGCCGTTTTTTGTGCTCGGCCTGCTACATGTAGCCTTGCCGTATATTTGGGTGAAGGGTTTTGTCGAGAATAAATTGAAAAGACCCGTATTTTGGTCTGGTGCCAAAATGGGCATGCTTTTGGTTGTTTTGCCGCTGTGGAATATCATTCTTTTGACAATAGCAGCACAATTCATTCAAATATGTTGGTTGTATTGGCTGTTGTATTTTTTAAGCTTGAACATAGTGGCACATGGTTTTCATCGTTTTATCAGCACATGGAAAATTTGGCGAAAATCTGGTCAATTTAGCGCACAAAACATCAAAGATATTGTTAACCAACGCGAGCAGCTGTTAAAGCTACTCAAGGAAAACGGATTCTAATGGAAGAAACGACAAGGATTAAAAAACCAAAATGGTTACGTGTAAAGTTACCTACCGGTGAAAACTACCGCAAAGTGCGTGGTTTGGTGGATCAACACAATCTGCACACTATCTGTGAGTCGGGAAGCTGTCCAAACATGGGCGAATGTTGGGGCGAAGGCACCGCAACTTTCATGATTCTCGGTAATATTTGTACGCGTTCTTGTGGTTTTTGTGGTGTTCAGACAGGCAAACCCGACGCAGTGGATGAATTTGAACCCGGAAAAGTGGCCAATTCTGTCAAAATCATGGGGGTTAAACATGCCGTTATCACTTCAGTTGACCGCGATGACCTCAAAGACGGCGGCGCCAACATTTGGGCTCAAACCATACGTGCTATCAGACAACAGAGCCCTGGCACAACCCTAGAAACCCTTATTCCTGATTTTGCAGGAAATTGGGAAAATCTTCAAATTTTGATCAATGCTGCCCCAGAAATAGTTTCACACAATCTAGAAACTGTTCGTAGACTGACTAAACAAGTTCGAATTCAGGCAAAATATGACCGTAGTCTTGAGTTATTATTTCGTCTGAAAAAAGGTGGTATGCGCACCAAATCAGGCGTTATGTTAGGTCTTGGAGAAACTCCTGAAGAGGTGATTGAAACCATGCAAGATTTGCGTGCTGTTCAAGTAGATATCCTAACCCTCGGCCAATACTTACAACCTACACCAAAACATCTTCCTGTAGCTGAATTTATTGAGCCAGAACAATTTGAGCATTATAAAAAACTGGGTCTCGATATGGGATTCAGGTATGTTGAAAGCGGCCCATTGGTGCGTTCATCATATCATGCTGAGAAACATTTATTTGATTGAAATATTTTTCAATTCTCAGCCAAACAAAAATTTATTAAAAAAAACGTGCGTTTGACTTCATTGAAGTTGAGATATTAAGAGAATATTTCTTAATTTGGCACACTAAACTTGTACCATAAATAAAAATTCTATGAATAAGAAGGTCTATGTATTTGGTTCTGTGGTGTTTGCAGGTGCTTTAGCGCTTGCATTTGCTGTTAATCAATTGTTGCCCAAAACGGCATTCTATCGCCAGGCAAATCTTTCTGTCTTGCAAGAAACATCTTCTGATGACGCAATGGCTTGGTTAAAGGCACGTTACATCGATGTAACAACTGGTCAGCCTGTTTCGAACGAAACACTCATCCAGATCGAAAAAGAAATTCGCAAAATGAGCAAGTCCAAAACGGTAGTTTTTGAATCTCTTGGGCCTGACAACATTGGTGGTCGTACACGCGCCATCTGTATTGACAGATCAAATATCAACAGATTGTGGGCTGGTGGTGTTTCCGGTGGTTTGTTTGTTTCTAATAACAAAGGCAACTTCTGGGAGCGCGTTACCACTTATTTTGATGCAGGAGCCAATCCATTTATTTCAAGCATGACCATGACCCCTGATAACACACTTTACGTTGCCACAGGTTCAAACGAAGAGGGCTGGGGTGGTAATGGCGTTTGGTATTCAACTGATTTTGGTGCAACCTGGGACAACATCCCTGGAGTTACTAGCTGTACTGAAGTTGCAAGCTCAGATGCTGACAATTATGTTTGGATGGCAACAGCAACTGGCCTCAAAAAATGGAAAGTTGGTGACGCAGCAACAACTGCAGTGCCTGCAACCGGCGGTGGGTGTTTTGCACTCAAAGTATCTAAAAATGCACAAGTGATTGTTGCTGCCTACGGTGCCAACAAAACATATGTTTCCTCTAACGGAGGCGCAAGCTTCGACGACAAATCAGGTACTATTGCCAATAACCTTGTTCCGACAGGTGCAGCAAGAATTGAGTACGCTATTTCTCCAACTTTAAACGGCAGTGGAAATTACTCTTTATACGCTACCCGAACTAACTCAAACTTGTTGTCAATGCACGTTTCACATGACAACGGCGCAACTTGGACACAATTTGTTGGTGCATCTGGTCCGCCTAACGAATTCGATATCTATCGCAACCAAGGAACTTACAACAGTATTTTATCTGTTGACCCTACAGACCCAGAGCGTTTATTGATTGGTGGTATCGACATTTGGGAATGGAAACAAACAGTGAATAACCCGCCATCAGGAGGTTTCGAAAAAATCTCGCTTTGGTTTGTTAACCCGAGCTCTCCAACTTACGTTCACGCCGACAACCACGAAATGAAGTGGGACAACAACAATCGTTTGTATGTTGGTAATGACGGTGGTGTAGGAATTTCACAAGATAAGGGTCAAAATTGGTACCCAGCAAACCGCGGTTACAACGTTACCCAATTCTATGGCATTGCCTTTGATGCAGGTGGCCGCGTAATGGGAGGTGCACAAGATAACGGTACACTTTACAACGACTTTACTTTGTCTACTTACCACGAATTCCGCGAAGTAGGTGGAGGGGATGGTTTCGAGTGTGAAATTTCATTCTTCAACCCGAATGTAATGTTTACATCAATTTACTATAACTCTATTTCTCGCTCAGGGGATCGCGGTGTAAACTTCACCAACTTTAGTCCTAACTTACCTGGTACTTACGACCCACCAGGAACAGACGGCAGCCCAAATCACCCATTCCATACAGAGTTATTCTTAGCTGAATACTACGATCAAAACTCAGAAGATTCTGTAACATACGTTCCAACCAAAGATTACTCTGCAGGAACTGTACTACGCATTCCTTCAATGGCATCTGGTGATACCATCAACTTTGAAACACCAACTGCTTTGTATTTTGACGACACGCTTTATTACGATCCATCGCTTACGAGCAATGGCGTTAATTACGGGATCAACAATGCAACAGGAGAAACCGTTGAAATGGGCACAGATACCATGATTTTCAACGTGGCTTGGGACACCCTACGCATCCAAGACCCATACCAATCTTGGTTCTTGGTTTACGTCAATGCCAACGGAGGTGAGCTATGGGGTACTCGTAATGCAACCAGATTCTCTGTCACAAACCCAGGCTGGATTTGCGTAGCAAAAGGCATTGGTGGTGGATTATTCAACTCTGTAGATGTTGAATTCTCCCGTGACCTCAATCATTGTTATATCAGTGCTGGTAACGGTGTCTGGAGACTCGATGGTCTTGGATCTATTTACACCAGCGATCCTAACTTTGCTTCAAAAGTTGGTTTTGTCACCCAAGGAGCCACTACCACACCTCCTACGGCAACAACCATTACAAAAATCACCAACACCTCTTACGAAGGTATTGCGATTAACCCAAGTAATGCCAATGACCTCATTTGTTTTGCTGGTTTCAACGGAACAAACAAGCGTACCAACAATGCAACTGCAAACACACCAACCTTTACTAATTTAGGTGCAATTGTTTCGGGTATCGCTTGCTACGACGGTATCATCGACCGCAACGATCCAGATATCTTAGTAGTTGGTACGTCAAGCGGTGCCTTTATTTCTGAAAACGGAGGGCTCACTTGGGAAAACGCATCTACAGGTTTCGAAGGTACACCGGTATATGAAGTGCGCCAAAACTGGAGAACATTCGACGAAGGCAACGGTAGACCAGGTGAAATTTACCTTGGTACTTTTGGTCGTGGCATCTGGAGAACAACTCAATACCTTTCTACTCAGAACAACGACGGTATTTCTAACGGACAGTTCAAAACAAAACTTAAGGCGTATCCTAACCCAACCAGAGACAACACCAATCTTACTTTTGAACTTGCTAACAGCGGAAAGGTAACGGTGCAAGTTTACGCGATCACTGGTCGTTTGGTACTTTCTAAAGAAGTATACATGAACGAAGGAACTCAAGACATCTCTTTAGATAGCTCAGATCTTCCAAACGGTACATACATCGTGAAGCTCAGTTCAGGTAAACAAACCGATACTGCCAAATTCATTAAAATGTAATCGACATTTGAAAATAGAAAAGGGAAGCCGAAAGCTTCCCTTTTTTTATACATTAGAATGAGCTAATTGAATTTGAAAAAGCAACAATTGAATTTGAAGAACCTCGCTTAATGGACCTTACAACATTCGATACTTGGTTGCTGATGTTTATGTAATGGTGATTTTATTTCGGGGCTTAGAAAAGGGATTCCCAAGCCTAGGCCTCTTATAAGGAGCAAGATTCCGATAATCATAAGTAAGGCTTTGTGGAAAAGGCGAGTATACTTCCCTAATAAATTTCCTTTTTTCATTAGTGGAATAAAAAACATAACGGGTAAAGTACCTAACCCAAAAAAGAGCATGCCCAATGTTGCACTGGCCATACTTGGTATACTTAAGGAATAAAGCAGCGCAATATAGACCATTCCACAAGGCAAGAGTCCATTTAGCAGCCCAAAGAGATAAGACTGACTAGCAGCCGGAGCTTTTTTTATCTGAGGGAATAACTGACTTGTTAACTTACCAAACCATGCAGTAATGAATCTAAATACCGGCCAGGTTTCGATTGAACCAATCAAAAGGGTTGCGAGCATGATGACACCAGTGAGGATACTGATCCATTGAAAAGAATGCAGCATCCAAGATTGTATGCCTAAAATGCCAACTATAAAACCGAGGTAAATGTAACTCGTGAGTCTGCCAAAGTTATAGCTTAGGCTGCCTATTATAGCTTTGCTGGTACTTTTTTTATTGATAGGTGCCGCCATGGCCAAAGGGCCGCACATACCTACACAGTGTAGGGTTGATTGTAATCCAAGAATGAAAAATATAATATTGTTTTCAATCATTTGCGCAGGTAACTCGTCTGCTGAAGATACGTTTTTCCGTCTACTTGGTAGCGCAATTCAACTGCATAGTTTCCTTTTTTAAGTTGGGCCACTGGAAATGAGTCGTCTACTTTTAAGTCCAATTCGATGTCGCCCCTTTTGTCATTGTAACACATGAATGAGGCGTGTAATTTTTCAATGACTAATTTGGATTTATTTTGAAAACTCAGCAATCCGCCATGCTCTTTGATTTCAATAGGTTGTTTTGCCAACTGAGCGCGTTGCTTAGCTGCCATATCTGCATCTATGGTTTGTTCTTGCTCGTAATAATCTTCGGCAATGAGTTCTGATGATTCATTGGTAATCACTACTACCATATAGCCTATGAAAAGTACAAATGTGATCATGGCTATTATTACTGCGTTTCTAAAGCTCATATTTTAAAGTCTTGGTCCGAAAAATTTTGTCTTGATACTTTGTATTTTTTTACCGTTGCCATAAATCTGCACACGTATTTTTTTTGTGCCCTGACCAATGTATGCAAGTGGAAAACGGATGATGAGTCTTTCTTTTAATTCAGTTTCTGGTTTCAAAACCAAATTTTGCTTTACGGTCTGGACTTCACCTTTTTGATCTTCTAATTTGAATTTTATTTTGAATGAACGGTGGGTTTTGTTCAATAAATTCACTTCGTATATATTGGTAATATGCCCGTTGTCGTCCATTTGATAAGTAGAACCGCGCTGTCTAATTAGTGTGGTTTGAAAATCTTCTCTACTCATAATGAGCACAACGAGCGTAACAAAGAGCGCCAACAACAGAATGGAGTAAGCTTTTACTCTTTTTGTCCACTGGAACGGAAGCCTAGTTTGAATGCCTTTTTCAGAAACAAAGCGCACGAGTCCTTTTTCTTGGCCAACAGATTCCATCATATGATCACAGACATCAATACAGGCCGTACAGTTGA
Organism: Flavobacteriales bacterium; assembly: GCA_046073985.1. Taxonomy (GTDB): domain Bacteria; phylum Bacteroidota; class Bacteroidia; order Flavobacteriales_D; family Crocinitomicaceae; genus UBA952. The sequence goes on along the minus strand of JBJTNI010000037.1, from coordinate 80,238 downwards.
TGCATTCCAATTGCGTTCCGTTGCGGATATCAATACCCGTTGGGCACACTTGTACGCATTGAAAACAATCGATACAAGCACCTTTTCCGGCGGCTGGTCGGTCTTCACCTTTTTTAATTTTCGCTCTGTTTTCACCTCTAACATGGTCATAGGCAACAACCATTGAATTTTCATCTAACAAAACTCCTTGAAGACGGCCGTAGGGGCAAATTGTCGTACAGACTTGTTCTCTCAAAAAGGCAAATACACCATAAAAAGCATAGGTGAAAATTACAATTGCAACAAAACCACCTAAGTGCGCACCTAAGGGGTCATTTTGGATGCGCCACAATTCGTCAGAACCTATAATGTAGGCCAAAAATGTATTGGCAATTAAAAAAGATAAGAGCCAAAAAACAACATGTTTACTGGTCTTTTTAATGATTTTATTAAAGGTCCACGGAGCACTATTTAAACGTCTTTGCGCGGCTGCGTCGCCTTCTATCCAGTATTCGATCCTTCTGAACACCATCTCCATAAAAATAGTCTGAGGGCAAACCCAACCGCAAAATATTCGGCCGTAGATAATGGTAAACAAGATGACGAAAACGATGGCTAGAATCAAGAGAACTGCCAAGATGTACATGTCTTGAGGCCAAAACACCTGCCCAAAAATCACAAACTTTCGTTCAATGATATTGAGCATTAAAAGGGGCTCGCCGCTTATTCTGAGGTGTGGTCCAGCAAATAAAAATCCGAGTAATAAATAGGCAACTAGCTTGCGCTTGTTGTAAAATGAACCTGAAGGTTTTTTGGGAAAGATCCATACGCGTTTCCCTTTTTCATTGACCGTTGCAATCCGATCGCGAAATGCTTCGTCGTGTTCATCCATGACCTTTCTATTTATTTTTCAATTATTTCTCCTTGTGCTGCTTTTCCTGTGGTTTCAGGCAAGGATAGTACATAAGAGGCTACTTGCTGAATTTGAACCGGATTAAATTTAGAAGAGTGTTCGGGCATGCCATTCGCAGTGCCATACTTGATGGTTTTAAATACATCTTTGATGTCGTAACCATAGATCCAATGTTTATCGGTCAAGTTTGGCCCAATTTCACCTTCACCCTTGCTTTTATGACAAGCCACGCAATTGGCTGCAAACGTACTGGCACCAGCAGCGAGGTCAGCGCCTTCAGTCATGAGCGTCACTGAATTTTCATCGACATTCATAGCCATTTTCTCCAAGTATGCTTGCACTTCTTTTTCAGCCACTTTCATTTCTTTATCATAGGCTTTTATCTGAAGGTCAGAAACGCCAAAGATGTGGTAGTTAAAAAGGTAAATGAACGAGAAAACGATAGTAGCATAGAAACCCCAAACCCACCATGGTGGCAAGTTGTTATCGAGTTCTTGAATGCCATCGTATTCGTGTTCCATCAGAATTTTATGTTCTTCCTCGATTGGAACAGCATCTGTTAATACTTGATTGACTTTCTTGAAAGAAGAAACTACGGGCGCTTCAACAACTTCTTTTTTAGGTTTCACCATCGCCAACATTTGATAGAACAAATGACGGAGGTATAATACTACAACCAATAAAATGATGTCAATGACCAAAATAGCGAGTAGGTCAGTTGTTTCAACCAATAACCATGGGCCATCTTTCTCACCTTCACCAGGCCCTACAAATTGCAATGCATTTGCATTGAAACTCAAAAATAAAGCTCCGGTGCTGATGATCAAGATCAGAAGATTACCATTGTTATTCAAGGTTTTCAATTTTGATTTGAAGTAGTCAGATTTCATGAGCGTCATGACTGTTCCTGCCAATACAATAATGGCAAGGATTAATATGATCGTAAGCACAATCAGCCAATTAAAAATGGATAAATTCCCTTTGTAGTCTGTTGCTAATACAGGGTCTACAACCACACTTGTGTCTGACACAACACTGGTTGCTGCAACTGGTGCCACATAACTGTCAATGTATGAAAATACAGCGTCAATTTCTTCTTTGCTCAAAGCCTGCGCCGGCATGGCAGTTGGGCTAAAGCCAGCAATTTCCTTAGCCATAGCACTTTTGCCAGAACTGATAAGCTCCGTTGAGTTTTGTACCCATTTATACAGAAGTTCGCCCTCTCCGGCGTCGGTCCATTTTTGCTTGGCACCCTGTAATTTTGGCCCTGTTGAGTTTTTATCAACCATATGGCACGTATTACATCTTGATTTAAACAATCCAGCTCCGTCTTGACTCCAGGTTGTGACCATGCTACTCGTTAAAACGACAGCAAAAATTAGTTTGATGCGCAGCGTTTTCATATTTGTTCAGGTTTGATTGTTGATTCTTCTTCTAATTCAAGTGGTAAGGCACTCATTTCAGCAACCCTACTTTTCGACATTTTCCACACATAGAGTAAAACAATGGCAAAAAAGAGGGTAAAAAGCACCAGTGAGAACAATGGATATATTTCAATATCCAACATGCTCGTGAGGTTATGTTTGATAAATCTTAACATGGTATTTATCTTTTTGGCGTTACTGTAATATCCACACCTAATCTTTGCAGATAGGCAATGACAGCTACAATTTCTTTTTGCTCAATGTCATGAATAAGTGCTTTTTGATCAACGCCAACTAATGCCTGTTTTGGGGTTGTGTTGACGATATCTTCTGCAATCGCATGCGCTTGCTTTTTAAGATCCGCAGCAGCCTTGCGTTCGTAACCTTTTGCATACGGAACACCAAGTGTTTGCATGGCTTTGATTTTCTTTTCTAAAAGACTGAGGTCTAAGTTGTCTTCGCGCAGCCACGTGTAGGCAGGCATTATAGAACCAGGAGAAACGTCTTTTGGTGCCATTAAGTGTTGGTAATGCCAAAAGTTCGATTTGCGAATTTTTGTATTGCCTCCTTCGCGTGCCAAATCCGGACCTGTTCTTTTTGAACCCCATTGGAACGGGTGATCATACACAAATTCACCAGATTTGGAATATTCGCCATAGCGGGCTGTTTCAAAACGCAATGGGCGCACCAATTGAGAATGGCAATTGTAACAACCTTCTCTGATATAGATATCTCTACCTTCCAGTTCAAGCGGTGTGTAAGGTTTGACACTGGCAATTTTAGGTACGTTTGATTCTACAATCATGGTCGGAATGATCTCAACAATACCACCAATGGCAACAACAACTAAGCTCAAAATCATGAATTGAACAGGCTTGCGCTCAATGATTTTGTGCCAATATTCGCCTTTTTCTTCGTGATGAATATCTTTGGTAACCACTGCTTCGGCAGCTTCATTGGGTAATAAAGAACCAGATTTAGCCGTTTTGACAAGGTTGTAGAACATCAGAATCGCACCCCCTAAATAAAGCGTTCCGCCTAAAGATCTGAGGTAATAAAAAGGTTTGAGTTGTGTAACCGTTTTAAGGAAGTCAGCATTTTGTAGGGTGCCATCCGGATTGAAGTCTTGCCACATGAGCCCCTGCATAAATCCGGCAATGTACATTGGAACTGCATAAAGCAAAATTCCTAAAGTAGCAATCCAGAAATGTTGGTTAGCCATTTTCTTAGAATAAAGTTCTGTTCTGTATAGTCTAGGAAACAACCAATAGAGCATCCCGAAGGTGAACATACCATTCCAACCCAAACCACCGATGTGCACGTGTGCAATAGTCCAGTCAGTAAAGTGAGAGATGACATTGACATTTTTCAATGAAAGCATTGGGCCTTCAAAAGTGGACATCCCGTATGCAGTTAGCGCTACGACCATGAATTTCAACATGACATCGTCGCGAACTTTGTCCCAAACGCCTCGAAGTGTGAGTAGACCGTTGAGCATGCCACCCCAAGATGGCGCAATGAGCATGACTGAAAATACAACACCTAAACTTTGAGCCCAATCTGGCAAAGTAGAGTAGAGTAAGTGGTGCGGACCAGCCCAGATATAGAGAAAGATCAGTGCCCAAAAGTGAATGATGGATAAGCGATAAGAATAAACTGGACGGTTGGCCGCTTTTGGCACAAAATAATACATCAAACCCAAGTAAGGAGTCGTTAGGAAGAAGGCTACGGCATTGTGTCCATACCACCATTGTACCAGGGCATCTTGCACACCAGCATACCATGAGTAACTTTTCAAGAAGGAAACAGGTAATTCAAAGGAATTGAAAATATGTAGCATTGCCACCGTAACAAAAGTGGCGATAAAGAACCAAATTGCTACGTAAAGGTGCTTCACACGACGAGCTAAAATAGTTGCAAACATGTTCCAGCCCCAAACAACCCACATGAGTGCAATAGCGATGTCAATTGGCCATTCTAGTTCGGCATATTCTTTTGAAGTGGTGATTCCGAATGGTAGCGTAGCAACGGCAGACACAATGATCAACTGCCAACCCCAAAAATGCACGTAACTCAACTTGTCACTCCACATGCGGGTTTTTAACAAGCGCTGCAATGAATAGTAAACGCCTGTAAAAATGCCATTCCCGACAAATGCAAAAATGACAGCATTGGTATGCAGCGGTCGGATACGGCCAAAGGATACCCATTTGAATCCGAGGTAATCATTGAAAAAATCAGGAAAGGCCAATTGAAGCGCGGCGATGAGCCCCACTAACATGCCTGTTACTCCCCAAATGACAGTCGCGTAAGCAAAATTGCGAACGATTTTATTGTCATAACTGAACTTTTCTGCTTCCATATTTATTCATCTTTAGTTGTTGGTTCTTCTTCAAATAGAATGCGTACTGATGGCCCGTAGTCGTCATCGAATTGTCCATTCTTGGTTGCCCAGAAGAAGAATCCAAGAAAAAATGCAGCGATGCAAAGACTAATAGTGAGCATGAGGTATACGATTCCCATAGTGCAAATTTCACTAGGATATGTAGCAATAAGAATGACCCGTGTTTTTGAAAAAAACTGATTTATATCAGCTTTTAAAGAGACGCCTGAATTTGAGTTTCACTAAAAGGGTACTCAAAACGACAATTGTAATAGAACTAACCGGCATAAAAATGGCAGCAAATAAAGGGGTAAGTTGCCCGGAAATGGCAACGGTTAAGCCAAAAATATTATAGCTAAGTGAAAAGGCCAAACAAAATTGCAAGACCCGTTTGGCATAGCGTCCAAGACTGAGTAGCTGCGGAAGTTGCTCTAGGTACTTGGCGTCCAAAATGGCATCAGAACTTGGTGTAAACCGAAACATATCTTCAGACAATGCTATGCCAACCTCGGCCAAACCGAGCGCACCCACATCATTGAGCCCGTCACCGATAAAGAGTACTTTTTTACCACTGTTTTGCAATTCTTGAATTGTGTTTGCTTTGTCTTGTGGATGCTGTTTGAAATAAAGGTGCTGTGCGTTGAAGCCAAATTTAAGGAGCTGCTGCGCATCTTGTTGTTGGTCACCAGAAAGCACATAACAATTCGTTGGGCCAAAATGAGACAAAATATTTTGTATGGCCTGTGCTCTCCAAGCGCTTTTCAATACAAAACGAGCCTGCTTTTCTCCTTTGCACAAAAGCAATTCGTTACCTTGTGGCGTCCCGATACCAGTGAATTGCGCTGACCCCATTCTATAAATTTCACCTTGATAGGTCGTCTGTAGGCCTTCACCTTTGATTTCTTTGACTTCAGCTAAGTCAATGGTTTCAATTGTGGGGTAAGCTTGCGCAAAAACCTTTGAAAACGGATGGGTAGATTGTCTGGCAAGATTGACAAAAACAGCAAAAGAAAAGTCGTCTAAATGATTGTAAGCAGTGGATAACTCGTAGCTATTTGGATCGGTAAGAGTGCCTGTTTTGTCCAAAACAATCGTGTCAATTCCAGTAAGTGCTTCAACTACTGTTGTGTTTTTTAAATAGAGCCCTTTCTTGCCGAGCGCGCGCATGGTGTTTCCTAATGTAAAAGGCGCAGACAAGGCCAAAGCACAAGGGCAAGCTACAATCAGAACCGCGACCACTACTTTAAATACCATCGCGGCATTCATGAAATACCAACTGATGCCACTAATAGCTGCAATTAATAATAAAATGACTAAGAAATATTGAGCTATGCGGTCCTGATAACGGATGAGTTGGTTACTTGGGATTTTATCTTTGGTCTCGTTCCAAAGTTGCGTCAAATGACTCCTGTTGGTGAGTGCTTTGACGGTTAATAATGCAGACAGCCCTTGAATTTGTCCACCGGCGTATACAAGATCTCCTTTTAAAATTTGGGTGGGGATTGACTCCCCGGTAACAAAACTGTAGTCAATGTAGGCTGAGTCGCTGAGCAAGTAGCTATCGCAAGGAATGATCTCTTCGTTTCTGATTTGAATGGTATCTCCAATTGTTAGCGTTTCTACACTGACAATTGTTTTTGAGTCGCCTTCCATTTTTTGAACTGCAACAGGAAAAAAGCTGCTATAATCGCGGTCAAAAGCCAACGAAGAGTAGGTCATGCTCTGAAACCACTTTCCAATTAGCAAAAAGAAAATAAAACCGGCAAAACTATCCATATAACCGGCGCCTTCCCAACTAAATATTTGGATGAGACTTTGCACGTACAATGCAATAATACCAATTGTGATAGGTACGTCTAGGTTGATCGTTTTGGATCTGATGGCCTTGAATGCAGAAATGAAATAAGCTTTGGCAGAGAACAAGATGACCGGTATGCTTACCAAAAAACTGAGTAGAGAAGTGTAATTGCGAAAAGATGGGTTGTCTTGACCCAAACCAAAATATTCTGGAGTGCTCCAGAGCATAATCGAGCCAAAGGCAAAACCAGCAATACCAATTTGAAAAAGAAACTGATGATTGCGTTTCTTTTCTTTTCCTTCTACGCGACTGAAATCAGGTTCGTAACCAATATATTGCAGCAGCGTGGCAAGCTCGGAAAAATGCAGTTCAGGAGCAAAAGTTATGGCAGCTTCTTTTCTGGCAAAATGTACTTGGACGTGAATAATTCTATGGTCAATTTGCTGCAAGTGTTCGAGCAAATAAATACAAGACGAACAATGAATGCTTGGCAAGGACAATGTGACCTTGATTTGTTGTTCGTTTTTAAATTGAATATAGCGTTCTTGAATTTCAGGGAGGTCTAAAAATGCAAACTGATCTGCGCGTTCTTTTCTGGGTTTTGTTCCAGCCATTGGCTCGTACTGATAAAAGGCGCTCAAGTCATTTTGCTGCAAAATACTGTAGACTTGTGCACAACCATTGCAACAAAATTGGTGCTCGTTTTTGATGATCGGCTTCAACGGGAGTTGCTCCCCACAATGGTAACAGTTCGCTTTTGTCAAATGGTTGCTGAAAATAAGGGTTTGTCAAAATGATGGCCGTGTAAATCAAGGTCAAAGGCCATGCAAACATTTCTAACAAATGCGTAACCTTCGCTCAGTACTCTTACGCCATTTTGATTGATGTCGATCAAGTTGTCTTCAGATAACATGGAAAGACGTTCTATGATTACCTTGTAAAAACCGGCTTCTAATAGCGCAGGATTCCAGTTTGTTTGGAAGTGGCACATTAAGTCAAGAATGTGGCGTCTGATTAAGAGTTCTTCGTCATTGAGAAAATGCCCTCTAAAAATGGCTAACTCGCCTTTTGAGATGCGTTCTTGATAAGCCTCGACACTTTTGTCGTTTTGCGCAAAAGCACGCCAAGTATCTGATATAGCAGACATTCCAAGGCCTAGCATGACATCCGTTTGTTGCTGTGTGTAGCCCATAAAATTTCGGTGTAGTGCTTTTTTCTCGAAGGCCAGCGCGAGGGCGTCTCCGGGAAGGGCAAAGTGGTCCATCCCAATGGCAATGTATCCTGCCCGAAGCAGTAACTCATAGGCCATTTCATAAAGCGCTCGTTTTTGCGCATCTTTAGGAAGGTTGTTTTCATCGTAACCACGCTGCCCAGTGCCTTTCACCCAAGGAACATGGGCGTAACCATAAAGGGCAATGCGTTCGGGTTTCAAACCGATGGTTTTTTCAATGGTCGTTTGAAAGCCTTCAAGATCTTGAAAAGGCAAACCATAGACCAAGTCATGATTGATGCTTGTGTAACCTATTTCTTTAGCGAGTTGATGCACACGCTGTACTTGTTCAAAAGTTTGTACCCGATGAATGGCTTCTTGTACAATCGGGTTGTAGTCTTGGATGCCAAACGAAATGCGTCTGAACCCTAGTTTGTAAAGCGCCTCTAATTGCTGCGCTGAGGTCGAATTTGGATGTGCTTCAAAACTTAAATCGCAAGGAGCAGTTTGGGTGTTGCGCAACTTAAAAATGCCCTCTATGAGTTGAGTAAGTGCTTCAGCCGAAAAAAATGTTGGCGTTCCTCCACCGAGATGTAATTCGGTAATTTGTGTATTTGGCTCCAAATAGGGCTGGTACAAAACCCATTCTTCTAGAACGCTTTCAATATAGGGTATTTCTACTGCATGATTTTTTGTGATGCGTTTGTGGCAACCGCAAAAAGTACACAAGGACTCGCAAAAAGGCAAATGAATGTAAAGCCCGAGTGTAGGCTGCTCATGTAACTTTTGTTCGTTTTGAAGGCTTGTCAACCACTGTTTTGGCTGCATCTGATTTTCCTTCCAAAAAGGAACCGTTGGGTAAGAAGTATAGCGGGGTCCTGGAACATTGTATTTTCGGATGAGCTCGAGCGGTTTCATAGTGCAAAATTGCAACAGAAAAACAGCCGAAAAAATGACGATGATCAGCTTTCTTGATTCGTTGAAATTTCTTAAATTTGATAAGCAATAATACTCTATGCTCGAGAAATCACATAAGCACGTCACTTGCCAAACCTGTACAGGCCGTCAGAACTCTTTGCTCAATCATTTTTGTTCTGATGAACTTGAGCACCTCAATGATCACAGGGCTTGTAATTATTACAAGAAACACCAAGCACTTTTTCTTGAAGGGTCTTTTCCTCGGGGAGTTTATTGCATCAACCAAGGGATGGTAAAAATCTTCAAACGCGGAGACGAAGGAAAAGAACAAATCATTCATATTGCCAAAGCTGGTGAAATGGTGGGCTTTCGAGCCATGTTCACAGAAGAGCCTTATAAAGTAGCTGCAGAAACACTTGAAGAGAGTAACATTTGTTTTATTGGCAAAGAAGATTTCCTGAACCTCATGGATTCCAATCCTGTGCTCAGAAACGGCATCATCAAAGAATTATCCAGAGAGCTGGCAGATCGCGCCGATTTCATTACCAATATGGCTCAGAAATCGGTCCGAGAGCGCTTGGCATTCACCATGCTTATTTTAATGGATGTTTTTGACGATGAGCCAATCAATTTAAGTCGCGAGGACCTCGCCAATTTTGTAGGCACAGCTACTGAAACCCTCATTCGTTTGCTCAAAGATTTCAAAGAAGAAGGAATCATTGAAGTCCAGACCCGTAAAATCAAGGTGCTAGACAAAAACAAACTCTTACATATATCAGGAAAGTAATTGCGTCAATATTTTTCTGAAGTTAAGATGAAATTTTATTGAACAAGCAGTTCAATTTTCCTTGCGCTTTCATTTTTGAACCATGATGATCAATGATGATCCAGAACAATATTCACAAAATTTTCCAATAAAATATTTCCATAATTACCCGAAACTTCCGGATGAAATTGCACGCCATAGTGTGGTTTTGACTTGTGTTTCATGGCTTCGTTGATACACGTATCAGAGCAGGCGAGGTGCTCGAAATCTTTAGGAATTGATATATGCTCGCAATGGTCTTCTTGCATTTCAAATACATCGGGCAGCCGTAAAAAAAGTGGGTCATCTTGAATGACTTCAATCTCTTGAAACACCCGATCCTCTTTCATTTTGGCAATTTTTGCCCCATTTAGAAGACCCAAGATCTGATGCCCAAAACAAATCCCTAAAATAGGTTTGTTTTCGTTTAGCAACCAAGCAAACTTTTCAAGGTAAGGTGAGGGGTCAAGGTCTGTTAATAAAATAGGAGCACCTGATATCACAAAGCCCTTAAAGTTTGTGCAATTTTCCTTTTTTAAATCAAGCATAGAAATATACTCAACATCGATATATTCTTCAAGCTGCTCCACAATGTGTGGGGTTTTGCTGCTGCCGCAATCGATGATGGCAATCATGGTTTAATTGGATGAAAAATGCAGCTCACAGCACGGTGGTCACTGGCTGTATTTTTTTGGATTTTGAAATCGGACACCGCCAATAGAGGGCTGTAAAATAAATAATCGATGCGCCCTGCGGGTAGCCTTCCGACATAGGTTGTGCCTAATCCTTGCCCTCCGGTTCTGAACGCATCAAGCAAGAACAATTGAAATTGATTGTATGTGTAAGACATTGGTGTGTCATTAAAGTCACCGCACACAATAACAGGATAAGGAGATGTTTTGATGTGTTCTACGACTCTTCGGGCTTGTTCAGCACGTTTTTCAAATGCGCTTCTGAGTTTGCGGTAGGCAGCCAATGCTCCTTTTTTACTGCCATAGGTTTGCATTTCTGCACCATCAATATGCGGATCAGTGTTTAGTCTAATAGATTGCAAGTGAACGTTGTAAATTCTAAAAGTATCTTGATTTTTAACGATATCCGCAAAAATACAGTAATTGAAATCTTTGACTCCTTGTGATTCAAACATGACGTCACCGCGGGCAATCATTGGGTATTTTGAAAACAAAGCAATGCCGTAATTTTCGCGTGTTGCTCTTTTGTGAGCGCTCCGTTCATGGTAATCTTTGGTAGCTAATATATGATTCAATGAATCCATGATTTCAAATCGAGTGGGTTTGTCTTGTCTGTAAAATTCTTGCAAGCAAAGTACATCGGGTTGCTCTGATCGGATGTAATTGAATATTTGATTGCGCGAAGCTAAAGCAGCATCAAAAGAAGGGTTGAAAAGATCAAACAACCGAACGTTGTAGGTCAAGACTTTAAGGCCTTGGGTTTCTGTCACTGTTTGAGTTCCTGTAAGGGCAAAGTTTCTGAAATGTAATTTACCACCAATGAGCAAGACAAGCAAGCTGTAGATGGCCCATTTGGAGCGGAAAAAAGCCCAAAAAACCAGCCAAAAAAGTGTCATAGCCAAAAAGATCGGATAACTAAGGCCAAAAAATGGCAAAGCTGGTATAGAGCTCGGATGAATAAATGGCGCTAAATAACTGAGCAGTAAGCCTATAAAGCTAAGCGCACTGGCCAATTTAAAAGGCCCTGACAAAAGTATATTTCGCTTTTTAGCCATTCTTGCTCTGTTGAAATAAAAAGTCTTTCTCGTCTTTACTTAAAGAGTCGTAGCCCTTTTTAGAAATTTTATCTAGAATTTGATCGAGTTTGACTTGTTTGGCTTGTTTATCTGCTCGGTATTGGTCGTCATTCATGGGCCGCCCCCCTTTTTTCACCTTGAATGCAGGTTTGGTAGTTTTAAAACTGATACCGAGCCAAGGTTGGGCCATTCTGATGTGCCAGAATTGCTGGATACTTAAAAAACCAAAAAGTGCACCACCTAAATGTGCAAAATGTGCAATTTGATCTGGGCTTCCAATAGAGGAGAGGTCTTTGAGAAAGAAAAAGAGGGCAAGGAAGATTATTTTCAGTGGAAACACACCAAATAATTGGACTTGAAGTTGCGGCTGGGCAAATGCCAATGCACTAAAGATCGCCATTATTGCCCCTGAAGCGCCTACAATAGAAAAACTTGATGCTTGAAGCGCAGGAAAGATGAGGTGTGCAATTATCTCGGTTAAATTGCCGGCTAAACCACCGATGATGTAAAGGTGTATTAGCCTTTTAGCGCCATAAAAACGCTCATAGGTGTTGCCTGCAAAAAATAAAAACAGCAAATTAGAGAACAGATGCATCAGGCTGAAATGCGCAAATAATGAACTTAAAAGTGTCCAGGGTTTCAGCGCAATTCCAATGGGCTCAACAGGCAATGCGAAAAGAACATGACTCCAGTTGTTATCTAAAAGTTCTGTGCCTGAAGAGAGAATTTGCAATCTATCGAGGGCGTTGAATACTTGAATAATGACAAACACACCCACATTGACCATCACCAAACGAACGGTCATAGAACCATTAAGATACAATTGTTTAATTTGAGCAATAAACGGATTCATTACCAGAAATTTGAACGGTCAGATTTTCTCCAGTACAAGACCATAATGGCGCCAGCTATTGCGCCTCCAACGTGTGCCAAGTGTGCGACGTTGTCTCCGGCTTGTGGCTGAAAAGATAAATACAATTCATAGAAGAAATAGGCTGTAACCAAATATTTGGCTTTTACAGGGATGGCAAAGTACAACCTGAATTCTGTGTTGGGGAAAAGGATGGCAAAAGCGGTCATGATGCCAAAAACACCACCAGACGCCCCAACCATAGGTGTAATAGACTTATTCAGGTAGCTATTGACTTCAGGGGTAACGGCAATTTGGTTGTCTGCAAGATAGCTATTGATCTGGGATTCTAATTCAAGGTTTAAATCCACGCTATGTTTGAGAAAATAATTGAATTGTTCGATGTCAAATTGTTGGGCAAGTTGGGCTTTGAGGGCTTGTATTTCCAGAAAACCGATGACATTGTATAGCGCAAATGACCCAAGAGCACTGATCAAATAAAAAATAAAGAAGCGTTTTGGGCCCCAAATTCTTTCGAGGTAAGCGCCCAACATGACAAATAGCCACATATTGAAGAATATGTGCAGGAAGTCATGGGCACTGTGCATAAAAAAGTGTGTAACGACCTGATACGGTTCAAAAAATGGAGAATTTACGTAATGTGCACCAAGTGTCATTTCTAGGTTGATGCCTTGGGTGTTGAGAATGAGGGTTGCTACAAAAAATGCAATGTTGAGTAGCAGGATGTTTTTGGTAACTTGTGGTAGTTGCTGCAACATATTAGAATTTTTTAGCGAGTTCTTCGAAGGTAAGGGTATTCATAATGATTTTTCCGGCAGGAGTATGGCTGTGTTGTGGACATTGAAAAAGATCTTCTACGAATTGTATCGCTTCTTGCTGATGATTGAGTTTAAAATTCTTGGCTGCAAAAAGTGCCAATTTGGAAACCAAAAAGTGTGCGACATCTCCGCTATCGATATCTCGGTAGCTGGCGGCATCTGTTAGTTGGTCCAGACATTCGTCGAGGTGTTGCTCAGTGAGTAAGCTAGGGACACCGTGAATTGACAAATGCGTGTCGGTTAATTCATAGTTAAATCCCAATTGCTGCCAAAGACTTTGATGGGCACTCCAGCTCAATTTAGCTTCACCACTTAGTTGTCTTTCTATAGGGAAGAGCAGTTGTTGAGAATGGAGTGGTTGGGCTACAAATTGTTGCATGAGCTGGTCAAATAGAATGCGGTTTTGTGCTCTTTTGATATCGATGATCAAAAAGCCTGATTTACTCGGGCTAATAAGGTATTTGTCGTTGATCAATAAGGTTGAATGGCTGTTTTGGCTTTCAAAAAATTCTTGCTGTTGGACTTCTTGCTTTTGCTCGATGTCATAAAAATCTTGCCATCCGGCGGTGTCCTGGTTTTGTTTTTCGAATCCGGCACTTCTGATTGCACTGCTATAGGCTGGTGAAGAATTGGATGCATTAACTTGTTGGCTATTAAATGGATTGTATCCCGGATTGACTACAATTTGTGGCTCAACGGGTTCGGTTTTTCTTACTTCAAGGGGTACGTCAAAAGCGGTGTCTTGGTCGAAATCAAGAGATGGGAAAATGTTGTGTTTTCCGAGCGCTTGTCTGACACTACTGAGCAAAATGGAGTAAATGAAACGTTCTTCTTCAAATTTGATTTCTGTTTTGGTAGGGTGGATATTGACATCGATTTTTTGGGGATTAACCTCTAAAAAGATACAATAACTCGCATGGTGTTTGTCGCTGATCATGCCTTCAAAAGCTTTGGTGATGGCATGATGAAAATAAGGTTCTTTGAAATAGCGCTGATTGACAAAAAGGTATTGTTCACCTCTGGTTTTTTTGGCCATGTCGGGTTTGCCAACGTATCCAGAAACCCTAACAATATCTGTACTTTCTTCTATTGGAACTAGCTTTTCATTGCTGTTTCGGCCTAGAACACCCGCTACACGCATTCGTAAATTGGATGGAGGTAACGTCAGGATTTCTTGGTTGTTGTGGATAAAGTAAAACCCGAGGTCTGGGTGGGCTAAGGCAACGCGCTCAAATTCATTTTGGATGTGCCCTAGTTCTATTTGATCGCTTTTTAAAAAATTGCGTCTGGCAGGGACATTATAAAAGAGATTCTTGACTTCAAAAGAGGCGCCGTTGTCGCAAACGGCGGGTGTTTTACTTTTAATTTGATTGCCCTCTACTTCAATTTTGATGCCGGTTTCTTGCGAAGCCTGTTTTGTTTTGAGTGTGACGTGGGCAATGGCAGCAATTGAGGCTAGGGCCTCGCCTCGAAAACCTTTAGTTTGGAGCTGAAATAGATCTTGAGCACTGCTCAGTTTACTTGTGGCGTGTCTTAGAAAGCACTTTTCTGCGTCTGTGACATCCATTCCTTTGCCATTGTCTACTACCTGAATAAGTGTTTTGCCAGCGTCTTTGACCAATAAATAAATTTGGCTGGCACCGGCATCCACGGCATTTTCAAGCAATTCTTTGACAACAGAGGCTGGTCTTTGAATGACTTCACCTGCTGCAATTTGATTGGCAATGTGGTCTGGTAATACGTGAATAATGCTCATGGGGCTGCACTGGTTCTTGCTCAACAAATGTAAGCAATTCCAATCAGTCTAGCGCTCTTAAATGCGTACGATTGTACCCGTGTAGGTGTTTTTTTCTCCGGGCAATGGATTCTCAAGAAGGACTCTCCAGATGTAAGCTTTTTGCGCTTTGATGAGCTGGCCAGTACGTTGATCTATGCCATCCCAAGCATTTTGTGCATCTGCAGTATTAAAAATGACTGCGCCGTTATCAGGGTCGATGATAGTAAGTACGAAGCGAACCTCTCTGATAGTAAGGGCATAAGGCATGAAGCGCGCGTTGCGTTCGTCTCTGGATTGCGGATTGAATGCGTTTACTGCCAATAGGTTGTAGTTCTGATCAGAAATAATGGTCAGAGATTCAGTGGTGTTGCATTCTTCCTGACTGACATGGGCACTTACTGTGTAGGTTTGTTGCTTGAAAGCCAATAGGTCGGTTGCTTTAGATTTTTGATTGATAAGACTGCCGTTTGAACTCCAGGTGATATTCGAAACAGAAGACTCAGCATTGATATGGACCATCGGATAGCCGCTTTCGTAGGAGATGTTTTCAGCAGTGAGCTGTACTTTGAGGCCTTGACACGGAGCTGTTGGTTTGTTTTGGAACTCGGTTGCAGGTTCTGGTAGCTTTGGCTTTTCGGAAAGTAGCTCAGGAGCAGTCCAGGTGCCAACATCAGGTCTTTGTGTCGGAGCATCAGAAAGCGATGTAATTTCTAAAGGTGCAGTTGCCCATCTAGTTGATTGATTAGTAATTTGTTCAGTTGCAGTTGCAGCGAAGCCTGAAGCTTGAAATAGAGCATTATTTTGTACATTTTGAATAGCTAGCTCTTTTGAAGCATTATGCTGAGGGCGTGATTTTGTTTTTTGCTCGTTAAATACGCTTTCTTTGCCTCTAGTGATTTTTTGTTCTTGAACAGTTGATGTTTGGTTTTGTGTAGGATTTGTATTAAACCACAATGCAGCAGCAACAGTGATAACAACGACAAGCGCTGCAATTTTACCAATTACAGAACCAGCCTTCGGACTTGTTGGTAGCTTTTTAGAGAGCGCTTCCCAAGCCTTAGGGTCGTAGTCGTAGGTGAAATCTTCCACCAACGACTTGATATTATTTTCAAATTGATCTTTCATTGTTTTTCGATCAGTGTAAATTGTTCTTTTAAAAGCCTTTGCAAATTCATTTTTGCTTTTGCTAAATTGGATTTTGAGGTCCCTTCGGAAATACCTAAAATTTCGGCAATTTCTTTGTGGGTGTGGTCTTCAATGACATAGAGGTTGAAAACTGCTCGGTAAGCTGGCGAGAGTTTACCGATGGCCTCTATGGCAACTTGCCCTTTGAGTTCTAGCAGTTCGGTGTGTTCTGCTTCGACCATTGGGTCAGCGCTTTGGGCAACAAAATCGTTGTCTTGGTCACTGAGGAAAGGATTTTTTTTGGCTTTTCGGAGGTGATCAATCGCGGTGTTTGTAACAATCCGACGGATCCAGCCTTCTAAAGAGCCAGTGAAATCAAAAAATTCCAATTTATCAAAGACCTTCAAAAATGAAATTTGGAGGATTTCTTGCGCGCTATCGCGATCGCTTAGATAACGCATGCAAACTCCAAGCATTTTGCCGTAGTAGGTTTGGAACAAACGCTCTTGTGCGCGCCGTTCACCCCTGAGGCAAGCCTCCACAATTGACTTGAGTTCTTTTTGCTGCTCCAATTTTCAATGTATAAGAAACGCAACCAACTAAAAAGGGTTGCCTTCTAGATTGGTAGTTTTTGAATTCGTGTCAAAAAAAGCTATTTTTTTCTTAACTAATGCGTAAATTCGTCACGCTATCGCTTTTATCAATTTAAAAAATAAGCAAATGAAAGTAACTGTTGTAGGTGCAGGAAACGTGGGAGCAACCTGTGCTGATGTATTGGCTACCCGAGAAATCGCCAATGAAATTGTTTTATTGGATATCAAAGAAGGATTTGCAGAAGGCAAAGCACTCGATATCTGGCAAACGGCCCCAATCAATCTTTATGATTCACGTACAGTGGGTTCTACCAATGATTATTCGCGCACAGCAGATTCAGACGTTGTGGTCATTACCTCAGGTTTGCCGCGCAAGCCAGGGATGTCTCGTGACGACCTTATCGCTACCAATGCAGGTATCGTTAAGACCGTGACGGAAAACGTAGTGAAATACTCGCCAAATGCAATCATCATTGTAGTTTCTAACCCGCTTGATGTCATGACTTATTGTGCATACTTGAATGCAAACATGCCTTCATCACGTGTATTCGGAATGGCTGGTGTACTTGATACAGCTCGTTACCGCGCATTTTTAGCAGAAGAACTCAATGTATCACCTAAAGATATTCAGGCAGTTTTAATGGGTGGCCACGGCGACACAATGGTGCCACTACCGCGTTATACAACTGTAGGAGGTATTCCTGTAACTGAATTGATTGAAGAAGCTAAACTCAACGAAATCATCGAGCGCACAAAATTTGGTGGTGGTGAAATCGTGAAGTTATTAGGTACTTCAGCATGGTATGCTCCAGGAGCAGCTGCAGCTCAAATGGTTGAGGCAGTTGTGCGCGATCAAAAACGCATTTTCCCTGTTTGCGCTTGGCTACAAGGAGAATACGGATACTCAAACATTTATCTAGGAGTCCCTGTAGTCTTAGGTAAAAACGGTATCGAAAAAATCATCGAACTCCAACTCAACGATGCAGAGAAAGCCCTTCTTGCAGACTCAGCTGAAGCCGTTAAAAGCGTTATGGATGTGTTGGACAACATGATTGCAACTGCTTAATTCAGATTGACCTTTTAGGTTCAACAGAACACTTAAGTTTCAAAAGATCAACAAAAAAGAGAGGGCCGCGCAGCGGCCCTCTCTTTTTTGTTTGAAACTCAAACGAATGTTTTTGAAATTCAGCTTATTCAGATGCTATTGAATTTCATAGGCTCCGATATCTGGCGGATTACCACGCCCATTACCTAGAATGTCGTTGAAAACGCTAGATGTGATGCCATTGTTGCTCAAATAAGAATTGTTTGCAAAAGTAAAATTGCGCTCACTAGGATTATTAAAAGCACTGGCTTTGTTCCAGAAAATCTGATCGCCATAAAAACTGTCTGTATAGATTTTTTCTGATTTGATCAGAGTATAGGAGAAGTGAAAATTGAGCGATACACCAGTCATTTGTATGGTGTCTATTGCTAATTCGGTTTTTAGATTGCCGTCCAATACGCAGTTCTTCAAGACGCCTTCTTCAATATTAGAAACATAGGTCTCGTTGAGTTGGTAATTGGTAAAGTAATTGCTAATGCCTACAGCAGGATTGGTTGAAGTACCGTAACCTAATAAATTACAATGGTTGAAATTAAATGCACCACCCTGTAAAACCAAAAGAGCATGGGTTCCGTTGTGCGAAATGGCGCAATTTTCTGCTTTTACTTTAGCGCCAGCATAAATAAAAACACCATAACGAGCCTGATTATATATTTGAGTGTTTGTAAGCTGTAAAGTGTAGCCAGAATTGCTTGGGTCTTCGCTGTATAGATGAACCCCGCTGGTACCGTTTTTTAAAATGGCGTAGTCAATGCTTGAAGGCAAAGCCTCGTGGAAATAAATGCCATAATATTGTCCACTGACGTCTTGATAATCTTGCTCGAGCCGGTCGCCTTGAAAAACAACTTCATTACCCAATTGCCCTTCGATTTGTAAAGAACCTTTGTAGACATAGAGCAATGCGTTTTTGTGCAGATAAACTTGTGTTCCGGCTTGAATGGTGAGTGTTTTAGATGAATCAATGATTGCTGCTCCGTAAATCACATGGGGCTTGTCATTGGGCCAAATACCTTCATTGAGGTCAAAAACTTGCGCTTGAAAATTGGTGTAATGAAAATAGGCGTCTTGCCCCCAAGCCGCTAATTTCACAAATTGATCTTTACCATTTGTGCGAAAACGAATTGAATCTTCAATAATTAAAGGTTGGTTCAAGCCATTTGAATTGAGCGTCACTTCTACAAAAATAAAAAGTGAATCTTGGGGCTCAAGCAGGACATCTTCATGTAAATCGGCAGGAATACCATCTACATTGATGCGAAATACAGATTGAGAACCTCCCATGAGCTCAATGGCGTCAATATTGAGGCTTTTGTTTTCATTGTTGTAGATTTTAAAGGCTTTTGTCGTTGATCCGACCGTTGTAAATACAGTGTCGAAAACCAATGTATCCGTAGAAAATTCAAGGTGCGCTTTTGAAAGCAATACTTGTTTATTGCACGAACTAAGACTGCCCCAGACTGACAATCCTAAAAGTACCAAACAAAAAGTAACGAAACGCATGGTCATACAACGAACAAAGCTAAAGATTATTGGGGTCTTAGGTTAATTTCAACAAAAAATGTTGTTTGGCTTGTTGGGGCCGTGGGCTTAAAACACCAAAATACCAAGCATCTGCGCTAAAATGCCAGTTTTCTTGTTGGTAAAGTGCTTGCCAATGTTGTTTTTGTTTTCTGACAAAAACTGCAGGCAAGAGCAGTATGCTTTCTGGGTGGATTTCCAAGGATGCAATTTGCTCGTAAAAAGACGGATCTGTTAACTGCGCAATTACAATAATTTGTTTCTTATCGGCAGCGACCAATCGAAAACTATTTTTTACTTCAATGCATTCAAATTCAGGTAGTGCAGTAGCAAGTTGTCGGGCAAATCGGTTGATTTGCTGCCATTTTTTGGAGGTATTTTTGTTTTGAGTGGCTTGAATGTCTATTTGTCGAACGATATCCACCAAAAAGTAGGCAAACGGCGAATGTGTGCCGTGACGGCCTTTGGCCTTCCAAATAAAAGCAGTAAATTCGAGCCAGTTAAACACGGTGCAAAGTAACAAAAAAGCAGCCAATCAAATGGATCCTCGGCACGCCATTCAACAACAACGCGACATCATTCTAAATGGTACCACACCATTAGATGTGCTGTCAGCTTGCAGGGTAGGTGATGGTATTTTGAGTTTCTCCGAAGATCAAAAAGAGCAATACCGTCAGTTGGCAAAGTTGCAGGCGCCAGTAGTAAGCTATTTTGTGCCGGCCTCTGGTTCCGGGTCGAGGATGTTTGAATTTCTAACTGAATTCATGCAGTACCCCAACCCTGAAAATTCCCAAAAGGCAGCTCGGTTTTTTAGCCGACTTTCCGAATTTGCGTTGTTTAGAAAGTTGCCAACCGAACTCCAACTGGCTTATCATGATGGTACACTTGAATTGGCAACCCTCATTGAACACTTGCTGGGTCAACAAGGCTTGAATTATGCCCAAATCCCAAAAGGATTGATTCCATTCCATACCCACGAGCCTTTTATTTTAAATCCGTTCCAAGAGCACGTCATGCAAGGTTCAGCCTTGCCATTCAAAAACTGTGCTTTCCATTTTACAATACAAGAAGCTTTTGAACAAGATTTTGAACGCTCCATCCAAGACTTAGCAGCGCTCACTGCCAAAAAGTATCATGTAAATTATTCAACACAAGATACAACAACCGATGCTTTTGTTTTTCAAGCAGACGCAAACTTATTGCTCGATACAAACGGGCAGGCAGTCCGAAGACCCGCAGGACATGGCACACTATTAGGCAATCTTCAAGCGTTGAATGCTACCTATATCCTAGTTAAAAACATCGATAACGTTCAGCATTTTACGCAGCAAGAGGCCAGTAATCAAAACTGGGAATTTTTAGTAGGGCTGCAAATTGAAATCCGTACGGCACTAAAATCTTTTGTCGACAACAATGATTTCCAAGGACTTTGCAGCTGGAATGAATCTATGGGTCTGTTTGATGCGCAACTGCTCTCAGAAGTTAAAGATGCTAACTGGCAAGATTTACTCAATCGCCCGCTAAGGGTTTGTGGTATGGTACGCAATGACGGCCAACCTGGTGGAGGTCCTTTCTTTATTTCAAAACAAGGTACAAAGTCGAAACAAATTATCGAGAAGTCTCAACTCATGCATTTAGCTAATGCCAGTCAGCTATTATTGCAAAGTACCCATTTCAACCCAGTATTGATGGTCTTGAGCCCTTGTGATCTTTATAACAAGCCCCACAACTTGCAAGCGTTCAAAGATGCAGATACTTGTTTTGTAGTTGAAAAACTACATGGTGGCCAAAAAGTAAAATTTGTCGAGCAACCCGGTTTATGGAACGGCGCTATGGCACACTGGAACACCTTATTTGTCGAATTACCCTCCGCTATTTTTTCTCCTGTAAAATCTGTTATTGACCTTTTAGAAAGTGCGCATTTGTCGAACAAAGCCGATTAGATTTGGTTATCTTTGTAACGAAATACAAATCCCATGATTCCCGTTACAGTTTACAGCGAAATGACCCCCAACCCAAACACCATGAAATTCGTGGCCAATAAATATTTATTGCCTACTGGTGCTTCGGTAGAATTTGATTCAAAAATGAGTGCAAAAGGCTATTCGCCTCTGGCAGAAGCCCTCTTTGACTTCCCATTTGTAGCTAAAGTTTTTGTAGCATCAAATTTCGTCACTGTAGCCAAAACAGATAACGTTCCCTGGGATTTCATTACCATGGAGCTCCGCGAGTTTATCCGCGAATGGATAGCCTTTGGTAAAGAAGTCCTGATTGCTATGCCAAGTCAAATCCAACTTGACCAAGAAGAACAAACTAAAGAACAAACCGCAGATAAACCACAAGCGTTGCCAAAATTTGAAGCGTCAGAGCTCGATGACGCCATTGCAGATTTGCTCGATCAATATGTGCGCCCTGCTGTTGCCAACGATGGTGGCGCCATTGATTTTTTGGGTTTTGAAAACGGCAAAGTAACGGTCCTTTTGAAAGGCTCTTGCGCGGGGTGTCCGTCTTCTACTGCTACACTCAAAGGCGGCATTGAAAACTTATTGAAACAACACTTGCCTGAAGTTCAGGAAGTCGTTGCTTTTAACGGTTGATTTTTAGCAATTCATATAAGCTAGTTGTAAAATTAGCCTTATCTTTAAATGAACAACTGTAACCGACCGTTGTTACAGCATCACACATATGTCCGTAATCGACCAAACATACGACCTCAAAGGCGCATTGCGCCAGCATTTTGGCTTTGATCATTTCAAAGGAGCTCAGCAACAAATCATTGAAAACATCCTTGCTGGCCGCAATACTTTTGTAATCATGCCAACGGGTGGAGGTAAATCCATGTGTTATCAATTACCTTCGCTCATTTTACCAGGTACCTCCATTATTGTATCGCCACTGATTGCGCTAATGAAAAATCAAGTCGATGCCATTCGCGGAGTCAGTGAAACTGGGCACATTGCACATTTTTTAAATTCATCATTAAGCAAAGCTGAAATACAAAAAGTCAAAGAAGATGTGCTTTCTGGGCGCACCAAAATGCTTTATGTGGCACCTGAATCGCTTACAAAGCAAGAAAACATTGACTTTTTAGCGGCAGTTCCAATTTCCTTTTTTGCCATTGACGAAGCCCATTGTATTTCTGAATGGGGACATGACTTCAGGCCAGAATACCGCAGGCTACGCGAAATATTTGAGAAAATTTCCAAGGTTCCGATCATCGCGCTCACCGCAACAGCAACACCAAAAGTACAATACGACATACAAAAGAATTTAAATATGCTCGATGCCGACGTATTTAAATCCTCTTTTAACCGAGATAACCTCTATTACGAAATTAGGCCCAAACGAGAGGTTGAAAAGCAAATTATCCGTTACATCAAACAACGAGAGGGGCAAAGTGGCATTATCTATTGCCTTAGTCGTAAAAAAGTCGAGGAAATCTCCGAACTTTTACAAGTTAACGGAATTTCAGCAATTCCTTATCATGCAGGTCTCGATGCTGGTACAAGAGCCAAGCACCAAGATGCCTTTCTCATGGAAGAGGTCGATGTCGTTGTAGCCACAATTGCATTCGGAATGGGCATTGATAAACCAGATGTCAGATACGTCATACACCACGACATTCCGAAGTCCATTGAAAGTTACTATCAAGAAACCGGAAGAGCCGGCCGCGATGGTGGGGTTGGCGAATGCGTTGCCTTTTACAGCTACAAAGACATCGAAAAACTCGATAAATTTTTACAAGGCAAAGCCATCACCGAACAAGAAATTGGTCGTCAGTTATTGCATGAAATTGTGTCTTATGCAGAAACCTCGGTATGTCGCCGAAAATTCATTTTGCACTATTTCGGAGAAGAGTTCAACGAACAGCTTTGCAATGAGCAATGCGATAACTGTCGCCATCCGCAAGAAAAAATGCAAGGAGAGGCTTATTTAAAGTTGTTGCTTGACGCCGTTGCTTTGCTCGATGAAACCCAAAAAGCCAAGCATTATTGCGCCTTTTTATCTGGGCACTTAAATGCCGATATCAAGGCCTACAAACACGACCAACTACCATTATTTGCAGCTGGCAAAGACCAGGACGAACATTTTTGGAATGCTGTAATCCGACAGGCAGTTGTCAATGGTTTTCTTTATAAAGATGTCGAAACCTTTGGCACCCTTAAGCTCTCAGATAAAGGGCACGCTTTCAGAAAAGCGCCTGTACCGTTCCAAATATTCAAGCAACACGATTTCTCCAACACCGACGACGACGATTCCATCATTGCAATAAATCAAAAAGGTGCTGCCCTTGATGAATTACTCTATTCCCAGTTGCTAGACCTAAGAAAATCAGTTGCCAAGCAGGCTAGTGTTCCGCCTTTTGTAGTTTTTCAAGAGCCATCCTTGCGAGACATGTGCGTGCAATATCCGATTACCATGCAAGAGCTCACAGCTATTCAAGGAGTTGGGGTTGGTAAGGCGCAGCGCTATGGCCAGGCATTCTTAGACCTCATTGCAGCACACGTTGAAAGCCAACAAATTGAGCGTCCGCTCGATTTTGTAGTCAAGTCTTTGGTGAATAAATCGGGCGCCAAAGTTCAGCTCATTCAAAACATTGACCGCAAACTCAATTTAGAGGATATCGCTAAGGCGCAAGGTAAATCTTTCAATGAACTCATTGAAGAACTCGAAACAGTAGTCAATTCCGGAACAAAACTCAATATTGCTTATTACCTCGACGAAGTGCTCGATAGCGATAATCAAGAAGAAATCATCGATTATTTCCTTGAAGCAGAGTCTGATGATTTACTCACCGCTTATCATGAATTTGATGGCTGTTATTCAGAGGAAGAGCTGCGTTTAGTGCGCATCAAATTCTTGTCTGAATACGGGCACTGATTGCGCTGTATTTTCCTTTTAATTCTCCAAAAGACTGGCTACAGAACTGCGTGATACGCTGTGGTAATTTCCTTTGGCTTTATTGAAAATATCCTTTGCTATTTGTTTGGTTTTAGGATTATTATTCAAAGCTTCGTAAATAGGCATGAGGTACTTTCGGCGGCCTACCTTGACAAGAAACGCTTCAATCGATGACCTGATTTCAAGTGCATAGGCATTTTGAGCAGCCAACACAAACCATTCTTTCAAGACTTCACTATTTTGCGAAGAAGTAAAGTGTAGGTCTCGGTCCAGTATGCGCATGCGGGCAGCGCTCGTTTGTGGGCTGAGGTTTCTAATGAAAATTTGCCATTCTTGTATTATTCTATCCTGGTAATGGATGCTTAAATCTACTTTAACCTTCTTTCGCTTACCATTTTTACGAATCCATTTGTATTTAAAAGTCGGCTTAAAAGGGTTGGAGCCAGCATTGAATTGCTGTGCAAAAAGCTTCATTTGATCCAATCTTGGCGAATTGATTTGCAGACAATTTTTTGGTAGGCCAGGTTCGAAAATCCATTGGCGGTAATTGAAGTCAGTTTGTTGCGCATTGAGCAAATGTTGCTCAAGGTAGTCTATGAAGGTGTTGGCATCAATGGTTTGAAATGCAAAATGTGCGAAGTAATTTTTCAAAAATTCATCAAGGGCTGCTCGACCTACTTTTTGTTCGAGTGTTTTGAAAAAGAAAGCGCCCTTTACGTACGCTACATCTGATAAGGCGAGATCAGGGTCACGACCCGCCAGCTCTAAGTGCAATTTGCTGTCTTGTGGATTTTTACTACGAGCAATTTCTTTAAGGGCGTCTTGTAGCTCATCGAATTCTATGAGTGCCATGATATCGGCAATTTCTTTACCGGACAGGGCTTCCATAATGCGCTGTTCAAAATAAACAGTTGTGCCTTCGTTGAGCCATAAATCGGACCAAGAATGGTTGGTCACTAAATTTCCCGACCACGAATGAGCTAATTCGTGCGCTAAAACGGAAACTAAACTTTTGTCGCCGGTAAGTAATGTCGGATTGGCGAATGTCAACATGGGGTTCTCCATACCACCAAATGGAAAAGAATAGGGCAGGACCAAAACGTCATAGCGCCCCCAACAATATTTGCCATAAAGGTTATTGGCTACTTGCATCATTTTCGGAAGGTCTTCGAATTCCTTGGCGCATTGTCCTAAAAGTTCTTTTTCGGCATAAACACCACATCCGGAGCCGAGATCTTGAAAACCGATGTCGCCAACTGCAAGCGCAATAAGGTAGCTAGGGATAGCATAAGGCATTTCAAAGTGATAAACGCCGTCAGGATGCAAAGAGGTCGGATTTTTAGCACTCATGAGTGCCAAAAGATCGTTTGGAACCTTGACATCGGCACTATAGGTGATGCGATTAGAAGGTGAATCTTGTAATGGAATCCAGGTGCGCGTTAAGATGGCTTGCCCTTGTGTATATAAAAAAGGCTTCGTCTTGGAACTGGTTAAAGTGGTATCTAGCCAATCGAGCGCAGCTGATTCAGTTGTGGTTTGGTAATAAATATTTACAAAAGTCGTGTTGGAATCGACATTGACAAGTAGTGCTTGACCAATAATGCTGTCTTTATCCATGGGCCCGATGGTAAAGTCGGTTTCTTTTTCGTGTTCCCTTTGATGATTTCCGAGTGTTACTTTCTGAATCAGTAAGCCTTTGATGTCAAATATAGCGGTGTCGGCACCTCTGTTGATCATTTGGTGTCTGGCCACGCCATATATAGTTTGAGACTCAAAGTTGACTTCTAAATCGAGTTGTAAGTGCTTGGTACGAATTTGATGCAAGTTGGCATAACTGTGATCGTCATGAGGCAGCTTACCGAGTTTTTCAGTATTTGCGACAGGCGTTTGAGGAGAATTACTACAGCTCCAAAAAAGCAGCATTACAAAAATAAGTAGGCAGTTTTTCATCATTTGAACTGTAAATAACCGAATTTTTCCTGAGGTCCAAAAATTCCGTAGGTATAAAGTCCTTTGTTTTTTCGGTCATAGGTGAAGGCTTTTGGAACAAGTAGGATATTTTCATCTTTGCGTTCATGACCTATTTGTCTGGTTTGCTGACCCGTTTTTAAATCAATAGTGACATAGGCACCCACATTGCGGTTTTTACTGAGGCTAAATGTCTGGACTTCGCTTGCATTTTGAACAAATTGTCCGTTTTCATCATAATTTGACTGTGAATCATTGAAAATAAAGCAGATGCGTTGGTCAGATAAAAAACTAGCGTAGGAACTATAGGGGCCATTATCATTGATGCTGTATTGTCTTTTTGGTATGCGTTGTTCCCAACGTAATTGCCCATTAGTATCTATGCAAAAAGCAATGATATCATTGTAGTAGTAATAGGTGTAGGTGCTGCGCTGTCCAGTTTGATTGTTGTAACTGACACTGGTGTAAACGTCATACTTTTCTATCGATCCGACATAACTGCCATCTGGTAAAGTAAAAATGTCTCTGACTTCATATTGAGAAAGTTGCGGCAATTCATTTTTTCTTTCCAGCCTGCGTTCAATGCGCATTTGTTCTGAGGCGTTGTGTTCACTGAGCATCATCTCGCGACTAAAGGCAATAAAACCCACCGCAACCACGCTGTCAGTTTCAAGGTCAATTTGCGCATTGAAATAGCCGTTTTGCAAAAATGAGTCGTTTGAATTGCTATAAATACCAAAAAGTGTCAGGCTGCTTTTGCCTTCCGAGTTCATGATGAAATTGGTGATGCGTTTCCCTTCTAAATCAAAAGTATAGTCTTTGATTTGTGCGCTAGATAGCTGGTAAACATGTAAGTTTTTGAAATTCTTTTTTGTTTTGAGGGCTTGGTTTTCATTGATACTAAGTTCAATGACGCCTATGAAAAGTTCGCCTTCATTGGTGAGAAAGTAGTCTTCGATCGAACTCAGATTGGCTTCAAAAGGCAAATTGTATTCGCCTGAGCTTTGAAGTTGAAATTGGTTGTTGTAGATCTGATAACCGTAGGTGTCAATGCCATTGCGTCGACCTGGAATACTGTAAAAAATACCAAAATGAGACCGATCCGGTGCTTGAATAATCGAAAAATTGGGCAGTGGATTTGGGCTAGGATCAATGTAACTGAGTAACTCGCTTACTTCTACTTCGTTAAATTCTGCATCGAGTTTTTTGACGAAGAGTTTCATTTCTTTACCGACTCTGTCACCAATGAAGATGTAGGTGTCATAACCGATGAGCAAGGTTTGTTGAAAGTAGCCGTATCCAGCTGGGGTAACGGGTTTCACTTTGTAATCAGAAATAGGAGTGAGCCCGTTGTATTTTGTCAGGATATATTGAGCGCCACCGAGTTGGTTGGTCGCATAGAGTGCTTTGAAATCTTGTCCTTCTTCTGTAAGAATTTGAAGGAGAGGGCCTTTACTCCGGCTCAGTGTTCCCCATTGCCAATCGGGCACCTGTGCATGGAGCAACAGTTGCGGCAAGAATAGCAAGATGAGGACTACAAACTTCATTCGGTACTTACCATTTGAACGCCTAAATAATTGGATGGGCTGATTGCTTTGAGTTCAACTTTAATTGCCGTACTTACGGGCAATTCATCAATAAAAGCGTGTACACTTTCTTTGGTTACGCGTTCGTTTTTACGAGTGAGTCCTTTGAGCGCCTCGTAGGGCTTTTCGAAACCTTCTCTACGTAAAATAGTTTGAATGGCCTCTGCTACGACAGCCCAATTGTCTTCGAGATCTTGTGCAAGTTGATCGGAATTGAGTAATAATTTGTCGAGGCCTTTCATGGTTGCACCAAATGCAATTATGCTGTGTGCAATAGGAACCCCGACAACTCTTAAAACTGTAGAGTCAGTGAGGTCGCGTTGAAGACGAGAAACCGGGAGTTTTGCAGCTAAATGCTCGTAGAGTGCATTGGCGAGGCCAACATTTCCTTCTGAATTTTCGAAATCAATAGGGTTGACTTTGTGTGGCATAGCCGAAGAACCAATTTCACCCGCTTTGATTTTTTGCTTGAAATAATCCATGGAAATGTAGGTCCACATGTCGCGATCTAAGTCAAGGATGATATTATTGATGCGTTTCATGCTATCAAATAGCGCCGCAAGTTGATCGTAGTGCTCAATCTGGGTGGTAGTTTGCGAACGTTCTAAACCTAAAATGTCGTTGACAAAATGGTTGCCAAAAGAAACCCAATCTGTCTGTGGATAAGCCACAAAATGAGCATTGAAATTTCCGGTTGCGCCACCAAATTTGGCGGGTAATTGAATGGCTGTTAATTGATCGAGCTGTTTTTGAAGGCGTTCTGCAAAAACCTGTATTTCTTTGCCAAGGCGCGTTGGAGATGCAGGCTGACCGTGGGTACGGGCTAGCATCGGGATGTCTTTCCACTCAGTTGCTAGACTTCTGAGTTTGGCAATCAAACCCTTCACTTGAGGTATGTAAACATCTTGTAGTCCTTCTTTGAGAGAAAGTGGAATGGCTGTATTGTTGATGTCTTGAGAGGTGAGGCCAAAGTGAATAAATTCTAGATAAGCATCGAGGCCAAGATGTTGCATCTTCTCTTTGAGAAAATACTCAACTGCCTTGACGTCGTGATTGGTGGTTTGTTCGGTTGTTTTGATCCAGTTGGCGTCTGTTTGGGTAAAATTGGTGTAAATAGCGCGCAGTGCAGCGTATTTATCCTTGGGAAAATCTTTGAGATTAGAAATCCCACTCTCGGCCAAGGCGATGAGGTATTCGACTTCTACAAGTACGCGGTAGCGTATCAGACCGAACTCAGAAAAATAAGCTTGAAGTGCAGTTGTTTTGGATTGGTAGCGACCGTCTATTGGGGAGATCGCTGTAAGGGCGTTAAATTCCATATCTTATCTAAAGCACAAAGATACAATAAGCGCAAAAAATAGAAAAATGAGAAACGCATTTATCGTAAATTTGAGTCATGAAAGTTTCAGGTATCTTTTTGCGTTTTCAATGGACGGTTTTAGTCCTCATCTTTTTAGTCGTCTTTGCCGGAAGTTTTGTACGCATGTCGGGCAGCGGTATGGGTTGTCCGGACTGGCCAAAGTGTTTTGGTAAATGGGTTCCGCCAACTACCCTCACCGAATTACCTATTGATTACCAGGAGGCCTATTTATTGAAGCGCCAAAAGAAAGTTCAGAAGTTTTGTAAGTTCCTGGACAAAATCGGGATGGATGCAACAGCCCAAAAGATCTTAAATGACCCTGAAGTTTACAAAGAGGAAGCTTTTAATCCAAGAAAAACCTGGATCGAATACATCAATCGTTTGGCTGGTTTTTTGGCTGGAAATACCATGTTACTTAGTTTTTTTTGGATGTTGCTTTGGTACCGCAAACGCCGTTGGTTGCTACTTGCGGGGCTCAATTTAGTTTTAATGGCTATTGAAGCTTGGTTTGGATCAATCGTGGTGGCAACTAACCTAGTTCCATGGACTATTACAGTGCACCTCTTTTTGGCCTTAGTGATCATCGCCTTACAACTTTATTTAGTGCATCAAATGCAAGATAAAAAAGCACTCAAGCTACCGCAAGAAAGTTCGTTTAAATGGCTGACTTGGCTCATATTACTCATAACTTTTTATCAAATGTTTCTTGGCACACAGGTCAGAGAAGCAATCGATGCACTTGTTAAGCAAGGGTATTCTAGAAGCCAATGGATAGAAGCACTCGGGATGCCATTCTTTATCCATAGAAGTTTCAGTTGGTTGGTATTGATATTACTGACTTATCTATTTTGGCAAAATCGTAAAAAATGGGCCTATCACCGCATCAACACTGCATTTTTCTTGTTGGCAGCCGAGCTAATAACTGGCGTAGCGTTGGCCTATGCCGATATGCCTGGCCTCGTACAAACTGCTCATTTAGTTTTTGCGAGTATCCTGCTTGCCGTTTTGTTGCTCATGAAATACGACCAAGCTGCACAAAAAATTAAGGACCTCACCACCTAATTTTATTTGGTGCTGCGTTAGCAGTCAGATCCGCTACTTATGCACTTTGACGCAGCGACACTCAAACGACTCCAGCAACAAGACAACAAAACGGTCAAGGAATGGTATTGCTTTACTTTCGCAAGCCTCATGCGGCAAGCAGCAAAATATTATCCCCACACCAATGATCAGCTCACTGTTGTTCATAACGCACAACTCAAAGCACTGAAACACATTGAGAAATTTGCACCAGGAACTTCAATGGAGGCATGGTTAGCGGTTATATTACGCAACGAGTTGATCGACTCCTATCGCCGCAAACAAAGATGGGCGTTTAGGCCTTTTACAGCGCTTGAAGAACCAGTATTTGAAGAAAATTTTGACCTACAAATTGATCATGAATTGGAAAATCAAAAGGTAACTCAATTACTGGATTTACTCACTGATAAAACGCGCTTTGTGTTTAGTTTATTCGCTTTTGAAGAGCTCAAACCAAGAGAAATAGCAAAGCTGCTTTCGATGAATGTACAAACCGTTCATTGGCATTTAAAAACGGCAAAAGTAACCCTCAAAAAACACCTTGACCATGAATGAGCCACAACAACTCCAATTATTGGCTGAACAATCTTGGCCTGTTTTTGAACGCAAACTGCGCCGCTATACGAAGTGGCAGAAAATCAAAAAAAGTGTACTTTTCGGCGGGGTTTTGAGCCTTGTAATTTTAGCAGGTTTGCAGCTTGGCAATGAGGGCGAGCAGACCAAGAAAAAACCTGAAAGTCAGAAGGCTAAACCTCTTGAAAATCCGAAGATGAGTCCTATTGGTAGCACTCAAAAAAATACCAGAACGCCGGACGGCTTGCTTGCAGCGACCCCTTTACTTGAACCGTTGCAGATGTATGCGATTGGTACCGATTCTCTTTTACCAATGATGCATGATTTACAGCTCACCAATACACAAGAAAAAACCTTGCGCAAAAAAGCTGATTTACTAATGGCCTTTGTCACATTAAATATAAATGCCAATAGCTGGTCATTGCAAGACAACAAGCATTCATTAGCTGCAATAATTGGTAAAGAAACCTTGTTAATTCTCAATTTGATGTATGGCAATGATTCCTTGCCAGCTTATCCTAATTTGTCTAAAGATGAATGCTTCTATCGACCATCATTTTTTGCAAACGACTGTTTCATTCATTTGGCTCAGTACGACGTGTCTGAATGGATTACCACACCAATTCAAGCACGAGTCATTCGCAATAGAATTACCCCACCACAGTATTTGTCTCAAAGAGCAAGACGTTCGAATGCTGTCAGTATTCCAGGTACTGCTCATCAATACATGACCACCAGTGACCGCGAAAATCCTGGAACGTTTTACTACCGAAATTTCGATAAAACAAAACCATTTGGGGCTTCTTATCCCAGATCTTCGGCCAATTATTTTCAAATCTTTTATAACGCTGATCGCCAAACAAAATTCAACGCGCTGCTGCATCATTACAACGATACTTTATTGGTAATTAGTGATCAAGCAACACGGCTGACGCGTTTAACCATGTATGGTTCTGTAATCGATTCCAAAGAAATTGTGCTGAAATCAGAGGGTCTCAAGTCTCTGAAAAGAAAGGAATTACTCATCGATCCAATTCGCAACGATTGCTACGTCATTGCGCCTACCAATTTTCATTTTGTATTTTTCAAAATAGACCTAACAACCGGCATTGCCCAACAGGTCTACCAAACAAAAAGCGTTTGGGATGCCGCTACATTTGAAGTAATTGATGGTGTGCTCAATTATGAATATAAGTCAAAAACAATCCATGTTCAGCTCTACCACTGAAAACGTTTTGTAAAGGAAGCAACTTGTATGAAATAGCTACCTGTTGGCAATGAAGAAAGCTCAAATAGAAGTGTTTTTTGAGTGCATTTTTGTGCAAGTAATGCTCTGCCTTGTATATCAAGAATGCGGGCATTTTCAGCATTCATAGGTTCTTTTAGCACTAATTGTAACTGCTTGTTTTCAAAATTTATGGAGATGTCAAAAGGATTTTTTTCTGTAAAACCCGCATTACTGAGGTAGGCAAATCTCCAAGTTTCGTCCAGTCGTTCTGAGCCGGAAATACCTGTGCTCAAATAAAAGTAACCAGCACTTGTAAATCCAATGCACCCTTTCCTCGGACTTCCATCAAAAAGAGAAAGGGTATCTATTTGGAAGCTATTTAGGTTGATTTGAACCAGCTCAGAATGTGTCTGATCGTTGGGATCAACACCGCCAAAAATAAATAGCAAAGAGTCTTGTTGAGCCATACTTTGGTACATTTTTTCTCCAACGGTAAAACCTGAAAATAGCGTCCAAGTATCCGTTGTTGGTTCATATTTCCATGTATTGACATTCCAACCGCTCTGCGCAGCATCATTTGTACGGCCTCCAAACAAATAGCCAACATCATTATAAGTTGCACAAAGCCCTCTCCAACAACCATTAAATGGCAAGTCATTGAGTTGCTCCCAGCTGTTTGTATTGAAATGAAAACACCAAACTTCTTTTAATATACCGCTGTTATTGCGACCTCCGATTAAAAATAAATCAGCTCCAATCAAAAAGTGCTGAGCGCCTGCTCTTCCGGCTGCAGGTAAGTCGGGCATTGAAGTCCAGGAATTAGTCAAAGGCGAATATTTTAAGAAGGTATTGAAATAATTTCCAAGACAATTTTCACCACCAACCACAAAGCCAAATCCGTCATAGCTAAAAGCACTGGTGTATTGTCTTTCTTGCCAAAGAGGCAATGGTGCAATTGGCAGCCAACTTCCAGTATTTGATTGGTATGCATAAAAGTCTCCTTTACAGGAAAAATCTATTGCACGACCAGTGCCGCAGTAATGGATATCGTTAATGGTGAACTGGGCGCCGTCATCGCGAGCCCCACCTGGGAACGCTGTTAGTTGCTGCCATCCTTGAGCCTCCACATTCAGAGAAAAAAGAAGCAAATAAACTAAAATGATGCGCATCACTCCTTAACGTAAAAATTAACTTTTTAGTATCTAAGGATTTAAAACGATGGTGTGCCAGTGAATTTTCGAAGCGTTGGTCGGTGACACAAACTCCAATGATAACCAAGTTGTATATTGAATTGCTCACCTATACTTAGGAGGTTTCTTTGCCAGTTGGCACTGAGTAAAAGTTGTTGATTGTCGGCCACCATATAGCCAGCGCCCGCAATGTAACTCCGCATAGAATAGCCAATAAGTAAAGCCAATCGTTTGTAAGCGTATTCTAAATTGCCACTTAACCTTTGAAAACCATAAATTTGTTCATAATAAAGTGTTGTGTGAATTTGCTGCAGGCTGTCTAGCGCAAATCTATTTGTTGCAGCTACTTGAAATCCAAATTCTCCATAACTGTTAAAGAAGCTCCAGTCTTTATAGTTCAATTGTAGTCCAATAGTAGGGGAGTACGTGACACTTGAAAAACCAATTTCAGAGAGGTGTGAAATGTTTTGATTGAGCCCAGCTCCAACTCTTAGGTTGACATTTCGCTTGATCGGAAAATCTCGGCTTAGGTTTAGGCCATAACTAAAGGTGTTTTGACCCAACGCACTCATATGAAATCCATTGATGCCAAATTTCCACTTTCCAAGGCCTAACTGATACCTGATAAAATTTTGTTGTAGTACAAAATCGGCTGCCGGACTGAAATAAATGCCTGTATTGGCTTTCAAATCAGAGCTTAAGTAACCTTTGCCATGAACGGACAAATCTGAATGATATGCAGGGTTGTTCAAAGATAATGTGGTGCTTAATTCATTGAATACCTGACCGTTTGAAAGAAAAGGTAGTTGTGCTAAAAATATGCCCAAAAGAAATCTGTAGCTCAATTTTTTTAAATTTTTATCTTTCATCAAACTTTAAACAGGCAATGACTTCTAAAAGTTACACTACACCTCTCTTTTGCTTTTTACGTTACCTTTAGGTGTTGCAGTTAGCTAAACAATGCAAGAACCAGAAAAACACTTACTAGATCGCGCCAGTCAAGGGGAAAGAAAAGCACAGCTTGAGCTATACCACTTGTGCTATCCGATGCTGATCAGTGTGGCAAGACGTTATTACCGCAATACTGACGAACAAATGACCGTAGTTAACAATGCTTTCGTTAAGGTCATTCAGTTTTTGAATACCTACGAAACCGGCCGTTTTTTAAGCTGGGTCAAGCGCATTATTTCCAATGAAATTATCGACGAATACCGCCGTAATAAACGCTACAACGAACTTTATCGTTTTGACGCACCAGTCGAGGAGCGTGGTTTTGAAGATTTTCAGACCGAGCTTGTGTTTACCAATGAACAGCTTCAAGAAATGTTGCTGAGTTTGTCCGAACCCGCTAGATTGGTTTTCAATTTGTTTGCCATAGAAGGATATGCGCACAAAGAAATTGCCAAAATGCTGGGTGTCACAGAAGAAACATCAAAATGGCACACCAAAATGGCCAGAAAAAAATTAAAAGAACTTATCATCTCGCATTATGAAAAAACAGGAAGAAAATTCGTTGGATAAACTCTTTTCGAGTTTGCACGAGACTGGAAATGAAATTCCGTCTGCTGCTTTCCTCCAGGACCTAGAGCAGCGCCTCGATGCTCAAAAAAAGCGCCGCAAGCCTCTTGTATTTTGGTGGATTTTCAGTGCTTTTGGAGCCATTCTTTTATCAGTTGTAGCATTCAATTGGAAAAATTCCGATGCTCCAAAGCAAGCACTTTCAACAATCAAGCCTTCTTCAAGTCGAACTTCAAACAATTCTTTATCAACCGCTTCACCTCACTCTTCTACTTCTAATTCTAATTCTAATTCTACATCTACTTCTACATCTACTTCTTCCATAGCTTCAGCATCCTCTAAAGCTATTTCCTTCAACTCATCCTTAACTTCTCATTTGAAAGAAGCACAATCTTCATTCATTTCAGAAACATATTCGATTTCAGCTTCAAATCAGGCTTTTTCTTCACCCGTGTTGCCTCTTGCAAAAGCAAATTCGAATTCTAATGATCTAAATGTGGTTTTTTCCCTCCAGGAGGAAAATACAAATGACACTTCCAATACGATCCAAACTAAAGAAGAAGAAATTACACCAATAACCTCAAGGGATATTGTAAATTCACCTCAAACAATAGTAAAAAGCTCGAAGCATACAATTGGCCTGCAATTTGGTGTGAGTGGTATTTTTTCGAGTTTCGAGGTGCCAAGTCAGTATGCGTCATTTACAGGTTATGATGCATTTAAGTTTAGATCGGAGCGTGAATTGTCGGAAAGACAAACCTCAAGCTGGGATTTCAATCTGCGCTATCAATATCAATTAGGAAAATTGGGCCTGCAAACTGGGTTCAATTATCTAGAATGGGGCGAGCAATACAAATATGCAGTGATATCCGTGGAAGGAATCAATCGTTATCAATATGTCCAGATTCCAATCGGGGTATCTTATCAAATACCCGTTAAAAAAGTCATTTTGCAACCTGCAATTGGCTATGCAATTGGCTATGGCATACAAACCAGTGGCAACTACATTTTACCATCGAGCAATGGTGTTGCGCTCGTAAAGGCCAAACAATTTTCAGGAAATCTTTGGGCGCAACTTGAAATGGTTTACCAACTCAATGAGCAAATTTGTGTGTCCGTTGCGCCAGTTTACAGACGTACGCTTGGAAATTTAGTCGACAACGGCTTGATCATCAATAGATATCAGTCTTTTGGCCTGTTAACTGGCTTGAGCTATAGGTTTTAGCAAAATGCTTGAAAAATTCTTAGTGTATAAATTACACTAAGTAAAATTTTCTGTTAACTTTGACATAACAACCTAAAAGTAAGCTATGTCGTCTATTATCAGTGGAGTAGGCAGTTTTTTACCGACGCTTCGCATCACCAATCAAGATTTTATTGCACACCGTTTTTACAAAGGTATTGACCAACCTTTTGAAGATAGCAACGAAGTAATTATTCAAAAATTCAAAGAGATTACCGGAATCGAAGAGCGCAGGTATGCTCAGAAAGAACAAACCAATTCTGATTTAGGGATCATCGCGGCTAAAAATGCCATCGCAGCAGCCAATATTGATGTTGAGCAACTTGATTACATCATTTTTGCACACAATTTCGGTGACGTCCGTTTTGCATCTAATCATCTAGATATGTTACCTGCTTTGGCAGCGAGGGTAAAGCATGCGCTCGGGATTGAAAATCCGAATTGTGTAGCCTATGACATGCTATTTGGTTGTCCAGGTTGGATTGAAGCGCTTATTCAGGCACATCTTTTTATCAAAGCTGGTGCTGCTCAACACTGCTTAGTAATTGGTTCTGAGACACTCAGTAGGGTAGTTGACCCCCATGACCGCGACTCCATGATTTTTGCAGACGGTGCAGGTGCTTGTGTGCTTTCTAATGATCCGGCCGCAAAGGGCGGAATATTAGCCCATGCAACTCAGACGTTTACAAAAGACGAAGCCTATTTTCTTAATAATGGTCCGTCACTCAATTCAAAGCACCATATTCATGAAAAGTACATCAAGATGCAAGGGCGTAAAATCTATGAATTTGCGCTAACGAAAGTGCCTCAAGCGATGAAAACAGCTTTAGATAAAAGTGGCGTTGGGATCGACGAAGTGAAAAAAATATTTATACATCAGGCCAACGAAAAGATGGACGAAGCAATCATTGATCGATTTTACCGGTTGCACAAGGCACAGCGCCCTGAAGGAATCATGCCGATGAATATTCAGTTCAACGGAAATAGTTCTGTAGCTACGGTGCCTACTTTACTAGATGCAGTCGTTCGTGGAGAATACCCTGAACACCAGCTCAATGAGGGTGATGTCATTATTTTAGCATCGGTAGGTGCAGGCATGAATATCAATGCTGTGGTTTATCGTTGGTAGGGCACTTTAAAATTTAGACTCTTTTACTTTGGATTCTTCGTGTTTTTTACGAACCAGTCCATCCCCTAATGCTTCAAAAGTATCGGTTACGGTGTATTCCCAACTGATGCTTTCTCGGAGGTAAACGCCGCTTACCATGTAACTGACAACTATTGTGGTTTTATTGAGAACCTCAATATTGATGTAATCAAAAGTGGTTTGTGAGGTTGCTCCGTCTACAATTTCAGGGCAAGGCTCTTGCAGTTCCTTGAGCACTTTTGGATCGTCTTTGAACATGCTGCGTAAAAAGCCTAAATGTCGTTCGCTACATTGGTAACCTAAATTGAGTGCAGATAAAATATCGCAGTTCAAATGTTGCTGCCCCTCTCCTTCGTAATTACAACCATTACCAACTGAACTAGCTACAAAACCTAAAGCAGCGCGCTCATAAATAGAAATATTTTTTATGTATTCTTGATTGAGCACAATATCAAATGTTTTGGCATCTCTCCACATAAACTTTGTTTTGCCCGAATGAGGTGCCTTGAAATCGTTAGGCTTAATTTTGATCGGTTCGAGCGGTTGAGAAAGTTCGGTTTTCTCCATACTGCGCTCATCTTGTCGCGCGGTTTGAGCGGCTTTTGGCGGCTTTTCATTCGTTTTTGATTCATTGGATTTTGAGCTGCAGCTCGTCATCAGCAATACTGCTAAAGGTAGTAGGTATTTCATAAAGTGAAATTAAGGAACTTTTTACTCCCATTTATGATTTTTTTTTCGTTATACAATTGTTGCGCTAAACAATTGATAATCTGAATTGTTACAAGAATATTAACCGCTAAAACCAATCAACATGAAACACTTTAAATTACTTCTCATAGGAGCAATTTGTACGATTCAATTTGCCTCTAATGCCCAAAACAATTTATTATATGGCCTTATTCGTACCAATCCGGCAACTGGTATCTTCCTCGGTTCAATGGATGTTACAACGGGTCAAATAACGCAAATATCGCCTAGTAGCGTTGTGCCAACCTACGTTTGGAGCGGGGCAGCACTGGATTTAAATACGGGTAAGTATATCTTTAGTGGTGCCGCAAATACAATTGCCACAGTCAATTTAATGGATGGTCAGCTAGTGAGCCAGCCATCAGTAAATAACCCAAACAATGGTGGTTATTTTGAAAATTTTCGCTACAATTCTAGCGACTCGACTATGTATGGTTTGGCAAGAAAACAATTGCAAGGAATGCCTCCAGGAATTAGTAGTGTAGCCGTTTATCTAGCCACAATTAATCCATCTACAGGTGTTGTCACGGAAATTTCTCCACAGGTAATTGGTCAGTCCTATGCAGGCCAGAGCATGGCCATAGATCCGCATCAAATGGTTTATTATTACACAGCAATGAATGCCAATCCTTATGCCACACTTTTTACTGGACTAGATCTTTATAATGGGCAGGTGTATAGCGCCCAACCTTTTAGTTTTCCTGAAGGCGGTGATATTTTTGACAACTATACTTACAATTGTGCAGATTCAACCATTTATGGAATTATCCGTTTCACAACCAACCCTTCACAAACCTATTATTTCGGTAAAATTGATCCACAGACAGGTGTTGTTACCAGAATTTCTAACCAACCCTTACCTATTTCGGTCTACACCGGAAATGGAAGCGCGACTATTGATCCAGATGCAGGGGTTTATTATTTTGAGACAAATTACCCACAAGGTGGTTATGCCATGACAGGTTTATCTATTGCAACAGGTGCTGTGGTTTGCCAATTCCCGTTACCTGTTAACAATGGCGTTAATACCTTTTTTGACATGTTGCGTCATCCTTCTGATTGTTTAGGTGCTGCGGCATATCGTCCAAATACCAACGGTGGAGGTGGTGCTGCTAGCATAGCAAATGTAAATCCAACGAGCAGTAAAATTTATCCAAATCCGTTCACTGACTTCATTACCATTGAAGCTCAATCAAAAATGACCACACTCAAACTTACCGATCTTCAAGGCAAAGTCGTTTTTGAAATTTCGCCACTTGAAAAGCAAATAGATCTCGATTTAGATTTTCTATCGAATGGCATCTACGTGATGGAAATTCATACCATGAACGGTACAGAATTAATTAAAATCGTTAAGTAAATTACTTTATGTCAATTAAATACAATTAGGGCCATGAAATATCTCATCTTCTTTTCATTTTTTGCTTTTCAAATTTCCTTAACCGTACATTCCCAGGTTCTGTACGGCTTGCTTCGCACATCAAATCCGGCAGGGGTCAAGCTTGGTACATTAGATCTGCTTAGTGGTGCTTATACGCCATTTGGCTCGGCCGCTATTACTTCCAACGTGAATATCACCGGAGCGGCACTCGATTTAATCACTAATAACTACTATTTCCTTACCCAAGGTGGTACAAATGGAATAGTCATGAGTGTTGGTCTTGATGATGGGGAAGTAAATAACCAAGCAGCTCTTTTTAATCCGATTGCTTCGAGTTCATTCAATAATTTTCGGTTTAATAATTCGGATTCTACCTTATATGGTTTGGCAGGAAGATACATCCCTGGGCCAGGGCCTGGACTTGGTACAGGTGAACTTTACTTCTCATCAATGAATCCGGCGACAGGAGAAATCACCCAAATTTCACCGCAATCTATCCTCGATGCTTACTCGTTATCTGGTAGTGCAATAGATCCGCATCAGATGGTTTATTATTTTTCTAAAGGAACACAGTTTTACGGCATAGACATTTATAATGGGCAAGTTTATTCTTCACAAACTTTGAGTTTTCCTGAGGGTGGCGTAAATTTTGCTAATTATACCTACAACTGTGCAGATACTACCATATACGGTATTATAAGTGCTTCAAATACACCGCCATTTACTTGCTATTTGGGAAGGGTAAATCCGGCAACAGGTGAGGTTACTCGTGTTTCTCAAACGCCACTTCCATATAATACTTTTTCTGTGAACGCCAGCTCTACAATTGATCCTTTCACTGGAACTTATTATTGTGTGAGTCAACAGAGCGGAGGTGGGAATGCCGTGGTTGGGATATCCGTTACTTCAGGTGTAGTGGTTAGTGTACATCCGCTAACAACAGCAACCTCTGGGTCGGCGTATTTTGATTTGATTCGTCATCCTTCTGATTGCTTCGGTGCTGCTGCTTATCGTCCAAATACAAATGGTGGAGGAGGTGCTGCCGGTATTGAAAATTTAAATCCAACAAGCAGTAAAATTTATCCAAATCCGTTCACTGATTATCTAACTATAGAAACTAGTGCGAAAATTATTCGCTTAAAAATGACCGATCTTCAAGGAAAAGAAATAGTCATTGCAGAGCCACTACAAAGTACAGCAGTACTCGATTTACACGATTTCCCACGAGGAATTTACATGTTGGAAATTCAGTCCGAAAATAGCCTTGAACTGGTCAAAGTTGTGAAGTAAAAATTGCATGAAGTCAAATTTGATTAATTTGGTTTCAAAATCAAATATCATGACACGCATTTTATATCATATCGTTGCCATTGGTTGCTTACTCATTTTAAGCAATTGCAAGAAAATTGAGGCCCCAAATGCAGATGCTGCCAAAATATTTGGCAAATGGACCTACATCAGTAATTCTGGTGGTTTTTCTGGTGCAGGTGGCAGTTCGCGTTTTTTGGAAGGAAGCACAGTAGAATTTACTGAAAACGGCCATTTTAAAGTCTATGAGGGATCAGCTGAGGTTAGTTCTGAAAAGTTTAAAATTGAAATGAAAGAAAGTATCTATTCACTTGAATTGAGCCCTGCATTAGTTTATACAAACGGAGACTACGAAATCTATCAAGTATTAGGGCAAGAGCTTTTCATCTCTGACAATCACTACGACGGTTACACTTATGTTTTTGAGAAGCTTTAAATTTCTCAGCTATTTTTGTCTGTTAGCATTACTTTGCGATAATTCTATAGTTTCATCTAGTTTTGCTCAAACGCAGATGAGTCCTGATATCCGCAGTATTTTTCAAGATAGTAAAGGGAACTATTGGTTTGGAACCAATACCAATGGGGTTTATCGTTTAGCTTCAAATTCTTTGACTCAATTCACTACTAAGGACGGCCTGGCAGACAATCAAGTCATAAATATTCAGGAAGATTCAGCTGGAAATATTTGGTTTGGTTCAGGTTCTTTTACTGTTAGTAAATATGACGGACTAAAAATAGAAGTTATTATCAGCCGTGATCTGCCCGTTCAAAGTGCTAAATTGAAGGAGGCTTTATCAGCCGACGACCTTTGGTTTTATGCTGGCTCAGGTGCGTTTTGTAAACATGATCAGAAACTCAGATTTTTACCTTTTCAAAGCTCGGGTAATACTCAAAATAGCCATTCCCCCTTCAATTTAAGTAGTTATGGTGTTTACAGTATTCTGAAAGATTCAGGGGGAAATATATGGTTTGGAACCCAAGCCGAAGGGGTTTGTAAATATGATGGGCGTGATTTTCATTGGTTTAAAGAAAACGGACTTAGTGGCCCTGCAGTTTTGGCATTATTCGAGGATAACCATGGAAATATTTGGTTTGGAAATAATGGAGCGGGATTATATTGTTTTAATGGAAAGGTCGTAAACCATCTGCCAACAGAACAAAGATTAACCCGCATTTACACAATTGCGGAAGATCAAGATGGAAATATTTGGATTGGAACGATAGATTCTGGTGTATGGAAGTATGACGGCCTGACATTTGTCCATTTTACAGCTCAAGATGGGTTAACTAGCATGGCTGTAAATACCGTATATAAAGATCGAAATGGCGAGCTCTGGTTTGGAACAGATAATAATGGATTATTCAAATTCGATGGCCAAAAGTTTTATCGATTTGAGTTGTAAATCCTTTACTTTTGCGTCATGCAAATCATCAACCCAAAGTCAGCCTTAATTTTCATATTAATTACCATTTGCCTTGATTCAATAGGTCTCGGAATCATCATTCCGTCCTTTCCGACGCTTATTGCTGAAACCGCGCATGTACCGCTTGGAAAAGCATCGCAATATTTTGGTTGGGTGTTGGGTGCTTATGCATTCATGCAATTTATTTTTGCGCCATTAATAGGCAACCTCAGTGACCGCTTTGGACGCAGGCCCATACTCTTGATTTCAGTTTTAGGAATGAGTCTAGATTACATCGTTATGTTTTATGCCCCTGATTTATTTTGGTTGGTATTGGGCAGGGCAATTTCTGGTATTTTCGGTGCTAGTTTTACTTCGGCATCGGCTTATATTGCAGATATTTCAACGCCTGAAAACCGTGCACAAAATTTCGGCATGATCGGTGCTGCCTTCGGCATTGGTTTTGTCATTGGACCGGCCATAGGGGGCTTGCTCTCTGATTTTGGTTCGCGCACGCCGTTTTTAGTAGCGGCCTTCTTTTCAATGGCCAATTTTATTTATGGCATGTTGGTATTAAAAGAATCTTTGCCGCAAGAAAATCGCCGTCAGTTTGATTGGAAACGTGCCAATCCTTTTGGTGCCCTTCAACAAATCAAGCGTTTTGAAAAGCTGAAGTACCTGTTTTTAGTAACTTTTTTGACCATACTCACGACCATGTGTGTACATTCCACTTGGAATTTTTATACAATGGAAAAATTTGGCTGGACCACCAAAGAGGTTGGCATCTCTCTTGCCGTGGTTGGCGTATGTTTTGGATTGGTTCAAGGAGCATTTACAGGTAAAATTGTGGAGTCTTTAGGTCAAAAAAATGCAGCTAAAGCAGGGCTCTTCCTTTCTATTTTTGTGCTCATCGGACTCGGTTTAATCAATCAAGGATGGATGATGTACGCCATTATTTTACCGTATGCTTTTACTGGTATTGTGGATCCGGCCATTAGATCTATTGTTTCGGGCCAAGTTCAAAGCAATGAGCAAGGCGAATTGCAGGGCATTTTTACAAGTCTCATGAGCTTAGCTGAAATCATTGGTCCACCACTTTTCATGTACTTCTATTACAATTTTAAAACAAGCATTCCCAACTCAAATCTAGGTTTGGGTATTCCGTTTTGGGTAGCTGCCTCAATTGGTATACTTGCCTTTCTTCTGATTTCTTGGACGTTGAAGGGGTATTCCTCACTCAAGGACTAACTTTTCCAAAGAGTTACCTTTATCTGTTTGTAAATCAATAAAATAAATGCCTTTTGGGTACTTACTTAAATCTAAAGTAATGTATTCATTTGTCTTGGTATTCACTTCCATGACTTTTTTACCTTGTGCATTCAATAAGAGCATTTTTTGTATTTGTTGGCCAGCTGCTGTAATATGAATGAAGTCATGAGCAGGATTTGGCGCTATTAAAATTGACGGGCTGCTCAACTCTGAAGTATTCCATA
Source organism: Flavobacteriales bacterium (assembly GCA_046073985.1). GTDB lineage: Bacteria > Bacteroidota > Bacteroidia > Flavobacteriales_D > Crocinitomicaceae > UBA952. Next base: position 37,106 of record JBJTNI010000037.1, on the reverse strand, counting down.
TGCCATTGCTTTGACAGGCTATATCAGATTGTGTATCGTGGAAGGTTTTGACATCGGCAGCAAGGTCTATGATTTGATTGGCATTTTCAAGATGATTACCATTACGCACATAAATAATGGCATAGGTTTGGGTAATTGTGTCACCGGGCTCGAAATTTTGAAAGGACGTTGCTGATATACCTCTTCTATCACCAGCGTTATTCAAAGTCGTTATTTCTGACCAAGCCGTTGAGTCTGTCGGGTTGCCAGAGTAGACAAATTTAGTAGGCAAACCTTGTGTATCCAACCAAGGAGCGCCATAAGATTGGAGGCCTTGAAGGATATCCCAGGTTTCAAATGTGAAGTTACCGCTAGCACTTCCTCCGGGTATATAAGGTGCACTTGTTGTAAATTGTTCTTTTAGGCCAACGATACCCAATGCGGGTGGGTTCAGGCCATAGCCATCCATAAACGTCTCGTCTTGATTATCACCATTGTAGAAATACATGATATTTTTTGTTGTATCGCAACCGATAAAGTCATCTACGTATGATCCTAAATCGGCGTCAACCATTATACCATGTGCAAATTCAGGGTAGCTTGTGTTTCCCCGATTAATAGCTGTTATGTCAACAAACGTAGCGTTGTCAAGGTAGTCTGATGTATGGTATTGATAAAACATCAAATGTAACTCTAGACCAATTTGATCTGTACCGGAGTAAATGTGGAAATTGGCCATGTCGTTTTGAATCATGTAGGTAGCACAACAGCCTTTGATGAGCGGGTAGTCGCCGTCAATTGGGTTGTAATTACCGTCAGAATTGTAATCATAAAATGGTGCGAGCCAATAAGATTGCCCCATTGAAACATCTCCATGTGCCGGCCAGGAATTTATTTTCATTTCAATTTCGGGCGTAAGAATTATTGAATTGCATCCCGCGCTAATCAGCCCATTTTCACAAGCCCACCAATTCTTAAATTGATCGATTTCAGATTGACATATGCTCCACATAGAGTTACCCCATTGTGTCTGATATGAAGGCGTATCATAGGTAAACGGTGCAGATGTAGGTCCATTAAAAACATCACTTCCATAACCAGGATAACCGCCTATGATAAGATGAATGCTATCGTTGGCATCTTTGCCACCAAACCAAAATTGGGAAAGATAAATTGGCCGAATTTCAAAGCCTTTCGGAACTTCATAGCCCGGTTCTAAGGCATCGTAGTTATAAAAATAAGTACCTGCATCAGAGAGATATGCAGATACATTGTTATGGGATAAATAAGTAGAATTGGTTTGCGCTTTCCAACTCGAATTAAAAAAAATGCAGCATAACAGCAAGATATACATAGCTTTCATATCGAAACTTTTAAATTGATTCAAGTATAAAAACGAAACAATTGTTTCAATAAGGGTGGCTATTCAAGAAAAACAATCAGTATCTCAATTCTTGACAAACTTTTTTTGAACTGTATTTTTGTCATTTGTAAATTGCAGTATATAGTTACCTGCAGCTAGCGAGTCTAAAGAAATGGATTGGACACCATTGGCTATTTTTCCAGTACTTATTTTTTGCCCCAAAAGGTTGAAAAGTTCATAATTAAAATCTTGATTGGTAGAAATATGGATCAAATCCGAAGTAGGATTAGGATATAACACAATTGTAAGATCGTCTTGAGAAACGGGGTCTACTCCTGTAGTGCCAGTGTGGTTATTAATCCATACTCCATTATTGGTTCCTGCAAAGAGAAGGTTTGCATTACCATCCATGGACCTTATAGTTGAATAGCCAAGGCCAGCTCCAAAGTCATCCCAATTTTGTCCAAGATCTGAAGATTTATACAACTTAAAGGAATAATTTTGGGTCGCGGCATAGATTGCTGAACCATTTTTAAAAAGATAAGGAACAGTTATGAGTTGCCAATAATAATGATGCCACCAATTTTCGCCGCCGTCATCAGATGTTGATACGCCGCCATAGTAAGGTGAATTTGGATTTCCGGCATAATTTTGTCCTGCAAAAATATGTTCATCTACCGCGAGTACTGAACGAGTTGTAGTAGTCGGGATACCATTAGTAGCATGGCTCCATGTATTTCCGTTATCTGTAGACGAGTAAACACCAGCACTTGTTCCAACAAACATTTTCGAGCCATTCGAAGTAATGTCATAAACATAAATTGCTGATGGAAGACCTGAACTGGTGTATTGCCAAGTATTACCGTTGTCAGTGGATTGATATACGCCAGATTGTAAAGTCGGAGAGTTACCGCTTGTAGCAGCAAAAATGGTATTCCCAACTAAGTACAGTTTGTTGATATTCAAAGACGTCAGACTACTATTGCAAGGAGTCCAAGTTGCGCCATTATTTACAGAATAAAAAATTCCTTTATAAAAGGTTCCGATAAATAGTTCGCTGCCTTTTACTAAAATGGATCGAACTGATACATTAGAAGGTAATCCATCATTATTGAAGCGCCAAGTGTCTCCAAAATCAGATGACTTGTAAAAACCATTACTTGTTCCGCAATAAAGTTCATTTCCATTGAGTAATAATGCATTGACGTTGCCAGCATATCCCAGCCCTAAGCCTTGCCAAGTGTCTCCGTTGTCATTGGACTGATGCAAGCCAAGGCCAGAACCAACATAAAGCGTATTATTCATAATTGTATGACAATAAACGGTAGGCAATCCAGTATTCATATCTGATGTAGACATGCCAGTCGTGGCTTGGGTCCAGTGAACACCATTGTCAACTGATTTCAGCAATTTCCCTGGAACTTGACCCATGAAAAGGGTTGAATTATATGCAAATAATGAGGTAGGTTGGGCAGATGCAGGAAAATAATAGGTTGGGTTCCAAGTGAGGCCTTGATCTGTCGAGAGGTATACAAATGAAGCATTAATGGCAAAAAGATAATTGTTCATTTGAGTGATAGCAAAGATATTTGTATCATTCAAACCAGTATTGATTGCCATCCAGGTAGTGCCGTTGTCGTCAGATTTAAAAATTCCTAGATTTGTAGCGACATATAAAGAACCATTTAGTTTGGTTAACTCTCGAATATTGGCAAGTGGAATTCCTGTATCACAAAGCGACCAACTATTTCCTTGATTGGATGATTTATACAGGCCTGCCCAGGTACCTACGAAAATATCTTGTCCATTGATAAAAATACAAGTCACATATAAATTATTTAGACCATTATTTGCCTCGTGCCAAGTGTCGCCGTTATCGGCTGAAACGAAAATGCCAAATTCAAAGTCGCCAGCAAAAAGTAAGGAGTCGTTGGCAGCAATAGACCTGATGCTACTAAAAGTAGCTTGTCCTGAACTTTTATATTCCCATTTGTTGTCATTGGGTGTATAAACGAATACACCCGTTTCGCCAGCCGCAAAAATTAGATTATCCTTGGTAACAAGGTCTTCAATTGGGGCGTTATAAGGCCCGTTTGTATGTGTCCATTGTGCGCTTAGTTTGAAATAAAGGCATAGTAGTAACAAGCTTAAGTAGACTCTCATGTTTAGTGTTTAGATGAGAACTAACGCATATTAATCAGGTATATTGTTTTCTGATTATCAGATAGTAAGCTTTTTAAAGGAGTGGGCGAAAGGTCTGAAATGGATCAGTTATTATCAATTAGGATTTTGCAAACTCTATAAGTTTGCTTAAGTCTTGACGATCAGCTTTTTTAATGGCATTTATATATGCTTTTCTTTTTTCGTTTGATTGCACTAAACCAGAACCGCCCCATGTGAGGAAAGGTTTCTTATACAGTTTTTCCATAATCAAATCTGCCATTAAGCGCGAGTGTCTTCCGTTTCCGTTGGCAAAGCAATGAATACTCACGAGTTGGTGCTTGAATCTGACAGCAACTTCGTCTGGTGAATAGATATGTTTTTCATACCAATAGGTTGCATCATCTAATAATTGCTTGAGCTGAACTGGAATCAGGTAACTTTTAATCCCTAAATTCTTTTCGGTAGTTCTGAAAGTACCAGCCCATTTCCATACCTCACCGAACATATTTTTATGTAAATCTTTGATAAACTTCTCTGAAAACAAATCTTTGGGTTGGATTTTTTTACCAAATGTCCATTGAATAGCCTTTTCGATGTTAAATTGCTCAAACTCGTCAAGCTCTTCGCGGGTTGTAATAGAAAGAATTTTCAACCCTTCTAATTCTTCTTCACTTAAGGGTGTCTGACCGTCTAGATAGTTGAACTCTAATCCCATAAATATTTAGGCATTTCATATTTAATTTCCGATGTTTTTTGAGCAATCGCTTGTGCAATTCGCTCTTTTGAATTTTGTTGATCTTCTAAGATCATTGTGGTATTGGTCCTCATGACAATTTCAGTTGCTATTTCTTTGGCGCGATCTTCAATCATTTGTTCCAAGCTGCCGCTTTTAGCTACAAAGCCATACACCAATTTTAAGTCCAGTGCATTTGCTGCATCTTTCAAAGCATTTAAGGTAATTGTTCCATTTGCTTCGCGATCTTCTATTTCTTTAGCACTTTGGGCAGAAATTTTTAAACGACCCCCTAATTGCCGAAAAGACATTTTCAACGAAGTTCGAACGGCGTTTATCCAACCTTTTGAAGGAATAACGTTTGAAGTTAAGGGTTTAAACACCGCCAATTTCTTATCAGTTTGCTGAATAAGTAGTTGTTGTTTGGTATTTTTCATAAGGCTATAACCTGAATAATTTATACAAAAATAAGGCTATAACCTGAAATAAAAAATAAAATAAAAGGTTATAACCTTAAAATAATTCGATAACCTATGAATTAGGATTGAATAAATTGAAATTTTGAAATGAATTGGGGTTAAAATTCATTTTCTAGCTCACAAAAAAAAGCCCCAAAAACTTGGGGCTTTTTTTGTGGTGGGCGAAAGGTCTGAAATATCGAACTTGTTGTTTAGGGATATTTCAGATTTAATTTCCGAAAATAAAGATGAACTTAAGCCTTTTTGAGTTCTTGAATTTCTATGCTCAAGGTTGGAATGTCTTTTTGAATAATTCCCCAGATTAAGGCTGGTTCAATAGAGTCGTAAGCATGAGAAATGATATTTCGCAAGCCAATAATTTTCTTAGATGATGAAATCTGGATGTCAGGTTGAAGCTCCGTGATTTTTCGGACTGCTTCTCCAATGATTTCTAGATCTCTTTCGACGGCTCTTTGCATGATGACATCGTTTGAGAATTGATTGAAGTCATTGTTGAGCCTGTTCTTGATCGTTTCAATTTCAGTAATAATACTTTCGATATCAAGGATATATTTGAGGACTTTATGCTGCATAAAGCTCAATTTTTGACTTTTCGATTTCTTCTTTTAAAACTGGATTTCTCAAGGTATTGGCTGAAACTAAATCAATGGCTTTACCCGTTAAGGATTCTAAAGATTCGAGTAATGAAAAGTAATTGTCTGCAAAGTCGAGTACGTCAATATCTTCAGAGAATTGGACAAGAAAATCGATGTCACTTTGAGCCGTCATGGTGTCTCGGGCTGCAGAGCCAAATACAGCAATTGTCTTCACCTTGTGTATTTCACAAAGCGTTGCAATTGCCTCTCTCTTATTTGACAGTACTTCAATCATTTCGAGTCAAATATAGTGAATTATTGAATGAGTGTTAGTTACATTAGTGTAGATTAAAACCAAGTAGTATTTAACAAAAAAAAGCCCCAAAAACTTGGGGCTTTTTTTGTGGTGGTCCCACACGGGCTCGAACCGTGGACCCACAGATTATGAGTCTGTTGCTCTAACCAACTGAGCTATAGGACCGGTTATCGAAACAAGATGTTAGATAACAATGGCTGCAAATTTAATAATTTTTTAGTGTGCTTTTGAACGTCGGAGCGTAAATTCTGTGATTTCTGGGTAAATTCCTACACGTCCTGGAAATCCAATGTAACCAAAACCTCGGTTGACATATAAAAATTGCTTACCAACTTGATACAAGCCAGCCCATTTGGGATAAACAAATGAAACTGGGCTCCAGCGAATGCCGAAGCGTTCAATGCCAAATTGCATGCCGTGGGTATGGCCAGAAAGGGTGAGGTCGATGTCGGTATGGATCACTTGCGCATCAAAATGACTGGGGTCATGACTCAAGAGTAGTTTGAAACCGGGCCCTGCTTGGGCTAAAGTTTCTTCAAGTTTGCCACTTTGTCTGAACATGGAACGCCCCCAGTTTTCGACACCGAGTAGCCAAAATTCTTCTTCGAGTTTGACTGCTTTATTGAGTAGGGGTGTCCAGCCGACGAGCTCGTGCATCCTGACGAGTTCTTGGAGGTTAGCGGTTTTTTCGTGGTCGTAGTCCCAGCTAATGTAGTCGCCGTAGTCGTGGTTTCCGAGTATGCTGTATTTTCCTTTTTTTACCTCAATTTGAGAGAAAAGTGCTTCCCAACCCTTGAATTCATCGGCTTTATTATTGACGAGGTCACCAGTAAATAAAAAGTAGTCTGCGTTTCTTGAATTGATCAAGTCGATGGCTTTCTGAACTTTATGGGTTTGACCATAAAAACTTCCGATGTGGACGTCTGAGATTTGAAGCATTTTGACACCGTCCATAGAAGCAGGTAGGTGCTCAAAAAAGAGTTCAACAGGACGTACTTTCCAGTTCCAGCGACCAAAGAAAATACCATAGAGAATTGCTAAAAAATGCAAGCCAGCCAAACAAAAACCGATGTTTCTGGCAAGTTCAGATTGGAAACTAAGAAATATTAAGCCTGGGATGAGGTAAATAATTGCCGGGAGCGCAAGTGCAACGAATAAGCCAAAAATAGAGAAGCCAAGCCGATAATTGCTGCGCATTTTGACGTTACGAAACCCCCAAATAAACAAGCCTATGCTACTTAAAATAGCCAGCAAATGAAGAATGCCAAAGCCTGCTAGGTAGACATTTGGTATGCTCCAGACGGATAGTAAGAAAATCCATTCGGAAACAACGAGCAATAGGAGAAATAATAAGAAGAGCATAATTTAATTACATCCAAGAGCCACCCACGGAGATAATATTAGGTAGCGCAAGGTATTCTGGGTAGGTAGTTTCAGTGATGCCGCCGGTTGGGCAAAATTTGATGGCAGGAAATACTTGTCCGTAGGCTTTAAGGGCATCAAGCCCGCCAAATAAGTTGGCCGGAAAAAATTTAAAGGTATCCCAACCTAATTGAATGCCTTCAATGATTTCACTTGGAGTGGCAACACCCGGAATAAAAGCAATGTTACTTCTTTCGAAATGAGGAGCCAATGAAGTATTGAGACCAGGACTGACCATGAAGTCAATGCCAAGTTCAACTGCTTTTTCGATTTGATCCTCTTTGACAACGGTTCCCATACCGATGGCGCAGCGATCGCCGTAAAGTTCTTTGGCCAATGCAATGCAATCAAATGCAGCTGGTGTGCGCAGCGTAATTTCAATACAAAAAATACCTCTGGCCATGAGTGCCTCCATTTTTGGGGCTACTTCATCGGTGTGGTGAAATGTTACGACAGGAATAGTTGGGTGTTTTGCCAACACTTCTCGGATATTGTTTTGAGCCATATTGTCCATTTGACACAAAGGTCGTGATTTTTAGATTATGGAAGCACAATCCATTGTTTTTCTTCTTCAAAGACGTTGAGTTGAGCGTAAATTGAAGCAATTCGTTGGCTGAGGTTACCGTCGGGGCAGAAACTTAAAATATTACTGGTTCTTTCTTGAAGTTGGCCTTTTGTTTGTATTTTTTCGGCAATTTGCTCAATTTGCTTGAGCGCTTTGTCGTATTTCGCTTTGCGAGCTTTTTCAAAGCGTTGTTCAAGCGCCTCGATTTGTTTGTGTATGCGAGTTAGTTCAGCCTCTACCATTCTTATTTCTTGAGGAAGTTCTTCGTTTGCCATTTTCACAAACGAATACTGGTAAGCACTCCATAATTCTTGGAGTTGCACATAATCAGGTGTTTGATCGCCAACTTGTTGGAGGTAACGATCTTTTAGTGTCGCTTTGTCTGAAAGAAAATCTTGCCTTTCAAAGCCAAGTTTTTGGATGAGTTCTAGGTCTTTTTCATGTAGCAAGTAAGCACCAGCGCGTTGAATAATCAATGGGAATGGAAGTGCCATTGTTTCAAACGCTTTTGGAAGTTGTTGCCAATAGGCTACTTCGCTCGGGCCACCGATATAGGCTAAATTGGGTAAAATCCATTCCTGAAAAAGTGGCCTCATGACAACGTTTGGTGAAAGTTGGGCGCTGTCTTTGATCGAAAATTGTGATGGTTTTTCTTTGGTAATGCGTTGGCGATTTTCAGCGCTCAAAAGAAATAGGTTCGATGCTTTACTTTCAATAGGTGTGTTTTGACCTTGTTCTTTAAGCGCATTTGTTTGCTCGATGACCGCATGATGAATGTCGTTGGAATTCAAGTCCTTATCCCAAAGGGGCCAGGCGATTTCTTTGAGGGCTGCTTGGTCTGCATCGATAATGACGAGTCCGTAAACCGAGAAAAGTTGATTGATGAATTTAAAAAAGCCCTTTGCATAAGGAGCTGTTTTTAGTTCTTCTAGTAAATGATGGATCTCGCTTTCTGGATGGTTATGAAATTTCTCGGCTAATTGATTCAATAAAGGGATGAGCTCATCGATGTGAAAGCGCCCAACAGCACCTTTTTGACTGCTTTCCCAGGACCATTTTTGCCCAAATAAAAGGAAGCTGCGTATTTCTTCGAAATCGTGATCCTCAGAGGCCATCCAGTATACCGGTACAAAGTTCTCTTGCGGAAACCGAGCATTTAAAGATTCGGAAAGCTTGATGACGTGCAGGATCTTGTATATAAAATACAGGGGGCCAGTCATGAGGCAGAGTTGATGCCCAGTGGTAACTGTAAACGTATTGTCCTGAGCGAGTAATTCTAAATGATGCCCAAGTTTTTCAGAGATTTTTACTTCTTGATATTGTTGTTGTAATGTAGTCAATAGCACCTTTCTGTTCTCGGTTGAAAACTGTTGCTTTTTGAGCTTGATTTGTTGCTCAAATTGAGAAAGGAGTGCAGCATCCATGCTTACATATTTCGACGATACTGACCGCCAACTTCAAAAAGTGCATTGGTAATCTGACCTAACGACGCTACTTTACAGGTTTCCATCAATTCAGCAAAGATATTTTGGTTGCGAATGGCCGCTTCCTGTACTTTGCGAATACCCTCTTGTGCTTTTTCTTGTTGGGCACGATGCAAGTTTTGCAGCATGTTAATTTGATACTGTTTTTCGGTTTCAGTAGCTCTGATGACTTCTTTTGGTAAGATAGTAGGTGAACCTTTCGAACTTAGGAAAGTGTTCACGCCAATGATCGGGAATTCACCTGTATGCTTGAGCATTTCGTAATGCAAAGATTCTTCTTGAATTTTGGAGCGCTGATACATGGTTTCCATTGCACCTAAAACTCCGCCGCGCTCTGTGATGCGGTCAAATTCTGCTAATACGGCCTCTTCCACCAAAGCGGTGAGTTCTTCAATGATAAAAGATCCTTGAAGTGGATTTTCATTTTTAGCCAATCCTAATTCTCTATTGATGATCAATTGAATGGCCATTGCTCGACGTACAGATTCTTCTGTAGGGGTCGTGATGGCTTCGTCATAAGCGTTGGTATGCAAAGAATTACAGTTGTCATAAATGGCGTAAAGTGCTTGCAACGTGGTGCGAATGTCGTTGAAGTCAATTTCTTGGGCGTGTAAAGAACGACCCGAAGTTTGAATATGGTACTTGAGCATTTGGGCACGCGCGTTGGCTCCGTATTTTTTAGCCAAGGCCTTGGCCCACACACGACGTGCTACACGGCCAATGACTGCATATTCTGGGTCAATACCATTCGAGAAAAAGAAGGAAAGGTTCGGGCCAAATTCATTGATGTCCATACCACGGCTTAGGTAATACTCTACGTAAGTAAAGCCGTTGGCCAACGTAAAGGCTAATTGCGTGATCGGATTTGCACCTGCTTCAGCAATATGATAACCTGAAATGGAAACAGAATAGAAATTGCGAACACTTTTGGCGATGAAATACTCTTGGACGTCGCCCATGAGGCGTAATGCAAATTCAGTAGAGAAAATACAGGTGTTTTGTGCTTGGTCTTCTTTCAAGATGTCGGCTTGCACGGTTCCTCTGACTTGTTTGAGCGTGTCGGCCTTGATTTGTTCGTAAATGGCGACAGGTAAAACTTGATCACCAGTGACACCAAGCAGCATGAGGCCGAGGCCGTCGTTACCTTCGGGTAGCTCGCCTTGGTAGGCTGGGCGAGGGGTTCCTTTTTCTTTGTAAATGGCTTCAATTTTGGATTCTACTTCGGCTTCAAGGCCATTTGCCTTGATGTATTTTTCGCAGTTTTGATCGATGGCTGCATTCATGAAATAGGCCAAGAGCATTGGCGCGGGCCCATTGATAGTCATGGAAACAGAGGTGGCAGCATGGCTCAGATCAAAACCAGAATACAGTTTTTTGGCATCGTCTAGACAGCAAATAGAAACCCCTGAATTACCAATTTTTCCGTAGATATCTGGTCTGAGGTCGGGGTCATTGCCGTAGAGCGTTACAGAGTCAAAGGCCGTAGACAAGCGTTTGGCGGGCATACCCAATGAAACATAATGAAAACGCTTGTTGGTTCTTTCAGGGCCACCTTCGCCGGCAAACATTCGTGTTGGGTCTTCTCCTTCGCGTTTGAACGGAAAGAGCCCTGATGTGTAAGGAAATTCTCCGGGTACATTTTCTTGTAAAACCCATTGCAAGATATCGCCCCAACTGCGGTAGTTTGGCGTGGCTACTTTTGGAATTTGCAGATGAGATAAAGATTCGGTGTGGGTTTGGATGCTCAGTATTTTATCCCGGACCTTGAATTGGTACTCAGGATTTTTAAAAGCTTGTTTTTTGGCATCCCAATTTTGGATGATTTCCCAATTTTTTGGGTCAAAATTTAATTTCTCTTGTTCGAAAGCCTCTTGTAATGATTTGACCAAGCGGTCTTTATCTTCGAGTTGTGAGGCGCTAAGCGCATCGATAGATGTTTGGTATCCATAAAGCTTTTCTGCAACTTGAACTTGCTGACTTACCCATTTGTCATAGGCGCGGTTGTTTTCTGAAATTTCAGAGAGGTAACGCGTTCTGTCTGGCGGAATGACAAATATTTTTTCTGACATCTCGCGGGTAATCTCAAAAGTAGAAACCAGATTGCTATTGGTTTTACTGACAATTTTATCCATGAGTACTTTGTACAAAGTATTCATGCCCGGATCATTGAATTGTGATGCAATGGTACCATACACAGGCATGTCATCTACTGGGTTGTCCCAGAGATTGTGATTGCGCTGGTACTGTTTGCGGACATCGCGCAGGGCGTCAAGTGCGCCACGCTTGTCAAATTTATTGAGCGCAATGACATCGGCGAAATCAAGCATGTCAATTTTTTCAAGCTGAGTAGCAGCCCCATATTCTGGCGTCATGACATACAATGAAACATCCGAGTGATCCAAGATTTCAGTGTCGGATTGTCCGATTCCGGAAGTCTCTAAAATAATGAGGTCGTAGCAAGCTGCTTTCAAAATAGAAAGTGCCTCGGCAACGTGCTTCGATAATGCCAAATTTGATTGTCGGGTGGCTAATGAACGCATGTAAACGCGTTCGTTTTTGATCGAATTCATGCGAATGCGGTCTCCGAGGAGTGCACCACCAGTTTTTCTTTTAGACGGATCTACTGATACAACGGCAATTTGTTTTTCTGGAAAATCGATTAAAAAACGGCGTACGAGTTCGTCAACCAAAGAAGACTTTCCTGCGCCGCCCGTTCCAGTAATACCCAATACCGGAATGGCTTGTTGGTCCCCTTTGGTACGCAGTACTTGTAGTAAAGCTTCGTTTTCTTGCGGATAGTTTTCAGCTGCACTGATGCAATGCGCTAAATGGGGCACACTTTTGTTCTGAATAGCGGCTAAAATTGATTCATTGCTTTCTGCTTTGGGTTGCCCAACAGCGAAATCGCATTTTTGAATGAGGTCGTTGATCATGCCCTGAAGGCCCATTGCACGGCCGTCGTCGGGGTGGTAAATACGGGTAATACCGTAATGTTGCAATTCTTCAATTTCAGAAGGCAAAATGGTGCCGCCTCCGCCACCAAAAATTTTAATGTGAGGAGCGCCTTTTTGCTGCAGGAGGTCAAACATGTATTTGAAATATTCCATGTGGCCTCCTTGATAAGAGGTCATGGCAATAGCCTGAGCATCTTCTTGGATGGCGCAGTCAACAACTTCTTCTACTGAGCGGTCATGGCCCAAATGGATGACTTCGCAACCAGTTGCCTGAATAATGCGACGCATGATGTTAATTGCGGCGTCGTGGCCATCGAAAAGCGATGCGGCGGTTACGATACGAATTTTATGCTTTGGGATATACGCTTGTACCTGTTCCATGTGGGTTTGATTGATGGGCAAATTTAGGTTTTTTTCAGCAATTCTAGTGCGTAAGAATTTTATCAACGATGGCTGCCACTGCCGGGCAAATAAGTGTATTTTGAGCCGTTAAATCCATGATTTGATACATGTTTTTGCGGTCAGTATGTGGATACTCTCGGCAGGCGAGGGGGCGATCTTCATAAACGGCACAGGTGTTGTCATCTAAAAGATTAAAACAAGGAGATTTTTGCAGCACGTAATCTTGGTCTTCGTCGATTTTTAAATAGCGTTCAATTAATTGACTCTCTTTTATTTTGAGTGCCTTTGCCATTCTACGGATATCTGGCTGTCTGAAAATTGGGCTGGTGGTTTTGCAGCAATTGGCACAAGCCAAGCAATCTCTTTTACTGAATTCTTTTTGATGAGCTTCGTGAAAACGAGCGTCGAGATCTTTGGGTTTTTGCTTGTTCCATTTCAAAAGCAATTGCTTATTGACTTTAAAATTTGTCTGAGCCTGCTCAAGCAGTGTTTTATCGTTGGCAGAAAGATGGTTCATTTGGCGTTTGTGCTAACTTTGCACGAAGATACAATCAATATGGAATTTCCACAGTTCAGAATGTTAAAGAATGGCAAGTCCTATTATTGTATCTATTCTGAAAACAGTTTTAGCGAACTACAACAAGTCGGGAGCAAATGGTTTAAATATGAATTTGTTGTAACCCAATTCCCTGACAAATTAAGGCTGCAAGAGCTCCTACAACGACAAGATCCTTTTATAGAAATTTCGGCAAGCGACTATCAACGTATTCACGAACAAATTTAAACAAACACCTTTTTTGAACGTTTCGACACTATGAAAAATACAGCACTTATCACCGGAGCTTCTTCCGGAATTGGAAAAGAACTAGCAAGAATTCACGCCGCAAAAGGCCGCGATTTAATTTTGGTTGCACGACGAATCGACTTACTTCAAAATTTGAAACAAGAGCTCGTCAATCAATACCAAGTAGAAGTACAGGTTATTCAAAAAGACCTGAGCATTGTTGGTTCTTCACAAGAACTGTATGATGAAGTTGTCAAAAATGGCTGGCAAGTTGATTATTTATTCAACAATGCTGGTTTTGGAGGTAAAGGTGCGTTTTTGGACCGCGAATTAGAGGACGACGTTGTCATGGTTCGCCTGAACGTAATGACCTTATTGAAATTGACCCATCTTTTTGGTAGAGACATGAAGGCGAGGGGTAAAGGAAAAATTCTTCAAACAGCCAGTACAGCAGGTTTTTTACCGGGCCCATATCAAAATACCTATTTTGCGACGAAAGCTTTTGTGGTTTCACATACCAAAGGGTTGGCCCATGAACTCAAAGGCACAGGCGTAACAGTTACGGCACTTTGCCCTGGCCCAGTCGCTACTGAATTTGCGCAAGTAGCCGGTTTTGGTGGTTCTCAAATGTTTGACGGCGCTGCAAGTGCTGATCAAACAGCTCAAAAAGCCTATGCTGCCATGGAAAAAGGTAAAACAATCTTTATTTCTGAATTGAAGTTTGCTTTTCTAATCCGTGTTTTAATGCCTTTTATGCCACTGAGTATCACTTCTGCAATCATTGCCAAAATGCAGCAATCGTAATTGAATTCTTTGTAGCTTTGTTTTTATGTTGAGCATTCCACTCTTTCTTAGCGATGTAGCAGGTTCAGAAGTCATGGTAATTGTGCTGGTTGTCTTGCTATTTTTTGGCTCCAAGAGTGTACCCGGAATTGCCAAATCGTTGGGTCAGGCCTTGTATCAAATTCGCAATGCCTCCAATGAATTGCAACAAGAAATTCGCAAGTCAGGTGAAGACATCAAAAAAGACCTCAACTTACAAAGCGTCCTCAAGGAAACCGAAGAATCGCTTACTCAGCCACTCGATCAGATGTATACTGATTTGGATAACACCATCCATTACGGGAGCATGCCAAAGCAAGTGAAGCAACAAGTTACGGCCGGCAATCCTGTAGTAGAGTCTTCAACCTCGTCAACGTCCACAAACGATCCTAATTTGGATCAAATCAACGCTAATTCTTAATCATGACAAAAGTCGGAATCATCATGGGCAGCAAATCGGACTGGCCTATCATGCAAGAAGCCCAAAAAATTCTTTCTGAGTTCGGAATTGAAACAGAAGCAGAAGTGGTTTCTGCGCACCGCACCCCTGAAAAAATGTTTTCTTATGCTAAAGATGCAGCGGGTCGAGGCATTCAAGTGATCATTGCCGGAGCAGGTGGTGCAGCGCATTTACCAGGCATGACTGCTTCCATGACACCCCTGCCAGTTATTGGTGTTCCGATCAAATCTTCTAACTCCATCGATGGCTGGGATTCCATTCTTAGTATTTTGCAAATGCCCAACGGTATTCCGGTCGCCACGGTTGCGCTCAATGCAGCCAAAAATGCTGGATTACTGGCAGCACGCATCATCGGAGCAAGCAATCCTGACATCCAAGCCAAACTAACTGCATACGCAGCGCAAATGGAAAAAGATGTTTTGGGTTCTGATTTAAATGGTTGATAATCAGTATCTAGCTTAGATTTAATTTTCTCAAAATCCATATTACTCCTATTTTCTCAAAAAGGGTAAAATAGGGTGGAATAGGGTGCCCTCTTAGTTTTGCAACACTAATTTTTTTTATCCGTAAGACCTCCGTAAATTTGATTACAAGCGTCTGCGCGTATGAGGGGAAGATTACTTACAAACTTATTTATCATTATTTCTGCTGCTACTTTGCTAGCTAGTAGGCTTCATGCACAGACTCCTGTCGCAACGAATACCAGTTTTACGACTATCCCAAGTACAAATAGTGGTACTATCAATGTTTGCGCGGGTTCCACTATTCTTTTTACCAATACAACTGCTTCTAATTCAAATAACAATGTGACATTGCAAGCACCTGTCTTGTATAATTGGAATTTTGGCAATGGTCAAACTAGAAATACCAATGGCCCTCATGCCATCACCTACAACAACCCAGGTACATACACTGCAACCCTGAACATGACCAATGGCGGAGTTTCCATTCCAGCAAATGGTGGGGCAGTTGGAACTGTCACCGTCGTAGTAAGTGCGCCTCCAACGGCTATTCCATCCTTAGTTCCAACAAATGCCTGTACGAACGACACCATTGTCAATGGCACACTAATATTTCAAACCTCTTCGGGTACGAATAGTTGTTCTTGTTCTTCTGTAAGTCAAGGTCCAGCGATAGGTTTCACAAACACCTCAAATTTAGGTGCGGGTTCCACGATTGACGTTTACTGGGGTGGAGCGGGAACCAGCAATAACGGTGGAACATCTGCATTTACTCAAATTTCGAGCACTTTATTAGCTAATAACCTTGGTACACTTAGTAATTTTCCGGGACAAACCACAGCTTCGAATCCCAATATTTCGGCAATAAACGGACATTATGCTGGTGCTGGTGCTGCTGGTCCGGGTAGTTATAATTTAATATATGTAGTGAATTATGGCAGCGGCTGTGTGTATTCAGGATATGCCATCATGAGCTGGGGAGCAGGTATAATAGACTTCGGCGCCAACACCTCCGTTACAGCCTGTAATCCATTTGATTATGAACTGACCTTTGATAATCAGTATCCGGGAAACACCTATATTATCAATTGGGGAGACGGTACGCCAAATACAGTTATTTCTTATCCTAACTTACCAACACTACCAAACTCTGTAGGACATGGCTATGACCCTTCATGCGGAACAAATGGTCAGGCGTTGCCATACACCATTACGGTTTCGGCATACAATTCATGTTTGAATGATACTATTGTCAATACACAAGGTCCTTTTTATGTAAGCACAGCGCCTACTGCAAGTTTTAGCCAAACTCCTGGTTTAACGATTTGTCAGGGTCAATCTATTACTTTTAATAATACTTCTAACGGTGGTTACAGTATCAGTTCTGCAGGTAATTGCTCCTCTGCAAGTGCTTTTCAATGGCAAGTCAATCAATCTTCCTCCAATACTGGTGTAGGTTACTCTGCCAACGGAACAATGGGTGATATCAATGCCACCACGCCTGTATCGGGTAGCGCGCAGATGATTGTAAGTTTTACACAACCCGGCACATACACGGTTTCAATGGAAATTGCCAATAATGATTGCGGTTCCGATATTGAAATTAAAACAATAACTGTAAATCCTTACCCTGTAATACCTTCACAAACTGCGACACCAATATGTACGGGAGGTACTTTTGTTGTGAATCCGGTGAATAATCCACCTAATGTGATTGTTCCGAATGGCACAACATATAGTTGGACGCCTATTGTAAACGCCAATATTGGCGGTGCCGTTGCCGGTTCCGGTACAACAATTTCAGGAACACTTACCAACACTACGACAACCGTTCAAAACCAAGTTTATACTGTTCAAGCGACTGCTGGAGGGTGTGCCAGCCCAACAACATTTTCAATTACCGTCCCTGTTTACCCCAGTATTGCAATTAATGATGCTGCTATTACTGTTTGTAATGGAACACCTTTTTCTTTTTCGCCACCGAGTTCTGGAAATTCAATTCCATCAGGTACAACTTATACTTGGACTGTACAGGACAACCAAAATGTAACTGGCGAGCAAAATGGAACAACCTCGAGTTCGAATATTTCAGGTGCGCTTACAACTGCTGTCTATAATTCCACTCAAAGTGTTGTTTATACTGTAACAGCTAATGCCGGAGGAGTTTGCCCGAATGATCAATTTAATTTAACCGTTAATTTAAATGCACTCGATCCAGGGGTCATTGGATCTGATCAAGTTTATTGTTCCGGTGCAAATCCTGCACCATTGACATTTACAACCAGTGCGTCAACGACCGGAACACTGAGTTATCAATGGCAATCTGCTAGCAGTGCAAATGGTACTTTTTCAAATATCTTGGGTGCAACTTCCTCGAGTTTTGATCCAGGTGCTTCGATTGGCATAACCACCTATTTCAGAGTAATCATTACTTCGACCTTGAATCAGCAGCCTTGTTCAACAATTAGTAATGTCATACAATACTTAGTCAATCCGAATCCGGTTGCTAATGCAGGAAATGATTTTACAAAAAATTGTGTTTCCAACCAAAATGGAGCCAATATTGGAATGTCGGCAGTAAATGGCATCAGTTATTCCTGGAGCCCAGCCAATGACCTAACCCCAGCAAATAGTTCCAATCCATTTGCCAATCCGAACGCAACTACAACCTATACACTCACTGCAACAAATAATACTACGGGCTGTACAAGTACTGATGCTGTAACCGTAACAGTTAATTTGACTTATCCGACAGCAAATGCGGGCCCTGACAAAAATAAAACTTGTACTCAAAATAGTACCGGAGCAAGTATTGGAACTGCTGCGGTAAGCGGTACTAGTTACATCTGGACTCCAAACACCAACCTCAATACCAATACTAGTGCAGTTGTTACAGCAAACCCAGGCACGACAACAACTTACACTGTTACTGCTACCAATGATTTGAGTGGCTGTACCAGCCAGGATCAAGTTACGGTTTTTGTCGATTTATCAATTCCTACCGTAAATGCGGGTGCGGACTTCACCAAGACTTGTACTCAGAATCCAAACGGAATGGCTGTTGGTATGACGCCAGTTGCAGGTGTAACCTATGCTTGGTCGCCTACAACAGGACTGAATGACCCAAATATTGCCAACCCAATTGCCAACCCTGCGTCAACTCAGAACTATACCTTAACTGCCACGCAAACATCAAGTGGTTGTACCCTGTCAGATCAGGTGCTTGTAACTGTCGATTTAACGGTGCCAACTGCCATTGCAGGTAGTCCGTTTCTGAAAACATGTACCCAAAATCCTAATGGTGCAAATATCGGATTTACAGGTCAAACAGGGGCAACATACACGTGGACGCCAACAACAGGTTTGGCCAATTCCACCGCATCTTTAACAAATGCGAACCCTAGCGTTACTACTACTTATACACTAACAGCAACCAATACTGCCAGTGGTTGTACATTTGCTTCGACAGTTCTCGTTACGGTTGATACAGAGGTCCCCTCGGTAGATGCAGGTTCAGATTTCAATAAAACTTGTACGGTACATCCGAATGGTTTACAAATAGGCATGACTGCCGTCACGGGTGTTACCTACGCATGGAGCCCAACTACTGGGTTGTCACCAACAACAGCATCAAATCCAATTGCCAATCCTACGTCTAATCAAACCTACACCTTAACCGCAACTGATAACAGTAGTGGTTGTGTGGCAACTGATCAAGTTGTGGTAACAGTCAATATTACGCCACCCGTTGCTGAGGCCGGAAACAACTTCACGATTGATTGTATCCAAAACACAACTGGTGGGGCCATTGGTATGTCACCTGTAAACGGAGTGACCTATAGTTGGTCGCCAACAACGGGTCTGACCAACGGAAGTATTGCCAATCCCAATGCGGCTCCAGCCACAACACAAACTTATACACTAACCGCTACCAACACCTTGAATGGTTGTGTGGCCACGGATAACGTAACCGTAACCGTCAATACGACTGCCCCGACTGCCAATGCAGGTAATGGCTTTATTAAAAATTGCACATCCAATACCTCAGGCTCACAAATTGGTATGGCCTCTGCCAGTGGGGTTAATTATTCTTGGTCTCCAAGTGCAGGGTTGAATTCCGCAGCGGTTTCCAACCCAACAGCCAATCCAAGTGTAACCACAACCTATACGCTAACTGCAACTAATCAAAGCAATGGTTGTACGGCAACTTCTTCAGCGGTTGTAACCGTAAATACACAGGCACCTTTGGCAAACGCAGGCCCTGATGTAGAGATCAGTTGTAATCAAAATACGACAGGTGTAAATATTGGTATGAACGCCGTTAATGGCATCAACTATGCATGGTCTCCTGCCACTGGTTTATCTGCAACGAATGTCGCTTCGCCTTTAGCGACGCCAAGTGTGACCACACCTTATACATTGATTGCCACAAATCCTAGTAACGGTTGTAGCAGTACAGATTTTGTCACTGTTACCGTCAATACGGCGCTGCCGGTTGCCAACGCTGGTGCCGATTTAACCATTCAATGTAACCTAAACCCTGCAGGAAACACAATAGGATCAGCAGCATTAACGGGTCATAGTTATGTATGGACACCTGCTTTGGGCCTTAGTGACCCTAACATTGCCAACCCGAGTGCATTCCCACCGTCAACAACCACCTATATCGTAACGGTAACCAATAATGCAACAGGATGTTCCAACACGGATCAGGTACTTGTGACGGTCAATAACACACCTCCAACTGCTCAAGTCGCTGGACCTATTGAAATCACTTGTACAAGCCAACAAAATGGTGCAAGTATCGGTGCAGCCAATGTCAATGGACTCAGTTATTCTTGGAGCCCAGCGGCAGGCCTCAACGGGACTACCATTTCTAACCCAACAGCAAATCCTGCTTCAACTACAACATACACCTTAACCACAACCAATATTGCCAATGGTTGTAGCAGCACTGCACAAGTGCTCGTTACGGTAAATAATACCCCACCAGTTGCCAATGCGGGACAAGATCAAAACATTACGTGTCTGACAAACGTCAGTGGTGCAAGTATCGGCATGACTGCCGCCAATGGCATTTCATACAGTTGGTTGCCTACAACTAGTTTATCACCTTCAAATGCGGCAAGCACAACCGCGAATCCAACTGCAACGACTACCTATACGCTTACCGCATTTAACCCGGCTAATGGTTGTTCGGCTACAGATGAAGTTATTGTCAATGTCAATAATACGCCACCTGTGATAAATGCAGGAGTAGATGCCACTATCAGTTGTACGCAAAATGCTACAGGTGCTCAAATTGGTATGTCTGCGGAGCCTTATGTGAACTATCAATGGTCTCCATCTGTAGGTTTATCTAATAATGCCATTTCAAACCCAATAGCCAATCCATCGGCTAACCAACAATATACACTTACTGCAACCAACACAATTAGCGGTTGTTCTAATCAAGATGTCATTAACGTAACCGTTAATAATACTTATCCAACGGCATTGCCATCTACCGGATTTACAAAAACTTGTGCTCAATTTGCATCCGGTTCTGCAATAGGTGGACAGGCACAGGCCATGATTTCTTATTCTTGGTTGCCAATTACGGGTTTAAGCTCTGCCACGATTTCAAATCCAATCGCTAATCCATTAGTGACCACTACTTATACCGTCAATGCGCTTAATCCAAACAACGGATGTATCACTACTTCGAATGTATTAGTAGTGGTGGATACTCAGGCCCCAACGGCAAATGCGGGAACTGATCAATTGATATCTTGTACCTCGAATAGCACAGCTCCTGGGGCTCCAATCGGAATGAGCTCTGTGACAGGAATTAATTACAGCTGGAGCCCAACAAACAATTTATCTGCTTCAAATATCGCCAATCC
This sequence comes from Flavobacteriales bacterium, assembly GCA_046073985.1. Classification (GTDB taxonomy): domain Bacteria; phylum Bacteroidota; class Bacteroidia; order Flavobacteriales_D; family Crocinitomicaceae; genus UBA952. Next base: position 16,259 of record JBJTNI010000037.1, on the reverse strand, counting down.
AAGTGCAAACCCAACAGCAACTCAAACCTATACCCTTACTGCTCAAGACCCGACAAATGGATGTAGCAGTACTGATGAAGTGTTAGTAACAGTAAACTTTATAACGCCAGTAGCCAATGCGGGGCCTGATGGCGAAATTACATGTGTCACGAATTCATCTGGCTATCAGATAGGAACTGCTGCTGTGACAGGCCTTTCCTACAGTTGGGCACCGGCAACAGGATTGAGTGCAAGCAACATTGCACAACCCATCGCGAATCCGAGTGTCACTACTACTTATACTCTAACTGTTACCAATATTTCATCTGGTTGTACACATACAGATCAAGTAGTGGTAACCGTTAATAATACAGATCCGATTGCAAATGCCGGTACTGGGTTTATCAAGACTTGTGTCAATAATTTAGCGCCTATTCAAGTAGGCATGACCGCAGTTGTAGGCATTCAATACTACTGGTCTCCTAGTATTGGGCTCAACGATGCAACTGCATCGAATCCTATTGTTAACCCAAGCGTTTCTAATACTTACACCCTTACGGCATACAACCCCATCAATGGTTGTGATGCAACCGATACAATTCAGGTTGTAGTTAATCAAGTTCTTCCTGTTCCAGATGCTGGAAACGACTTCACCAAAACTTGTGTGCAAAACCCTATTGGTTTAGCGCTTGGTACGACCAACTTAGCAAACCATACTTATGCTTGGTCGCCTGCTACAGGATTATCCAACAACAACACTTACAACCCTACAGCGAATCCAACCACCACAACTACCTATACACTGACTCTTACCAATAACCAAAATGGTTGTGTGGCCACTGATGATATTGTAGTTACTGTCGATATTGAAATACCTGCTGCAAGTGCGGGCCCCAATTTGCTACGCTCGTGTACATCGAATACAAATGGTGCACAAATAGGCATGACACCTATTGCCGGTGTCAATTACAGCTGGACGCCAACAACTGGGCTGAGTGCTGCCAATATTGCCAACCCTACGGCAACGCCTACTGCTACAACCACCTATGTGCTCACCGCAATCGATCAATCAAGTGGTTGTACCCATACTGCACAGATGGTATTTACCTATAATTTCACGGTTCCGGCTGTAGAAGCAGGAAATAGCTTTACAAAAACTTGTGCCAGCAACCAGAATCCAAATGGTGCTGTAGTTGGTTTCTCAGCGGTTCCAGGAATGACCTACGCTTGGACGCCAACTAATGGCCTCACTAACCCATCAGCGGCATCGACTCTTGCGAATCCTATTGTTACAACAACTTATACCTTAACGGCTACCAACCCAACGAGTGGATGTACGGCTACAGATAATGTGACCGTAACGGTTGATATCGATGTACCGATAGCCAATGCAGGAAATCCATTTACAAAAACTTGTAATTCAAACACATCCGGGCAACAAATTGGGATGACACCTGTTACGGGTGTCACTTATGCTTGGACTCCTGTAACTGGTTTATCTGTAGCAAATATTGCGAATCCGACAGCGAATCCGGCGGTTACCACGACCTATACGTTAACTGCAACTGATGCGTCTAGTCAATGTACTCAAACTTCTAACGTCACTGTCACTGTTCTAACCACAGCACCAACTATTGAGGCCGGTCCTAATGCCATCATAGATTGTAATAATCAAAATACGCCATTAGTTTTAGGAACAACCGCAGTAGCAGGTCTGACATACGCTTGGTCTCCAACCACTGGTTTGAATGATTATACGATTGCACAACCTACAGCTTCACCAAGCTCCTCTACAAATTACATACTAACAGTTACGAATCCACAAACTGGTTGTGTGGCCACAGATAATGTCTCTGTAACTGTCAATACCACCGCGCCGCCAATCAATGTGGGTACCCCTTTTACAAAAACTTGTGTCCAATTCACCAATGGTACAACGATTGGTAGCCCAAGTATCGTTGGCTTGACCTACGCTTGGAGTCCTTCTTCGGGTTTATCTTCCACTACAATTGGTCAACCCCTTGCGAATCCAAGTGCTACCACCACTTATGATCTTGTCGTCACAAATCCAACCAATGGCTGTACTTCTACAGGTCAAATCACGGTAGGAGTGAATCAAGTAACACCTGTAGCCAATGCTGGTGTAGACGGCTCTATTACCTGTCTACAAACGCAACCGATTCAATTAGGAACCGCTTCTGTTGCAGGTTATGGCTATGCTTGGTCGCCACCAACGGGTTTGAGTGCCAATAATGTTGCCAATCCAACTGCGAATCCGAATTCAACACAAAACTATACCCTAACCGTCACAGACACGAACAACGGTTGTACTGCCACTGATCAAGTGCAGGTAACGGTATCTAATACAGCCCCAATTGTTGATGCTCTCGTGGTAGGCAACCAACAAACCATTTGTGCGGGCACTTCAATTACACTTTACGGAACCGGAGCCAACACCTATACCTGGAGTAATGGTGTAACCAATAATCAGTCTTTTGTACCGAATTCCACCACGACTTATACAGTGACCGGAACAAATACAACAAACGGTTGTCAAGCAACCGATATCATTGCAATAACGGTTAACCCAATTCCTACCGTAAACCCTATAACTTCAATTGTTCGTTGTTCTGGAACCAGCACAGGTAATATCAATTTTACGGGTAGTGTTCCAAACACGGTATTTAACTGGACATGTTCCAACACCGCAATCGGATTAGCAGCCTCTAGCCAAGGAGATATATCCTCATTTACGGTAACCAATACAACGCCAAACCCAATTGTAAGCACCATCACTGTAACTCCAAAATTTACATTGAACGGGGTTGACTGCTATGGAACACCACAAACTTTTACAATTACGGTTAATCCGATACCTACGGTGAATGCAGTCAATTCATTCCCGATTTGTGATGGCATAGCATCATCAGCGATTAATTTCTCGAGCTCATTTGGTGTAGCTAACACAACTTATACTTGGGTAAATTCAAATACAGCGATTGGTTTGGGAGTAGGAGCTACCGGAAATATTCCTGCATTCATCGCAACCAACGGGGGCAACACACCAATAAGCGGAACGATCACTGTTACACCAAGTGCTAATGCTTGTAGTGGTACGTCAATAACTTTCAATATAACTGTGAATCCTATTCCTACAGTCAATGCCATTGCAGCTCAGGTTGTTTGTAATAACAACAACACCACAGCAATCAACTTCACTGGTGCAGTTGCAAATACTGTTTATTCATGGACTAACTCCAATACTGCAATCAATTTGGGCAGCCAGGGCAGCGCCAATATTGCAGCATTTACGACAACAAATACAACCAACGCCCCAATCACCGGAAATTTCGTAGTTACACCTACTTACACCAACGCGAACGGAACTTGTACGGGTGCTACGACCACATTTAGCATTACGGTTAACCCAACGCCGACTGTAAATACTATTCAAAGTCAAAGTGTTTGTGTAGGTTCACAAACAACAGCAGTAAGTTTTGCATCGGCATTTAACGTTGCAGGTACTACCTACGAGTGGACAAACTCCAATACCAATATCGGCTTGGCTGCATCAGGTACAGGAGATATTTCAGCGTTTGTAGGAACAAATACTACTAACGCTCCCATTACGGGACTCATTACCGTTACACCAAAAATTACTTTGGGTGGGCAAACTTGTAATGGCACGCCACAAACTTTCAATATTACGGTGAATCCGATGCCAACGGTTGTAGATCCACAAGATATCGTTGTTTGTCATAATGTCACTGCCGGAGGAGTTACATTCACAGGGGCGGTAGCAAATACCAACTATAATTGGGTAAACAACACCACTTCTATCAATTTAGGTGCTTCGAATACGGGAAATATAAGTGCGTTTGTGGCAACAAATCCAACAAATGCTCCTGTAACCGCAACAATTACCGTGACTCCTGTTTTTGGAACTGGAAACGGAGCCTGTACAGGTACTTCTCAGGCCTTCACGATAACGGTCAATCCATTACCAACAGTCAATCCAGTGGCCAACCAATCGATTTGTGTCGGCCAACTTAGTCAGGCAATCAATTTCGCTTCTACCTTTGGAGTGATAGGCACGCAATACCACTGGACCAATTCAAACCCATCTATTGGTGTTGGTGCTTTCGGAACAGGCAACATTGCGGCGTTTAACACTGTTAATTCAAGTAACACCGTTCAAACAGGCAATTTTAGTGTCAGCCCGAAATACACCAATCTGCAACACGAATGCGTGGGTAATCCGGTGACATTTAGTATCAGTGTTATTCCAACACCTACAGTTGTTGACCCAGCTAATATTGTGGTTTGTAACAATGCTGCAGTGCCCGCTGTCAATTTCTCGGGTGCTGTTACAGGAACAACTTATTCATGGACCAACACGACCACTTCAATCAACTTAGCAGCCTCATCAACCGGAAATATTGCCTCATTCAACGCCACAAACACGAGTGCTGTACCAGTTGTAGCCGTGGTGCAAGTAACGCCGAGTTATACACATGGTTCAACAACTTGTTCAGGTACTAGTGAATCGTTTACAATTACCATAAACCCTACACCAACAGTGAATGCTGTCTCATCGACTGCTTATTGTGTGGGCTCACAAACAAGTGCCATTTTATTTTCAAGCAGCTTTGGCGTGGCAGGCACTACATATTCTTGGACAAATTCTAATGCAGCAATCGGATTGGCCACTTCAGGTAATGGAAACATTGCCTCTTTTACCACCACCAACTCAACAAACCAATCCATCGCAGGGAATATTGTCGTGACGCCTTCAGCCAATGGTTGCTTGGGAAACACAAGCAATTTCAATCTTACTGTTAATCCAATTCCGACAGTAAACTCCGTTGCCAATCAAGTAAAATGTAATGGAATACTGAGTGACGCCATTACATTTTCAGGTGCGGTTCCAGGTACCACCTATAGCTGGACAAATAATAACCCCAATATCAATTTAGCAGCATCAGGCACAGGAAATATTTCTCCTATTACCTTAACCAACACCACTAATGCGCCAATTACAGCAACAATTACAGTTACCCCAACTTATGAATTTGCTGGTACCACATGTACAGGAGCAACAACGAGTTTCACGATAACAGTAAACCCAACACCAACCGTGAACCAAGTTGCTAACCAGGCAATTTGTGTAGGTAGTAGCAGCAGTATCATTGCATTTACAAGTACATTCGGCGTCAATGGAACAAGTTACAATTGGGTGAATAACAATACCTCTACAGGGATTTTAGCCAACGGTTCCGGTGCTTTCCCTTCTTTCAATGCGACCAATACAACCACCGGAGTCATTACCTCTACAATTACTGTTACACCGAGTATGACCAATGGTGGGCAAGGGTGTTCTGGTACACCGATGAGCTTTACTTACGACGTAAATCCTATCCCGGTTATGGCAAATCCGGTGGACCAAATTTGGTGTCATGGTAACCAGACCAATGTGGTGACTTTCTCCAGTAACGTAACGGGTACCATCTATAATTGGACTGCCACAAATACAGGAATAGGTATCGCAGCATCCGGACAAGGTAATATTGGTATTTTTGGTGTTGTCAATACGACAGCAGCCGTTCAAACTGCTACTGTAAATGTGACGCCTTCATTCACAAACGGAGTTGCAACATGTACCGGAACTCCTCAAGATTTGGTTTTCACGGTCAATCCAATTCCGAGCGTTCAAGATCCAACAGACCAAGTCATTTGTGCCGGACAAAATACCACCACTGTATCTTTTGTGGGTACCGCAACACAGTATGACTGGACCAATTCCAATACCATTATCGGATTAGCAGCAAGTGGATCAGGTAATATCATCACGTTTACGGGACAAAATACAGGTAGTGTACCTCAAACTGCAAATATTGTCGTTACGCCGTTATTCGTGAACGGTGGTTTAACCTGTCCAGGCGGAACCCAGACCTTCAGTATTTCGGTGAATCCGTCGCCAATTATTACTTACAATCAGGTTAGTCCGCAACCAGTTTGTTCAAACAGTGCAACCAACTCTGTAACCATCTCTTCTCCTACACCAAACACGAATTTTACTTGGAGTATCCCTTCTATTCCTGCAGGTATAAACGGACTCAATGTAACAAGCGGTACCAATACAATTCCATCCTACACGCTCGTAAACACGACTAGTTTACCAATTACAATCAACTTTGTAGTGAGTGCATCAACAAGTGTAGGAAGTTGCCCAGGCGTCAGTTCGACCTATACCATCACCGTGAATCCTTCACCGACGGCTGTTTCAACCAATCCCGTTGTTGTTTGTAATGGAGGCCAGGTCAATACTATAACCTTTACCGGCACTGGTACAAGCTATTCATGGACCAATGACTTACCAGCTATCGGATTGCAGGCTATTGGAAATAACCAAATTGCTGCTTTTTCAGCAGTAAATAATACAGCTACTGTTCAAACTGCTAATATTGCTGTGACCCCAATTTATTTAGGAAGCAATATTTCATGTAACGGAGCAGTTTCTAACTTCACTATTACGGTGAATCCAACTCCAACAGTCACGCCAACAAATGATTTTGCTTTATGTAATACAAGCGTTTCAGTACCACTGAGCTTTGCTGGTTCAGGTACAAGTTACAATTGGACAAACAGCAACACAGCAATAGGGCTCATAGCCTCTGGTCCCAATAGCTTACCTTCGTTTACGGCGACCAATTCCTCGAACACGCCGGTTACGGCAACAGTGAGTGTCCTGCCAATTTTTGTGAACGCAGGCATAACGTGTACAGGTACACAGGACCAATTTGTCGTTACTGTGAATCCAACACCAACGGTACAAGACCCTGCTGATCAAGTACTTTGTAATCAAGCCAATACTCAAGCAGTAAGCTTTACTGGCTCCGGTACTGGTTATAATTGGACAAATACTGCCCAATCCATAGGTCTTGGCACAAATGGCACCGGGAATATTCTAGCATTTACAGCCGTCAACAACACCACAACTCCGGTTGTAGCAACCGTTGAGGTTACACCTCAGTTTACAGGTTCTGGTGCAACATGCTATGGCGCACCGCAAAGCTTTAATATTACTGTGAACCCGACCCCAACTTTGGTGGATCCTGTCAATCAAACGGTTTGTAATAGCGCAAGTACTGCTTTGGTTAATTTGGTGGGAACCGCTACAAGTTATACCTGGGCAAATAATACCACAGCTATTGGCTTGAATGCGACAGGTACTGGAAATATCCCTGCTTTCACGGCAACAAACAACGGTTCAACTCCATCTATCGCTCAAGTAACCTTCACACCTATTTTTGAGGGTGGAGGAGTATCATGTCCGGGCCCAACACAAACAATGAGTTTTACAGTGAACCCAACGCCATCATTGATTGCACCAAGTTCACAGGTGGTTTGTAACACTTCCATGACCTCAGCTGTTGTTTTTTCAGGGTCGGCCACAAGTTATTCTTGGTCTAACACGCTCACCTCAATTGGGCTATTAGGTTCAGGAACCGGGAACATAACGAGTTTTGCTGCACTAAACAGCACGAGTGTGCCTGTGAGTTCGACAATAACTGTCACGCCGATATTTACTGGAAATCAAGTGAATTGTCTGGGGCCAACCCAAAGTTTTACAATTACTGTTAATCCAACACCAATTGTAAATGACCTTCCTGATCAAACGGTATGTAATGGAACTTCAACAAGTCCATTGAGCTTTACAGGTACGGGTTCAAGCTACTCTTGGACAAATAGTGTCCCGAGCATAGGACTGATTGCTCAAGGCACCGGAAATATTTCAAGTTTCAATGCTGTCAATTCAAGTAGTAATGCCCTAGTGAGTTCGGTTACTGTTACACCACATTTCTTAAATGCCAATGTAAGTTGTACAGGCTCAGCAGAAACAATTACCATTACTGTTAATCCGACACCGATTGCAACAGCACCAGCAAATCAAGTATATTGTAACAATCAAATAGCTCCAAGTACAAGTATTACTGGTACCGGGACAAGCTACACCTGGACCAACTCTAATGCAGGAATTGGTTTGGCTGCTTCAGGTACAGGAAATATACCGTCATTTACGGCCATCAATTCAGGTTTTGCGGCAGTAACTGCAACAATTACCATTACGCCTCATTTCTTGAATAATGGGGTAGAATGTAACGGAACTCCTGTGAGCTACACAATCACGGTTAATCCAACTCCAATTGTCAATGACCCAGCGAATCAAACGGTCTGTAATGGTACATTGACGAGTGCTGTAGCCTTCCAAGGATACAACGGGACCCTCTACAACTGGACCAATACCATGCCGTCAATCGGGCTTGTGGCTTCGGGTGCCGGCGATATAACTGCCTTTACAGGGCAAAATACAGGTTCTAGTCCTTTGACAGGAACGATAGTAGTAACGCCACAATACCTCAACGCAGGCTTGTCTTGTTATGGTTCTCCGGAATCCTTTACCATTACTGTGAATCCGTCACCTGTAGTAGGTTACTCTGCTCAAAATCAAGTCATTTGTTCGGGTGCAATTTCAAATACTGTAACAATAAATTCTACCACTCCGAACGCCAATATTACCTGGAATGTCATCAATGCGCCAGCAGGTATCAATGGCCTTACCAGTACGTCTGGTACCAATACAATCCCATCCTATACGTTGGTCAATACAACCAATGTTGCTCAAATCATTCAATTCACTGCCAGTGCCTCTACCAATATTGGTGGTTGCCCCGGAATTAGCTCCACATATACCATTACTGTAAATCCGGCACCAACGGTTGTTTCGACCAATCCAGTTGTAGTTTGTAATGGTGGTCAAGTAGGAAGCATCTCGTTCACAGGTACTGGAACTAGTTATTCCTGGACCAACAGTTTGCCCTCCATCGGTTTAGCGATCAATGGAACCAACTCGCTACCAGCTTTTACAGCAATCAATGGAACAGCCTCTATTCAAACTGCAAATATTGCAGTCACACCTGTTTTCCTTGGAAATGGAGTTTCTTGTAATGGTTCTGTATCTAACTTCACCATTACCGTGAACCCAACTCCGGTTGTTACGCCAGTTCCAGATTACGCACTTTGTAACAGTCAAGTCACAGCTCCTTTGAGTTTTGCAGGTACTGCAACAAGCTACTCATGGACAAACAGCAATACTTCTATTGGACTAACTGCAGCCAATGGTACCAATCAACTGCCAAGTTTTACAGCTATCAATGGCACAGGGCTTGCCATCAATGCAACAATCAGTGTCATTCCGCTTTTCCAGAATGCGGGTGTCATATGTACAGGTAGTCAGGATCAATTTGTAATTACTGTTAACCCGACCCCAATTGTCAATGACCCATTAGACCAAGTTCGATGTAACTTGACCCAAACCGCAGTTGTCAACTTCGGCGGAACGGCTACCAACTACAACTGGAGCAACAACCTCACTTCAATTGGTTTGGCAGCAAATGGTTCTGGTAATATCCTTTCGTTTACGGCACTCAATAGCGGTAGTTCACCGGTTGTTTCAACTATCGAGGTCACACCTATATTTGTGGGTTCGGGGGCTTCGTGTCCAGGTTCGCCTCAAACCTTTTCTATAACGGTTAATCCGACACCAAGCTTGGTGGATCCAGCAGACCAGACCATTTGTAATGGTGCAAGTACTGCCTTGGTCAATTTAATTGGCACCGCTACAAGTTATGGTTGGTCAAACAATACGCCTTCAATTGGTTTAAATGCAACTGGAATTGGTAATATTTCCCCATTCACAGCAGTCAATACTGCTTCCACACCAGTTACAGCTCAAGTCATTATTACCCCTCAATATACAGGTAGTGGTGTGAGTTGTCCAGGACCAAGTCAAACCATGACATTCACTGTGAATCCGACACCAACAATGACTGCCCCGGCAGCACAAGTCGTGTGTAATGCGACTTCCACACAGGCAGTAAACTTTTCTGGCTCGGCCACAAGTTATACATGGGTCAATTCACTACCATCTATTGGTCTAACAGCATCTGGATCAGGTAATATAAGTAGTTTTGCTGCAACAAATATTGGTTCGGTTCCGATCAGTTCGACTGTTACAATTACTCCAATTTATACAGGTGGTCAGGTGAGTTGTAACGGACCAACTCAAAACTTCACAATTACGGTCAATCCTAGCCCAATCGTCAATGATTTGCCAGATCAGACTGTTTGTAACGGTTCATCAACCAACCCACTCAACTTTACAGGTTCCGGAACTGGATATACATGGACAAACACCCTTTCAAGTATTGGACTAGGTAATGCGGGTTCTGGTAATATTTCGAGTTTTACAGCAGTTAATGGAACTGCTAGTCCGTTAGTCAGCACCGTAACCGTTACACCTCAATACCTCAATGCCGGATTAAGCTGTTCGGGTACGCAACAGACCATCGTATTGACCGTTAACCCAACGCCAAATGCAACGGCACCCGCCAATCAGATTTACTGTAACAATCAAGTAACACCTGGTACTAGCATTGTCGGGACAGGCACGAACTATTCATGGACCAACTCAAACCCTGCAATTGGTTTAAGCGCAACTGGTACCGGAAATATTCCATCGTTTACCGCTACCAATACGGGTTCCGCAACTATTACAGCAACAATTAGTATTACACCGCGTTACCTCAATAATGGAATTGAGTGTTTGGGAATTCCTGTTAGCTTTACCATTACGGTGAATCCTACACCAGTTGTTAACGATCCAGGAGATTTAGCAATTTGTAATGGTTCTTTGACGCCAGCAATCAATTTTACCGGAACTGCCACTCAATATAACTGGACTAATACTGTTGCCTCAATTGGTTTGGCATCTGCCGGAATCAATAATATCGCTGCATTTAATGCCCAAAATACGGGCTCTACTCCGTTGGTTGCCAGTGTCAATATCACACCAATTTATATCAATGGAAGTATATCGTGTGCTGGGGTACAAGAGACCTTCACCATTACTGTGAATCCTACACCTGTGGCCAATGATCCAAATGATGTCACTTACTGTCATAACCAAAATACGGTTCCGATTAACTTGACAGGAACGGCTACAAATTATACCTGGACCAGCAATAACCCTTCCATTGGTTTGGGTACAAACGGTCAAGGCTTGGTGCCAAGTTTCCAAACAATCAACAACACCAACGGCCCAGTTACAGCAACAATTACCGTGACGCCATTCTATTCTTTTGGTTCTAATGTGTGTGCGGGTCCAACACAAAACTTCACGATTTCAGTAAGTCATGTACCGACTGTCACAAACTTAAGTAACGTTAGCATATGTGGCGGCAGCCTCACCAATTCCATTTCATTTGCAGGAACTGCCAATGCTTTTGTTTGGGCCAACTCAAATACTGCAATTGGTCTTGGGGCTAGTGGCACTGGCAACGTACCAAGTTTCTCAGCCATCAATAATACCGCTCAAGATGTTTCTGCTACTATCAATGTAACACCACAATATATTTCAGCTGGTGTAACTTGCCCTGGAACAACTTTGCCTTTTGATATTACAGTGCGTCCTACACCTCTAGTAGGCCCAATTTTCGATCAGTCTATTTGTAATGCAACAAATTTTTCGCAAAGTTTAACTTCTTCTGTTCCTGCAACGTTTGAATGGTCGGCTATTTCTAACCCGAACGTAACTGGCGAAGTATTCGTGACACAAACGAGCTCAACCATTTCTAATACGCTTACCAATACAACAACCAGCATACAAAACGTACAATATACAGTCAATGCCATTTCAGTACCTTATGGTTGTGTAGGACCTGACAGTATGTTTACAATAGCTGTTGTTCCGGAAGTGATTTTGAATATTCCTAGTACGATTGAAATTTGTAGTGGAGCCACGGTAAGTGCCTTCTTAAATGCCAATGTACCTTCAAATTACACTTGGTTTACCACATTCAATAATCCAAATATCACGGGCGAATCCTTGACTCAAAACTCAGGTTCTGTCATCAATGACGTACTTATTAATACAAGCTCAACCAACCAACTTGTCATTTATGCGGTAACGCCAACTTCACAATTGAGTTCTTGTATGGGAGCAACTCAAACAATTGCAGTCACAGTAAAACCTGAACTCGAACTGCTCAATTCGGATACCGTTGTTATTTGTAGTGGAAGTGCGGTCAATCTTACCCTAACAGCAAATACGAATGTTACTTTCAATTGGTATGCGAATCAATCAGTGAATGTTACCGGAGAAACACTTTCAGCTGTTGCATCTGGCAATATCAATGATGTATTGGTCAATAACACCGCGTCTCCTCAAACCGTTCTTTATAACGTAGTTGGTACATCAGGAGCAACAGGTTGTTCAAGTCCGATCATACCTGTTTGGGTCATTGTGAATCCTAATCCGATCATGACGCCGATGGCCAACCTTACAAGATGTAATGGAGCCGCAGCGGCTATACCAAACTTTAGTTCTTCGGTAACCGGTGCCACATACAACTGGACAAACTCGAATCCGAATATTGGGCTTGGTTTGAATGGTACAGGACAACCACCAGCATTCAACGCCACTAACATTAATTATGCACCGATTACTTCAAGTATTCAGGTGAGTTCTTCGATTACCAATCTCGGCTTAACTTGTACTGGTAACACAACTTCGTTCAATATCATCGTTAACCCAACACCAAGTGCATATCCGATCAATAATCAGCAATATTGTAACGGAAGTAATACGGCCGCGGTGCCAGTTTCGGGTCCAGTTTCGGGTACTGTTTATAATTGGAGTAGTTCAACACCTTCTATTGGTGCCCCTGTTTCTGGAATTGCCAATATCCCTTCGTTCATTACATCCAATATTGGATCTTCGCCAGTTCAGTCTTCGTTTCAAATTCAACCGAGCTATACCAATGCTGGACAAACCTGTTTTGGACCAATATCATCTTATACAGTAACTGTTCAACCCACACCAACGGCTAGTATGGTTGCCAATCAAACTGTTTGTGCTGGGGTAAATACTGCAGCCGTTCAATTTGTTGGCAACTCCAATGCGGTAAGCTTTAACTGGACTTCCAACTTACCGAGTATTGGTATGTCGGCAAGTGGAAATGGTAATATTCCGGCCTTCCAGGCAAATAACAATTCCAATACACCAATAGCTGCAACAATTACCGTACTTCCACAAATAGTCTCCGGATCCCTGACTTGTCAAGGCCCAACAAGTAATTTCTCTATCACGGTAAATCCAATACCAACCGTGGATCCGATTTTACCACTGACTTTCTGTAATAATGCCGTTTCTCAGGTTGATTTTTCTTCGACCTTCATGAACAATAGCCCAAATGTATTCTACAACTGGACAATTGGCAATCCATCAATTGGCATACCAGCAACGGGTACGGGAGATATCAATTTCTTGGCTTCAAACAATACAAATGGCCTGATTCAAGGCATTGTTTCCGTAACACCAGTTTATATCAATAATTCGGTTTCATGTTCGGGTATTGCTCAACAAGTAAGCATAACGATTAATCCGACACCAACAGTCGATACGATTGGTAACGTACTTGTCTGTGCGGGTCAAAATGTATTGGTTGATTTTTACAGCACCTTTAATGTGCCACAAACTTACTATAACTGGACCACCACTAATCCTTCAATTGGTTCTGGTGCAAATGGATCGGGTAGTGGTATGTCATTTACGAGCGTCAATAATTCTGCTGTTGCTCAATATGCAACGGTGTCGGTAACACCTGTTTATAGCAACGCAGGAGTGACTTGTTCAGGGGTGGCTGAAACTTTTGAAATCACTGTTAATCCAATTCCAGTCATCAATGCGGTGAACGATCAAGTTTTGTGTTCAAATATCAACACACTTCCAATTACCTTTACAAGTAATGTCCAGAATGCACAATTCAATTGGACCAACAATAATACCAACATTGGTCTTCCTGCATCCGGATTAGGCAATATTCCAAGTTTCGTAGCAACAAATAATGACACCATTCAGCAAAATGCGCTGATCAATGTTTCGATTTTACATACAAGTAATGGACTCACTTGCCAAGGCTTGAATCAATTGTTCAATATTTTTGTCAATCCACTACCTACAATTGATGCGGTCAATGATCAAACACTTTGTGCCAATACTTCAACACAAGCCGTGATTTTTGATGGCAATATGGTCAATAACACCTTCAGCTGGACGAACACGAATCCAGTGATAGGTTTATCAAGTAATGGAAGTGGTGACATCGTTTCTTTTACTGCTTTGAACCCAAGCGTAGTAGCCCAAGCGGCCACAATTACCGTGACACCAAACCTTTTAATGAACGGTGTGCAATGTAGTGGTCAGCCGATTGATATTGATTTCTTAGTTCATCCGGCACCAACGGTCAATCAGGTCCAAGATGTTGCGCTCTGTGAAAATTTCTATTCACCACAATTTACTTTTGGCGGTCAATTCAGTGGCTCGCAATACACATGGTATAACGACAACATAGCAATAGGACTAGCAGCTTCAGGTGTCAACACACTGAATCCTTTCCTTGCAACAAATAATACTGTCGTACCAATTGTAGGAAATATCAATGTAGTACCAAGTATTCAGTATGGTAACTTGAATTGCTTTGGATCGCCTATGGAATTCTCCATTACAATCAGCCCACAACCACAAGTAGTGGCTCCACAAAACCAGGTGGTGTGTAATGGTGCTCAGGCCGCTGCCATTAACTTTACGGGGCCATCTACGGGCACAAGTTATGTCTGGACCAACAACAACCCATCGATCGGTTTAGCAGCGAGTGGCACCGGCAACATTGGAGTCTTTACGGCAATCAATACAGGCAACACACCAATTACGGCAACCATTACCGTAACTGCTCAATATGTAAACGGCACACAAATTTGTGCAGGTAACTCAGAGACATTTACGATTACCGTAAACCCTACACCAAACGTAGTAGACCCTGCCAATCAAAACTTGTGTGTAGGTAATCAGTCCTTGCCAGTCTTGTTTACAGGAAACGTAAGCGGCACTACCTATACTTGGACCAACAACAATCCATCGATTGGCTTACCAGCCAGCGGTACTGGCAATATTGCGAGCATTACTGGGCAGAACCCGGGTCAAACGCCAATTGTGGCCACTATTGCGGTGCAAGCACAATATAGCTCTGCGGGTCAGTTGTGTTTGGGCAACACAGAAACCTTCACAATAACGGTCAACCCACAACCACAAGTAGTGGCTCCACAAAACCAAGTGGTGTGTAATGGCGCTCAGGCCGCTGCCATCAACTTTACGGGGCCATCTACCGGCACAAGTTATGTCTGGACCAACAACAACCCATCAATCGGTTTAGCAGCGAGTGGCACGGGCAACATTGGAGTCTTTACGGCAACCAATACAGGCAACACTCCAATTACGGCAACCATTACCGTAACGGCTCAATATGTCAACGGCACACAAATTTGTGCAGGTAACTCAGAGACATTTACGATTACCGTAAACCCATTAATTACCATGCAACCTGTTGCTCCTGTAGTTGTTTGTGCAGGTGATCAAGTACCTACCATTCAATTTAATGGAAACGCACAACCAAGTGTTTTCAACTGGATCAATAGTAATTCATCGATCGGCATACCTGCGAGTGGAACAGGACCAATACCCTCCTTTGTTGCAAGCAATGCAGGTGCTGCAGCTCAGGTAGCCAATATTACGGTAACCCCTGCATTTGTAAACGGAGTCAATGCATGTGCTATTTCACCAGTTTCATTTACAGTTACCGTGAATCCTACTCCGCAATTGAATGTGCCAGCGGCACAAGTTGTGTGTGCTGGTTCTTTAGTTTCTGCACTTAACTTTAATTCAAACACCGTCAATACCATTTATTCTTGGAATAATTCCAATGCAACCATAGGCCTCGGAGCCAACGGATCAGGAAGTATTGCGCCATTTACAGCCCTAAACGCAAGTAATGGACCACAAGTAGCTACGTTAGTGATCACTGCTTCTTACGCTAATGCCGGTTTAACATGTCAAACGGCAAGTTCTACTTCAATCACCGTGAATCCTATACCAAACGTAGTAGACCCTGCCAATCAAAACTTGTGTGTAGGTAATCAGTCCTTGCCAGTCTTGTTTACAGGAAACGTAAGTGGCACTACCTATGCTTGGACCAACAACAATCCATCGATTGGCTTACCAGCCAGCGGTACTGGCAATATTGCGAGCATTACTGGGCAGAACCCGGGTCAAACGCCAATTGTGGCCACTATTGCGGTGCAAGCACAATATAGCTCTGCGGGTC
>JBJTNI010000036.1:0-83620 GCA_046073985.1 Flavobacteriales bacterium | reverse complement strand
CACGCCACTCTCCTACCCGTTGGTACACAACATCGTTCCGCTGGTCAATATCAAATCTTACGTAAATTGGGAGAAAGGTAATTACACCAGAATTCCTGGCTGGGCAAAAATCAAGCGCAACGATGTCGTTGTCTTTAATTTTCCTTCGGGTGATACCGCCATCCTCGACCCTCGTACACCAAGTGGCCTCATGGGGCACGATTTTCATGGCTTAGTCAATCAAGAAGCATTATTCGAATTTGCTTTGAAAAATAACGTCAGTGCCATCTGGGAAAGACGCGATCCAAGTGCTCAAGAAAATAAACTACTCGAACAATTCATTCAGAACCACGACTTTTGGAAAAATCAGGCCCGAGCTCGCTTCCAAAACGGAGAATTTCCAGTCTACATGGAGGAAAGCAAATACGGCCAAAAACACGGCGGTCTTATTTACCGACCGGTTGACAAACGAGAAAATTACATCAAACGCTGCGTGGGTATACCTGGCGATATCTTAGAAATTAAAAACTCAGTGCTTTATGTCAATGGCAAAAAGGCCTTTGTGGCACCCGGACAAGCTTTGATGTACCGCATCGAAAAAACCAAAGTAAATTTCCCTTCAACAGAAGAAATGCTCTCCAGATATGGCCTTGAAAATTCATCAGATGGGGCTCGTACCGATTTCGACGCTTTCGGGGACCCACAATACTACATGCTAAACCTCACTCAAAAAGAAAAAAGACAAATAGAACTTGATTTCAAAATTCGACTAGAGAAAATCCGTTACCCACAACTCGATCCAAAACAGAAAGCAACACCGCTACAGCAAATTGCCAACTTAGATCAATTTCCAAAAGATTTTGCTGTGAATAACACCATGACCGATTTTCATCGCTTTCAAATCCCAAGAAAAGGACAGCGTATAGCTATCAATGCTAAAAACATAGCCTGGTACAAACGCATTATCAGTGCCTATGAAGGTCACCAGTTAGCAATCAAAGGTAACAACATCTATATCGACGGTAAAAAAACAAGTACCTATCGTTTTGCCATGAATTATTATTGGATGATGGGAGACAACCGTTTTCATTCAGCTGACTCACGTGTTTGGGGCTTCGTTCCTGAGGATCACATCGTTGGAAGAGCCTCGTTTGTTTGGTTCTCGAAGTCGCCGTTTGTAGACTCTTTCTTAGGAATTCGCTTCAATCGCATTTTCCATTTCATTGACTAATGTCCGTTTATCAGACAGCGTACTTTCCGTCATTGGCCTACGTTAGGGCTTTGGCCCACGACCCTGCGCCACTGATTGAAATCCATGAACATTTTGTCAAACAGAGTATTCGGACACGCTGTGAAATAATTACCGCAAACGGAATTTTGCAACTCAATGTGCCCATTATTCATGAATCTGGTCACAAGCTAGCTGTCAAAGATTGTCAGATAGATTACTCTAAAAATTGGATATCAGATCATTGGAGGGCCATAGAAAGTGCCTATGCAAACGCACCGCATTTCGAACACTATGCCCATGACCTCGACGGTATTTTTCGCCAAAAGCCAAGTCATTTAATCGCACTCAATGCAAGTATTTGGGAATGGCTTGCAAAGTGCCTCGGTTTTGATACAACTTTGCAATACACTAGTGTTTATCTTGGTAAGACAACATCTGATAAAAAAGAATGGCTAGGCAGACAAAAAGGGATTAGCCGCGGATATCAGCAGCTTTTCAAAAGTCAAGAGGGTTTTGTAGAAAATTTGTCAGTACTAGATGGACTATTTAACGAGGGGCCCCTTCTCAGAAATCTTTTTTTGCCACTTCACCTTTAAAATAACAGGATGTAAGACAGAACCATCGGTTAAAAGTAAATCTCCGGTTTGGTCGAAAGACAGCACTCTTGGCTGACTTATTTGCTGGGCATCTATTTGCTGGTAAGAAAGGAAGTTCCCTTGTTGGTCAAGGGTAAGAATTGCGCCTGTACTACTCAAGATATAGAGTTCATTGGTTTGAGGATGAACCGCCATTGAAATTGGATCAAAAGAGAAAACCTCATCAAGTGAGAGATCTTGGGTTTGTTGGATAAAAGCAACAATTGCCGCTTGGTCGAACTGAAATAAAGGGGTTTCCGAAATTTTTTGAGATCCAAAACGCAGCGTTTGAATGGCGTATTGTTCGTTTTCGGAACCTATGTTTCGCTCTTCAAGTAGTAAAAGTCTTTTTGAATTGGGATGAAAACAAAGCAACTCAAAAGTTGCGTCGTCTTGGGTGATATCTAGTGATGGAGCTACTGCTTTGTTTAGGGCGGCATCCATGAAATACAACTGCTGGCTTGCATCGAGCAAAATTACGGTTGAGTCAAGGCAGGCCACTTGAATGATTTTTGTACCTTCATTCAAAGCAGGCATGTAGTGAAAAGTATTGCTTGAGGTGGAGTAAGCCATGACACTCAGGGAGTCGTGGCTAATGGCAAGCATGGCGTTTGTATCTAAGGAAGCCAGTGCAGAGAATGGTTGCAAGCCCATTGGCAAGTACTGTGCAGCATTTGGTTCAGTGAGGTTAAAAAAGCCCTGTTCTTTTTGAAATGACCGCGCTAACTCTTGGTAATATGACTTAACACCCTCTTGCTGAAGAGACCTTGCAGCGATGAAGGAAATCGTGGCTAACACAAAAGAGAAAAAGTACTGTACCCTTGTCATTTTAAACAAATTTAGACGAAATAATTACACGAAAAAACATTTCAAATTGAATTATCAGCAAATGCTTGTTTATTGTCCTTTAAAAGGCTGTATTTTTGTTGGAACGATTCTTGTAAATCACACCCCATGAAACACTTATTTTTTATAACACTCGGTCTTTTCATCCATTTCCAATCAAGTGCCCAAGTAAGTTTTGGTGGTGGTTTGAGTCTGACTAACTTCATGAATAATGGCAGTTCGCCACAAAAATTAACAATGCCGGGGCTACACGCCCACGTTGAAATACCTCGTAGCGGAGATGTTACATTCTACGGGCGCGTCAATTATTTACTTCCAAAGGCAAATAGCCTCACCACAACATCTTATGTAACAGCAATCAGTCCAAATACAAACCCATACATACTTGCAGTCAATAGCCAACTCAAAACAAGCTATTTTTTATTTGAGGGCGGTAACAGATATTATCTCGGCAATGACTACGACAACGGCTTTGCGGGCTATGGAGGTTCTGGCCTTTTACTAGGCATTGGCAAAGTCAAAAAAACATATGACGAACTAGATGTTAGTGGGGTCTATTCTTGGGAAACGCTTTACCAAACTGATCCGGCTGAAATTAGAGAAGGGAAAATTTTTGCTATTGGTGGTTACTTACAGGGAGGTGTTAAATATACAATTCCTGCCACTGGCACAATCTATGCAGATTTAAGTACCTACTATTTACTGCTTGCCAATGGCAGCAATAGCACAGCCAGCCAAACTGAATTTATTTCGCCATTCTTCTTCAATTTCACGATCGGCTTTAAGAAAGACTTGTATTAAAGATGCTTCAGGCATTCTGATACCAATTGTTGTATTGTCATCGTCGCGTCCAACGTAAAGTGTGCTTGTTTGTAAATTGCTGTGCGCTCTAAAAAGCGTTGATTGAAATTCTCAAAACTTGCTAAAAGGGGCCTTTGTGTGCCATCAGAAATCCGATCAAATAAGCATTTTGCAGGTGCTTCCAAATAAAAGACAACTCCTTTATCTAAAATCTCTTGCATTAAGTCATGATGACAAGGCAACCCCCCTCCGCAGGCAATGATTTGTGGCTCAAGGCTTAGCGCATGAATAAGAGCTTGCTCTTTGGCACGAAAAGAGGCCTCCCCTTGTTGCAAAAATATTTCGGAAATCGATGATCCGACTTCTTTTTCAATGGCCATATCAGTATCGAGTAAAGGTAAGGTTAGTGCTTCAGACAACGCTCTTGCCAAGCTAGACTTCCCGCTACCCATCATACCTATTAAGAATATTGGCTTTTCAATCATTTTTAGAACCTTGGCAATCAGTAAATTGATTGTAGATGAAAATATTTTTACGAAATTACCATAAAATTCTTTGTTGTATCTAAAGATAATCTGTATATTTGCACCCTCAAAACGGCAGATTCCGTAGCTCAGCTGGTAGAGCAATACACTTTTAATGTATGGGCCCTGGGTTCGAATCCCAGCGGAATCACAGAAAAAAGCACCTCCTTCGAGGTGCTTTTTTTGTTGGATCAATTTCCGAAGGAAATTTTTGAATACGGGATTTCAACAATCCAGTTAAGGTGCTGATTTAAAAAACAGTACCAATTCTTACTCGGTCTTTCTGAAAAGGTATAATTTTACATGAATGAAAACTAACAATTGGTTTTTTCTAACTTTTATACTATCATTTCTATTCACTTCTTGTTGGACACAGACAAATAATGTCTGGACTTTTGGCGTAAATGCGCGTTTGGATTTTGTAAATGGAGTCAATCCTCCAAATGTGAGTAGTTCTGCAATTTCATCTTACGAGGGTTCGGCTAGTATCTCTGATGTATTTGGTAACTTATTGTTTTATACAGACGGCATCACCGTCTATAACAATGCAAATAATATTATTCAAACGGGCTTGTTAGGACACTGGTCTTCAGCACAATGTGGCATAATCGTTCCCGAACCCGGCACAACAGTAAATAGTTTTTCCAATCGATATTATATTTTCTCCATTCCTGAACTAGCCTCGGAACGAGCTAGATATACAATTGTAGATGTTAATGCTGGAATTCCGGTAGTTAATCCTGGAAATGTAAATTTGACACTTCCTGATCATCTTACGGCTCTTAATACAACAGAGAGTATTTCCGTGGCTAGACACTGTAACGGCATTGATTTTTGGATCATTACACATGAAATAGGAAACAATAAGTTCAAAGCTTACCAACTAACAAACACCGGAATAATGGCTCCGGTAATTTCAACGATTGGGCCGATTTCTAGCTCGATTTCTGGAAATATCAATGCAGCTTGCCATATGAAAATTTCCCCGGACAATAGAAAACTTGCCTTTTGTGTTCGAAAAATGAGTGTAACGCTTTTTGACTTTAATCCAAGTAACGGAATTATAACTAATCCTGTAACCGTTGCGTCCGGCTCTAGCCAAAATTACTATGGAGTAGAATTCTCATCGAATAGCGCTATTTTATACTACACTGATCTCTTAACGAACCTCTTTAAGTATGAAATAGCCAGCGGCACAAATCTTGCAATTGGAACAATCAACGGTCCTAATGTCAATAATATATATGGCGCGTTACAATTAGCTCCAAATGGTGTTATTTATATGGGACGTGATGCTGCAACTAACATGTCTAGTCTGAACCAACCATTTCTAGGTGTAATTGCCAATCCAAACAACTTCTTGGGTGCAACATTTACCGCAAATGGTTTAACCTTAGCTTCTGGAACTGCCTCAAAGGTTGGACTTCCCAATATGATTCCAACAATCAATTCATCTTTGTATTCAATATCAAATGATACAACTATCTGCGTAAATGAAAGTGTTACTTTGAGTTGCTCCGGAGGGGTGAGTTACACTTGGGCCCCTACAACGGGGCTCAATTCAACAAATACAGCCACTGTTGTTGCCAGTCCTTTAGCTACTCAAACATATGTGGTATCAATTACCGATGCGCAAGGCTGCATTGGTTCGAAATCTGTAAATATTATCGTTGATACCACCTGCTGCAATCAAGTTTTCAATACTACCGAAACTGTCAGTTTGTGTCAAAATGAGAACTTCATTTTTCCAGATGGAACCAGTCAAGTAATTGTATCGGCAATCAGCTATACTTCAAATTTAATTACCCAAAATGGCTGTGATAGCATTGTAACCACGAATGTCAGCGTATTTCCTGTTCTTGAAATACACGATACAATAGCTGAATGTTATAACGAAACAATTACTTTTCCCGACGGAACAAACCAACTGATCACCGGTAATTTAACACATATTTCAACACTAATATCATCAGTAGGTTGTGACAGTACCATTTATACGCATGTGCTTGTGTTTCCAAATTACAATAACATTTTTAATGAAACAATTTGTGCAGGTACGAGCTATACTTTTGCTGATGGCACCACTCATGTCAATATTTTGAACGATGAAATTTACACCCTGAACAATACGAGTATATTTGGTTGTGATAGCATTACAACAATTCATTTAATCATCATAAACCCGCCCTTTGGTTCTATTAATGGCGCGCAAAGTATTTGTGAGGATGAAACAATTGAATTGAGCTCAAGTGACATTAACCCCAATTACAACTACTTTTGGAACAACGGACAACAAGGTCCATTTATCTCAATACTAAACCCCGGAATATATATATTGAGCGTCGAAAACACTTGTGGTATTTCCAGTGATTCTATTGCAATTTCAGCCGAAAACTGTAATTGCAACTTGTACATTCCAAATTGCTTTACCCCCGATGACAACGAAAACAACCAAACTTTCAAAGTAGCTTATGATTGTGATATCGAAAGCTTCTCGTTATTGATTTACAATAGATGGGGAGAACTCATTTTTGAAAGCACAAACATCGAGGCTCAGTGGGACGGCATTTATGGCAGCTACAAGGCACCAGACGGTGTTTACACCTATGTTGTGCATTACAAGCCTTTTTCAACCGATACCAAAACTATGACTGGGCATGTTACTTTAATACGGTAGTCGAACAAATTTACATTTCGCTCCTACCCCTTCGGCTCTTCGATGCGGCCATCGGCATGCTTGGCGAAGCGACCCAATTTTGGATCATGCACTTGATCGTAGCGCTCCCAAGGCCAACCACCAAATTGGGTGGTTTGGTAGTCCTGGAATGCTTGATAGATTTCTTCTCTAGAATTCATTACAAACGGACCATGTTGAACAACCGGTTCATTGATTGGACGACCTTGCAACACCAATACTTTTGAGCTTTGGTTACCATTGACCAATTGAATACCCTGACTTGCATCTACATCTGCAGCATGGTAAGGAGCGATCGCTTGTTGGGCAATTTGTAGGCCTTCGCCTTCGTAATAATAAATGCTGCGATTGATTCCTTGGACGGCAGCAGGTAATTGAAAAGTAGCTCCTGGTTCCAAATGAATATTATAAACAGCTACAAAATTGGCAGGGTCGGCTGCCCATGAATTTGGCGGTGTATTCAGAGATTTATAATTGCCAAGTGTGCCAACAAGCACCTCAATATGCGCGCTTGAACCGTTGGTCTCAACACTGAATTTGGGAACGGACTCGGCCCATAACATTTTAAAATGCGGAGCCACCATTTTGCTTTTCTTTGGAAGGTTCAGCCAAATTTGAAATAATTCAAGCGGATTGTCTGCATCTTGATTGAGTAACGGAAACATTTCTGCATGTTGAACACCCTTTCCGGCTGTCATCCACTGAACATCGCCATTGCCATAACGCCCAGCTGCTCCCATGCTATCGGCATGATCTACTAAGCCTTTTCTTACCACTGTAATGGTTTCAAAACCACGGTGCGGATGCCCAGGAAATCCGGGAACTGTAGAACCATGATACATTCTAAAACCATCTTTTACAATGAAATCTTGCCCCATATGACGACCTTCAAAATATTTTGGATCTGGACCTAGCTGCGCATTTCCTTTGGGGAAATAATCTTCGTGATGTACACAAAACAAAAATGGATCAAGAGTTTCCCATTGAAAACCAAGTGGTCTGATTTTTTGAATAAGCGTTGCGTTCATGGAACTTTGTTGATTTTTAGATAGAAAACTAAAGGGTTGTATCAAAATGGCACCCAAACCAAGGCCCATACGAGACAAAAAGGAACGGCGTTCTAACGGATTGGACATAGCAAAAGTTTAGTGCTAAAATAATGCATTTACACTTTTCAAGGTCTTGATTTACATCAAGATTTTAGTCTTGCTCTAGCTTGAAAGCAGAAGTTTGATGGAATTTTAAATCAGGGTAATCTTGCGCTGCCATTTGCAACAAAAAAGGTGTTTCTGCCAGGAAGACTAAATTTTCATCTTTATCCAAGGCTAAATAGGATCCTTTAGCGCGCTTGAATGAAGACAATTGCTCTTCATTATTGGTGGTGATCCAACAAGCTTTGTAATAATTTCTTGGTACAAAACGACAATTGGCGCCGTACTCATGGATGAGTCGGTAATTGATGACTTCAAATTGAAGCTGACCAACCGTACCCACGATTTTACGATTACCTGGTTGTTGAATAAAGAGCTGCGCAACACCTTCATCGATGAGTTGTCTGATACCCTTGTCGAGTTGTTTGGACTTGAGTGGGTCTAAGTTTTCGAGCTCTTGGAATATTTCTGGAGAAAAAGAAGGAATTCCCTTGAAAAGCATTTTTTCACCAGTGGTGAGTGTATCGCCTATTTTAAAACTTCCGGTGTCATACAACCCGATGACATCTCCTGGATAAGCGTCGTCGATGACGCTTTTATCTTGTGCCATGAAAGATGTTGGGTTCGGGAATTTCATGTCTTTATTGAGGCGGACATGATGGTAAAACTTATTACGCTCAAAACGACCAGAAACAATTCTTAAAAAAGCAATTCTGTCTCGGTGTTTGGGATCAAGGTTGGCATGTATTTTAAAAACGAAGCCACTGAAGCGTTCATCTGAAGGCTCCACAACGCGCGTATCTGATTCTCTTCCTCGAGGTGAAGGAGATATCTCACAAAAAGTATCGAGTAGTTCTTTCACCCCAAAATTATTGACTGCAGATCCGAAGAAAACAGGCGCAACTTCTCCGGCCAAATAACGCTCGCGATCAAAAGCATCATAAACACCCTCTACCATATCGATTTCTTCGCGGAGTTCTTGAGCGGGCGCTTCACCAATAATTTGATCTAATGTGGGGTCTGAAAGATCAGCAATAGAAATGACGTCCTCGGCGATTTTTGTTTTGTTGGCAGAAAAAAGATTGAGTCCTTTTTGATACATATTGTAAACGCCTTGAAAACGGTCACCCATACCAATTGGCCAAGTCAAGGGGCGCACTTTGATATTGAGCTTAGACTCGAGCTCATCGAGTAAATCAAAAGCTTCTTTACCATCGCGGTCCATTTTATTGATGAAAATGATGACTGGCGTATTGCGCATGCGACAAACTTCCATAAGGCGCTCTGTTTGTGCTTCTACCCCATTTGCACAGTCGATGACTAAAATCACACTGTCAACGGCAGTGAGCGTGCGAAAAGTATCTTCGGCGAAATCTTTGTGACCCGGAGTATCGAGGATATTGATTTGTTTGCCATGATAACCAAATGCCATCACTGAGGTGGCCACGGAGATACCGCGTTGTTTCTCGATTTCCATGAAATCGGAAGTGGCGGACTTCTTGATTTTGTTGTTTTTAACAGCGCCGGCAGTTTGGATGGCCCCACCGAATAACAGTAGTTTTTCGGTCAAGGTAGTTTTACCTGCATCGGGGTGAGAAATGATCCCGAATGTTCTGCGCGTCTCTATGGCTTCAGTAAATTTCATGTGGCTATGAATGAAAAAAGACCGCCAGGCGGTCTTTTGAAATGGTAACAGGTGTTGGGCTTAAAAAACCTCAGCAGCTGTAAAATGGAATTTTCCTTCGATTGCTGCATTTTCATCGGAATCAGAACCGTGAACTGCATTGCGACCTTTGCTTTCTGCATATGCCTTGCGGATAGTGCCTTCAGCAGCTTCTGCTGGGTCTGTAGCACCAATTAAAGCACGAAAATCTGCAACTGCGTTGTCTTTTTCAAGGATAGCAGCAACAATAGGACCGCTTGTCATGTACTCAACAAGCTCTCCGTAGAACGGACGCTCTGAATGCACTGCGTAAAACGCTTTGGCTTGGTCTTCAGAAAGACGTGTGTATTTCATTGCTTTGATGCTGAAACCAGCATTGATAATCATGTCGATGATTTTACCCATATGCCCATTTTCGATCGCATCGGGCTTGAGCATTGTAAAAGTTCTATTGGTTGCCATTATTGATAAATTTGGGTGCAAAGATACCACTTTTTTGAGAATCTGTACAACTACTTATTTGGATTTCTTTGTCACAAATTCGATGATGATCCCGAGCGTTGGCTGAACGATTCCAGATGCATTTTCAATGAGTTTAGTTCGGTAGCGTGTAGGGTCGTTAGGATCCACGACTGCCTGTCCATTCGCATCTGTATCGAGCAATAAAATTGGAGCCAGTTTTGCTTTGTAGCCGTATACATTCTGAACATCAAAATAAAAATTCATATTGAATTGCTTCAAGTAAAGCTTCTTATCCACCCTGATATTCAGTTGATGAAAACTACTTTCGCGCTGGGTATTTAAATTGTTATAGTCTAACAAGCCAACTCCGTTGATATTCCAATTATTGATCAGGCTAGAAGTTGCAATATCATAAGGCGTATATGGAGCGCCACCAGAAAATAACCAGCGCATTCCAAATTCCCAACCATTTTTAAAGCGCTTGCCGCCCGTCAATGAAACAATATGACGGCTATCCCAAGATGTCGGGACATAATTATTGTTTTTATCTAAGAATTCGGACCTCACCCAAGTGTAAGCCAATACAGCGTAAAATCCTTTGTAAAGTTTCTGTTGATATAAAAATTCAGCCCCATAACTGCGACCTGATGAACTAGAACTGACGGCCTCGTTGCCAACTACACCAAAATCAGACCCGATATTGGCAAGTGAAATCGAATCTTTGAGTGAAAAAGGATAATTGTTGTACTTTTTGATGAAGCCTTCAAGTGTTACCCTTGCGTTCCATTTCAGTAAATACTCAGTTCCGAGTACAAAATGATCAGCTGTGATGTATTTCAGGCCATTTTGCTGATTCACAAGCTCACCAGCCGGATTTCTAAATCCAAGAATGGTATAGGACGGCAGCTGATGGTAGCGGGCTACATTAACGTTTATTGCCCAATCTTCGGTGAGGCGATACGAAGCCGAAAACATCGGTGAAAATTGATTGAATGGATTGCGCATTTGGGTGCTGTAGGATGTGCCATCCATGCGGAAACCTGCTGATAAACGGAGGCGTTCGTTGAAAAAAGCACGGCTGAGTTGAGAGAATGCTGAGAATTTGTGCAGGTTCAGTTCAGATTCAAAATCTAAGGTGTCGGGCTGCCCAAAAATTGTCAATAATTGGTAAGTGCTATTGTAATATTTGGCAAATTCATAACCTGCACCCACATTGAAGCGCCAACCATTTTTCAGATAGGTATGCTCAAAACGCAATTTATTCTCAGCTTCAAAGGAACTGTAATTTTGCAATAAGTTTTGTGGCTCTTCGATTAGATTTTTATAACGATACGCTTCATTATTGAGCATATTTCTGCTCAGTACGACTGTCTGGATAGAAGACTTGGAAGAATGCTGCCAAACCGCACCCATGGTATAATTCCACTGCCCTTGCATGGGCAAGTTACCCAGTATAAAGTTGTTGTATTGAATCTGATTGGTATCTGTTAAGCCGTCATTCACCTTTTGATTAAGACCGAACTGATCGAGTGCTCCAAGACCTATGATTGAAAGTTTGTTTTTTGGATTGAGCTGGAAGTTGAACTTGAATTGGTAGTCGTTGTAGGTTGGCAGAATGGGTAATTTGAGCGCAGCAAATAAAAATTGTAGATAAGAGCGACGCAACGAAAAAATGAAATCTCCTTTTTGACCAATTGGACCGTCAAAAGTAAGGGCCGCATCTGAAGATCCTAATGCAAAGTTGGTGATGAGCGCATCCTTGTTACCGTCTTTTTGTTTGAATGCAAGTACCGATGACAAACCATTGGCACGATTTGCTGGAAATGCTCCGGAATAAAACTCGACTTCTTTAATGAAATTAACATTTAATAAGCCCACAGGGCCACCGCTACTTCCTTGGGTGGCAAAGTGATTGATATTCGGGACTTCGATGCCATCAAGGTAGAATTTATTTTCTCCCGGAGACCCTCCTCTAATGATGATATCGTTTCGAAATGTAGCGCGCGCAGCAACGCCCGGTAAGGCAGCGATTACTTTACTTACATCGCGGTTCGCACCAGGTAAGCGCTCTACTTCAGTTGCACTCAGTGTTTTGAGAGAATTTGGAGATTCAGCTTTGCGTTGAAAAGGCGCGCCAGTAACTTTGATTTCTTTCGAAGTCTGAACTTTTTCTTCTAGTTCAATCACAATATCGGTTGGTCTGGCATTCGTTACCAGCACTTCAGATTGTACTTTTTCTTCAAAACCTGGTGCGGTAATTTTAATGGTATAAATACCCGGTGGCAGGGCTACAAAAAAGAAGCGACCTTCTAAATCGGCTGCTTTTAATAACTGTAATTCAATGATATTGATTTTTGCTGGGCTAACAGCGGTTCCGTTTGCCGAATTCAGAATGCGTCCGCTCAGTTGACCTGTTTGAGCAAGTGCAGAAAAAGTGAAAAAAAGAAAGATTGTTTGAAGAAGTAATTTCATTTTGTTGAAGTTTGATATCACTTTTAGACAACAAAAGTTCAACAAAAAAGTTTAACAGCGGTAGATAATTTTAATCTTTTGGGATTTGGGTGGTGCGTATCCAGTTTTGAGTTCTGAAAAATGGGCCAATATAGCCCCTCACATTCAGTTGATTAGGTTTGTCTTCATCGAGCCAAATAGTACAAGTGTAATATTTTCCGTTATCTGGATCAAGGATATTGCCCCCTTCCCACTCTGAACCTGACCATTTCATATTGGATAAGATCAACATATTGAGGATGGGTTGATTGTGCAAGGCTCCTGTGCATTCGGTACACTTTGAATGGGGGCCATCTTTACCTCGTTTGTAAATATAGACTACTCTACCATAAAGCACGCCGTCCTTTTTGTAAAGTTCAACTATTGACTTTTTCAAACCTGTGTGGTCATCGACAGTGATCCAGTATCCGGTACAACTTTGTGCAAAAGAATGCTGGAAAAACAAGCAGAAAAAAAATAACCTAAACCAGTACTTCATCTTTACAAATATGCAGAAAATTCTTCATGATCGCCATTCCTTGAGGTGTCATGATTGATTCAGGATGAAACTGAACGCCATATACTTTTTGCTCGGGCAACTCTAAAGCCATCGGGACGCCACTCTTTGAAGTTGCGGTTATCCAATCTGAAGGGCAACAAACTTGCCAAGAATGATAAAGTCCAACCTGAATGGTTTTAGGTAAGCCGTTAAATAACGAGCTAAAATCTTTAATGTCAATGAGCTCCGATACGCCATGCTTGACTTTAGCTTGATTTTGAAGAGAACCGCCAAGATGTAAAACCAGCGCTTGCATTCCTAAGCAAACACCTAAAATCGGTAGTTTGCCAACAAATTGTTCAAGAATCTGAGTTAAACCTTCCTTTTCATTTGGCAAGCCGGGGCCTGGAGAAAGTATGATCGCATTGATTTGATAAAAATCAGTAGCATGCAATTGGTCGTAGCGCTTAGTCAGCAATTCGACTTCAAGTGCCTCGAGATAATGGGCAAGATTGAAGGTAAATGAGTCATAAAAATCTATCAAAAGAACCCTCACCTAGCTTGTTTTTTGTTACTTTGCAAAAGTAGTAAAACCTCGTTTCTAAATGTCATCGATTAAAAAAGCAATACAAATACCCAATGCACCTGCACCTGTAGGCCCTTACAGCCAGGCCATCTTGATTGACAGACAGCTCTATATCAGCGGGCAAATTCCTTTGAATCCACAGACCGGACAACTAGAAATGAACAACATTGAAGCTGCTACTAAACGGGTTTTACAAAATATAGAAGCGCTACTAAACGAAGCCGGGTTTTCTAAAGAAAATGTTGTTAAGGTGAGTATTTTCATGCAAGACTTATCTGAATTTCAAGCAATGAATGCAGTTTATGCTGAATTCTTTACGGGTGTGGCACCTGCCAGAGAAACGGTGCAAGTAAGCCGTTTACCGCTCGATGTCAATATTGAAATTTCTTGCATCGCCTTCAAATGATCCAAGAAAAAACACTTGAGCTCAGTGTTGTAATTGTCAATTACAATGTTTCCAATTTCTTGGAACAATGCTTAAACAGTGTTTATGCTGCCCTGAAGTCCATTCCAGCTGAAGTTTTTGTTGTTGACAACAACAGTGTAGATGGTTCGCAAGAAATGCTGCAACA
The DNA here is from genome assembly GCA_046073985.1 of Flavobacteriales bacterium. Taxonomy (GTDB): domain Bacteria; phylum Bacteroidota; class Bacteroidia; order Flavobacteriales_D; family Crocinitomicaceae; genus UBA952. Next base: position 69,486 of record JBJTNI010000036.1, on the reverse strand, counting down.
AAAATTTCCGCAAGTACAGCTTATTGCCAATAAAATCAATGTAGGTTTTTCAAAAGCTAATAACCAAGCCATCGAATTGAGCAAAGGACGCTATGTTTTGTTGCTCAATCCCGATACAGTAGTACAAGAAGATACTTTTGAAAACTGCTTGCGCTACATGAACCAGCACACAGAGACAGGCGCACTTGGCGTAAGAATGCTTGACGGACGGGGCCGCTTTTTACCAGAATCAAAACGCGGGTTGCCTACACCTGCTGTTTCCTTTTATAAAATATTTGGTCTTTCCAGGTTGTTTCCGAAATCTAAATTTTTCAACCGATACAGCTTAGGTTACCTCGATGAATTGCAAAACCACGAAGTCGATGTCTTGTGTGGGGCATTTATGTTCATGCGCGCCGAGGCCTTGCATCAGGTAGGATTACTTGACGAAGCCTTCTTTATGTATGGTGAAGACATCGATTTATCTTATCGGATTCAGCAAGGCGGTTATAAGGTCGTTTATTTTGCCGAGACTAAAATCATTCACTATAAAGGCGAGAGCACAAAGAAAGGTTCTTTGAACTATGTATTTGTATTTTACAATGCCATGATCATCTTTGCGCAAAAACACTTTTCAAAGCGCTATGCCAAATTGTTTTCATTGACCATTCATTTAGCCATTTACCTGAGGGCTTCGCTGTCTTTAATGAAAAGAATTGCAAGTAAAAGTGCTGCGCAGGTTTTTGATTTTTTAAGCAACCTTTTGCTCTTGCTTTGGCTAGCTGACCAGTGGAAAGTCAAACAAATAGAATTTCCAGAATGGCTTTTGCAATGGTTGGTTCCGGGCTATTTGATATGCTGGATATTCAGCGCATGGTTGCTCGGGCTCTACGACAAAAGAACCCCCATCAAACGGGTTTGGAAAAGTACATTTTTTGCCACGTTAGCTATTTTAGCCCTATATGCCCTTTTACCTAAAGATTGGCAATTTTCCAGGTTATTTATTCTTCTTGGGGCGCTTTCTTTTGTAAGTATTTTTTACGGCAGCCGGGCCTTATTGATGCTGATCCAAAAAGGTAAAATTGACTTCAGTCAGTTTCCGAAAAAACGCTTCGGAATCTTAGCCGGAGCCCAAGAATTTGAGCGCATTAAAAACTTACTCGAACAAACTTATCCTCATATAGAAAGCATTCATCACATCGAAGTCAACACAACAGTCAAAGATGCCCCTTTGAATGCGCCACAGCTAGACGAAATGCTCGAGATTCATCGCCTCAATGAACTTATATTTTCAGCCAAAGATCTCTCAAGTAGACACATCATTGAAATTATGGTCTCTACTTCTGCGGCTCAACTTGACTACAAAATTGCACAACCCGATACAAGCTACCTCATTGGAAGTAATTCAATAGATACGGCCGGAGACTATTACACTTTGCATTTTGATGCGCTCGAACAAGCTACCAACAAAAGAATCAAGCGTGTTTTTGACTTAGTCTTTGGTTTCATATTATTGGTTTTGAGCCCCCTACTGTGCTTATTTTTCAAAAAACCTACGCAATTTATAATGAACCTTTGGGGTATCGTTCTTTCTAAATACACATTTGTTGGCCTAAGAATGGATCAATCGAATCGTAAGTTCCACAAGAAAAGTATCATTAGGCCCTATTACTGGAACACTGAAAATCAGGCAGAAACAAATTTGCGCTACACCAAAAATTACGAGGCCCTCACCGACTTTAAATCAATCCTAAAAAACTATCGATCACTCGATGAGCAACCTTCCTGATTTTGATCAAAATTGCTTAATTTTGCAACTCATCAACGACATCAATTAACATAAAATGGCAGAAATAGAAATTCGTCTTCCTAAAATGGGTGAAAGCGTCACCGAAGCAACCATTACCAATTGGCTCAAAAACATCGGCGATTCAGTTGCCATTGACGAACCACTTGTCGAAGTAGCCACAGACAAAGTCGACAACGAACTTCCTTCAGAAGCCGCTGGAACTTTAGTGAAAATACTATTTGAAAAAGACCAGGTAGCCCAAGTTGGAGATGTAATTGCTATTCTATCTACTGACGGAGCTGCTAGTGCTGCGCCAGCCACACCAGCCGTTGAAACAACCACACCAGCCGCTGTTGCTCATACAGCGCCGGCTGCAAGTGCCGCACCCGTTGTAAGCAATCATGCAGCAACTACCATTAAATCTACAGAAGATCGCTTTTATTCTCCGTTGGTCAAAACCATTGCCCAAAAAGAAAATATCAGTGCTTCTGAGTTGGCACAAATTGTCGGTTCTGGCCAAGACGGCCGCGTTACCAAAAAAGATGTCTTGGCATTTTTAACAACGCGCTCTTCAGGAGCAAGTACTGCAGCCACACCAGTTACTACAGCAACGCCTGCTCCTGCTACTGCGCCAGCAAATACAGGATCTTCGAGCATCCAAATCAAGGAACCTGTCGTTATTCCTAACGCCGGAGACGAAATCATTGAAATGGACCGCATGCGCAAGCTCATTGCCGAACACATGGTGATGTCTGTGCATGTTTCACCGCACGTGACCTCATATGTTGAAGCCGACGTTACTACCATTGTAAAATGGCGTGACCGCATCAAAAACGACTTCAAAAAGCGCGAAGGCGAAAACTTTACCTTTACGCCTATTTTTATCGAAGCCGTTGCCAAAGCAATCAAAGACTTCCCAATGATCAACGTTTCTGTATCCGGAACCAATATCATCAAGCGCAAAGACATCAACATTGGTATGGCTGCAGCCTTACCAAGTGGCAACCTTATTGTCCCGGTTATTAAAAATGCAGACCGCATGAATTTGGTGGGGCTGGCCAAAACCGTCAATGAACTTGCCAACAATGCGCGCAATAACAAACTCAAACCAGAAGATATTCAAGGAGGCACGTACACTGTTACCAACGTAGGAACTTTCGGTAACGTGATGGGCACCCCAATCATTAATCAACCACAGGTTGCTATTTTAGCGCTAGGTGCCATTCGCAAAGTTCCGGCAGTAATCGAAACGCCAGATGGAGATTTCATTGGAATCCGTCACAAAATGTTCTTGTCTCACTCCTATGACCACCGAGTAGTCGACGGAGCACTAGGCGGGCAATTTGTCAGACGCGTAGCAGATTACCTAGAAGCTTTCGACCCAGAAACTTCGCTCTAAGATGCCGCTACAACTGCTGCGACCCCTTTGCGTTTTTGACCTCGAAACTACGGGTCTTCAAATAACCAAAGACCGAATTGTCCAAATAGCGATCATCAAACTCTTGCCCGACGGACAACAAGTCACTTTCAATGAGCTTGTTAATCCTGAACAAAACATCCCAGATGAAATTGCGGCTATACATGGCATCACTAATGAAATGGTGGCCAATGCCCCAACTTTCCAGGAACTTGCACCCAAGGTGATCGAATTCATAGGAGAAGCAGATTTAGCTGGCTATAACTCGAATAAATTTGATATTCCTGTATTGTCAGAAGAGATACTTCGTTGTGGCATCGATTTTGACCTCGGAGCCAGACATTTTGTAGATGTTCAGAATATCTTCCACAAAATGGAACAGCGCACACTTGCTGCAGCTTATCAATTCTATTGTGGCAAAAAAATTGAAAATGCTCACAATGCGTTATTTGACACACTAGCTACATTGGAGGTGTTACAAGCTCAAACCGAACGATACCAAGACCTGAGTCAAGACATCGCGGGTCTTGCCAAATTCTCCACTGTTGGCGATCATCAAATTGCCGATTTCGCAGGTAGACTTTGTTACAACGATAAAGCCGAGCTCTGCTATAATTTTGGCAAACACAAGGGTAAAACCATTGAACGCGTATTCAAGGAAGAGCCCGGATACTATGGCTGGATGCTCGAGGCTGATTTTCCATTACACACCAAACAGGTACTCAGAAAAGAAATGGATCGGATCAAACAAATCAGCGCTGGTGTAAACCTAGAAGACAAACTTGAATTATTGAAGAATAAATTCAAAAAACCATGAAAATCATCTGTATTGGTCGTAATTATGCCGACCACGCCAAAGAAATGAACGCAGAATTACCCACTGCACCTATTTATTTTTTGAAGCCAGATACGGCCTTGCTACGAGATGACACATTTTATTACCCAAGCTTTACAAAAGATCTGCATTTCGAATGTGAACTGGTCGTAAAAATTGACAAAGTAGGCAAGCATATCGATGCTGCGTTTGCTCATAAATATTATTCGCAGTTTACGTTAGGCATTGACTTCACAGCTCGTGACCTCCAACAAAAATGCAAAGAAAAAGGCTTGCCTTGGGAACCCGCCAAGGGCTTTGACCACAGTGCACCTATTTCAGAAGAATGGCTCAATGTCACAGACTACCAACTACAAGACCTCGAGTTTAAGTTCTACCAGAACAATGTACTCAGACAAACTGGATCAACCAAAGATTTTATCTTCCAAATAGACGAACTAATCGCTTACGTATCAAAGTTCATTACTTTAAAAACAGGTGACCTACTTTTTACTGGAACACCTGCAGGTGTTGGGCCTGTTCAAATTGGAGACGAACTAAGAGCTGAAATCGAGGGTAAAACATTATTGAAACTCTTCGTGAAGTAAGCCTGCCTTACATTTAGTTTTTCTTGATGACTTTTTGAACAAGACCGTTAGAGAATTTCAGCAAGTAAACCCCTTGATCTAAGAAATCAAGACTAATTTGAAGTACTTCTTCGTGCATTACTTCTTGGTATAAACAACTCCCTTCTAAATTAAATAATTGAACGCCCAGCGGCTCCCCACCCTTGTAACTCAGGGTCAAGGACTTTTCAAAAGGGTTTGGAAAGATAGCCACTGTTTCAATTTTTGGCGTTTGAATCGATAAATCCGAACCTGGTTCATCTTCTAGTAGAAACAAGCCGCCGAGGTCCTGCCCGATGATCAAGTCGAGGTGTGTATCGTTATCTAGATTGCCAACTGTAGCTGAGGCAAAAGCGCCAATTTGTGCCGATAACCCTACTAAATCAGCAGTTCTTTCATGATAAGCACCTAAAATTTGATTGCTAATGCTGTCAAAAAAATGCACCCGGCCATCTTGGGCGCCAACTAATAAATAGATGGTATCTTGCTGCTTGAAAAACCAACTATTTGAAAAACCATCTGGCCCATTAACTGCCACATTGATGCCACCAAGCGCAGTACTTTGTAAGGTAAAGGCAGGAGAATTAATTGTTCCTGTATTTTCGTAGTAAATGAGGCCGCCACCTTTATGCCCAATAATCAAATCTAGTTTACCGTCTTCATTTAAGTCAAATAATTGCGGACTTGCAAATAAAGGTACCTGAATGGCAGTGCCGCTGGCATCAGATAGCACGGCATTTTGAAGACTAAAATTTGGCGTAGCACCAGTTGTTGTATTGCTAAAATAAGCCAACTGGCCATTGTCTTTTCCAATAATGAGCTCGGGTTTGCCGTCGTTATTGAGGTCTCCGAGAGCCGGCATGAGGTTCAAACCTAAATTACTATTGGCAAGGTCTAAGAAATTTTGATCGACCAACAAAAAAGATGGTGCAGTAGGTGTGCCCACATTTTGATAATATGCAATTCTTGATTCTTTTTGTAAAACAGGTTTGTAGGCATGAAAATTAGCGACAAGTAAATCTGTTAAACCATCTTGATTGAGGTCGTGTAAGACTGGCCTTGACCCTGAGCCGTGGTCTATCATGTCGCCTTGTAACCAATCATTTTCTTGAAAGGCAAATATTGGTGCTTGGTTGCTTTGGAGATTTTTATAATACCACACACTATTTTCATTTTCAGAGACATTATTGGCATTTGGTGCTACCAATAAATCCTTATTCTGGTCTCCATCGACGTCTAAGTGAAATGCCGCTGGGAACAATTGCACATTGGCAGGCGTGGTATTGCTCGGAAAATTGTAATCAGCGGCGATCATGTCAGAATTTTGATTGGGTGCTGTTCCGCCATTGGTCAGCTTGATCAAATTACCATAAGCTACATCCCCGAGAACTAAATCTAAAACACCAGATTGATCGAGATCAAGGGCCAAAACCGTGGAGCCTGCATGCGCTTTTGGTGCATCGGGATGACTCAATTGAGCACCAATAACATTACCCCCATTGCAATAAGAACTGGTGTCGTTTAAAAATAAATTATTGCTTGTGACATCTTCACGGTAGCCGCCCCAACAGCGATTTTTCAATTTAAAGACCAAGGAATCTGAGTGCCCAAAAAGCTCTTGGCTTTGATTTTGATGGTACTGTAAGTATTCACCGCTGATATGATAAGTCAAGATATCCATATCTCCATCCCCTTCTACGTCAACCAATGCCGGGATATCTGCTCCACTGATATACAAATTCAAAGTAGGCCCTTCGTAGTTTGAACTCAGATAAGGGCTATAGGCCTGCCATTGTAGTCCTTGAGCTGCATTACCGACATTGCGGAAAGCTTGAATGCCACCAATTGCGTAGCAGAATAAATCTTTACGGCCATCTTGGTCGTAGTCATAGGTTGCCACACGGTAATGCAAATTGGGCGGAAAAAATAAATGGGCGCGTAGGTCAATTTCGTAATGAGGCAATCCGTTGAGCAAGCTAAATTTAAACAAGCGAATTTGATCGGCACTGCGGTCAAAAACCAACAGATCGTCGTCGCCATCGTAATCGTAATCTAGGGAGGAAAACTGTGGTGTATTGAGCCCCCCTGCCCAAGGCAGCTTGAGTGTTTGCCCGTCGACATTTACCGGAATATCAGTGCTGAAATTGAATTGAAATTGACCCAATAAGATCAGCGGAAAGACGCAAAAAAAGAAAGCCCATTTCATAATCTAAAATTACGTCATTTTAAGACTGCTGTGACCACACATGTATTCTTTTGTCATCACCGGCTGTAATCATTTGATTTTGAAAAGCAACCAAAGCGTTGATTGAATGTAAATGCGCCCGTCCTGAAACCTCTATTTTTTGGAAGATCTGGTGGGCAGCAATTTGCCAAATTTTTATTGTTTTATCGCGAGAAACGCTGGCATAAAGTTCATCATTTAGGCGAGCCAATCCATAAATAGTTCCTTTGTGGGCTGGAAAGAATTTAATAAGTTCGCCTTCCGGGCTCCAATGTCTGATGTAGCCATCTTTTCCGCCACTCAAAATAGTTTGATTGGGAAGCAAACACAAAGCCGTACAAGCCTCTTGATGGGCAATCCATTCATTTACTTGATTAAAAAACTCGGTGTCAAGTATCTTGAGTTGACCATTGCCACAAGCAAGAAACAGAAAATAGCCATCTGGGCTCAGTTGAAGTGAGCGAATTTTACCGCAGTTAAGGGGCAATGTTAAAAGCAAGTTCCAGGAGTTATCCCAAACTAATAAATTCCCTGCTGCATCGGTTGTGTAGCGCTGTCCTTTTGTTTGATTTTCAGCAATAGCAAACACGGCATGTTGATGCGCTTTGAGGTGCCTGATTTCTGTTCTTTGCTCAACATCGATGATATGCAAACTGCCGTCGTCTTGACCAATAACTAACTGCGGACAATGCTTTAGTTTTAGTATACTGAAAGCTGGCCGCTCTGTTTTAACAACGAATTGATCTTGGGTGCCGTCCGTTAAATTCCAGCGCACAACAAGTTTATCGGAAGATGCCGAATACAGATGGTTTGCATCCAGACTTAAGGCATAGATTGGGCCGCTATGTCCCAGTAATTGAAAACGTGATGAATATAAGGCTGTAATCTTATTCTTGTTCATCTTCAAATTCGTCGGTCTCGTCGTTGACTTGCTTGAGACGATCTGCATAGGATTTCGGAAGAAAGTCAAAGAAGGTGTCACCACGTAATCCGAGTCGGAGGCATTCTAACGGTATGACATCGTTAGGTGCAATGTTACCCAAATTTACTTCTGCTCCAAAGAGCTTTATGAACCAAACCTGCTGATTTTTTTGTGGCGCTTCCCAAAGAATATCTTCAGGCTTGACACTTGCAATAATACGGTTGATCAACATTGTGTGCGCAGTTCCATTAGGTCTGAATACACCTACGTTGCCAGCTTCACGGCCCTCTGCAATAACTTTCCAGCTTCCGGCATCAAGTTCAGCCTTCATGAGCCTCACCCATTTGGCAGGTGAAATCAAAATGCCTGAATCTTTGGAACCTACTTCAGAAAGTACTGTTCTTGTTTGCGAAAGCTCATGAATGAGTTTGCATTTTTCATCGTGTGGAATAATGATAGAGCCATCAGATATTTCAGCAAGATCAAGGTCGTATTTATCGAGTAAGCGTTGGTAATCGTTGAACATGCCCCTGGCATAAAAAGCTTCAAAAAGTGTTCCGCCGAAATAGGGTCTTAGACCTGCTTGGCGATACAATTTGATTTTCTCTTCGAGATTTTGGGTAACAAAAGCAGTTCCAAAACCAAATTTTACAATATCAGTCAGGTGAGCAGATGCTTCGATAAAGTGTTCGGTCTCACGCAGTCCAAGCCCCTTATCCATCATCATGGTGACGCCTTTCTGACGAGGTTTTTCACTACGTTTTGGGATAAAAGAAAGTTTAAAATTCATAGGTCATTTGTTAGGTGTAGAAAATCGCTGTCGTCGAGCAATTTCGGATTAATTTCAAATATATTTTTTGCTTGCGCTGCTGATTGATTCAAACAATTGAGATACATGTATTTGGCTTCTTGCACTTGGCCCATTTCCCACTTTAAATTGATGAGATGGAGTTTTGCATGTATATTTTGAGGATGTTGATCTAGAAAATCGAGGATAAAACTTTGGGCTTGTGGCAAAGAGGTTGCACTTAAAAAGGCCATGTAATCATTGAGCGCTTCTTCATCGGCAGGTCCTAATTCCAAACTTTTTAAATAATGGAAATTGGCTTGGTCTGGCTGTTCAATTTTTTCATAGGCGCCAGCCAACACATGATAAATACCTGCATTTTCAGGATCGTAGTCGAGGGCTTTTTGTATCAGAATGATTCCTTCCTTGGTTGACCCAAGTAAATCCTCTACGATACCTAAACCTAGCCATGCTTCAGGCAACATAGGTTCAAGGGCAATACTCTTTTTGTAATAGTGTTTGGATAATTCGAGCTCATTGAGCTGTTCGTAGGCTTCACCAATATAGCAAAGGGCCATAGCGTCGTCTCCGTCATGCTTCATGCAAAGATCAAAATGCTCAATGGCTTTGTGGTATTTTTCCAATGATAGGTAAGCATTGCCAAGATTGAAATGCGCTGGACCAAATTCTTCGTTGATTAAAATAGCATAGTCGTAGGCCCACACGGCATGTTCGAAATCTTCTAGTTTGCTGTAGGCATTACCAAGGTTATACCAAGCAGTGCTAGAATATGGTTGCTCGTCTATGAATTTAAGGTAAGCATCGATGGAAGCTTGGGTTGCACCTAAAGCATCATAGCACCTGCCAAGTTCGTAAAGGGCTGCTTCATTGTTTTTATTGGTTTGAAGTGCTCTGTGGAGTACATCGATGGCATCTTGGTATTGTTGTAAGCGCTCGTATTCTATGGCGATGTCAAGATAGATGTAATCGTGCTCTGCAGCTTCTGAATATTCTAAAGCCCTTTCAAAATATTTGATCGCTGCTTTGTGTTCGCGCTGTTGGGCATGAATGGAAGCCTTGGTGAGGAATAATTCTGCACTGTACACCTCTTGCCTTTCGAGTTGCTGCACTAATTCGAGTGCCTCATGTAAAAGGCCCATGCCGCCTAGTGCTTGCGCTTTTCGAAGCCTGAATAAAGGGTTGTAAGCAAACTGATAAATACCAAACTCGGCAGCAATTTTTGCTTTATTGTATTGGCCTTGAATGAGGTAGTGATCAATGACGCCCTCAAGGCGATCGCTGTCAATGAAGCGCAGCGAGTTACCCTTCAAGTGTTCCTCAAACTGTTCGATGTCTTCATTTAAACTGCTGTCGTTGTATTCCTCGTCTTCGTCGTCAAACATACGCCTTAATTCTGATAATAAAATTAGGGCCTTTGCATGCGAAACTCAAGTTTGAGCCTATTCACTTATCAACAAAACCGAGGAATGTTGAAAAGTTCTTTGGTTAATGTTCTCCGCAGTGAACAACAAATGAATTTCCTAAACTATCGGTGTAGGTACCTAATTCTTCTAAATTTTGCAAGGAATCCCCACAATAAACGCCCATTTCAACTTCTCCAGCTGGGGCATCATAGTGGCATTCGGCACATTTATTTTTATTACAAGCGGTTAAAACGAGCAAAATAAGAACGAAAATGGATATTATTTTTTTCATGATTTTTAAATTTCTTTAGTTTTTTGAAACTGATATTTCAAACTCAAATAGAAATGCCTACCTGGGCCTGGCATACCGATATTTTTTAAACGAGAGAGGTGATCGATGTAGGTTGTATTCGTCAGATTTCGGATTCCAGTTTGCAAGACCCAATTGCTTTGTTTCTCGAAATAGATCCGTGCATTCAGATGAATGAGTTGATAACTTTGGCTTGGGGTTTCTTGAAAGGCAACACGTGTTTGCGCAGCAATCCAGGTATGGTTCACGCCAACTTCGATTTTTTTCAAAACTTTTTGAAACTCCCAGTGGTAGCGTATTTCGTTTTGTACTCTAGTTGGGGGTAGCATTGAAATGGCGCTGTCTTGTGGCGTCTGAAATTGAATGTATGAAAACGTCCCTTCCCAATGCAAATTGTGCAGCCAATGCGGATGATAATGCGCTTGGACATCTAGGCCATACAAGCGCCCTGATTTCAATTGCTCATAATGAAAGACCGGTATGCCGTCAATGCTCGTTCCACTGGGTTGCAAATAAATGTAATCTTGTACCCAAGCATGATACGGATTGATTTGAATGCTTCCATGTTCAGCGCTCCATTCACTAGACAAATCTAGTTGAATACTGCGCTCTGGCTTCAAATTGACATCGCCGATTTCATAACGCAACGCACCATGATGAAAGCCATCGGCCAATAATTCGCTCAAATGTGGCGCCCTGAAACCGCTGGCAAAATTCAAGTGATTACTCAAAGTTTGAGTTGGCTGCCAAGCCCACCCCACAGATACATTTGGACTCATGTAACGTTTGTTCAATTGTTGCGTCAAATTCTTGGTTTGGATCCAGCGGATATCTTGACGAAGACCAAGTTGAATGAACTGTTTGGAATTCATTTCTAATTTAAAGAGCCCGAAAACACCTTGATCAATGGTCAAGGCATTGGGCAGTAATTCATCCTCGGCAATTGGAGCATTCAGATTATATTGCAACATTCCGGCAGCACCTACAATCAATTGCTTTTTGGACCATTTGCGTGTCCATTTGGTTTGGTAAATTGAATTGAGTAAATCCATATCCATAAATGGTTTGGTTACCTTTTCGTCGTATTCAACTAACCTATTATGTGTCTGTCCCAATAAAACATTCCATTCTTGCTCTTTCCAAAATCGCTTGAACTCATAACTGAATAACTGATTCGTAAAAAATTGAGCCGGTAATGAATACTTGCGACCTTGCTGAGCTACTTGAAAACTAAGCGGTGTTACGAGGGTGTCATGCGTATGCCCAGGAATTCCGGTCACCGTATTATTAAAGGCATAGCGAATTTGATGGATTTGATGAGGTTTAAACCAAGAGTAAGACGCTTTCCAAACAGACTCATTGAAGCGCGAATTTTTAGCATATAGACCATTTGGCAGTTGAAAGTCAGCATGATTGGCATAACTCCCGGCAACCAAAAATCTTTTATTTCCGAAACTATTTTTATACAGCATTGTCGAATGCGAACCATTGGTGTTTTGATTCCATTTCTGCTGCACTTCTAGTACCTGTTGATTGATGCGGGCATAAGGTTCGTCTACCAAATAAATTACGCCGCCTAGCGCATCTGCACCGTATAAAACGGAAGCTGGCCCCTTGATCAATTCAACAGAGCCCAACGCAAGTTCACCGATTCCTAAACCGTGGTCGCCTCCCCATTGTTGGCCCTCTAAGCGCAAACCATTGACCAGCGTAACCACACGTATCCCTTGCATTCCACGAATGACCGGTTTGGCAATGCCATTTCCTAAAGTGCTGCTGTAAACGCCAGGAATTTTTGTCATTAATTCGGTAACATTCATGGCACCCGAGAGTTGTAAATCCTTGATACTCCTGACCTCAATTGGCACAGTGTTTTTATGGCGCAGCGCAACTTGCTGCCCACTCACGGTAACCTCTTCCGTGACCATGTGTCCTATCTTTAGGAAAATTATTACCGCTGCCGTGTTTTCGGCTAAAATCGTGTCGAAAGCCTTGTAATCGGGATGTTGAAAGCGTATGACTTGTTTGTCAAATTCACTGATTGGAATTGCAAATTGGCCATTGATATCAGTGCGCACCGTAATTTGAAAGGCGGGCATTGATACAAGTACGTTGGGAATGGCATTTTTTGAAAGGTCGTCACGTACGACCCCACGAATGCTTTGTTGGGCAAAAAAGGTGTTACTCCAGCACAGAGCCACCAAATAAATTATATTTTTCATAAAAGTTCAGAACATTAATCATTCAAAAAGAGAGCATTAAACGCTTTTTGAAGGTGGTGCTCTGAGTGAAAAATGAGAAATATAACTCTGAAATACAACAAGTTGAGCTAAGCTCTTGTGAACGAAGGGAGCTTGCTGATTTATTTGTAAAAAAAGAGGTTTGGGGCTGGTAAAAACACTTAAACTGAGGTCACAAACAGGGCAATCTTCATCAAGCGTTTGCTCATGGGTGTGTTCTGTTTTAGTTGGATGTGCTGTGTGTGCACAATCATGCCACCAATGTTTGGGCAACAATACCAAAGAAAAACAAACCAATAAACCTATGCTAAAAGCCTTCACAGTTTAAAATTAGTATTTCTTATAATTGCTCAGCATTAAAATGTATAATGCCTACAATAAGGATTCTATAATGCGATCCATGCTATAACCTTCCGCTTCGGCTCTGTAATTGCGAACCAAACGGTGTCTGAGAATGGCTTTGGCCACTGCCTTGACATCTTCAATATCGGGCGAGTATTTGCCGTGAAGTGCAGCATGACATTTGGCCCCAACGATGAGGTTTTGAGAAGCTCTTGGGCCAGCACCCCAGGTAATGAAATTTTTGGTTAGTTCTGGTGCCAAAGGATTATTGTGTCTTGTTTTAGCAACTAACGTGACGGCATACTCTAATACGTTGTCAGCAACGGGAATGCGCCGGATAAGATCTTGGTATGCTAAAATTTGTGTTTCGGTTAGCACATTTTGCAGCACTACTTTGTGATCACCAGTACTGGACTTCACTATTTCTAGCTCTTCCTGAAAACTAGGATAATCTACCCAAATATTGAACATGAAACGGTCGAGCTGCGCTTCTGGCAATGGGTATGTACCTTCTTGTTCTATAGGGTTTTGCGTGGCTAAAACAAAAAATGGCGCCGGGAGTTGATAGGTGTTACCAGCTGCCGTTACGCTGCGCTCTTGCATAGCCTCGAGCAAAGCTGCCTGTGTTTTTGGCGGCGTCCTGTTGATCTCATCGGCAAGGATCAAGTTTGAAAAAATTGGGCCTTTGATGAACTTAAATTGCTTGTTTTCGTCAAGGATCTCGGAGCCAACGATGTCTGAAGGCATGAGGTCAGGTGTAAATTGAATGCGATTAAAAGAGAGCCCCAAGGTTTTGGCAATCGTGTTAACTAATAATGTTTTAGCCAAACCAGGGACCCCAACAAGTAAACAATGTGCTCTTGAAAAAATGGCGATAAGGACTTGATCCACAACCTCATCCTGCCCTACTATAACTTGATGTATTTCTTTTTTAAGTGCTTGATAATCAACAACAAGTTGATCAATGAGTTCTTTATCTGTCATGGAATTATGGTGTTGTTTGCCAATTTACTCGGAAATCACAATTCTGATAAGCGGCATCGATGCGAACATAGGCGTTCGGTATTTTTGTTTGCACCCAAGCATCGAGCATTTTTTGTTTTTTATCATTTTCTGCGGCAAGCTTGATCAAGGCGTAATCTTGTTCTAGGTTGGCCTGATGAGCCGGGACTCTGTTTTGTAACCTAACGATTCGAATGCCCTGTTTGCGCTCGAATAGATCCATATATAAAGAGGGTTGAGAAATACCTCCGTTTTCTAATGCGTCAGTTAGCAGGTAGATTTGTTGGTCAATTTCGTTGAGTTGTTCCATGTCCCAGTAGATGTCCATGGTATATGGATTAGTAAGCACACCTTTGTTCTGTTTGGTGGCGTCGTCGTTGGAAAAACGAATGACAGCGGCATCCCAGGTAATTTCGTTGCGATTGAGCATTTGAAAACAGGTATCCATTCTTGAGGCAGCAACTGAAATACTTTTAGAGCTGTATTCGGGCATGATGAGGATGTGTTGACATGTGTAGTCGTCACCTTTTCTTGAGATCAGTTTGATGATGTGATAGCCATACATCGTTTCAACGATATCGGATACTTCTCCGGGTTTTAAATCAAAAACGGCTGCCTCGAACTGAGGTACCATCATGCCTTTACTGGCCTGGATTTTTCCGCCTTGACTTGCGCTACCTGGATCCATAGATTTCAAACGGGCCATCATGTCAAAAGACTTACCGCCAGAAACGATCTGTTTGCGGATATCGACTAGCTGATCAAAAGCGAGCTTTTTGTCGTCTTTGGTAAGTTCCGGAAATTGAACAATTTGCTGAAAACTTAATTTCATATTGATATACGGAATGCTGTCTTTTGGCAACTGCTGATAAAAAGCAGCCACTTCTTTGGGTGTAACTGTGATATCTCCGGTTATTTTTCGCTCCATTTCTTGCGCTAGCATTTTGTTGCGAATAATGGTCCGAAATTCTTCTTTGATCGCTACCGTGGACTTACCGTAAAACGCTTCTAGGTTTTCACGCCCTCCCATCTTGTTTTCCATGATACGCAAGCGGTTCTCCATTTCGGCATCTACCTGCTCATCTGAAATTTCAAGACTATCGAGTAAAGCCTGATTGACCAGTAATTCTTCTATCAGTAGTTGTTCTAAAATCTGACAAGATTTTCCTTCTTGTACCCTTTCCTTTTCATTGAGTTGCAGGCGCTGCGTTTCAATGTCAGACAAAAGAATGATGTGGTCTCCGACTTGGGCGACAATTTGATTGACCACTTTTTGACTGTAAACAAAAGGTGCAGAGGCAAAAAGGCAAATACAGATGAGAAGTGTTTTGATCATTGGTTTTTTCCGAGTTGATAAAGTGCGTCAGTGTTAATGACGATTTGATGCTTCGAACGTAACGCCTCAAGCCACTTTTTTTCTAAATATGTTTGGTAGTCAGAGGTAGCTAAACCTTTGGCTTCGGAAAATTCTTTGGCACTAGGAGCTAAAACTTCAGAAACCTTTACAACATACCATTTGCCGTCGTAGGAATAAACAGGGTTCAGGCCGGTTGTCCAGTTTCTGTTTGCTAAATAAGGGGTTTGCTTTAATTCAAATTTATTCATGCGTACCTTCAAATTCAGTTCAGAGTCCTTATTGATGACCTCTAGTACATTTTTAGAAGAAACGGTATCTGATTTAATTAACATGCCATATACCTGTACTGCAATAAGTTCGTCTTTGCATTCATAAACGGTGGCATTGACGCGCTCAGACCAAGCGTATTTTGCTCTGTTTTCATTGAAAAAAGTACGCAAACCTGCGGTATCTTTTACTGCTTTGTTCCAAACTTGATCTTGCATGATTTCGTAAAGAATGATACCGTCGTGGTATTCTTGAACCAAAGCTTTGTAGGCAGGGTATTTAGCGGGCAACAAGGACTCTTCATAACCTAAAATAGCTGCTTTTTCCCATTGTTGATAAAGTTGCTTGACCACAACATCGTTGTTGTCTTTGCGAACAGATCGGAAGTTCTTCTCGACATATTGAGCAAATTCTTGCTGTTTGAATTTCTGACCATCCAAAACAAAAAGCGTCTTGTTTGACTTCAGCGAAGTTGCTTTCCATTTGCCAACATAATAATTGGAATCTAGGTTCTTGACAAACCACTCAAGTCCTTTATCAGCTTTATTCTGATAGTTATATTGAGCCTTAAGCTTTTGAACAAAAGAATCTTGTGTGACTTTTGAACGCTCATCTTTATTGACTTTTGCTTGTAATTCACGGCGAATTTGTTCAAAAGACTTGACGGGTGTCCATTCGATCAATTTAATAATGTGGTAACCGTATTGCGTCTTGATTGGCTTTGAAATTTGTCCAGCAGTTTTCAAGGCAAAAGCGGCATCTTCAAATTCTAACACCATACGCTGACTTGTTCCTGAACCAAACGCAGGTAATTCACCAGCTTTTTTAACGCTATTGGCATCTTCGGAATATGCATTTACCATTTTGTCCCAGGCAGCACCGGCCATGAGGCTATCATATATTTCATTTATTTTCTTTTCAGCATTGATTTTGGTTTCTTGGGTTGCTTCACGACCTGTTGAAATCATGATGTGTGCTACTTTAATTGTACCACGCGCCGGACGCTTATCAGTGACTTTTAAAATGTGGTAACCAAATCGCGTGCGAAATGGATCTGACACTTGACCAACAGGCGTATTGTAGGCCTTTTCTTCAAAAGGATACACCATTTGAAACGCGGTAAAATAACCGAGGTCACCACCGTTGTTAACGACAGAAGGGTCCTCGGAGCCATTTTTTGATTTAGCGATTGCTGCGAAATCTTCACCTTTTTCGATTCTTGCTTTTAGCCCAAGTAAACGGTTGTAGGCAGCTAATGTGTCTTTTGGGCTCGCATTTGGATCAAGTTTGATCAAAATATGTGAACATCGGACTTCTGTAGCCGTACGGTTGTAGGCTTCGGTAACCATATTTTGGTTTTGAACGGAGTCTATAAGGTATGGTAAGGCCAATTGTTTTTTATAGCCCTCGAGTTCTTTTTTCAAACGAGGTAAAGTGTCGTAACCTAACGCCTCAGCTTCTGCAACCTTCAATTTAAAAATTTGAAAAAGCTCCATGTAGCGATCCAATGAGTCTTTGTCAAAACTAGGATTCGGGTTGTTTTTGGTGTAAATCTGTAAGAATTCGGTCTGAGTTACAGGCTTACCGTCGATTGACATCACGACTGGTTCTTTTTGAGCCACTGCTGACAGACCCAAGCAGCTGAAAATTGTAATCAATAAAAGGTGCTTCATTCGTTTAATATTAATGTTATTTATGTATTCAATTCATTTACTTGATACTGTAATTAGGTGCTTCACGGGTAATTGTTACATCGTGTGGGTGAGATTCTCTGACTCCGGCCGAAGTAATACGGACAAAACGTGCACCTTTCAATCTTTCAATGTTGGCCGCACCGCAGTATCCCATACCGGCTCTGAGGCCGCCAATAAGCTGAAACATCACTTCAATGAGTTTGCCGCGGTAAGGAACTCTTCCTGAAATTCCTTCGGGTACTAATTTTTTTATGTCGTCTTCGGCGTCTTGGAAATAACGGTCTTTGCTCCCTTTTTGCATGGCTTCTAAAGAGCCCATTCCTCGATATGATTTGAATTTACGACCTTCATAGATGATTGTTTCTCCAGGGGATTCTTCTACACCGGCAAACATAGAGCCGAGCATAACGATATCTGCACCTGCCGCAATAGCTTTGACGATGTCTCCGGTGTAACGAATACCACCATCGGCAATGACAGGAACTCCTGTGCCTTCAAGTGCCTTTGCAACTTCGTTGACAGCAGTAAGTTGAGGGACACCAACACCAGCAATAACACGTGTGGTGCAAATAGAACCTGGGCCTATCCCTACTTTAACTGCATCTGCGCCGGCTTCAGCTAAATATTTAGCGGCTTCGGCTGTTGCAATGTTACCTACTACGACTTCTAGTTGTGGATAAACAGCTTTTACTGCCTTGAGTTGATCAACTACTCCTTTGGTATGACCATGTGCGGTATCGATAACAATGGCATCCACCCCAGCTTCTACAAGGGCTTTCACTCGGTCCATGGTATCATGTGTGACGCCAACAGCTGCTGCAACACGCAAACGACCCAATTGATCTTTGCAAGAACTTGGATGCTCTTTTACTTTGATGATGTCTCGATAGGTAATTAGTCCAATGAGGCGATTGTTGTCGTCAACAACTGGCAGTTTTTCGATGCGGTTTTGTTGCAAAATGACTTCAGCTGTAGATAGATCGGTGCCGTCTCCGGTTGTAATAATGTTTTCGGAGGTCATGATCTCGGTAACTGGTCGGTCTAGGTTCTTTTCAAAACGAAGGTCGCGGTTGGTTAAGATGCCTTTGAGTGTTTTGTCAGAGCTGACAACCGGAATTCCACCAATGCTGTATTCTCTCATAAGCGCCAGTGCATCCTTGACAAGTGCGTCTTCGGCAAGTGTGATCGGATCGATGATCATGCCGCTTTCTGACCTTTTTACTTTGCGCACCTCCATTGCTTGAGCATCGATACTCATGTTTTTGTGGATAACGCCGATACCTCCTTGTTGCGCGATTGAAATGGCCAAAGCGGATTCTGTGACGGTGTCCATGGCAGCAGAAACAATTGGAGTATTGACCAAAATGTTTCTGGTAAACTTACTTTTCAATGACACATCGCGTGGCAATACTTCAGAGTATGCTGGTGCGAGCAAAACGTCATCGTAGGTTAAACCTTCGGTAATTTGAGAAAGATTTGAGAGAGACATGAACTTATTTTTTAATAAATTCCTGCAAATTTAACAATAAATTTTGCCATTTTGTTAGCATTTGGTTACCAAATGCACTTCGGTTCGTCATGATATTTGTAAATTTATACTGTGAAACGATTGAACATACGCTTTGTACTCCTTTTTTTGCTCGGAACATTCACTGCTCAAGCGCAAGAAAAACCATTGATACAACTTTCCGGAGTAGTTGTTACAGAAGAAGCTTTTGAACTCCCTTACACTACCGTTTACAACAAAACGCTGCACAAAGGCCTCATTTCAGATGCCTATGGTTTTTTCTCTATTGTTTGCAATACCGGAGACACCATTTTATTTTCAAGAAAAGGCTACAGCACTAGCCCATTTGTCGTGCCCGATTCACTGAACGAAAATCGTTACAGCATCATTCATATGCTGACCCGCGACACCCTCGAAATACCTGAAATCAGGGTTTATCCATGGCCCAACAAAGAGGCATTCGCACAGCACTTTGTCAATATGAATCCTTATGAAGATGACATCAGACGCGCCCAACGCGAACTGAGCGGCGAGTCTTTGGCATTTGTAGCAGCTAGACTTGATGCAGATCCATCACTGGCTTTTGGCACCATGACCAAACAGCAAAACACCAAAATATACACCAATGGGCAGCTACCGCAAAATAATCTGCTCAATCCTTATGCCTGGTCAAAGCTGATCAAAGATTGGCAAGATGGCAAACTGAGTCGCCAATAAATGGCAATTCAATGACGGATCTACTACCCTTTTATTTGAGGGCAAAGTGTGTTTCGGCCGCAACAGCAATGTACTCACCTATTGCCAAAGAAGCAGTAGCCGCTGGTGACGGCGCATTGAGCACATGAATTGAATTTCCATGGTATTCAATCCTGAAGTCGTCACGGGTATCACCGTCTTCGGCCAACAGAAGTGCGCGCACACCTGAACGCCCTGGATGGATGTCATCCATGGTCAATGACGGCACCATGCGCTGTAAGGTCTTAAGAAATAGTTTTTTGGAAAATGCCCTGCGGTATTCATTGATACCGAATGACATATTGTTAAAGAACAACTTCCAAGTTCCTTTGTAAGTCAAGGCATCGTAGGTATCGCGCAGCGAAAAATCTGTTTTACCATACCCCTCTCTTTTGAAAGTGAAAACAGCGTTAGGGCCACATTCGATTTCACCATTGGTCATGCGTGTAAAATGCACCCCTAAAAATGGAAAATCTGGGTTAGGAACCGGATAAATAAGGTTTTTTACTTTGTGTTTGGCTTCAGGGGTAAGCTCATAGTAGTCACCGCGAAAACCAACAACTTGTTCTTTGAGCGCCACGCCGTCTTTACGCGCCAAACGATCGGCCTGAAGACCCGCACAAAATACCAAGTATCGTGCTTCAAAAGCACCTTTGTTTGTGAATATTTTTGAAGAGGCAGCTCCTTTTTCAATGCCTTGAACTTCGCAACCCAAATGCATGGCACTTTGTGGATTGGCTGCCAAAGCAAGTTCGGCCATTTTTTCAGTGGCACCTCTAAAATCAATGATGCCCGTAACCGGCACCCAAATACCACCAATACTTTTTACATGTGGCTCAATTTCGCTCACTTGAGCAGCTGTAATTTTTTCAATGCCCTCAATACCGTTTTCTAGACCCGTATTGAAAATTTTGTCCATGTGTGGCAATTCTTTGGTGTCTGTTGCCACTACAACCTTACCACAAACATCGTGTGCAATTCCATATTCTTTGGCAAAAGCCACCAGTTCTTTGCGGCCTTGGATACAATTCTTGGCTTTCAAAGAACCTGGTTTGTAATATAAGCCAGAGTGGATAACGCCAGAGTTGTTGCCAGTTTGATGATCGGCCAAGACTTTTTCTTTTTCGAACAAAACAATACTGAGGTCAGGAAATTTCTTTTGAAGTTTGTAAAAGGTGGCTGCACCAACAATTCCTCCGCCAATAATTGCAATGTCGTATTTCATCAGACTTGTTTTTTGATGCAAATTTAAGGATTTTGTACTTTTGCAACGATGAATGAATTTCAACGCGTTGCTTTTTATACTTTAGGTTGTAAACTCAACTTTTCAGAGACTTCCACAATTAGTCGTTTATTCGAAGATGGAGGCTTCGCAAAAGTAGATTTTGAGGCTAACCCAGACGTCTTTGTGATCAACACTTGCTCTGTCACTGAAAATGCTGACAAAAAGTGTAAACAATTGGTCAAACGCGCCAAAAAAATTTCGCCAGAGTCAATGGTCATCATCTTAGGCTGTTATGCGCAACTCAAACCCGAAGAAATTTCACAAATACCTGGCGTAGACCTCGTATTGGGTGCCAATGAAAAATTCAATGTACTGGCTCACCTCGAGCAAAAGCGTAATGAATCAACCGGCGCAACGATCGTTCATCAAAATATTAAGCATACCCACGATTTTATACCCTCGCATTCCTACGGAGATCGGACACGCTCTTTTTTGAAGGTACAAGACGGCTGCGATTACTTTTGCACCTTTTGTACCATTCCTCTAGCGCGGGGAAAGAGTCGCAATGCAAGTATTGAAGAAACGCTCAAGGAAGCTCAAAAAATAGCCGCAACTGACGTAAAAGAGGTGGTGCTCACTGGAGTCAATATTGGTGATTTCGGTCAAGGAGGGCCTGAAAATTTCTTTGGCTTGGTAAAATCCTTGGACCAAGTCGATGGCATTGACCGTTTTCGAATTTCATCCATTGAACCCAATTTGCTTTCGAATGAAATCATTGAATTTTGCCTAATAAACGCCCAGCGCTTTGCGCCGCATTTCCACATTCCTTTGCAAAGTGGCTCTGACGAGATTCTCGAAAAAATGCGTAGAAAATACCGAACTGAGCTATTTCAAAATCGCATCGAACAAATCAAAGCTATTAACCCAGACACTTGCATTGGTGTAGACGTCATTGTAGGCTTTCCCGGCGAGACCGACGCCAACTTTTTAGAGACCATGCATTTCTTAAAAGACTTAGACATCTCCTATTTGCATGTGTTTACCTATTCAGAAAGAGCTAACACCGGAGCCCCTAAGTTGGGTGCAAAAGTACCAATGGAGGTCAGAAGAGAACGCAGTAAACAATTGCATTTGTTATCTGAACGCAAAAAACAAGCCTTCTACCAAACCCAAATTGGCCTTATTAAAAAAGTACTTTTTGAACAAGAAGAAAACGAAGGCTACTTGTATGGTTTTACAGAAAATTATATCAAAGTCAAAACTCCTTTTACAGCCGAATTGATCAACCAGATTGTCACGGTTGAAATCACAGAAATAGACCGAGATGGGCTCGCTAAATGTGTTATTTTAGCTAACTTTGCAGAGAATTAGACGCATGAAAAACATATACATTACCCGCCGCGAAACCTTTAATGCCGCCCACAAATTATGGCGCGAAGAATGGTCAGATGAAAAAAACTGGGAAGTTTTTGGCAAGTGTTCCAATCACAATTGGCATGGACACAATTTTGAATTGTGGGTAACGGTAAAAGGCGTACCGGACCCAGAAACTGGCTTCATCATGAACCTCAAACTCTTGAGTCAATTGGTAAAAGAACACATCATTGAGGCCCTTGACCACAAAAATTTAAACCTCGACGTACCTTTTTTAACAGGAATTATGGCCTCCACTGAAAATATGGCTATCGCCATTTGGGACATCTTAGCTCCGTTGGTTCAGCAAAATGGTGGCGAACTCGCTAAAATCAAACTGGTCGAAACCGAAAATAACTTTGTAGAATACTACGGCGGAAAGGAACCTTTCTAAATTTTTCTCGTTTCTTCCCCTAAAAGCAAACAATTGGAAAACACAGCACTCCAGGAACTTTACAAAAGTGTCCTTGAACAACTCGGCGAAAATCCACAGCGCGAAGGTCTACTCAAAACCCCAGAACGTGTGGCTAAAGCCATGAAATACCTCACTAATGGCTATGAGCAAAACCCAGATGAACTCATTGAATCAGCCATTTTTCATGAAGCTTATTCCGAAATGGTCCTGGTTAAGGACATCGAAGTCTACTCCATGTGTGAGCACCACATGCTTCCTTTCTTCGGCAAAGCACACATCGCTTACATTCCTGACGGAAAAATAGTTGGGCTCAGCAAAATCCCGCGTGTTGTCGATGCGTATGCCAGAAGGCTACAAGTTCAAGAAAGACTCACCATCGAAATCCGAGATTGCATCCAAAGAACGCTTGCTCCTAAAGGTGTTGCAGTCGTCATTGAATGTGCGCACATGTGCATGCAAATGCGCGGTGTTCAGAAACAAAATTCTGTCACTACAACCAGTGCCTTTACCGGACTTTTTTTAAACAATGATTCAACGCGTAAAGAATTTATTAATTTAGTACAAGCAAAAATTCATTAATCATGGAAGAATTCAATTATCAACAAGACGGCTCTTTAAGCCAAGACTACGCCAGAAGTTTTATCAAAAGCGTATATACCTACATGTTTGCAGCGCTTACAATCTCAGGTGTGGTATCTTACTTCATAGGAAACAACGCTCCACTTATGGCCTCTTTGTTTCTGACAGCCACCGGTGGCGTGAGCATCTTCTTTTATGTTGTGCTGTTCTCGCCCCTACTCATCTCATTTGCTATGGCCGGAGGTATCAATAAGTTCTCTATCGGAACGCTTACAGCCCTATTTGTTGCATACGCTGTTTTGCTGGGCATGAGCTTATCCATTTTATTTATGGCCTACTCAACTGCCACGCTCGGAACCACTTTTCTTTTAACCGCTGGATCGTTTGGATTTATGGCCGTTTTAGGTTACACCACCAAAACTGATCTCACTAAATTCGGTAGCCTTCTTTACATGTTATTATTTGGCGTAATCATCGCTTCGGTTGTCAATATGTTTATGAATAGCTCAGGTTTTGATTATGTTATCTCGTTGGTTTCTGTATTTATTTTCACAGGCTTGGTTGCTTATGAAATGCAAATGATCAAGACCATGGCTTACCAAGCACAAACCGACGGCAACATGCGTCAAAAATTGGCTTTATTCGCTGGTTTTCAGCTTTATTTGACTTTCGTTAATTTATTCTTGTCTTTACTCAGATTATTAGGCAACCGAAATTAAATCCATCTCGAATCAAAAAAAGACCCGTAATTGGGTCTTTTTTTTTGTCCAAACTTCAGCTGAATCAAAACATTGCTTATTTTTGGGACATAAAATTTAAGATATGTCAGACAATTTCTTTGAAGGATCTACAGCAGCCGTTGGTACTATCATTACCATTGCCTTACTTGGCATTATCGTATCGATCCTTATCTGGGGTTAATTCTTAATCAGTATCCATGCCGTTTAACACCTTATTTTCATGGTGGATTGGTCGGCGCATGGATCGCATCAACGATTTTCGTACAAATCCGATCGTCAATCAAGAACGCACGCTTTCATTTTTACTCCTTGAAGGCGCGCAAACTTTTTACGGAAAAACCCATCATTTCGAAGGGATTGAAACCTATGAGCAGTTTCAAAAAAACGTCCCTCTCTCAGATTACGGAACACTCAAACCCTATATAGATCGAGCCATAGAAGGCGAATGCGATTTATTGTGGCCAGGAGCTACCAAATGGTTTGCTAAGTCTTCAGGCACCACTGCAGACCGAATTAAAATTTTACCCATCACAGAAAGCTCTTTGCTAGAAAATCACTACGCAGGAGGCAAAGATCTCCTTGCGCAGTATTACCATAATTTTGAAGGTCGAAAACTGTACAACGCCAAGCACTTAATTGTTGGCGGAACCGGTAAAATTGAGCAACACAGCGACGGCGTTTTTATCGGCGATTTATCAGCGATTATCATCAATAATCTTCCGATTTGGACCGAACTACGCCGCACCCCGAAAAAAGAAATTGCGCTGCTTGAAAATTGGGAAGAAAAATTAGAACGAATGGCGGCATCCGTATGCAAAGAGAATATTTGCATCATTGCGGGTGTTCCGAGTTGGACACTGCTGTTGCTTCAAAAAGTGCTGCAACACGCCAAAGCCAATACCATCAGAGAAGTTTGGCCAAACCTCGAACTTTATATTCATGGCGGCATGTCTTTTGCGCCATACCAGAGTGCTTTTGAGCAAATCATAGGCGCTAATGACATGAATTACGTTGAAAATTACAATGCATCTGAAGGTTATTTTGGTCTTCAGGACCAAAAGCAAAGCAAAGACCTGTTGCTCTTGACCAACTCAGAAGTATTTTACGAGTTCATTCCAATGGAGCAATTTGAGGGTCTAGAATCAAAAATTGTAGTACCATTAGCTGAAGTTGAGGTCAATCAAGATTATGCATTGGTTATTTCAACATCTTCTGGGCTCTGGCGTTACATCATTGGTGACACCATTCGATTTACACAAACCGAGCCTTATCGCTTCGTTGTGAGTGGCCGTACAGCACACTTCATCAATGCCTTTGGAGAAAAATTAATCATTGAACATGCAGATAAAGCACTGAGTAAAACTTGCCTCATTCACCAAGTTCAAATTCGAGAATACACGGTTGCTCCAGACTTTTCAAACCCCACTGAGGTGGGTTGTCATCATTGGCTAATTGAATTTGAGACCTTGCCTGAAAATTTGGACGCATTCATGGAAACTTTGGACCAACAGCTCAAAAATGAAAATGCCGATTACGATGCCAAAAGAAAAGGCAATATAAATATTGGAAAGCCGTTACTAACAGTGGCTAAACATGGTGCTTTTCATGGTTGGTTGAAGAAAAAAGGCAAGTTAGGAGGCCAACACAAAATTCCTCGTTTACAAAACAACGACCATTTGATCAAAGAAATAATAAGCCTGTTATGAAGCAACTATTCTTATGCTGTTTTTTGTGGCAATGCTTCGGCTTTGGTTTTGGTCAAAAATGGGAACTCCTAAATACCTTAAACCTCAGCGATAGTTCGCAACATTGGGTCTTAGACGAATGGGAACAATTATACCAATGGAAACACAACGATGTTAGCGTCCAGAATACCCAAACCAAGCAAGTGCTCAGAGAATCGTTCAAAAGCTTTGGTGAAATTACAGGAATATACCCCATCAACGGGCTGCGTTCGCTGATCTTTTCGGAAGAACAACAACTGATTGGTATACTCGACAACACCTTGCATTTGAAAGGTACCGCCATTAACTTGAGTGATCACGGATTTTCTTATGTGAGTGTCGTTGCCAAATGCGCCAGACCCGATTTTATATGGATCTTTGACCAATACAGATCGCGATTAGTGCTTTTCAACCTGCAAACCCTTCAAAGCACACAAGTCATCGACAATGCATTTGGGAACATCTTTAATCCGCAAATTCAACAATTATTTGAGTATCAAAACAATTTATATTGCCTGCTAAAAACAGGGCAACTTTTTCAATTTGATCGCAATCTGACACGTATCGATCAAACTCAAATAAGCGCTGATTTCCGAGTATTTTGCGCTTATAATCAGCTCTGGCTGGCCAATACTTTTGAATGCATGCAACTCAAATACAATGAAGCTGGTTCGACACACGACTTCCCATTTGGCCTACATTTTTTATCTCAAGTTTTGAATGACCATTTTTATTTTCAAAGTGGCGATAAAATCTATGTTTACGCCTTTAAATTGTAGCACAGAGTTTTTGAAGTTTCGCCCGAATTGTCGTACTTTAGTCCTTTAAAAAAATCGACTATGCACGTTGCAATCGCAGGAAATATCGGATCGGGTAAAACCACATTAACAAACTTACTTTCAAAACATTACGGCTGGGATACCCACTTTGAAGACGTAGACCAAAACCCCTACCTCAATGACTTCTACCACGACATGCAGCGTTGGTCTTTTAATTTGCAAATCTACTACCTCAACAGTCGTTTCACCCAGATTCAAGAAATCAAAGAATCGACCAACACCGTAATCCAAGATCGCACCATCTACGAAGATGCTTTCATTTTTGCACCAAACCTGCATTCAATGGGCCTCATGACTACCCGAGACTTCGAAAATTACTTTTCGTTATTTAACCTCATGGACTCCTTTGTCTCGGCTCCTGACTTACTCATTTATCTGCGCGCAAGCGTTCCGACGCTCGTGAATCAAATTCAGCAGCGCGGCCGCGATTACGAAGAAAGCATTCGCCTCGATTACCTCAAAAGACTCAACGAGCGCTACGAAGCCTGGATTTCCACCTATGACAAGGGTCAACTACTCATCATCGACGTTGACAACAACCGTTTCCCGGAAAACCAAGAGGACCTCGGTAAAATCATCAACGCCATAGACGCTGAGATCAATGGCCTCTTCTAAAAAAATAGTTGTCACAGGAGCAGCTGGTTTCATTGCTAGCTTTTTAGCCAAAGCACTCAATGAATCTGGTTACAACAACTTAATTCTCGTTGACGATTTTTCATCAGAGGCGAAAAAACCAAACTGGGAGCACCTTCAATATACTCTATGTATTGATCGCGAAGCATTTTTAACATGGTTTGATTCCCATGCGCAAGAAATCGCCTTTGTATTTCATCTTGGCGCCCGCACAGATACCACCGAAAAAAGTCAGGAAATCCTAGATCACCTGAATTTATCTTACAGTAAAACCATCTGGAACATTTGCACCCGCGAACAAATTCCGTTGGTTTATGCCAGTAGCGCCGCTACATATGGTCTTGGTGAATATGGCTACAACGATACACATCCTCTCAGTGAGCAACTCAAACCGTTAAATCTCTACGGAATCTCCAAAAACGATTTCGATATCTGGGCCTTGAAGCAAACAAATACACCACCCCAATGGTATGGCCTTAAGTTTTTCAATGTGTATGGTCCGCACGAATACCACAAAGGACGCATGGCCAGTGTTGTACTGCATACATTCCATCAAATTCAGGCCAATGGCCAAATGAAATTATTCAAGTCACATCACCCAAACTACAAAGATGGCGAACAACTCCGTGACTTCGTTTATGTCAAAGATGTCGTAAAAGTTTGTCAGTTTCTTCAAAATGAACTTCCTGCAAGCGGCATTTATAACCTTGGCTCCGGAAAGGCCAGAACATTTTATGATTTAGCAAGACTAACTTTTGAGGCGCTAGGGCGAGACCCACAAATTTCGTTCATCGACACACCCCTTGATATCCGTGACAAATACCAATATTTCACTGAGGCCAATATGTCCAAATTATTGGCAGCGGGTTACAAAAGTGGTTTTTATACTTTGGAAGAAGGCGTTACAGATTACGTACAAAACTACCTTTTGCCTCAATTTGGCAAATAATAACTGAATTCCTTAAAATAGAGATATAAAAAAAGCCCTGCAAAATGCAGGGCTTTTTAATGGTATCTCAGATTTAGCTTATTCGCTAACAACCTCGAATTTAAAGCTTTGCTTCACACCTTTGTAAAGGTTTGCCTCAGCTTCGAATGAACCGATTTCGCGGATTGGCTCGTCTTTGATTTTCAAAGATTTGCGATCAATGTCGAAACCAGCAGCGCGAAGTGCCTCGGCTAACTGAACTGTATTAACAGAACCAAAGATTTTTCCGTTCTCGCCTGCTTTGGTAGCTATGCTTACAGAAACATCTGCTAATTTGGCAGCAACAGCTTGGGCTTCAGCCAACATTTTTGATTCTTTGTGTGATTTTTGACGCATCACTTCTTCGTGTGCTTTCTTAGCACTAGCGGTTGCCAATACAGCGTATCCTTGTGGAATAAGGAAATTACGACCGTAACCTGGCTTCACAGTTACTACCTCATTGGCGTAACCGAGTTTATCTACATTTTTCTTTAGAATAACTTCCATGATTTCTCAATTTTGTCGTTCAACAATGACTTATTTTAACATATCACCAACGTAAGGCAAAATCGCAAGGTGACGTGCACGTTTGATAGCCTTGTTGACACGTTTTTGATACTTCGCAGAAGTACCAGTGATGCGGCGCGGTAATATTTTACCTTGCTCGTTGACCAATTTCAAAAGGAAATTAGCGTCTTTGTAATCGATGAACTTAATTCCGCTCTTTTTGAAGCGGCAGTATTTCTCCTTTTTAATATCGATGTTAATCGGAGTTAGATAACGGATATCGTTTGACATAGCTCGTTTTTAATAGGTTTGACAATAAATTAGGCAGTTGCTCCAGCTTTAGCACGACGTTTGTCAGCGTAAGCAAGGTGATCAGCATCCATTTTCACAGTAAGGAATCGAAGAACGCGCTCATCACGCTTCATCATCAATTCGTAATCTGCAACAACGTTGCCTTCAGCTTGAAATTCAACTAGGTAATAGAAACCAGTTGATTTTTTCTGGATTGGGTAGGCCATTTTGCGCAAACCCCAGCTCTCCGAATGCTTGATTTTACCACCTTTTGCGGTAATCTCGCCTTCGAATTTCTGCACTGCTTCCTTTGCCTGCT
This sequence comes from Flavobacteriales bacterium, assembly GCA_046073985.1. Taxonomy (GTDB): domain Bacteria; phylum Bacteroidota; class Bacteroidia; order Flavobacteriales_D; family Crocinitomicaceae; genus UBA952. The sequence continues at coordinate 40,398 of JBJTNI010000036.1, read as the reverse complement.
CATCAGACAAAACGGGAGTTAAAATGAAAACAGTTTCGTAAGAATTCATAAGGTTAAACTTTAATTAATAAATTATTTGGGGTGCAAAGATAGTAAGAATCTGATGATAAACAAGGTTTGCCGGCTTTTTTCTTAACTTTACCACATGGCCTTTTTTACTGCAGATTATTTATTGTTTTTTCAAGAATTAGCAGCCAACAACCACAAAGAATGGTTTGATGCGAATCGCAAACGTTATGAAACGAGCGTTAAAGAACCCTTTAAAGCCTTTACACAGCACCTCATTGATGAAATATCAAAAAAAGAGCCCGTTTTTAAAGACTTAAAAGCCAGCGAGTGTATTTTTAGAATCAACCGTGACATTCGCTTTTCAAAAGACAAAACACCGTACAAAACCATGTGTTCTGCTGTCATTTCACCAAACGGCAAGAAAAGCAGTTCGATACACGGAATATACTTTGAATTCAGTGCCGAACATGTCAGGGCTTATGGTGGCGTTTATGAAATCGAAAAAGAAGATCTATTTGCGCTAAGAGAAGGGATTGCAAACAACCTTTCTGAATTTCAAAAACGCTACAATCAAAAAGAATTCAAAGAATTATTTGGCGAAATCCATGGCGAACGCAACAAAAAAATAGACAAAGATTTTCAAGAGGCAGGTGAATCTGAACCACTTCTCTACAACAAACAATTCTATTTTTATACAACCTTTGATCCTCAAACCATTTTAAATCCTGATTTGGATCAATTACTTTTGAAATGCTATGAGGTCGGCAGGCCGCTCGAATTATTTTTTAATCAATTTATCCAACGTTCATGAATAAATTAACTTTCCTTGTTTTAAGTGTTTTTGCATGCTCCCTGAGCTTTGCGCAAAACAAAACCTTTGACCTAAAAGAATCTGTTCTCAAGCAACGAGCCTTATCTCCTGCCCGACTCAATAACTTTCAATGGATTCCACAAACTGACGAATATACTATTTGTAGTACCGATTGGAAGAGTCTACAACGCAGCGCCGTGAGCTCTGAGAAATCTACAGAACTTACGAACGTCAACGAAATCAATCAAAAATTAGGTACAGCATTTGCACATTTAGGATTCAGCTCTTGGGTCAGCAAAAATGTCCTTGAGGTCTCTGACGGAGGTAGCGTGTTTGCGCTTTATGATATTGCTTCCAAAACTGGCAGTGTATTTAAATTACCCGAAGGCGCAGAGAATGCGCATTTTCATGCAGGAAGTAAAAAAATTGCATTCACCATTGACAACAATCTTTACCTGCAAGAATCTGACAAATTATACCGTCCAATTACCAAAAACAACGATAAGAACATCGTTTCTGGACAAACCTACGCTCGCAGCGAATTTGGCATTACTGAAGGCATTTTTTGGTCCAATTCTGGTGCATTCTTGGCTTTCTATCAGAAGGATGAAAGCGCTGTGCACGACTATCCCCTACTCGATATTAACCAAACACCAGGTGTTGTTAAGTTTATCAAATACCCTATGGCTGGCCAGGCTTCAGAAAAACCTCGTGTCGGTATCTATAACCTCAAAACCAAGAAAACAGCATTCATCAGCCCGCGTTCTGGTTTGGACTCATATCTGACTAATGTCGCATTCACCCCTAGTGAAAAATACCTTTTAGTGGCGGAGGTCAATAGAGATCAAAACCATATGTGGCTTAATTTATACGATGTCAAAGGCACTTTTATCAGAACCTTGTGGGAAGAAGCCAATGACAAATGGGTAGAACCAGAACACCCTGCATTTTTCCCTTCCAAAACATCAGATAACTTCATCTGGATTTCAGAAAAAAATGGCTTCAACAACCTTTACTACTGTGATATCAAAGGTGAAAACAACAAGGCACTTACTTCCAATAAATTTGTTTTAAAAGATATTTTGGCCGCCAATGAAGACGGTTCTAAAATTTATTACGCAGCAACAGGCCCCAACCCTTGTAATACGCTTATTTATGAGTGTGACCTCCAAGGAAATAACCGTTTACTGACTGCCACAGAAGGAACGCATCGCTTTTCTTTGGCTCCGAAAGGAGCCTATTATTACGATGGATATAGTAGTCTTGAAGTAGCCAACAAAGAACAAATCATGACACTCAACGGCAAGGTTGCCAAGCCTTTATTGAATGCTGTGGATCAACTTACTGATTACGAAATCGGAACCACCGAAATTGGCAGCATTAAAGCTAATGATGGCTCTGCACTTTATTACCGAATGATCCGACCAAGCAATTTTGACCCAACTAAAAAATATCCTGTTCTGGTATATGTTTATGGCGGGCCACATGCGCAAATGGTAACCAACAGCTGGTTGGCGGGCGCCAACCTTTGGATGCATTGGTTAGCAAATCAAGGTTACATTGTATTTACATTAGACAACAGAGGTTCTGGCGAGCGCGGTTTCGAATTTGAAAGCCAAATTCATCGTCAATTGGGCACAATTGAAATGCAAGACCAACTCACAGGTGTTAATTACCTCAAATCTTTGCCGTATATCGATGCCAACCGTTTAGCAGTTCATGGTTGGTCTTTTGGAGGGTTCATGACAAGCTCATTAATGTTGCGTCAAGCTGGCACCTTTAATGTTGGGGTTGCTGGCGGGCCCGTGACTGATTGGAAATTTTACGAAGTCATGTACGGTGAACGCTACATGGATCGCCCGGAGCAAAATCCTGATGGCTACAAAAACAATGCGCTTACCAACTATACCAAAAACTTGCAAGGAAAACTCTTGCTCATACATGGTACAGTTGATGACGTCGTGGTGATGCAACACAACGAGGCACTTTTGAAATCATTCATTGAAAACGGCGTTCAGGTAGACTACTTTGTATACCCAATGCATCCACACAACGTAAGTGGCAAAGACCGCGCGCATTTGATGGAAAAGGTCTTGTTGTACATTATTGAGAATAACAAATAAGTATGGAAAACCTGATTATTGCTTATATTCCATTAATACTGAGTATTTTTCTGAGCAGAAAAATGTCACAAGGTGCCATTCGAAAATTGGATGATGAACTCAAAATCAAACTCATAAACTACACCACTAAAGACAAATCGCTGCAACTTGGGGTTGTTGCAGCGATTTTTGTCTTGTTTTTAGTAAATATGAAATTCACGTGGATTTCATTTTGGATCTCTAGCTACCTTACGATTGGAATTTTAATGGTTATGGCGATTTTTTCTGTTTACCGCGCCTATCAAAAATTGAAAGCCGATGGTTTTCCATCTTGGTATTTAAGCGCTATGATCAAAGGCAACCTTCTACGTTCACTAGGACTGATTCTCTTTCTAGTAGTCTTGAACTTTCTTTAGATTTTACTTTTTAAGCTTGTCCAGCCGCCGCCGTTGTGCACGGTATAACCAGCTGCCTTGAGCAAACTTTTGGCTGATCCGCTGCGCATGCCGGATGCACAACACGTAATGATGGTTTTATTCTTTGGGATTTTAGAAAAGTTGGCTTGCAACGATTGCAAAGGAATATTTACGGCACCTTTTACATGACCACCTTTGAATTCGGCAGGAGTACGCACATCGATGATCATGGCACCCTGTTGAACCAGTGCTTTGAGATCGACGCTGGTCCCGCCAAAAAGTTTTTTGAGTAAGGACATGACAAGCTTAGTTTTGATTCATTAAGTAATTGACTTCCATCCAGCCGCCGCCGTTTTCGCAATCTACACCAATAGATTGAAAATAGTGTGTTGCTTGTCCTGAACGATTGCCGGAAGCACAACAAAAAATAATTGGTGTAGCCATTGCCTTGATCTCTTCTATATGCTCAGTAATTTCTTGTAAAGGTATATTGATAGAACCTGCTACATGACCTCCAGCATACTCTGCGCGTGTGCGCACATCAATGATTGTTTTTGACATTTTTTTTATTTTTTGGGTTAATGATTTCAAATAAATACTGAAACACTATTCCTCCTAACAACAAACCCATGATGATTGTTGCGTACGGAGTACTGCGCAGCGCACAACCTGTTGTACAAGGGTTTAGCTTGAAATAAATATAACCTAAAATGGCGCCAATGGTGTAGCCAAGTGCGGTAAAATATTTCTCTGATTGAAGAATTGTTTTCATTTCGACTACAAAATTAAGTTTCCAATATATTTTGGTGTGTAGCGTAGGTTACAAATGATGTTTCAATTGAAATAGACTACCTTTGACAAAATATTTGCATGAAACAAGTTTCTTTACAGGCCATTGAAAAGGCCATTGGGGTTGTAGACAACCTCACAGACGACCAACTCGAAAACATCACAGAACTGTATGCATCGGCCCAAGAAGCACTCTTAGGCTATGTCATGACAGCTCCAGAAGAATATAAAAATGATGATCTTGAAGGTTTACTCATTTATTATTTCTGCCTAGTTCTTGAGGCATTTAAGCAAGAAGGCATTGAACTAAGAGCAGTTACAGAGGCAGACATAGATGAATTGGAAGAACCCTATTTTGACATGCTCGACCAATATTTTGAATCCGAGGACGAAGAAATCATTGAATCTTTCTGTGATCAGCCGCTCTTGGCTCAGTTTATGGCAATGGAAGTTTCAGAAGAAGACGAAGATGGATCTTCCTTGTCTGAAGAGACTGCCACTCAACTATTTATTGTGACTTTAGCAATGATTTCATTGTTGAATAGAGCAATTGTTGCGTAGTATCACAAGAATTCTTTATTTTTGCATGGGGTAAGTCTTTTACGACCAGCTCCCTCTTAATCCTCCAGGACAGGAATGTAGCAAAGGTATGAGGTTGTAGCGGTGCGATAAAAGTAGCTTACCCCATCTTTTTTTAGTCTCATGAAGATTTCAGCTTCCATTTACTCAGACGCCTCCCGCCCACTAGAAGCCGTTATTGCTGATCTCCATGCACATCAAATAGACTTACTACACATCGATTGCAATGACAACCTCGCTGTGTTCGATGACATTCAAAAAATCAGGGCAATCTGCAATCTTCCACTCGATTTGCATATCATTACCCCTAACCCTGAAAAATTCTATCCTTATTTGCTTGAAAATCCTGTGGAATACTTGACTTTTCAAGCCGAGCCCTTGACCAAACCTTTGCAAATTCCGCAAGAAATTACCGGAAAAAAAGGTATTTCTGTCATCACGCCCACCTCTATTGACATTTTTGATGCTTATCCTGACTTCGATTTCATCCTGATAATGGCTACCATACCTGGCCAATCAGGAGGTGTTTTCGATCAACTCAATTTTGATAAAATCAGGACTTTCAGAAAGCGCTACCCTCATAAATCGATTCATGTAGATGGCGGCGTCAATCCGGAAGTTTCGTTTATTCTAAGACAAATGGGGGTCAGCACGGCAGTTTCCGGATCTTATTTGTTCAAGGAGGCAAGTGTCGGAAATGCCCTAATGAACCTTACCAAGCGCAGCATTGGTTCTGCCTTCAAGGTAGCTGATTTCATGACACCACTGCACGAAACGCCTCAGTTTACAATGGAGCAACTTACCGTTGAAAACGTGCTACAAACTGTCGAAGACGGTCAAATGGGCGTTGCAATGGCCATTAACTCAGACAACAAACTGATTGGAATGGTCTCAAGTGCAGATATCCGCAAAGCACTCCTCAAGCAACTCAAAAACAGTGGCGATTTAAATGCTTTAAACGCAACAGAATTGCTCAACTTAAATCCAATTTGCATCCATGAAAATGCAACGGTGCTTGAACTTTTACAATTAATCAAAAGCAGTCCTTTTGCCGTTTTATATTTACCAGTCATCGACTCCGAAAACAAACTCAAAGGAATTGTACAATTCTCCAACCTGATTAAAGCAGAAATATGATTTTAGAAATCAAAGAAAAATCAGCATCCCTTGCTCCTGATTTAGCAGCAAAGGCGCATGCTTTTCACATCGAATATTTAGGTAAATCCTATCTCATTACCGGAAGCGGCGTGAAAGAAGTTCCTGATGCGCTCGCACCACATACCGAGCAGCATTGGGTTTTTGGCAATGACATCCAATTAGCTTCTAAAAAATTTCAGCACGACAAACGCGAGGTTTCTTTCGGAAAGGTGAGTATCGGCGGACAAACCAACAACACAATCCTTATCGGTGGCCCTTGTTCGGTAGAATCCGAAGAACAAATACGCAGTGCAGCAACATTGCTTACTTCAATGGGGCTCACAACACTTCGTGGCGGTTGTTATAAACCTAGAACCAGCCCCTATTCATTTCAAGGTCTTGGCCTGGAAGGTTTGCAATTATTAGCTAAAATGCGTCAGGAACATGGCCTTAGTGTCATTACTGAAGCACGAGACGCCACACATATTCAAGAAATTATTGAACACACAGATATCATTCAAGTAGGTGCAAAGGCCATGTATGACCAAGGCATTTTGCGTGCTTGTGCTAAAATCAAAAAGCCAGTATTGATCAAAAGAGGTTTTGGCACCACACTTCAAGAGTTTGTGCAAGCTGCCGAATTCGTATTATCCGGTGGCAATGAAAATGTAGTACTCTGTGAACGCGGTATCCGTACCTTTGAAACCGGCACACGTTTCACGCTTGATTTATGCGGAGTTGCATGGCTTCAAGAACATTGTAATTTACCAATTGTGCTGGACCCATCACACGCCATGGGTTACGCCTACGGTGTCAATCCGTTAGCTCGGGCTTGTGTCGCTATGGGTATCGATGGCCTACTTATTGAAGCGCATCCGAATCCAAAAGTTGCCAAGTCAGATGCCTCTCAACAACTCAATTACGACGAATTTCGAACGCTACACAATGACCTGCAAAAAGTAGCTCAAAGTGTTGGATATCAAATTGTTTAAATATGCTACTTGAACTAAATATTAAAGGACTTTGTCAAAAACATGGCATCCAGTTCGACGACTTTCTTGCCGACCTCGACGTCGACCACGTCCAGGAATTATCACTCTATGACCTCGAGGCAATTTGCGAAGAATACGAACTTGATTTGCAGGCGCTTTTGTTCAAACCTCTTTTCCAAAGATCCGTTTTAGATGCCAAAATCAAAGACATTCGCATGCTTGTGCTTGATGTAGATGGCGTACTCACTGATGGCGGCATGTATGTCAGTGAAAAAGGCGATCAAATGAAACGCTACCACACGCACGATGGCCTAGCTTTACTTGAGCTGAGTAAAACTAAAAAGGTACAACTTGGCATTATATCTTCTGGCTTCACGGAGCACATGGTGCAAGACCGCGCCAAACTACTAGGAATTTCTCATGTTTATGTTGGTCAAGATTCAAAATTGAGTGTTTTAGAGACTTGGTGCGCTGAACTTGGTCTGAACATGCATGAAATTGCCTTTATTGGCGATGACCGCAATGACCTGAAAGTCATGGAAGCTGTTGGGCTGGCTGTATGCCCAGCTTCTGCAGTACCTGCAATCAAAAGTATTTCCGACATCATTTTAGCCAAAAAAGGAGGCGATGCCTGCGTGAGAGAATTCATTGACAACTACCTTTCTTAAATTCTACAAATGTCCATCATCAACATCGGCATTATCCGGGAGGGTAAAACACCTCCTGATTTCAGAGTTCCAATGAGCCCTGAACAATGCAAGCAACTGCAAGACAGCTATCCGCAGGTGCGTGTATTTGTGCAGCACAGCCCTATTCGCTGTTTTTCTGACGAAGCTTATCTTGCGCAAGGCCTTATTCTTCAAGAGGACCTCAGCAATTGCGACATCTTATTGGGTGTAAAAGAGGTTCCGAAAGAGCAATTGATTGCCAACAAGACCTATTTATTTTTCTCGCATACCATTAAAAAACAGCCTTATAATCGCGCATTACTTCAAGAAATACTTGACAAAAAAATTCGTTTGATTGACTACGAGGTTTTAAAGGACAAGCAAAACAAACGCATCATTGGTTTTGGTCGTTATGCAGGAATTGTTGGGGCTTACAACGCCTTTCTTACCTGGGGGCTTCAACAGCATACTTTCCAGCTAAACCCAGCCCATTTGTGTCATGACCGCAAGGAAGTTGAGCGCGAACTCACAAAAGTGACTTTAGCACCAAATTTCCGCTGTGTGTTGACTGGCTTCGGAAAAGTTGGGCACGGCGCCCGAGAAATCATTTCTTTATTACCGATAAAAGAAGTGAGCCCTGAAGCATACCTCAATGAATCCTTTGACGAGCCTGTTTTTACGCACCTCGATACCCAAGATTATTACAAAAGGATTTCTGATGGCGCTTTTGACAAAGCTGAGTTTTACAGCAACCCAGAAAGATACCAAAGTGTTTTCGCTACTTATGCTGCACTCAGCGACATGTATATTCCTTGTCATTTTTGGTCTTCGAAATCGCCATTGATTTTAACCCAACAGATGCTAAAATCGGACCATAATCGCATCAAACTCGTTGCCGATATTTCCTGTGATATTGCAGGGCCTATTGCCAGCACGATTCGACCAAGTAAAATTGGCGCTGCTTATTATGGTTATGATCCTCAGTCTGGTACTGAAGTTCCGTTTGATCAAAAAGGAGCAGTTGCCGTGATGGCCGTTGACAACTTGCCCTGCGAATTACCGAAAGATGCCTCTATTGATTTTGGAAATCAACTGCTCAAAAACGTATTTCCAGCTCTTTTAAATGAGGATCCAGATCAGATCATTTATCGTGGCACTGAAACCACGTTTGACGGAAAACTCAACGAACCGTTTTTGTATTTAACTGACTATTTGAACGAAAAGCTTTGATTTGAATTGCTTTGATCAACATATAGACAAATTAGATTCATGGGCAATTGGCACTTATGAAAATTGTCATTTTACAGGGCTTGATTTCAAAGGAGTCTTGATCAAAGGCGCTAAATTTATCGATTGTCATTTTCTTGACTGCGATTTATCCAATGTTTCAGTAGCTGAATGTTCTTTTCAAGAAGTTAATTTCCAGAATTGCAAGTTGCAAGGAATATTATTCGAGGCCGTAAATCCTTTTGGCTTTGAATGCCATTTTCAGAACTGTTTACTCAGACACGCTACCTTTTATCAAATCAATTTACAGCAATGTAGTTTTCATAGTAGCGACCTCACAGAGGCTGATTTTACAGAGGTAAAAGCCCAAAGTGTTGCCTTCAAAGATTGTTTGCTATCAGGAACTGTCTTCGAAAATGCTGATTTGCGAAAGACCGATTTCACTGGCAGCCAAAATTTCGTGCTTTCGCCAGAACACAACCAGGTAAAAGGCATGAAAATTAACCAACAACAGTTAGCTGGGCTTTTACTGAAATATCAACTCGAAATCACATCATAAGGATATTTCCCTAATTTTGAATTATGTTGGAAAAAGGGAACAAACGCATCATTACAGGTTGGGTATTTTATGATTGGGCCAATTCTGTCTATCCATTGATCATTAGCTCGGCTATCTTTCCGATCTTATTTGAGACTAAAACGAGTGTCAAAAACGAAGCCGGACAAACCATCTACGACACCGTATCATTTTTAGGACGCGAGTTTCACAACACCGAATTTTACGCTTATGTGATTTGCTTATCCTACATCATTGTAGCGCTTATATCTCCCCTGCTTTCAGGTATTGCTGACGCCGGAGGCAAACGCAAGCTTTTCATGCAATTTTTCTGCTACCTCGGTGCTATTGCAAGCGGTCTGCTCTATTTCTTCGACGCGCCACCAAACGGCATTGCTGGACAAAGCCCTTTTGTCATCAACTGGAGTATTCTACCGCTGTTTTTTGGTTCTATAGGTTTTTGGGCCAGCTTGGTTTATTACAACGCTTACTTACCCGATATTGCCGCCCCCGCAGATCACGACAAAGTATCGGCCCGGGGCTACTCAATGGGCTATCTGGGCAGTTCTACCTTATTGATCATCATTTTGATCTTGACTGTATTTACAAAAGTAATTGCCATCAAATGGGCTTTCCCGCTAGTGAGTTTGTGGTGGATTTCTTTTGCCACATTTTCATTTACTAGACTTCCAAAAACAAAAGCGAATCAAGCAGATCAAAAAAACCTGATTTCATCGGGTTATAAAGAAGTTTATCAAGTATGGAAACAAATCAAGCAAAACAAGACACTCTATGGCTATTTAGGTTCCTATTTCATGTTCAATATGGCGGTCCAAACCATCATGGTAATGGCCGTTGCTTTTGCCAATAAGGAAGTCATCGGCATCAAGCAACAAGACCTCATTATTTCTATTTTAATCATTCAATTTATTGGCATTGGTGGCGCTTACCTCATGTCTTTTGTTTCCAAAAAAATAGGCAACTTCAAGGCACTCGGGATCTCTATTGTTATCTGGATATTCTTGTGTATTTATGTGTATCAATTCGTATGGTATCCATGGCAATTTTATATTGCAGCTGCTGGCGTTGGCATGGTAATGGGCGGTATTCAGTCGTTATCTAGATCTACCTATTCAAAATTGCTACCTGAGACCAAAGACCTCACCTCGTATTTTAGTTTCTATGACCTCGCCGAAAAAATTGGGTTGGCAACTGGCACACTTACATTCGGAATTATCGAAGGATTAATGGACATTCGCACCTCTATTCTTGCCCTTGTGGTATTTTTTACCTTAGGCCTCATCTTACTGATTCGAATACCAAAACAACAAGTTTTACATGAGACAACAAATTGAAGCTGCCTGGGAAGATCGCAGTCTTTTAGCAGATCAACAAACGATTACAGCCATTGAAAAAGTCATCGAAGACCTCGATCGTGGGCTTTTACGCGTAGCAGAACCACTCGAAGACGGGACTTGGCAAGTCAATGAATGGGTTAAAAAAGCGGTGGTGATGTATTTTCCTATAAGAAAGATGGAAACCATTGAAGTGGGGCCATTTGAGTTTCACGACAAAATGGCACTCAAGCGCAATTACAAAGAACTTGGGGTAAGAGTGGTGCCTCATGCCATCGCACGCTACGGGGCTTTTGTTGCACCTGGCGTCATTATGATGCCTTCTTATGTCAATATCGGAGCTTATGTCGATGCCAACACGATGGTAGATACTTGGGCAACGGTTGGTAGCTGTGCGCAAATTGGAAAAGATGTCCATTTAAGTGGTGGAGTTGGCATTGGCGGGGTCCTTGAGCCACTGCAAGCAGCACCTGTCATCATTGAAGATGGCGCTTTTATTGGTTCACGTTGTATTGTAGTTGAAGGTGTTCGAGTAGGAAAAGAAGCGGTACTTGGTGCCAATGTAGTACTCACAAAGTCGACAAAAATCATAGATGTTAGCGGGCCAGAACCCGTTGAACATCACGGTTATGTACCCGAAAGATCAGTCGTGATTCCGGGCTCTTATACAAAATCCTTTGCAGCCGGAGACTACCAAGTGCCTTGTGCACTTATCATTGGAAAGCGCAAAGCATCTACCGATTTAAAAACATCGCTCAACGACGCCCTTCGCGAACATAACGTAGCAGTATAATATCAATCCGTCAATTACCAAAATATGCAACTTTGGAATACGCTTGATAGGCAAACTTTAGAGAAACATCTACAAGAAATTGGCCATCAATACATTACAATCTCCTTTTACCAATACGCACACATTGCAGATCCGCAAGCGTTTAGGAACGAACTTTACCTCAATTGGACAAAACTTGACATAGTTGGGCGTACCTACGTTGCCAAAGAAGGCATCAATGCCCAAATAGCAGTACCCAAAGAAAATTTAGGTCAATTCAGAGAAGAGCTCTATCAAATTAGTTTTTTGAACGGCATTCGTCTGAATTTTGCGGTCGATGACGCAGAAGCGGAATTCCCTTTTCTCAAACTTAAAATCAAGGTCAGAAGTAAAATACTCGCCGACGGCCTCAATGACGCAACCTTTGATGTCACCAACAAAGGCATTCACCTCGACGCCAAAGCATTTAACGACCTTACCAACGACCCAAATACCCTCTTGATTGACTTTCGCAATCATTACGAATGGGAAGTAGGTCATTTCAAAGGCGCTATTTTACCCGACGTGGATACTTTCAGGGAATCTTTGCCTTTTATAGAAGATACGGTTTTAAAGGGCAATGAAGACAAAAACATCGTTATGTATTGCACAGGTGGGGTTCGTTGTGAAAAAGCCTCAGCGTGGTTCAAGCACCGTGGCTTTAAAAATGTACATCAACTCGAAGGCGGCATCATTAAATATGCCAATGATTGCAAGGAAAAAGGCCTTGAAAATAAATTCATCGGCAAAAATTTTGTCTTCGACGAACGCCGCGGCGAACGCATTACGCCAGACATCATTGCAGTGTGTCATCAGTGCGGGAGCCCAGCAGACACACATACCAATTGTGCCAACGACGCCTGTCACCTTTTATTCATTCAGTGCGATGCTTGTAAATCCAAAATGGAAAATTGCTGTAGCAGCGTCTGCCAAGAAACCATTCACTTGCCACTCGAGACTCAAAAAGAATTGCGCAAAGGAAAAAATAAAAGCAACCTCATTTTCAAAAAAGGACGATCAGCAGCATTGCCTTTTCAGGCACACAATGAGAAACCAGCAGCGCTCGTTGCCCAAGAACTTAAAAAGCAAACACCATGACACTATTTATCAACTGGACCATCGATTCTCAATTAATTGACGGTTGGCGCACACCGAATCTTTATGGTTTACTGTTTATTTCGGGTATTGCGCTTGGATATTTTGTCATTCGCAAGATGTTCAAAGCTGAAAACATCGCAGACAAAACGCTAGATACGTTGGTTACTTACATGGTTTTGGCTACCATCGTAGGTGCCAGACTCGGGCATATTCTCTTTTATGGCCCATATTGGGATAAAGTAACTAATGGACGGCTAGAGCGGGGTTACTTTTCGCATCCTGCTGATATCATCAAAGTTTGGGAAGGCGGCTTGGCTAGTCATGGAGCAGCCATTGCCATACTGATTGCACTCTATATTTTCACTAAAAAAGTTTCACAAAAACCATACATCTGGATTTTAGACCGCATTGCCGCTCCTATTGCCATTGCGGGTACGTTTATCCGTTTGGGCAATCTTGTCAATCATGAAATGGTTGGTTACGAAACAACTGTTCCATGGGCCTTCAAATTTCAATATTATTTCAACGAGGCAACCGGCTTCTATGACGCCACTCCCCGACATCCGGCACAGCTTTACGAGGCAATTTGTTATTTTATCTCATTTTGGTTGCTGCTGTACTTGTTTTGGAAGTTAAAGAAATACCAACAACCAGGCTTCGTATTTGGCAGTTTCTTGGTCTTGATTTTTGGGTCGCGCATCGTTTGTGAATTCTTTAAATTAGGACAAACCGCCCGAGACTACACCCTCCCGTTAAACACAGGTCAATTACTCAGTATTCCGCTAGTTATTGCCGGTATTTACCTCATTTACAAAGCGACAAAAAAAGCACAAATTCATACTTAGTGTAAATTTGACATTTTGAACATTGTTTGTGAATGATTTGTATATTTGTCACCGATAAAATTAGAAGTTATGTGCGCGAAAGCCGTTAAAAGTTCAGAAAAGCCAAAGTTCTCGAAAGAAACTTATGTGAAATGGTACAAAGACATGCTCTTGATCAGAAAGTTTGAAGAAAAAACAGGGCAACTTTATATTCAACAAAAATTTGGTGGTTTCTGTCACCTTTACATTGGTCAAGAAGCCATCGTTGTTGGTACGGCAAGTGCCTGTCAAAAAGATGACAAACACATGACTGCTTACCGCGATCACGCACACCCATTAGCTTTGGGCACAGACCCAAGAGTTTTGATGGCCGAACTTTATGGTCGTACCACTGGCTGTTCAAAAGGAAAAGGTGGTTCTATGCACTTCTTTGACAAAAAAGTCAATTTTATGGGTGGCCACGGCATTGTGGGGGCACAAATCGGAATGGGTGCTGGTGTTGCATTCGCAGAAATGTACAAAGGCACCAAAAATGTAGCTTTTGTTTCTATGGGTGACGGCGCTGTTCGTCAAGGAATGCTTCACGAAACATTCAATATGGCGATGAACTGGAAAATTCCCGTCATTTTCATCATTGAAAATAACAATTACGCAATGGGTACTTCAGTTGAGCGTACCACCAACGTTACAGACCTTTCTCAGATTGGACTTTCATACGGTATGCCTTCCAAAATTGTAAACGGAATGCGCCCAGAGTCAGTTCATGAAGCCATTGAAGAAGCCGCTGACCGCGCAAGACGCGGCGAAGGCCCTACACTTCTTGACATCAGAACCTACCGTTACAAAGGGCACTCTATGTCAGATCCGCAGAAATACCGCACCAAGGACGAAGTAGCTGAATGGATGGAACAAGACCCGATTGAGCACTGCTTGCGCATCATTCAAGCCAACAAATGGCTCAGCGCTAAGGAACTCGAAGAAATTGACGCTTGGGTGAAAACAGAAGTTGATGAATCTGTAGCCTTCGCTGAAAACTCGCCTTACCCAGAGGCCCATGAACTTTACGAAGACGTATATGTTCAATCTGATTATCCTTACATCAAAGAATATTAAAAAAATAGAAAAACATGGCTGAAGTAGTTTACATGCCGAAATTGAGCGACACAATGACAGAAGGTGTTGTTGCTGCCTGGACAAAAAAAGTTGGTGATTCCGTAAAAGCTGGAGAAGTACTCGCTGAAATCGAGACGGACAAAGCAACGATGGAATTTGAATCTTTTTTCGATGGAGTTTTGTTGCATATCGGTGTAGAAACCGGCAATGCAGCTCCGGTCAATAGCGTTCTGGCAATTATTGGTCAAGCAGGCGAAGACATCAGTGCTGCACTTGCCAATGCCGCCGCCGGTGCTCCGGGTGCTGCAACAAGCACACCTGAACCAAGTCCTAGCCCTGCTCCTGTCGCTGAAGTTGCGGCGCCTGTCGCTGCTGCCGCTCCAACACCTGCACCTGTAGCCGCCCCGGTTGCTGCTGCTCCTGTTGTAGCGAACAATTCAACAGACCGTGTTTTTGCTTCTCCGTTAGCTAAAAAACTAGCATCAGAACGTGGAATTGATATACAAGCCATTGCTGGAACCGGAGAAAACGGTCGCATAGTCAAACGCGATGTCGATCATTATGTGCCTTATACGCCTGCTAGCCAACCTGCGGCTGCGGCTGCGGCACAGTTTACCGGTGAAGTATCGTATCACGACGAGCCTATCTCGCAAATGCGCAAAACTATTGCACGTCGTTTGGCTGAAAGTAAATTTACAGCACCTCACTTTTACCTGACACTCGATATCGACATGTCTAACGCCATTGCCACAAGAAAATCTTTGAATAGCCTAGATGGTGTCAAAGTTTCTTTCAACGATATGGTGATCAAAGCAGTTGCGATGGCCTTGCGTCAACATCCAACGGTGAACAGCGCCTGGATGGGTGACTTCATTCGCCGCAATCAGCACGTTAATATTGGCGTAGCTGTAGCTGTTGATGAAGGCTTGTTGGTGCCGGTTGTACGTTTTGCAGATAACAAAGGCCTGACTCAAATTTCTGCCGAAGTACGCGAGTTTGCTCAAAAAGCAAAAGATAAAAAATTACAACCTTCAGATTGGGAAGGAAACACCTTTACCATTTCAAATCTTGGAATGTTCGGAATTGAGTCATTTACAGCAATTGTAAACCCACCTGATTCTTGCATTTTAGCAATTGGTGGCATCAAAGAAGTACCAGTAGTGAAAAACGGCCAAGTAGTACCAGGATCAGTAATGAAAGTAACGCTTTCTTGTGATCACAGAGTAGTTGACGGCGCGTCTGGTGCATCGTTCTTACAAACTTTCAAGACATACATGGAGCAGCCTGCTGCTATGTTGCTCTGATAACGTCATCCCATTTATTGTCAACGACGTACTTGCTATAAATCTTTGTGTATAGCGTGTACGTCGTTGTGGTTTTCTTCAATTTGATCTTTAACAATCTGGATTGACTTGGCTAGCATAATGAGCTCCGGGCTCGCATTTTTACGCAACCAGAACCAACTTTCTTTTTCGTGCTCAACGGCCATCGCGATGTGATACAACACCCAATAGTTGTATTGTTTGAGCCAAACTTGTGCTTTTTCGGTGCCCTCTGCAGCTGCAATCATTGCCATTAAATGTGGATATCCATTAGACAACAACCATTTTCTGGCAGGATCTTGCAAGCGAATGGCTTGAGCGGTCATGAATAATTCAGGATAGCCATTTTCTTGCAGCCAAAGCTGTAGGTCTTTGTTGCCTTCAACCGCTTTGGCTAAAGCTAAAATTACTAGGGAGGGATATGCTAATTGAGCGAGGGGCATCTTACAATTACTTTCCTTATCATTAATTACAAAATGGCCTTGCTAGGCAAAAAACCACAAGGCAACACTAATGGCAGTTAAAACACAAATAAGGTCAACAAGTAGCATCACACCAAGGGTGTATCGTGTATTGCGGACATTGATGGCTCCAAAATAAACAGCAATTACATAAAAAGTCGTTTCAGCTGAACACTGGAAAATAGCCGACAACCTACCCGCCAAACTATCTGGCCCAAACTGATTCATGGCATCTAACATAAAACCGCGCGAGCCAGAACTGCTGAAGGGTCTGAGTAAAGCCACAGGTAAAGAGTCAGTGATCTCTTTGCCTACACCTGCATACCTAAAAAGATCTGAAATACCGCCGGCTATTAATTCGAATAGGCCTGAATTGCGAAAAACAGATATCGCCACCAACATACCAAGTACATACGGAAATATTTTAACACCGGTATCAAGCCCACCGCGTGCACCCTCTACAAATGCGTCGAAAACAGTGGTTTGCTTTTCCTTGAAACGCGCTTCATTTTTGAAGGCAAATAAGAGGGTCAGCACAATAATGGCAAACAAAAGAATGCCCGAGAAATTATTGGTAAAGTAGTTTTTCTGGACAAGATCGAGTGAACCAACATAAAAGAGAAGCCCAAGAATGGCACCAATTACCCCCATTAAAACACCTAATAAAAGGCCACTTTTAAAAGAAATTCTTTGACGAATGCCCACAATAAAAAAAGCAGCGAGGGTTCCGACAAATGAGGTGATGATGCAAGGCAACATGACATCGGCAGGGTTGGCAGCATTGGCAGCTGCACGATACCCGATGATCGAAGTTGGAATAAGTGTCAGGCCAGCTGCATGCAAACTCAAAAACATAATTTGTGCATCCGAAGCCTTTTCTTTATCTGTGTTGAGCTCTTGCAGACTTTCCATTGCCTTGAGACCAAAAGGCGTTGCCGCGGAATCAAGTCCTAAGAAATTGGCAGAAAAATTCATGGTCATGTAGGTAATAGAAGGGTGCCCTGCAGGTACAGTCGGAAAAACTTTTTGAAAAAACGGGCTTAAGCGCTTGGCTAATTTTTCAGTGGCCCCAGAGTCTATGAGCAATTGCATAATGCCTGCAAAAAATGCCAAATAAGCCATTAGTGGCAAAATCAGATCAAATAAACTCGCCTTCGCAGTTACCAGTAAGCCGTCTGATTTCTGTACACCCGAATAGATCAAGACGGTTTTTTCCTTCAAAACATAAGTTGTATCGGCGTCATTTGGGTTGATATCTTTGACATACGAATCGTTGTGAGCACGCGCCATCAAATCAATGTATTTGGCGGGCAGCTTCCATTTATAAGTTTCACCGATGAGAATAGGGTCATCCTTTTTTCCGTTCAAGACATAATCGATGCTGTAAAACTGCCCTGAAAACACTGCAAACATCACAAATAAAATAGAGCTGATGAAAATAATCAGCCAAAAACGACTCAATACCATAAAACGAAATTGCACATTTTCTGGC
Organism: Flavobacteriales bacterium; assembly: GCA_046073985.1. Taxonomy (GTDB): domain Bacteria; phylum Bacteroidota; class Bacteroidia; order Flavobacteriales_D; family Crocinitomicaceae; genus UBA952. Next base: position 22,636 of record JBJTNI010000036.1, on the reverse strand, counting down.
AACAAAAAACAAGAGACAACAAAAAGAATTAACATGTGTTATTGAATTGAGTGACACTTGTGCTGTTACTTTGCAAATAAAAAAAGTCATGAAAACAGTCTTTCATTCAGCAGCTTCAAGAGGTCACGCCAATCACGGTTGGCTAGATGCCAAGCACTCCTTTAGTTTTGCGTCTTGGTACAACCCAGAACGCATTCATTTTGGGATGCTGCGTGTTTTAAACGACGACATCGTGGCTCCAGGCATGGGCTTTGGCAAGCACCCTCACGACAACATGGAAATCATTACCATTCCATTGAGTGGAGCCATCAAACACCAAGACAGCATGGGCTTTAGTGAAGTGATAGAAGCCGGTGAAGTTCAAGTGATGTCGGCCGGAACAGGTATTTACCACAGTGAATTCAACCCAAATCATGACCAAGCACTCAATTTGTTTCAGATTTGGATTTTCCCTAATCAAAAGCAAGTTGAACCGCGCTATGCCCAAAGAAAATATACTGTTGAAAAAAACTCATTTATTCCACTAGTTGGTCCACAAAATAGCGGACTCAGTACATGGATACATCAAAATGCCTGGATTTCTATTGGGGAATTTGACCAAAATACACACCTCAATTATCCATTGTACGATGCAAATAATGGCATTTATCTGATGCTCATCGAAGGTGAAATCAAGGTGGGAGAACAACTTTTACAAACCAAAGATGCCTTAGGAATTTCTGGCACCGACACTGTTCAAATAGAAGTTCAAACGCAATCCAAGATTTTAATCATCGAAGTACCAATGAATTAAGAAGCAGTTTCTCATACATTTTCTCGTAAAAATATTAAAGGAAGAAAGATAAAACAAAATGGAAAAAACGATTGAAAATGCGCTCAACTGGCGCTACGCCACCAAGAAATACGACCCCACCTTTCAACTTACCGATGCGCAACTTGAAGCTCTAGAAAAAAGTTTACAATTAAGCCCAAGTAGTTACGGCCTACAACCACTGCATTATTTCTGGATCAACGACCCTGAATTGCGTCAAAAAGTCAAGGAAATTGCATGGAATCAACAGCAAATCATCGATGCGAGCGCTGTTCTTATATTGTGTTATAAAACAGAACTAGACACCCATTACCTCCACGCACATGCGGATCTCATGAGAGATACACGTGAAATGGAAGAAGCTCAGATTGCAGGCTTTAGGAATCATTTGATTGAAGCAATCGGCAAAAAAACGAAAGAAGAAATTCAAAATTGGAACAGCAAACAAGCTTACATCGCATTGGGGCAAGTTTTGCATACCAGTGCACTCCTAGAAATAGATGCCACACCAATGGAAGGTTTTTCACCAAAAGCACTTAATGAACTCCTTGAACTTCCTCAAAAAGGCCTCAGCAGTGCTTTGATTTGCACTTTCGGAAAACGTGCCGATGATGATCGATACCAACACTTAAAGAAAGTGAGAAAGCCACTAAAATCCTTGTTTAGTCGACTGTAACTGCACGAAAATGCTTATATTTGAGGATGCGCATCGTAACCATATTGAGCATCCTTTTGTTGCTGTCCCTGACTCATTTGTCTTGGGCCGCACCTCAAATGAGTGCCGCTGATCGTTACGAAATTGCTCAAATCCAAAGTCAATTATTGCGCTCCAAAGGAGAAGTAAGCGAAGAGCTGATTAAACATTACCCAATTTACAACATAGATGGTCGTTGGTACTTGTCTATGCTTGCCAGAGCAAATCAATACTTCAATTCTGAAGAACTCAAGTGGCAACGCATATTATTTACCACACCTATTCAGCAGCTACTGAGCATCAAAGTTCCGCTTCAAAAACTCTCTGCCCTCTCCGAAATCAAAAGCCTTGACTACATCGAAATTGCCGGTAAAATCAAGCCCAATCTCGACAAAGCCATCAAAGATCTCCATGCTGACTCCGTTCATCAGGGCTATGGCTTACCACAAGGATATTCCGGAAAAAATGTTTTCATTGGCGTCACAGACTGGGGTTTTGATTACACGCATCCGGTTTTTTACGACACATTATTGCAACAAAGCCGAATCTATGCTGCTTGGGATCAATTTAAAACAAATGGTCCGGCACCAAATGGCTTCAATTATGGCACCGAATACGACACTCCGGCTACCCTATTGGCAGCAGGTTCAGACACCGCTAATATTTACAGCTATGGTACCCACGGCACGCATGTTGCCGGAATAGCTGGTGGCGCTGGCGCAACTACTGCTTATCGAGGCGTGGCCTATGATGCGCAATTCTTATTTGTAACCTTCTTAGTCGATGAAGGTGCTGTTCTGGACGCATGGCAATGGATGTATCAAAAGGCCCTTGCCGCTGATAAGCGTTTGGTCATCAACATGAGTTGGGGCTTGTATCATTTCGGGACGCTCGACGGCACTTCTTTGCTTAGCCAAGCGATTGACGCCTTTAGCAATTTGGGTGTAGTATTTGTCAATTCAGGTGGCAACAACGGCGCTGTTAATTTCCACCTCAAGAAAACCTACAACAACGACCAACTCAAATCTAGAATCGAATTTTACGATTATGCTGCCAACCCCAACATGTGGGGACAAAGTATTCACGCTTGGGGAGAACCCGGCCAAGCCTTTTCTAATGGTCTGATCATAACCAATTCAGCCAATCAAATCCTTACCGAGACACCTTATTACAGCACCTCCAATACCAATACTTACATCGATACCTTTATTGTCGTCAATCAAGATACCATTTGGTATAATATTACAGCAGATGCTGCACATCCGTTGAACGGCAAACCTCAAATGCGCCTCCGCGTCAAAAATACAAATACAGCACTTCGGATACAGTTAAAATCTCAAGCTAGTTCCGGAACGGTCCATTACTGGAACGTGACTGAACTTACTAACGACGTTGGTAATTGGGGCATGGATTTCATGGCTGCTGGCACTGGAACAACAGCTGGCGATAACCAAAACGGCATCTCTGAACCATCTTGTGCTGATCAAGTCATCAGTGTTGCTGCCTACGCCACCCAATACGCGACCACTTCAGGTTCACTTGTTGGTGGTGCATTAGCCAATTTTTCAAGCCGTGGCCCCCGCTATGACGGCGCCATGAAACCAGACATTTCAGCTCCCGGAGTAGCCATCACATCTGCTATTTCTTCTTTTACAGATGCCAACTTTACATCGGTTGCCAACACCAGTTTCAACAATACAACTTATCATTTTGCCAAATTTTCCGGGACATCAATGGCCTCTCCCATGGTAGCAGGCGTAGTAGCCTTGATGCTTGAGGCAAATCCGTATCTTTCAGCAAGTCAGGTTAAAGAAATCATCATGACCACAGCACGTCAAGACAACTACACAGGTGCTATTCCAACTGGCGGAAGCCCATTGTGGGGTGCAGGCAAGGTCAATGCCTATGCCGCCGTCAAGCTAGCGCTTCAAACCCTAGGCACCCAAAATCTATTGGCACAGACAGACTGGAATGTCTACCCTAACCCTGTTCAAAATTACTTGCACTTTACCATCGTAGAATTACCAGAATTTGCAGAGATCATTTCCACAGATGGCAAACGCTATGTTTCGCCTATAAGTAATGGAAAAGTTGCCGTACAGGAACTGCCAGCCGGGACCTACTATATCCGTTTAAACCTCAACGGTAAAATTCAGCAAGCACCCTTCGTAAAAAACTAATATGGAAATTCGGCTGGCACAGCTTCATGAATTACCCATCTTAGAAAAGCTAGCCAGAGCTATTTGGCCAAGCACCTATGCACAAATCATTAGTGCTGAGCAAATAGAATTCATGCTCAATTGGATGTACAGTACTATCAAATTACAAGAGCAATATTTGCAAGGCCATGAGTTTTATTTGCTTTCTGAAAATGGAATAGACCTCGGTTTTTTAGCGCTTGAATGGATGCATACAGATGAGGACCCAGCAAAAAACCAGATTAAAATCAACAAACTTTACGTACTACCCCAATTGCAAAAAAAGGGTTTCGGTAGCGCCCTTATTCAAAAGGCAATTACACGTGCACAGCAAACGAATGCCATCAAACTCATTTTACAAGTCAATAAAGCCAATTCTGCTAAAATATTTTACCAAAAACTTGGTTTTAGCATCCAACAAGAAGCTGTATTTGATATCGGTAATGGTTTTGTCATGGACGACTACATCATGGAATTGTCAGTCTGAGCTTTTTATTATCTTCGTGAATCAAAAAAAAACACCATGCTAAAAATTGACATGCACAGCCATATTTTGCCCAAAACCATGCCCAACTGGACAGAAAAATTTGGCTATGGCAAGTTCATACATCTTGTAGCACAGCCAGATGGCAAAGCTGACATGATGCAAGGCGGTCAATTTTTTAGACGCATCGAGGAAAATTGTTGGGATGCAGAATTGCGCATCAAAGAATATCAACCCTACCAGACACAAGTACAGGTTGTTTGTACCATACCTGTTATGTTTTCATACTGGGCAAAAACAGCAGATGCACTAGAGCTATCGCGTTTTTTAAATGACCACATCGCAGAATTAGTAGCGACTTATCCTAAAAATTACATTGGCTTGGCAACAATACCAATGCAAGATACCACTGCCGCAATTCAAGAGTTACAACGCGCCAAAGAAATTGGGCTTGTTGGTATCCAAATTGGTTCGAACATCAATGATGAAAATCTTAGTGAAGAAAAGTTCTTCCCAATCTTCGAGGCCTGTGCCCAATTGGGCATGGCTGTCATGATTCATCCATGGCAAATGATGGGCTTTGAAAGCATGAAAAAATATTGGCTTCCTTGGTTGGTAGGCATGCCGGCAGAAACCTCAAGGGCAGCTTGTTCTCTGATCTTTGGAGGTGTACTTGAAAAACTTCCTGAGCTGCGCGTTTGTTTTTCACATGCAGGGGGTTCTTTCCTTCCAACCCTAGGCCGCATAGAACACGGCTTCAATTGCAGACCTGACCTAGTTGCCATAGACAACGCACACAATCCAAGGACTTATCTCGGAAAATTCTGGGTAGACAGCATTACACATGATATCGATGCCCTAGAATATATTTTAAAACTACAGGGGTCAAAAAGAGTTTGCTTGGGAAGCGACTACCCTTTTCCACTCGGTGACCTAGAAATTGGTCAGTTCATCGAAGATAGCTCCTTGAGCAAAGAAATAAAAGAAGATATTTTTTGCAACTCGACTTTAGAATGGTTGCAACTTGATAAAAGCCAATTTATCTAGGGTCAATCTATTGCATATTTCTTTAAGGTCAATCTATTGCATATTTCAATCGAATCGTGACACTCGCTGTTTTGCGTCTAGAATTGGTATTGAAACTGCCACCCCATTCGTATTCCTCAGAAGAATTTTCAGCTGTTATCTGAAATATTCCCATGTCTGCAAACATCAATTTGCCCAAATTTCCACCTCCGTTTTCAGCTATTTTTGCAGCTCTATCATGCGCGTCACGCGTAGCAGCCTCGATCATTTGCAGTTTTAGTTTAGCAAGTTTGGTATAATAATATTCTGGTGCCTCGGAATTCAACTCAATACCTGCATCGATGAGTTCAGAAACCTGCCTAGAGGTATTTTCTACGATATCCACTTTTTTAGAGCTGATTTTCAGCTGTTGTTTGAGCGCATAACCCTCAAATGTAGTTTGCGTTAAATTGCCTTCGTCATCATAAACCCTTGACCATAATTTTTCAATTTCTGCTGCCTCAAAAACCATTTCATCATCTGTAATTCCACGTGATTTCAGGTAGGCCTTCACACTTCTCAAATCTTTATTCAATTGCGCATATGCATCTTTTAATTCATAACTGTTGCGAGAAAAAGAGGCTTTCCATACAATTAAATCCGAATCAAAGGACTCTTCACCCAAACCAGTAACTGATACGGTATCATCAGGTTTACCTTTTGAGAGATATGATTTACCTAAAATAAGGCCAGTAATGATGACAGCCGCCGCGATCAATATTGTAGAAAAATGTTGTTTAAGAAAGTTCATAATTGATTTAAAATTGATTAAACCAAGGTAGCGTTTATTTGTTACAAACATATGGAAACAAAAAAAATAGCCGTTATTGGCGCTTCAAAAGGCATTGGTCTGTCATTGACACAACTTTTAATAGAACAGGGGCATGAGGTTTACGCCACCTATTCTCAAACAATTCCAGTTTTTCAACATCCCAATTTGCATTGGCAACAGTTTGATGTGACAGCAAACCAAGCGTTAACAATACCTGAGCTACTCGATGGCTTTGTGTACTGTCCGGGAAATATCGCCTTAAAACCATTTAACCGCTTCTCCGATTCAGATTTCAAAACTGACTACCAATTGCAAGTTTTAGGAGCTATATCGAGCCTTCAAACTGCACTACCAGCTTTGAAAAAATCTGGAAATGCGAGTGTTGTTTTGTTTTCAACAGTAGCCGTACAGCAAGGCTTGCCTTTTCACAGTTTGGTCTCCACTTCAAAAGGTGCTATTGAAGGCCTCACCCGAGCCTTAGCTGCAGAACTTGCGCCTGTAATCCGGGTAAATGCAGTTGCACCGTCGCTTACCAATACACCACTTGCCGAAAATTTATTAAACTCAGACGCCAAACGCGAAGCAAATGCAGCCAGACATCCTTTGAAAAGAGTCGGTGAAGCCAAAGATATTGCAGCCATGGCAGCTTTCCTTCTCAGTGATCAAGCCTCTTGGATCAGTGGACAAATTATGCACGTCGATGGTGGAATTTCTGCATTGAGGGTATGATTCCACTATTGAATTTAGCTGAATTAGAGGCAAAAATAGATGCCTTTGACCCTGTAGCATATGCAAAAACACGCAACTACATTGATGGTGGCGTCAGTTATTTATCGCCCTATATTTCAAGAGGTGTTATTGATCTCAAATTTATCGTAGCGCGTTTAAAAAACCGAGGTTTTTCATTGTATGAGATAGAATCTTATGTGATGGAACTTTGTTGGCGCGAGCATTTTCAGCGTTTGTGGCAAGGCCATGACCCAACTAGCGCCTTAAGGCAAGAACAGCAAGATGTAAAACATCGTCTTCAAATGCCAAAAGCAGTCCTAGAAGCCCAAACTGGAATTGAGGCCATTGATATGGGCATTGCAAAGCTTTATCAAACTGGTTATATGCACAATCACCTGCGCATGTACACCGCAAGCTTGGTCTGTAATCATTATCAGGTGGCTTGGGAAATAGCCGCACCTTGGCTACATTATCACCTGCTAGATGCCGATATTGCAAGCAATCATTTTAGTTGGCAATGGGTTTGTGGAGCAAATGCCAACAAATTGTATTTCGCCAACCAAGAAAACATCAATAAATACGCCAAAACACAACAAAAGCATACCCCTATCGATGTTTCTTATGAAGCCATTGCAGCACTCAAGCTAAATGGTGAAATGAATGAGCTCAATTTAGATTTTTTATTTCCAAAAGAAGCTCAGGCATCCTTAGAAATAAATCCAAAATTACCAACCTACATCTACACCCCTTATCATCTTGATCCGCTCTGGCATGCTGAAACAAAAGCAAATCGGATTCTATTTTGGGATACCGAATTTTGGCAAAAGTTTCCTGTCTCTGACAAAGTACAAAATTGGATCAATGAACTTGGTAAGCACAATATTGAGGGTCTTCAAATATACTATGGCACGCTCGCTGATTTTCAAATACCTCTGAATGAAACAACTAATTTTTGCAAAGAGCATCCAAGTACTAAAAATTATCCTTTTCATTTGGAACCAAGGAATTGGTTACTCCCGGATGTAGAAGCGGTTCCTGTATCTTTTTTCTCATTTTGGAAAAAAGTTCAAAAGCACCTTCAGAAGAATTGGAAGGATTTATAGTATGGACAAAGCACCCCTGGGTATAGTATGGTTCAAAAGGGATCTTCGCTTAGGAGACCACGCTGCACTTCAAGCTGCTGAACAAAGCAAGCTACCCATTAGCTACGTTTATATCATTGAGCCAACCGAATGGGAAGCATCTGAAAATGCGCTTCGACATTGGCAATTTCAATGGGCATCGATTCAGCAAATCAATCAACAATTAGCTCCGTATGGCCGACAAATTGAAGTCTATTTTGGAGAGGTTCATGCAATCATGCAAACAATTGTTCAGTTACATGATTTGCAACAGGTTTGGAGCTACCAGGAATCTGGCCCCCCAAGAACATTTCAACGAGACATCCAACTCAAACAATTTTTAAAAACCAAGGACATCGTCTGGACAGAATTTCAAAGAGATGGCATTATCAGGGGGCTAAAAAACAGAAAGGACTGGGACAAAGCCTGGTATGCGTATGTCAATGCTACCCAAAACGAATTCATATTGGATACTACACACGTTTTCAAACGTTTAAAAATTGACTTTGAAATCCCTGTATCAATTCAAAATGAACTTAATAAATACCCAGCATCATTTCAAAAAGCTGGCCCACTATATGCAGTAAAATACCTGGATGATTTTCTTTCAAATAGAATAAATGGTTATCAGAAAGGCATCTCTAAACCTGTATTAAGTAGGAAAACTTGCAGCAGGCTCTCGCCTTTTCTGGCTTGGGGAAATCTATCCATCAGACAAGTGGTGCAAGCTACAGCAGCTGAGATGCAAAAGACAAGCTACAAAAAAAATCATCAAGGATTTCTGACCAGACTACATTGGCATTGTCATTTTATTCAAAAGTTTGAAACAGATTGTAGCTATGCCACCCATTGTATCAATAAGGCCTATGAGCAAATAAAATATCCAAAAGATGAGCAATTGATTAGAGCTTGGAAAAATGGACAAACAGGATTTCCGCTCATTGATGCCAATATGCGCTGTGTCAGAGAAACAGGCTGGATTAATTTCAGAATGCGCGCGATGGTGGTCTCGTTTTTTTGTCATCACCTTTTACAAAACTGGAAAGATGGTGTCGATTACCTTGCCAATCAATTCTTGGACTTCGAGCCGGGAATCCATTATCCACAATTTCAAATGCAAGCAGGCACCACTGGTGTCAATACCATTCGGGTTTATAATCCGATCCATAATAGCTACAAACATGACCCAAACGGCGAGTTTATTCGGACTTGGATCCCTGAAATTGCCTCTCTACCCAATGAATTCATTCATGAACCATGGAAGATGAACCAAGAACAGGCTCAAACTTATGGCATCAAATTGGGCGAAACCTATCCAAATCCTATTATTGACCCTTATAAATCTTTAAGAGAGGAACGAAAATTCTTATGGGACCTCAAAAAAAGTCCGATGGCTAAAAAAGAAGGTCAAAAAATACTTGAAAAGTTAGTACGGCCTTCAGTGGCGCATAAAAAGAAAGAAAAGCAACAAACTCAAGGCAAAAGAAAGCAGCAAATTGATCCAAAACAAGGTCAGTTGCCCCTGTTGTAGCAACTGGTAGTTTTCATAGGTAAAGGTGCTGAATGTAGACAAGCCACCACAAACCCCTACCACCAAAAGGGGCTGAATAACAGACCATTTAGCTGAATCTTTGAAGTAAGTCACGAGGCCGGCGAGCAAAAAAGCAGCGAGTAAATTGCTACAAAATGTTGCCCAAGGAAATTGACCTGAAGCAAAAGGGAATAATTTTGAGCAACCATAGCGCAACAAACTTCCCAAACCGCCGCCAATAAATACCCAAAGTGCTGCCATTAGTTCGAAGCTAAAAAGAATTTTTGAAATAGAAATTTCCTTGCTAAAAATGCCAACAGCACGCCTAAAAGGGCGCCACATAAAATATCAGTTGGGTAATGAACACCCAAATACATTCTGCTGTAGCAAACTAAACTGGCATAAGCAACAAAAGCCCAAAAAGAGCGCTTGTCTGAAATCAATATAGGATATAAAAAAGCAAGAGCACTAGCCAAATTTGCCGCATGTGAAGAGACAAAACCGTATTGCCCACCTTTATACGGATCTAAAGGTCCAATGAAATAATAGTGTAGTTTACTTCCCAGTAAGATTTCATGGGAGGGTCTGAGCCGTTGAAAAAAATCTTTGAACAATTGAGAAGAAACCCAATCGGTACAAACAACAATTAAAATGGTGAAACCAAGAAGCAAAAGGGCTTGTTGTTGACTACGTGTTTTTTTCAAGCATAGAAAAAGTACTAAAGCCAAGGGCAAATTGATCCATTTTGACGAAACAACCCACATGACCTCATCGACAAATGGCGCATGCCAACCGTTGATCAACAGCAAAAGTTGTTCATCAAAAGTCTGAACGGCTTCAATCATGATTGAGGTGTTTCCAGATCAGGTCCTTGAGTTCTGTAAGTCCTTGTTGCGCAACAGAAGAAATGAATAAATAAGGAATGCTAGGTAGGTCCTGAGCTAATGCAGCTTTGAGTTCGTCGTCGAGCATGTCAGACTTGGTAATGGCCAACAAACGCTGTTTGTGTAATAATTCAGGATTGTATTGTTTGAGCTCGTTGAGTAAAATTTGGTATTCCTTCTGGATATCGTCGGAATCGGCCGGAACCATAAATAGCAAAAGTGAATTGCGTTCGATGTGTCGCAAAAACCTCAATCCGAGACCTTTACCTGCATGAGCGCCTTCAATAATCCCTGGAATATCGGCCATGACAAATGAGCGAAAATCGCGGTACGACACAATGCCCAGGTTTGGCCTCAGTGTGGTGAATGGGTAATCACCAATTTCTGGTTTGGCAGCCGATAATACAGAAAGCAAGGTACTTTTACCCGCATTCGGAAAACCAACCAAACCGACATCGGCTAAGATTTTTAATTCTAGAATTTTCCACCCTTCTAAACCTTCCTCACCGGGTTGGGCATAACGTGGCGTTTGATTGGTGGGTGATTTGAAATGATTGTTGCCCATTCCGCCTCGCCCTCCGCGCTGAATGATGCGCTCCTCGCCCTCTTCAGTAATTTCAAATAATATTTCGCCAGTTTCACCGTCTTTGGCTAAAGTGCCTAGTGGCACATCTATGTAGACGTCTTCACCCTGAGAACCAGTCTTGAGGTTTCCAGAACCATGTGCGCCATGGCCAGCTTTGATGTGCTTCTGAAATTTGAGATGTAGGAGTGTCCAGAGTTGTTTGTTACCGCGTAAAATCACGTGTCCACCGCGTCCGCCATCACCCCCATCAGGACCACCTTTAGGGATGTATTTCTCACGTCTGAAGTGCGTGGAACCACCGCCCCCATTACCGGAAGTACAGTGAATTTTTACGTAATCTACGAAGTTATCTGAAGCCATTTATAGAGTTGTATCGATGGCAGCGAATATTCTTTGAGTTATCTCGTCAATGCTGCCAATACCATCAATGGCAACAAATTTATTTTGTGCTTGGTAAAACGCTTTTACCGGAGCTGTTTCTTGGTTGTATACAGCAATTCTTTTCTCGATGACGGCTGGGTCTGCATCATCAGGACGACCAGAAACTTCGGCTCTTTTAAGTAAGCGTGTTTTGAGCTCTTGCTCTTCAACTTCAAGCGCAACCATCAATGAAATTTCTGTGGAAAGACCTGCAAGAAATTCGTCAAGTGCCTGTGCTTGTGCGTTTGTACGTGGAAAACCGTCAAAAATAAATCCTTTGGGATCTTGGTGCTTCACTACTTCAGAGCGTAGCATATCGATAGTAACAGCATCAGGAACTAATTGGCCTGCATCCATGAAGCTTTTTGCCAACTTACCGAGTTCTGTTTCTCCTTTGATATTGGCACGAAAGACATCACCAGTGGATAGGTGCACTAAATTGTATTTTTCAATAAGTCTTTCTGATTGGGTTCCTTTGCCTGCCCCTGGAGGGCCAAATAGCACGATGTTTAACATAACTAATTGATTAATTGATAAATGGACTTAAGTTCTCGGCCTAATTCTTTGTAATCAAGCCCGTAACCCACCACAAAAGCATCCGGAATTTCAAAACCAATAAAATTGGGTTGATGTTTACCTTTGTATGCATCTGGTTTCAATAGCAATGCACATATAGAAATTGATGCGGGTTGTTCTGATTCGAGTAAAGTAAATATTTTATCCATGGTGACACCAGTGTCGAGGATGTCTTCCAAAACGATGACGTGTCTGTCTTTTAAACTCGTTTGTAAACCTATCAGTTCGTCAACACGCCCCGAAGATTGTGTCCCTTGATAAGAGCTGACTTTTACAAAACTGATTTCGGGCTTACAACTGACTTGTCTGATGAGATCGGCTGCAAAAAGAAAGGCGCCGTTGAGTACCGCTAAAAATAAAGGATCTTTATCGGTAAACTGGTCATCGATTTCTTTTGCCAAAGCGGCAATTCGGGTTTGAATTTGCGCTTGATCTATGAAAGGGGCAAAAGAAAGCTCATGTATTTGAACCACTGCACTCATCTTGTTACAAAGGTACAATTTTAAACGTATCTTTGCGCCATGGCAAAAACTTGGTACGGAAGCGAGTACAAAATCGGCGTACTCGGAGGAGGGCAGCTCGGACGCATGCTCATTCAAGCAGCAAATAGTCTTGACATCCAGCTACATATGCTTGACCCCGACCCACAAGCACCCTGCTCTCAAATAGCACACTCGTTTCAAAATGGCTCTTTACTCGATTACCAAACTGTTCTAGATTTTGGCCAAGACAAAGACCTCATCACCGTAGAAATCGAAAATGTCAACACAGATGCCCTCAAAGAATTGGCTCAAAAGGGAACAAAAGTTTACCCTCAACCACATATCTTAGAACTCATCAGAGACAAAGGCCTCCAAAAACAATTCTATCTCGATCACAACATCCCTACTGCTCCGTTTATTTTTTGGGATACCAACCAAATAAAAGACATTCCATTTGAATTTCCTGTAGTACACAAATTGAGAACGGGTGGTTACGACGGTAAAGGGGTGAATATTCTTCCAAATATTGCAGGTCTTGAACAAAGTTTTTCAGCACCAAGTATCATAGAGGCATGTATTCCGTTTGCCAAAGAACTCTCTGTTATTGTTGCTCGAAATGAAGATGGTCAAACCAATTGTTTTCCTTTGGTAGAATGTGAATTTAATCCGGAGGCTAACCTCGTTGAATTTTTATTCTCGCCAGCCGACGTCAGTCGAGAAATTGAAAACCAGGCCCAAGAAATTGCCGTTCAAATCATTGAAAAATTAGCCATGGTAGGGCTTTTAGCGGTTGAGTTTTTCCTCACCACCGACGGCCAATTGTTAGTCAACGAAATTGCACCAAGGCCGCACAACAGTGGGCACCATACCATCGAAATTTGTCAGACCTCGCAATTTGAGCAGCATCTTAGAGCAATTATAAATCTTCCGTTAGGTGATACCGCACTTGTTCAGGCCGGAGCAATGCTCAACTTGGTTGGTGCTAAAAATCATGAAGGTCCTGTTCATTATGAAGGCCTTGAAACCGCTTTGTCATTTTCTGGGGTACACCCACATTTATATGCCAAAGCCCATACTAAACCGTTTCGTAAAATGGGGCACATCACCATTACGGGCGCAACTATGTCTGAAGTCCGCGATAAAGCACTAAAAGTCAAGCAAAGCGTTCAGGTCATTTCAAAATAATCTGATATTTTCTCAATTCAATTCAAAAAAAAGAGCCGCTTGAAGCGGCTCTTATCTATTTACATTCTATCGTTCTTCAAAGAAGATTTCCTCTTATTTGATAACCAATCTTTTTTGAACATTTTGCCCGTTTATTTCAAGTTGTACGATGTACAATCCCGGTGCAAAATTAGCCGTATTTAATCCAATTTCGTAGTCACCTTCTATGCTGCCATATTGACGACCTTGCAAAATACTTCCTTTGGCATCAAGCACCTTTAAACTCACCTGTGCCGCCGCAGGTATATGGATATGAATATTGGTAAAATCTGTAGCTGGATTCGGGGCAACCGTGAGCAGCTGCTCTAGATTGACTGAAGATATCAATTCTTGTACACCGACATAGCCATTTTGAACTGCGTCGTCAATGGTTGTATAACCAGCGTTGTCAATTTTACCTTGTGGATCTATCAACATACCGACAATATGCATTTGGGTTTCGTCCCAGGTTGCTGGTAATGTAAAAGTAAAGTTGGCAGTAAATGTTTCACCAACAGTAGTACTTGTTGGGATAACACCGGTTTGTCCGGTAAAGCTTGGCGCAATGGCACGTGCCACATGATCATAGACCATTTGCGCTGCTGGAACAGGGCTAGGTAAAGATTCAAAACCTCCCATTACACCGTTGTTGCCCCCGGCATAGGCATTTGCTTGATTATAACCAGCGCCGCTTCCAGTGACACCATCTTCAGTGAGTACACAAGCTACTTTATATGCACCGGAGGTTGCTTGAGCAATAGTAGTTGTGACAGAAACATTGAGTTCACGCGTGGTGGCATTCCAGGTTGCACCGTTGGTGAGTACTCCTTTCGGTGCAGTTTGTAAGCGCGTAAAGAAATCACTGCCCATTTGAGATGGGTCAACATCGCCGAGGCGGTCCACAAGTGCACTCGGGTAACCACCAATGAGTGTTCCCATACCCGCATCGTAATCTGCGACTGTCATTGGGTCACCGTTATGAACAGCGATTCCTGCCCAATAACCCGCGTAGTCGTTTTGGAATTTATCCATAAATACAGCACCTCTAGGGCACCACTGACACCATGTGCCTGTTGCTTCTTCACCCACCACAATTTTACCTGCAGCCGGAACCACAGGGTCTACGTTTTGAGTCAGGGTGTTGTCATTGAGGTTGTCATCATTACCACCATTGATATTTGAAATGGTAACCACAGCATTTGCGGCACCCGCTACCAGATTAACTGTTGGAATATTGACATTGTAACTTGCAATACTTGCGACATTTACACCTGTTACGTTTTGCGTGTAGTTTTGACCATTGTAGTTCAAGTTGACATCAAAGGAACTAATTGCATTTTGACCGGCATTTAAGATGGAAACTACCGGATTTACACTTTGGCCCGCAATAAAACCACCCATGTCTAGGGAGGCAACCATTGCATTCAAGCTAGGTAGTGTGTAGGTTTGATGGTCAAAAATCACGTTATCCATGAAAAATTGATCGTTTTGTAACGGATAAATATCTGCAGAGGCTACTGCATTGACCCCATTTACCCAAGTACCCACCAATTGATTATCAATGAATGCTTTCCAGACATGGAGTGTCAAATTTGCTTCAATTTTTAAGTTGAACCAGGTTGCTTCTGGATAAGTTCCGGTACACAAATTGGAGCTGATGCCATCATCAATGACTAAAGAACCCGCATCGAGGTATACATTTAAGGCCCAAATTGAACCGATACTTTGAGATCCTTGAATGTTGTAATATGCTCCTTTTCCTGAATTGACAAAAAAGTCTGAACTCAAAGTAAAAATACCGTTGTTGTATAATTGACCAAAGTTTAAAACGACATCTTGTGGTCCACCATTGGCTGCTGTTGAAGAAAAATAAATGGAGTTTGGAGCACTAGAAGCATTATTGTTGCTAATAGTGACGTCCGAGTTATTGCCTTCTGTTCCGGACCAAGTTGACCAAGATGTAGACTGTGGGCCTAAATAAGAACCTGCAGCATAGTTGTCAAAATTATCGGAAAAAATTTGGGCCGAAGCCAATTGGGCACTCATGATACCCGCTAATAGTAAGCAGCTTTTTTTCATTGTTTGGCTAGTTTTAAAGCCAAAAATTACACAAATGAAATGAATAAAACTAATTTATGACTCAACTTTAGACAGATAGCGCAGGACTTCAGCTGCCCCCATGAGTCCAAAAAGAGCTGGCATGTAACTCACTGTTCCGTAAAAACTCTTTTTATAACGCGTTCCGTCGGTCATTTTTAAAGCGTGTGCTTGCTGAATTTCTGTAGAAAAAACCACCTTGACACCCCGATACGAGGCATTCTTGCGCTTCATGCGTTTTTTAATATGCGCCCCAAGTTTACAACCCGAAAGCTGCTCCATGTTTGCCACTCTAACTTGGGTAGGGTCTGTTTTTCCTCCGGCACCCATATGAGAAATGATTTTGATTTTCAAGCGTTTACAAGCCAAAATCCATTCTAGCTTTGGGGTAACAGAATCAATACAATCCATGACATAATCAGGTGTGTCATTTTTGAGAATTTCCCAAACGCGCTCAGGAAGCACAAATTCTTCAATGATAGTCAATTGACATTCCGGATTGATTTCTTTGATGCGCTCACCCAATACTACTGCTTTATTTTTTCCTATTGTCGAATCAAGAGCTGTCAGTTGTCGGTTTTTATTTGTGGCATCAAAAGCATCACCGTCTATGATAGTCATGCGGCCTACCCCTGCTCTGGCAATGAATTCTGCCGCATAGGATCCTATACCGCCCAACCCAACTATGAGCACATGAGCAGATTTGAGTTGAGCCATGCTTTGCGAGCTCAATAGCAATTGAGTTCTTTCTAACCAGTTTGTCATTTTCTCATTTTTCGAGGCAAAATTACTATATTCGGCAGGTAAACTAAAATTGCAATATGGAAAATACAAACAAGAATGGACACCCAACAGGGCTTTGGTATTTGTTCGGGACTGAAATGTGGGAAAGATTTGGCTATTATTTAATGCTCGGGATTTTCTCGCTGTACATGATCGATGGCTGGAACAATGGCGGAATGGGATTTGATGCCCAGAAAAAATCAGATATTTACGGAACTTACTTAGGTTTGGTATACCTTACCCCATTTATTGGTGGTTTGCTAGCAGACCGCATCCTAGGCTACAGACGCTCTATTATTATAGGTGGCCTCATGATGTCTGCAGGTTATTTTGCACTTTCATTACACAGCGAAACCTCCTTTTACATCGCACTTTTACTCATCATCTTAGGAAATGGCTTCTTCAAGCCAAACATTTCTACGCTTGTAGGGAACCTCTACTCGTCTGAAGATATGAAAGACAAAAAAGATGCTGGTTACAACATCTTCTATATGGGTATCAATATCGGTGCTTTCATTTGCAACTTTGTGGCAGCTTACATGCGCATCAACTACGGTTGGGGCCATGCTTTTGCAGCAGCAGGAGTTGGTATGCTCATAGGAGTTGGCGTTTTCTTGTTAGGCACCAAACACATCAAGCATGTAGATGTCGTGAAACCCGTGGAAGAAACAGATATGTCGACTGTTAAAATTCTTTCCTACACGGTTTTACCGATGTTTGCATTTGGTATTCTCGGATATATCCTGCCTGGTAACTTTTTAGGTTCTGACACAAACGATGCGTTCATCATCGGTTGTTTGCCAGTCATTGCTTTCTTTATTTACTTGGCCTTTACTGGTGATGCCAAAGAAAGTCGTGCAATCAAAGCACTATTAGCTGTTTTTGCTTGCGTAATCCTTTTCTTTGCTATCTTCCATCAAAATGGAGATGCGCTAACTGTTTGGGCTGAAGACCACACTGACCGCGAAATGAGTGCAGGTGTAGCCGATGTTGCTGACAAATTAGGCATGGCGCAAGTTGTTGTCAATAACAAAATTGTCAGTGCACCAGCAGCCGAGTTCAAGACTACAATTGACTCTTTGAGAAAAGTTGAAGAAGGTATGCCTGCGGTTACCAAAGCTGAAATTAAAGCGAAAACAGACTACTCAAACAATATTTCGCAACTTGAAAAATCAAGAAAATATTTCGAAACCTTACCAGCAGACAAAGTTCCGGCAGAAGGTAAAGATTTGAAACTTTACTCTACTGAGCTTTATCAATCCATGAATCCGTTTTGGGTTGTGGCACTTACGCCAGTTGTAGTTGGTTTCTTTGGTTGGATGCGTCGCCGCAAACGCGAGCCTTCCACACCTACCAAAATTGCTATCGGACTCGTGATTACCGCACTTTCGGCATTGGTAATGGTTGGAGCAGTTTTTGCTACCAACGACATGACTATTAAAGCGAGCTCCATGTGGTTATTCGCTTCTTATGGCGTCATTACTGTTGGTGAACTTTGCTTGTCTCCAATGGGCTTGTCTTTGGTTTCAAAACTTTCTCCACCGCGCATTACAGCACTCATGATGGGTGGATACTTCTTAGCCATTTCAGTTGGTAACAAACTCTCTGGAATGCTGTCTAGTCTTTGGGAAACATTCCCTCAAAAAGAAAATTTCTTTTACTTAAACTTTGGTCTTGTTTTAGCCGCGGCTATCATTTTGATACTGATGTTGAAATGGCTCAATAGTGTCATGCGTGAAAACAATGTTCAATAAGCACTTTTGATCTATCATTTTTGAAAGGCCTCATTTGGGGCCTTTTTTTATTATCTTCACCTCATGAACACACTAGAATCTATCCAAGATTTCAAAGGCACCTATCCGAAACAACTCTGGAGTCTGTTTTTTACAGAAATGTGGGAACGCTTCTGTTTTTATGGCAACCGCGGCATGCTCATGATCTTCATGACCGACATTTTATTGTTCAAAGAGGGCGATGCCAATTTGAAATACGGTGCCATACAAGCCTTTGTTTATGCATTTACTTTTATCGGTGGCTTATTTGCAGACAAAATCTTAGGCTTCCAAAAATCTTTGCTCTGGGGAGGCGCGCTCATGATTATAGGCAGCACCATTTTAGGTATCGATGCAGCTCACAATTTCTTTTTCGGCATCTGCTTAATTATTGTGGGTACTGGTTTTTTCAAGCCAAATATTTCAACTATGGTCGGCGAACTATACAAACCCGGCGATGTCAGGCGCGATGCTGGTTTTAGTTTGTTTTATGCCGGTATCAACATTGGTGCTTTGTTGGGTGGTGGTGTTTGTGTGTATGTCGGAAAACAATACAGCTGGAATGTCGCCTTTTTGTTATCAGGTATTTTTATGGCCGTAGGCCTTTTGAATTTTTTACTTACACGTAAAAACTTAGGGCCCATTGGTCTGGCTCCAAAAATTGCACAACCCGAAAACCTCAAGCGCAATCAGTATTTAGTTTATGGGGGTACCCTTTTGAGTCTTCCATTGGTTTATATCATGATCAAAAATACTGCCTACACCGACATCTTCATGTACATCATCGGTCCGTTGACACTTGTTTTCTTGCTTTTTGAGATGAAAAAATTAAAAGTGGCACAAATCAAGCAATTGATTGCTGCGCTAATTTTCATCTTCCTAAGCATCGTATTTTGGGCCTTCTTTGAACAAAGTGGCGGTTCTTTGAGTTTAGTGGCCCGCGACCTACTTAGTAACGACCTAGGCTTTATGCAAATTGATCCAAATGTTGTCAATAACAGTTCAAATTCACTATTTGTGATTCTATTGAGTATTGGAATTGGTGGGCTTTGGATTTGGCTTCAGAAACGCAATATTGAACCAAATTACTACCAAAAATTTGGCTTCGCATTTTTATTTTTAGGCTTGGCATTTTATCTTTTCTATTCACTCCGTTTTTATTTAAATTCCGAAGGAATGGCTTCTTTGTGGTTGTTTGCCCTCGCTTATCTTGTTATTTCTGTTGGTGAACTGTTTTTATCGCCAATTGGGCTTTCGTTAATGACCAAATTGTCTCCAAAACATTTGTGGGGCATCATGATGGGCATGTGGTTTTTGGCCTCTGCCTATGGTCAATATTTTGCAGGAATTCTAGGTGCCGGCATGGCTAGCCCAGATGAAAACGCTAGTTTAGCCACAAGATTAGATGGCTATACACAAGGTTATCTACAGCTTGCTATATACGCGTTTATCACGGGAGGTATCGTCATTGTCGCAGCGCGCTGGCTCAAAGGCCTCATGGAAGCAACTGATACACAAGAAGGCTAATACAAGCGTTTCTGAACCAAACCTGCTACTTTCTGATAAAAGTGCTGCGGTTGATACGTACGCCATTCGAGGTCGTCTAGCTCGCCCCCCATGGCAAAATATTGATCGATATTTATGCGCTGAAATTCTTTACTTACGTGTTCATGGAAATTGACCATAGCGACCCAACCATCTTCAATGTCGTCAAACCATTCCTCGTAGTAGCAGTCATCTGAAAAATGAAAATTCAAGACATTTTCCCCAATTAATATAAATTGATTGATGTCAAGATTGATAAGCTGATCTATGACCTCACGCTTGAGCACCATGACGTCATTTTCAATAGCGTCATTCCATTCGCCAATAAATTCAAGCACCGCGTATCTTTCATCGTAATCGACGAAAAGTACTTTTAAAAAAAGTGTTTGAGAACCAAATTCGTCCCATTGTGGGTGAATGTAAAAGTTGTAGACTGTATTGCTAAAAGCGAATTCGCTGTATTCTCGGCCATAGAACGGCGAAGACGGATCTTCGGCAGCGATGTAATAACCTCGCCAATTGTAGAACGGCTCAACAAAATGCATGCTGCAAAATTACAAGGATTCTCGTAACTTTGGGCCGTGGGAAAAGATAAGTTAAAACGATTTGCAGCCATCAAGACATTTGCAAATGTACACGAACCCGTTATGGGTGAACCCTTCGCTTTAAAGGGCAACTGGAGAAAAGAAGTTTTTGGAAACAACAACCCAATCATCCTAGAATTAGGATGCGGTAAAGGTGAGTATGCTGTTGGTATGGGTAAACACTACCCCAATCAGAATTTTATCGGGGTTGACCTCAAAGGAAATCGAATTTACATTGGGGCCAAAGAAGCCCTTGAATTAGAACTTAAAAACGTTGCTTTTTTGAGAACCCGCATCGACTTCATACTGAACTACTTTGAAGCAGGCGAAATCGATGAAATATGGCTTACCTTTTCAGATCCTCAGCCTAAAAAAGCCCGAAAGCGCCTCTCCTCGCCTATTTTTACGGCACGTTACAAACAAATCTTAAAACCTGGCGGCATCATCCATATGAAAACAGATTCTGATGTGCTCTTTGACTACACATTAGAACAAATTGAGGAACACCGTCACGAAATGTTGGCTTGTTATCCGGATCTTTATGCAAATCTACCAGAAGACCTCGACCAACAAACCAAAGAAATATTTCATATCAAGACCTACTACGAAGAGTTTTTCAGCAAACGTGGTCATGTGATCAAATACTGCAAATTCAGGTTGGCTTAAATTGATTGGCTACAACCTTTTACTTGCGAATGATTGTATAATTGGCATAATGGGTGTCTATGCCTATTTTTTTGAGCCAATCTTTTAGGATGTTTTTGAGTCTTTTTTTATGACGCGTAATATCTGTTTCAAATACCCAATTGCGCTTGGCTATACGATCTTGGATGCATGCCGGATGCGTCCCTGAAAAACGCGCCAATTGATGAATGTGGTCTTCGTAGTCAAAGTGCTCTGCCACTTTGATGTTTTTATCGAGCCAAGCGTCATCGTGCCAAAGTTTATGGAAATTTTCTTGCTTGCGCTGCATGGCCCGTGGGTCTTTTACCCAGCCATAATGAAATACACGAGCATTGGCCAAAGCAACCTTGAGTTTCTGATCCGGTGTTTTTCTGAAGCCTTGTGCGTCTCGGTACGAGTATATTCCCCTCCCGGGTTTGATGATGCGTATTTCTTTTTTATACCAATTATTGGACACCCCAATAAAATCATAGGATCCATAAAAATGTAAGTAATCGAAGAGCAAACCATCTACTTGGTCATCGTGAAGGAATTTTTGCATGGCCACCTGGATGGCTGCGTGATCTGCTTCGTGGATGACTTCGTCGCCTTGAATGTAAAATGCCCAGTCTGCATCGGGGCTAATAGCAGCAAGCGCTTTGTCGGTTTCAACGGCTAATACTGCGCCATTTGCGCGCAGGGTGTCGTCCCAGATGGTTTGGATTACTTTTACTTTTGGGTCTATTGCTTCAATCAAGGCAAGGGTTTGATCTTCTGAATTACCAACGGCTACAACTACTTCATCGCAAAGCGGGAGTATAGATTGAATGGACTCGACTACCGGATAATCGAGGGTGATGGCATTTCGGATAAAAGTAAAGCCGCTGACCTTCAAACTTATTTGTCTAGCACTTTTGGGATGCGAAAATAATCGGTGTCTTTTTTAGGCGCATTGAGCAGGGCCTCTTCATGGCTAATACTTTGAACTGCTTGGTCTTCTCGGAGTCTGTTAACTTCTTCAGACATAAAAATTAGTGGTTCAACCCCTGTGGTATCGAGTTCGCTTAGTTTGTCAACAAATGCAATCATGCGCTGCATGTCTTGACGAATGGCATCTTTTTCAGCCCCTTCAAAAGAAAGACGAGAAAGATGAGCGATGTGGTCGATAAGTGCTTCGGTAACTTCCATGAGACAAAATTACATTTTTTTCATGAGTTCGGGATGAGCCTCAGTTATAGGTGCTGAAATCAGGTTGTAACAGTGGTCATTGAGTTCTGTAACGCTGAGCTCAGCGATAGTTTCGGGCGCAATAAAAGGATGAATATAGACTTCAACAGTGCCTGGATGTGCGGGCCCCAAGATGATGGTAGGGTCAGAAAATAGATGAAAATTTTGTGTAAAAGTGAGCGGTACGATTGGTATATTGAGGTCTTTGGCTAAGCGAAAGGCCCCATTTTTAAATGGAATCATTTGAGGAATATTTTCTTCTGGAATAGTTCCTTCTGGGAAAATAACGATAGACCAACCGTTTTCAACAGCTTTTTTTGCTTGAACAAAGGCCTGGCCAGCCTTTGATTTGTCTTTGCGATAAACAGGAATATTTAAGGCCTTGAAATATGTTCGGACGATTGGATAG
>JBJTNI010000035.1:0-6344 GCA_046073985.1 Flavobacteriales bacterium | reverse complement strand
GCAACGCACATTATTAAAGTCTAAAACTTGGTAATTAGGAATTTGGGCAATTCCTATACTTTGAAATGCGAATAGAAAAAATAAAAATATAGGGGTGAGTAATAGCTTTCTCATAGAATAGTTTTCGAGAAAGAACGGAAGTAGCAGCGTTGAGGGGTAGTGTTTGCACAACTATTGTTGCTGCTTATTCTACCTCAGTTATAAAAGGAATTTTAAGCTCATTGGAAATAAGCGAACCCGGATGCGTAGCTGTAAAAAATGATCAATATGTTGGATGATAAGTAACAAAAATTGGATCATAAAAAAAGCCCCTGTGATCAGGGGCTTTTGTACCTCGGGCCGGGATCGAACCGGCACTCCCGAAAGAACAGGATTTTGAATCCAGCGCGTCTACCAGTTCCGCCACCGAGGCATTCTTTTCGACTTTCAGGGTTGCAAAGATACAAACAAAATAGTAACCAAACAATAATATTGAAGTTGCATACTAATTAATTATTGGCTACATTTAAGGAAGGCCAAACGGGCATAGCATCAAGTATTCATTTAATTTATTGCACCATGAAACGCATCTTATACAAATGGGACAAATACAAGTTAGGACGTCGACTACACTATCTTCAAAAAAGACTGCACAGAGCCGAGGAAAATGGATACCAAGATAAGATTGATAAATACAATCGCTACATCAAGGAAGTACAAGAAAAGTTAATGCACATCAAGGAATAGAGCCATATTTTTAGAGCTCAAAGACGTTTTCTTGATTGATCAGTGCAATCCAGTCCTCTACACTTTTGGCATTTTCTATTGAAAATTGACCAGATTGCGTTCTGCGCAGGGCTATCAAAGTAGCTCCGGAACCCAATTTTTGTCCAAAGTCATTGGCGATTGTTCTGATGTAAGTGCCTTTACTACAACTGATCTGAAAATCAATTTCCGGAAAGCGCGTTGCGTCAATCTGAAAATCCGTGATTTCAATCTGACTCTGCTTGAGTTCTACTTCCTTTCCTGCCCTAGCCAAATCATAGGCGCGTTTGCCATCGACCTGCTTGGCAGAATAAATCGGAGGAGTTTGTAGTTGTACACCAATGAATGAAGCCCTTACTTTTTCGAGTAAATCAGTAGTGATGTGAGCCGTTTCAAAAGTTTGATTGTACTCGGTTTCGAGGTCAAACGAAGGTGTTGTTTTACCGAGCAGAAAAGTACCGGTATAAATTTTTGTATCGTTGGTAAGGCCTTCTATGAGCTTGGTATGTTTGCCTAAACAAAGCACTAATAAACCTGTAGCTAAAGGATCAAGCGTTCCAGCGTGGCCTACCTTGACATTTTTCAGGCCTAGGCTGCGCTTGAGATTCCAGCGGATTTTATTGACTACATCAAAAGATGTCCATTGGTAGGGTTTGTCAACCAAAATGGTAAGGCCGTCTTGAATATTGAGCATTAGCCAGCCATTTGAAGATTATAGCCCATTGCAAGTAACAAGAGCATGACTGCACCTAAAATAATTCTGTACCAGCCAAATACCTTGAAGCCTTTTTTCTGCAAAAACGAGATAAACGATTTTATAGCCAAATAAGCCACTACAAATGCCACTAAATTGCCCACTAACAACAAACCCCATTCACGACCGCCAGAAGCAAGCAGTAAATCTTTTTCGTCGTACATACTTTTGAGCGTTGCGGCAAACATGGTTGGCACTGCTAGAAAGAACGAAAATTCTGCAGCTGCTTTTCTAGTTAATTTCTGACTTAGACCGCCAATTATCGTAGCTGCAGATCTAGAAACACCTGGTATCATTGCAATACTTTGAATGGTGCCAATGATAATGGCTGTTTTGTAATCAAGCTCTTTTTCAGTGGTTTGGGTTTCGTTTTTTGCAAAAAATTGATCTACAAAAAGTAAGACTACCCCACCAATTAGCAGCATCCAGGCCACAATAGTTACGTTCTCGAGCAATGCGTCGATATGCTTTTTTGCAAGCAAGCCAATGATACCGGTTGGAATGAAAGCAGCGGTTAGTAAAAGATAAAATTTAAAAGATTGGATGAACTTTTGGAAATAGACAAGCACAACAGAAAGGATGGCTCCAAATTGAATGGCAACAGTGAAAAGCTTGACAAAATCGTCTGCTGCGTTGCCCATTACAGTGGATGCAATGATCATGTGTCCTGTTGAAGAAATAGGCAAAAACTCGGTCAGGCCTTCAATGATGGCCAATATAATTGCTTCAAAAAAAGTCATGGGTTAGGCGTCTTGGCTGTCTTGCTTGTTGCGTTTCATGATGGCGTAAAAAATCACGACATAACCTGCAACAATAAGCATTGGTGAAATTGTGATGCGTATGGTGCTGAAGAGCTCTTCTTCTTTGAATACTTTTGGATCATCAGAGCCTCCGCCGATCATGAGCAGGAATCCGAGGATATTAATAGCAAGACCAATATAAAGCCACTTGTAATTGGCTGGGTCAAATCCGAAGTGTTTGATAGGTTCCTTCATAGCTTAATACAAATCATCTAATTTCATACGAAGATACTTGTTTAGTGCAAACCAAGTAGAAATCATGGTAATAAAAACACCAATCACGAACAACAAACCAACTAAAGATAAAAAACTATCTAGCGTGTAAGAAATTTCAATGGTGTCGAGTAAGTTGTTGAGGCCATAGAAAACAGTAAGTAAAAGTGCTAAACCAATCAATGATGAAATGAGCCCTTGAAAAAGCGCCTGCCCCAAAAATGGCTTGCGGATGTACATGGCTGTTGCCCCAACTAGCTGCATCGTTTTAATGGTGAAGCGTTTGGAATAAAGGGCAAGACGGATGGTGTTGTTGATCATGGCTACCGCAATAATGATCAAGAGCAAGGCTACAGCTAAGAACAAAAGTGCGAATTGCTTGAATCCTAGATTGACATTAGAAACACTTGATTTATCGTAGTTGACCTCATCAATTTCATCTTTGAAGCGAGCAAATAATTTTCTTTTAATACCTGCCATTCCGCTTTGGCTGGCGTATTCCATTTTTGGCTTGATGCCAATAGTTGGAGGCAATGGGTTTTCGGAATCAAATAGGGCCAAAACGTCTTTTTCTACATCGCTTTCGCCTGCAAATTCTTGAATAGCACGTTCAGGTGAAATAAAGAAAACATCGGAAAATTCAGGCCAAGATTTGAGTTCTTCTTCAATTTGCTTGATATCTGCGTCATTGAGGTCAGACTTGAAAAAAATGTCTGCCTGAATGTTTTCTTTGGCTTGTTTTTCAATGCTGCGTAAACCAAAAATGCCGCCTAAAACTAGTCCAATCATGAAAATAACGAGAGAGATGCCAATTACGGTTGAGACGTAACCCGTGCGGATACCTCGTTTGCTGTAGATGTCTGCCTTTTTTGCCATGATTCAAAAATACATTTAAGAAAGGATGTCGTGCTACAGTTTGCTATTAGTTTTGAATACTGAAATGTTTATTTAAACGTCAGGGTTCATTTTTGAATTGATAGTCCAGCCAATTACTGCAGCGCGCTGTTTGGCTTGATTGGCTAATTCGCCTTCAAAAAGTGCATCAATTGTTTGGTTAAATAATAATAGCCAACGGTCAAAATGTTCATTTTTTAGTGGCATTTTCAAGTGTTTCTCAGTAACGTTGGTTGTGTAACCCTCCTCGGAAAGCAAGGCAAATCGCCAGAATTTTTCCATTTGAGGGAGGTGCGCCGCAAAATCCAATTTTTGAAAAAAGGGTGCCAACTGCTCGTCTTGTAGTACTTTGTCATAAAAGGTACTGACGAGTTGGTGGATATCTGAAGGTGTTTCGAGTTGTTTCATATTCAAATTTACAGCGAATTTTTGCTTAATTTAGGAACCTCATGCGCATCATATTATTTTTATTATTCGTACATTTCGTACTTACACCCGTGGCAATTGCTCAGGCTTTTTCTGGCAATACCAAGCCTACCGTGAAGCAGCAGAATAAAGGTGCTAACTGCCCACCTCCTACCCACACCACCTTTCTAGAGCTCAATAATGTACGGGCAATGATTCATACCGCTGGTAATCTTTGGCAAATTCCTAACCAAAATTATTCGATGTATGAAGTGCCAAAAAATTCGGGTATCAACGCACTCTTTACGGCAGCACTTTGGTTGGGCGGAACGGATGTCAATAATCAACTCAAACTTGCAGCCTTGCGCTACAGAAACGGACAAGATTACTGGACAGGGCCGCTCACAAAAGTTTTCGCAGAAACCACCTATGACAATTGCAGCAAGTTTGATAAACACTTTGTTTCTAGCCAAGACGAAATTCGAGAATTCAATGCTTGGTACGAAGCTGGGATCTATGACCAACAAAACGGAACAAGCACGCAATCGGATTTATTTCCGAACTACAAAGTCCCCGATATCATTAAAGAATGGCCTGCCCATGGCGATGTTTCCCAAGGACAAGACTATTACTTAGCGCCTTTCTACGATTACAACAACGATGGATCTTACAATTGGGAAAACGGCGACTTCCCTTGGTACGACATTAAAAAAACCAAAGATTGTAGCACAGAAAGAAAGATTTCCTTGTACGGAGACCTCAATTATTGGTGGGTCATGAATGACAAAGGAAATATCCACACAGAAACAGGCGCCGACCCTATTGGCATGGAAATCAGGGCGCAAGCTTTTGCTTTTGCATCTAATGACGAAGTCAATAACATGACTTTTTACAACTACGAACTCATTAACCGTGGTACCCAGACTTTGTACAACACCTATTTTGGTTTCTTTACCGATGGTGCCCTCGGTGACCCCTATGACGACTACGTTGGTTGCGATGTCAACCGCGGCTTAGGTTATTACTACAATGGGGATAATTACGATGGTGACAACTCAGGATTCAAGGGCTACGGATACTCGCCCCCAGCAGTCGGGGTTGATTTTTTTGAAGGTCCCTATCAAGACAATGACGGTATTGACAACGCTTTTGGTATTTGGGACAACGAAGCACTGAATGGCATCGGTTACGGTGACGGTGTGGTAGATAACGAGCGTTTTGGGATGCGACGTTTCTTGTATTATTCGAATACTACCAATGGTGCCAACCCCAATCAAACCGATCCTATCAATGCCGGTGACTACTACAATTACTTGCGTGGTTTTTGGAAAGATGGGACTAAGTTTGTTTACGGTGGCAGTGGTCATATATCAGATCCTGAAGCTGACCCCAATGTGCCCTGCGATTTCATGTTTCCCGGAAATACTGACCCACTGGGTTGGGGAACTGGTGGTAATCCGCAGCCTAATTGGACCGAGCAAACCGCTAACAACACACCCAATGACCGGCGTTTTGTACAGTCTGCCGGGCCGTTTATTTTAAAACCTGGGGCGGTCAATAATATTACAGTTGGTGTCGTGTGGGCGCGCTCAGGTGCGGGTGATCCTTTTGCCTCTGTGGAAACCTTACGGCGCGCAGACGACAAAGCCCAAGCACTTTTTGAAAACTGTTTCAAGGTACTCGACGGTCCACACGCACCGGATGTTCAAGCCCAAGAACTGGCCAATGAAGTCATTTTGATGTTATCAAATCCTGTCAACTCGAATAATTATAAAGAGGAATACGAAGAGTTCGACCCTTTTATCGTGGCTTCAGATCCTAATGCCGACAAAACCTATAATTTTCAAGGATATCAGGTCTTTCAATTAGCCAATGCCAAAGTGTCTAGCTCAGAGCTCCAAGATCCTGACCAAGCGCGCCTTGTTGCGCAATGTGATGTCAAAGACGGCATCGGCAAGATCATCAATTTTGAATTCAGTGACCAACTCAATGCTTCCATACCCGTATTGCGCGTCAATGGTGAGGATAAAGGAATTCAGCATAGTTTTCAGGTTAAAACAGATCTTTTTGCGCAAGGAGATAAAAAATTAGTCAACTTCAAGCGCTACTACTACATGGTGATCGCATACGCACACAACAATTACAAAAATTATTCGCCAAATGATCCTTTGTCATTAGACGGTCAAAAGAAACGCTATATCGCGAGTAGAAAAGCCGCTGTCGGAGAAATCAAAGTCATTGAGGTAATCCCGCACAACCCAATGCCAGAGGCAGGCGGAACTGCGCAATTGATTTCTTACGGATCATCTCCACGCATCACGCGTTTGGACGGTTATGGCAATGGCAACCGCAGCTTAGAGTTAACCGACGAATCATTGAAAACCATTCTGAATGATGGTTACATGGCCAACCCTACCTATGACTACGGTGCTGGTCCAGTGAACATCAAGGTAGTGGATCCACTGAACTTGGCCAACGGTTATTTTGAGTGCAAATTCCGCGACTACACAGCACCAAACATTGGCAATGGTGCC
>JBJTNI010000034.1:0-38398 GCA_046073985.1 Flavobacteriales bacterium | reverse complement strand
GTTGAAACGTTCTTTTCATGTCGTGTCGTTATTTGTAATGTTTTTGGGAATGCAAAGATAGTATATTTTTTAGAATTTCAAATTCTTTCGACAAAAATCATGAAAAAAAGCCAATGCCCAAAGAAAGCAAGTTAAATTTGTACTGCAAAGCACTTGTGCCATGATGAGACCCAAAAAAACCAAAGATCCTAAAGTCAAATTAACCAAAGACAGCTGGCGCAAAGCCGCCCGCTTTTTACGTTACCTCAAGCCCTATGCGGGCACTTATTTTATTGGCTGGATTTTTTTGGTCTTGAGTACCTCTGCTGGTTTGGTGTTTCCTTATCTCATGGGTAAATTGCTCGGCAGTACAACTGCCACGAGCAATCCAGAACAAGCCGTTCGGTTACTCGACCTTTCCAATGTCAATCAGATTGCATTGGCGCTGTTTGCCTTGTTCTTTTTTCAAAGTGTATTTTCTTTTGTGAGGGTAGTGTTGTTCAATAATGTCACCGAAAACGCACTCCGAGACATGCGCAACGATGCATTTGAGAACTTGGTCTACATGCCCATGGATTTTTTCAATCGGCAAAAAGTTGGAGAACTCACCTCAAGAGTAGCCTCTGATATTGCCCAGATCCAAGAGGTCTTGCGCACGACCATTGCCGAATTCTTCCGTCAAATAATTATTGTTTTCGGTGGTATCGCTTTTCTGTTTTTCATCTCCTGGAAATTATCTTTAATTATGTTGGCTACGGTTCCGGTCATGGCCATTATTGCCGTGTTTTTTGGCCGCTACATTCGCAAACTCAGTAAAGAGGCGCAAGATTACATCGCCACCTCTAATTCGGTCTTAGAAGAGGCCCTAACCGGAATTGCAAATGTCAAGGCGTTTACCAATGAATGGTTTTTGCTGAGCAAATACAAAAAAAGCACCCAGCAAACCCGCGACCTCAATGTCAGAAGCGGTATTTGGCGCGGTTTATTTGTATCGTTTATTATTTTCTGTTTGTTTGGTGCTATTGTTTTTATCGTCTGGAAAGGCTTGCTTATGACCCAAGGGCCGCATCCAGAATTGGCCTCAGAAGGTTTTTATCAGTTTGTGTTGTTTACGATCATGATGGGTGCTTCTATTGGTTCACTTCCCGATCTTTATGCCAGTGTTCAAAAAGCAGTGGGCGCCACCGAAAATTTGTTGGATTTATTACAAGAAGAAGGTGAGCAGAAGCCAATTTCGAATGGTGCTGGCCATCAATTTAGTGGTGCGCTCCGTTTTGAGCAGCTTGTTTTTTCCTATCCACAACGTCCTGATGTCACGGTATTAAAAGGAATCGATTTTCATTTAGAGCCAAACCAGACCCTTGCCTTAGTAGGGCAGAGCGGCTCAGGAAAATCGACAATTGCCAATTTGATCCTACAATTTTATAAACCAACAACCGGTAAGATTTATTTTGGCGATCAAGATGCCGCAACGCTCGATTTGCATCAATTGCGCAAACAAATGGCAATTGTTCCACAAGAAGTCATTTTATTTTCGGGAAGTATTTTGGAAAATATTCGTTTTGGCCGTCCAGATGCGACCGATCAAGAAGTTGTAGAGGCAGCGAAAAAGGCCAACGCTTGGGAGTTTATCAGTTCTTTTCCCGATCAACTCCAAACCGAAGTTGGCGACCGCGGTATACAACTCTCGGGTGGTCAAAAGCAGCGCATTGCTATTGCCAGAGCCATTCTCAAAAATCCGGCAATTTTGATTCTCGACGAAGCCACCTCGGCACTCGACTCCACTTCAGAGCGCCTCGTGCAAGAGGCCCTAGAAGAGCTCATGAAAGGCCGTACTTCTATCGTAATCGCACACCGTTTATCCACTATTCAGCAAGCGGATCAAATTCTCGTGCTCAGTGAAGGCGTTATTGTAGAAAGTGGGAATCACCACAGCCTAATGGCTCAAAATGGTCAGTATGCCACGTATGTGGCACAGCAAAGCATGCAAGCGTGATTGGCTTAAGCTTTGGTTTGAAACAAAGATTCTACGAATGCCTTTCGGTCAAATAGCTGGAGGTCTTCCATTTTTTCACCGACGCCAATATACTTGACTGGAATTTTCATTTGGTCTGAAATCCCAATCACCACGCCTCCTTTAGCGGTGCCGTCTAGTTTGGTAACTGCGAGCGCATTGATATCGGTGGCTTGGGCAAACTGCTTGGCTTGTTCGTAGGCGTTTTGACCCGTTGAACCATCCAAAACAAGCAGAATTTCATGAGGTGCATTGGGCACCACTTTGTCCATTACGCGCTTGATTTTAGATAACTCTTGCATGAGGTTGATTTTGTTGTGCAAGCGACCTGCGGTGTCGATAATTACGACATCAGCGCCTTGCGCTTTGGCAGATTGCAGGGCATCGAAGGCCACACTTGCTGGGTCAGCACCCATGCCTTGTTGAACAATGGGTACGCCAACGCGCTCAGACCAAATAATGAGTTGATCCACGGCTGCAGCCCGAAAGGTATCTGATGCACCCAAAACCACTTTTAAGCCCGCTTGTTTCATTTGGTAGGCGAGTTTACCAATAGTGGTGGTTTTGCCAACGCCATTGACACCCACAACCATCAAAACGTATGGATTGCCGTCTTCAGGCTTGTCTAACTTAAGCAGTCCTTCAAAATTGGCAGCGTTTTCTTCTAATAGCGCAATGATTTCGTCGCGCAAGATCTGATTGAGTTCTTCTGAATTGATGACGCGGTCTTTGGAAACGCGTGCCTCGATGCGCTCAATTATTTTAAGGGTGGTTTCAACCCCGACATCTGCTGTGATGAGTATTTCTTCGAGTTCGTCGAGGACGTCTTGGTCTACACGGCTCTTGCCAACAAGCAGGCGCGTGAGTTTGGAGAAAAACGTTTGCTTTGTTTTCTCTAATCCTTGATCGAGGGTTTCTTTTTGAACGGGATCAAGGGTTTCTTTTTTAGACTTCGAAAAAAAATCAAATAGGCCCATTTGCTAAGGTAAAAAAAAAGCTCCCGACGTGGAAGCTTTTAAAGGGATACAAATTGAGATTAGTTTTTAGTAAACCACTCTTTAACTTTGTCGTTGTGTACAATTTCTTCTTTGAAGGTGTAAGAGCCAGACTTTTCAGACTTGACCATTTTGATCACCTTTGTATGTTCTTTACCTCCACCTTTCTGGAGTGATGCAACTACTTTCTTTGCCATGACTTACTTATTTAATTTCTTTATGGACAGTCATACGCTTGAGGATGGGATTGTATTTTTTAATCTCCATACGATCGGGCGTATTTTTACGGTTCTTAGTGGTGATGTAGCGTGATGTACCAGCCATACCAGATTCTTTGTGCTCGGTGCACTCGAGAATTACTTGGATGCGGTTGCCTTTACTCTTCTTAGCCATTTTCTTAACTATTTATTCTGTTTCCCAACAGGTTATTTCAAAAATCCTTTTTGGCGAGCTTCTTTCAAGCAAGCAGAGATTCCTTTTTTGTTGATGGTGCGTAAAGCAGCAGCAGAAATCTTTAAAGTGATAAAATTATCTTCTTCAGGAACGAAAAACTTCTTCGTGATCAAGTTCGGATAAAAACGACGCTTGGTCTTGCGATTTGAGTGCGATACGTTGTTTCCAACCATCACTGACTTTCCTGTTAACTGACAAACTCGTGACATGTCTAAATTATTACGTGTAATTACAAAAGCGGATGCAAAGATAACAACTTTTTACAATTCCACAAAACCCTTATCCACAATTTAGCGCCCTTTTTCAACAAAACTTTTATTTCTGCTGATTTCTCGGATGGAAATTGAGAATCGCTTTGCGTAAAAAACGTTGGTCTAAATGGGTGTAAATCTCTGTGGTTGTGATAGATTCATGTCCGAGCATCTCTTGAACCGCTCGTAAATTGGCACCTCCTTCAATCAGGTGTGTGGCAAAACTATGTCGAAAAGTATGAGGTGAAATATTTTTTTTCAGACCAATTTGAGCCGCAAGTTGCTTGATGATGGTAAAAACCATTACCCTTGTCAATTGTGCGCCACGTCGGTTCAGAAAAACAAACTGTTCTTGTCCTGGTTGGATGTTAAGTTGAGCGCGGTCCTCTTGCTGATACGCCTTGATTTCATGTTCAACCTGTGCCGAAACAGGTACGAGTCTTTCCTTGTTACCCTTGCCGATGACCCGAATAAATCCTTCATCGAAATACAAGTCTGCAAAACGCAGACCTACTAATTCAGAAACACGAAGCCCACAACTGTATAGCGTCTCAATCATGGCATGATTTCTTGCACCCTCTGGTTTGGAAAGGTCTATGGCATTTAGAAGTGCATCAATTTCTTCCATTTCAAGCACCTCCGGAAGTTTTTTGCCAAGACGGGGTTGTTCTAGCAAGGCAGAAGGGTCTGTTTGGCAGTATTGTTCGAGTAGCAAAAAGCTGTAGAATTGTTTGATGCCTGAAATGATGCGCGCTTGGCTACTTGCGCTCAGTCCGAGGTCGTACAAATTGGCAACAAATGTTTTGAGTTGCTCGTAGGTTATTTGTTCTGGGCGCACCTTTTCGGTTTCAAAATAGTGCGCCAAAAGTGTGACATCGCGTTGATATGCCAAGATAGAATTGAAAGCCAAACCCTTTTCTATTTTTAGGTATGAAACAAAATCCTTAATATAGCGTTCCCAATGCATCTCTTATGAATTTACTCGTTGTCAATGGCCCAAATCTTAATTTGCTCGGTACCCGAGAAACACAAATATATGGGAATGTCACGTTTGAAGCTTATTTTGAAGTATTGAAGTCCAAGACAACGCAGCAACTTTCCTATTTCCAATCAAATATTGAAGGCGAACTCATTGATTGCTTGCAAAGTGCAACCGCTGATGGCATCATTATCAATGCAGGTGGTTACACCCACACAAGTGTCGCACTGCGCGATTGTATCGCAGCCATTGGCATTCCTGTAATTGAAGTTCATATTTCGAATATCAGCGCAAGGGAAAGTTTTCGCCACGAATCTTTATTGACGCCGGTTTGTAAAGGCTGTATTTTTGGCTTTGGTCTAGAAGGGTATCAATTGGCAATCCAAGCGTTTGAACTCTAAATTTCTTGGCATCATTTTGGTAGTGAACGTGCAAACTTATACTATGAGACACTACTTTATTCTCCCACTTTTTTGTGTGCTTTCTTTTTTGAGTCTTGCCCAGCGTAAGGTACAGCTTGTTATTTTGTTCGACACTTCCAATAGTATGGATGGACTGATTAATCAGGCCAAGGCACGCATCTGGAACATCGTCAATGAAGCATCAACCTTTACCTATCAAGGCGCTCCTGTCATACTTGAAATCGCGATGTATGATTACGGAAATTCTTCTCTGAGTCCGAGTTCAAATTATATCCGTAAACAACTCGATTTTTCAACGGACCTCGATTTGGTCTCAGAAAAACTTTTTGGTTTGCGTACAAGCGGCGGAGATGAATATTGCGGAGCTGTTTTAGTCGAGTCCTTGACCAACTTGAAATGGTCCTCAGATCCAAAAGATTTAAAATTGATATACATTGCAGGTAATGAGTCTTATAAGCAAGGCCCTGTTTCGATTCAAAGTGCTTGTAGACTTGCTACCGACAAAAATGTATTCATTAGTTCTATATTTTGTGGTGATCGCATGCAAGGGATTAATTTAGGTTGGAAGAATGGCGCTGACTGTGGAAATGGGGATTATTTTAATATCAATTCTAACGAGCAAGTTCAGCAGATTGAAACGCCGTTTGACGACCAAATCATAGAGCAGAATCGCTTACTTAATGATACTTACATTGGTTATGGAGCTGTTGCGATAGAATCAAAATCAAAACAAATTTCCCAAGATCAAAATGCCTTGGGAGTGTCTAAAACTGTCGAGACTGAACGCTATTTAGTCAAGTCTAAGTCAAGTTATAAAAATGAAAAGTGGGATATTGTGGATGCGAATAAAGCCGATTCAAGTAAATTAATCAACATGAAAGATGAAGATTTGCCTGCCGAAATGAAGGGCATGGATTTAGAGCAGCGAAAAGCTTTTGTTCAGCAAAAAACACAAGAGCGCGAAGCCATCCAAAAAGAAATGGCGCGTTTAGAACTAGAACGTCGTAAGTATATCGAACAAAAAACCATTTCCGACAATCAACAAAAACCTGACGATTTCGGCACAGCAGTTGCCACTTCAATGAGAAGCAAGGCGAAGGCGCTCGGATTTGAATGATGTACTGAGGGTCTTCAGATTATTTTAATTTTGTAGTACCTATGCAACAAATCGAGTATTTTTTTCAGCACATTGATCCTGTTTTTGCGGCCTTTTTAGCCACTACTTTTACATGGTTGGTTACTGCTGCTGGTGCAAGTTTGGTTTTTTTCTTCAAGAGTATGCACCGCGGTATCCTCGATGGCATGCTCGGTTTTACAGGTGGCGTCATGGTTGCGGCTAGTTTTTGGTCCTTACTCATGCCATCAATAGATTTGTCAGAGCGTTTGTATCCAAGTGCTCCTTGGATGCCAGCAGCTGTGGGTTTTCTAACAGGTGCGCTGTTTTTGTTCTTTCTCGACAAGAAACTACCTCACTTGCATATCAATTTCAATGAAAACGAAACAGAAGGCGTTAAAACCCAGCTACACAAAACAACATTATTAGTACTAGCGATTACCCTACACAACATACCAGAAGGTTTGGCAGTAGGGGTGTTATTTGGTGCTGCAGCTAACGGAATGGAAGGCGCAACCATTGCCGGTGCTGTCGCGCTTGCAATTGGTATCGGCATCCAGAATTTTCCAGAAGGGTTTGCCGTTGCCATGCCTTTAAGAAGAGCGGGTGCAAGCCGCATGAAGAGTTTTATGTACGGCCAGCTTTCAGCTATTGTTGAACCAATAGCGGGTGTCATTGGTGCTGTTGCAGTTATTTACATGGAACCAATTTTACCTTTTGCGCTTTCATTTGCCGCCGGAGCCATGATTTTTGTGGTAGTTGAGGAAGTCATACCCGAAACCCAGCGCGATAAATATACAGATATCGCCGTACTCGGTTTTATCGGAGGTTTTTTGGTAATGATGATCCTAGACGTAGCCTTGGGTTAAATCAATAACTTAAAATTTCTTGTAAATTTCTTTGGAGCAATTGTACCTGCTCTTTTTCAATGCAGCCTAGTTTTTCGATGAGTCTTTCTTTTGAAAGCGACCGAATGTGAAATGTAAAAACTTCGGATACAGCTTTTAAGCCATTTTGTTCGTTCGGAACGAGCACTAAATTTCCTTTATAATTTTTGATCTGACTTGATAATGGCAAACAGATAACAAGTGGGGTGTATGTATTGAGTAGATTGCCACTCAAGATCAATACTGGACGAAAACCTGCTTGCTCGCTTCCTCTGATAGGATCTAGATTTGCCGACCAAATTTCACCTTGTCTCATGGTCATCGAGTTGATTGAGCTGTGTGAAATAAGCATGCATTCCTTCTTCAGCGAGTTGGAGTATATCGGTGTCTTCGTTCATTTGTTGATAGGACTTGATATATGCAACTTTGTTTAATTGCTCTAGATAAAGCTTCAGTGCTTTTTCGATGATTTTATTTTTTGGAACTTTCAGTTCGTTTGCTTTTTGTGAGAGTGCCTCAAAAAGCGGGTCTGGGAGGGAGCTTGTGAAAACTTGCATATTTATAAAATATAAATATAAAATTACTAAATAGGAAACGAAACACCAAAAAAAAGCCTCCCGAATTGGAAGGCTTTGCCGTAATTGGTGCAAGTTAAACACAAATGGTTTGCTCGCAGGCTTTTAGAATTTCTCTGACCTCGGCTAGCGTAGGCGCCTCGGCATAGGTGCGCAAGACGGGCTCTGTACCCGATGGCCTGATCATGACCCAGCGTTCGTCATCGAAGAAATATTTAAAGCCATCGATGGTTTGTAGCTCGCGAACTTGGTATTTCCCAAATGACTTGTAATTGTTTGCTTTACAATTGACAATAATTTTTTGCTTGAGTTCTTCGGTAATATGGAGGTCGTTGCGTTCAAATTGGAAGGGTCCTACAATGGCATAGACTTCGTCGATGAGCTCGTCGAGTGATTTGCCCGATTTAGCCATGAATTCCCAGATGATCAGGCCCATCCAAATGCCATCGCGCTCTGGAATGTGTCCTTTGACAGCAATGCCTCCTGATTCTTCGCCGCCCAACAAGACGTCTTCTTTGATCATGATTGCAGCAATTTCTTTGAAGCCAATTTTAGTTACCTCGAGCTCAAGGCCATAGTGCTTGCAGAGTTTTTCCACACGTGGCGTAACGGAAAATGCAATGACCACTTTGCCACTCATTTGCTTGTACTTGACCATGTAGTGGATCAGTAGCAAGATGATGTGATGTGAATCTACGAATTCGCCATGGCTGTTATAAAGGCCAATACGGTCGGCATCGCCGTCTGTCGCTAGTGCACAAGCGATGTTACCCTGTGCTTTGATGGTTTGTGCGAGTTCTTGAAGATTTTTAGCAATAGGTTCTGGCGCAGTACCCATGAAAGATGGGTTGTGGTCACAGTGTAGAAGCGAAACTTTAGGTAAAATTCTAGGCATGACCCGTTGCCCGGCGCCGTACATGGCATCATACATCAAATTGAGGCCCGACTGATCAATGGCTTGGAGGTCGAAGTTAGCTTTGACGTGGTCGATGTAGCGCGTTTCGATATCGATTTCTTCGAGCTTGCCACTTTTTAGGGCTTCTTGAAGGTCAAGCGACTGGAAATTTACCTGACAAGAATCTGGAATCAAGGCTTCAACTTCGTTGATTTTTTCGGGTTCTAATGGGCCACCAAATTTTGCTTTGAGTTTAAAACCGTTGTAGCTTGGGGGGTTGTGGCTTGCTGTGAGGATAATACCGATTTCACAACCAAGCTGGTTGGCTGCAAGAGAAATCATTGGGGTAGAAACAAAACCGCGTGAAAGCTTAACGCGGATACCTTGCGCTAAGAGTACTTTTGCAGCGGTTTCCATAAAGAGCTCACCGGCAAAACGGCAGTCATGGCCCAAAACTACTGTTGGATTTTCAAAACGTTCCAACAACCAAAGCCCTGTGGCTTCCGTTACTCTTGCTACATTTTCTACGGTGAATTCTGCTGCAATGATGGCTCTCCAGCCGTCGGTTCCAAATTTGATAGGTGTTGCCAAAATATTATTTGTTAAAAGCGTGAATAGTTTTTTCGATAATTGCCACACATTCGATCAGTTGCGCTTCGGTAATGACTAATGGTGGGGCAAAACGAATGATGTTGCCATGAGTTGGTTTGGCAAGAAGACCGTTTTCTTTGAGTGCCAAGCATAAGCGCCAAGCGGTATCCGAATCGGGGCTGTCATTGACTACAATAGCATTGAGTAAGCCTTTGCCGCGTACTTTAATAACGAGGTCTTGTCCGTCGATGATGCGTTGCATTTCTTTGCGAAACAGCTGCCCCAAGTGGCGTGCATTTTGAATGAGGCCCTCTTCATTGATGACTTCAAGGGCCGCAATGGCCACCTTTGCCGCAATCGGGTTGCCGCCAAAAGTAGAACCGTGCTGCCCAGGTTTGATCACCATCATGATGTGGTCATTGGCCAACACAGCAGAAACCGGATAAACTCCGCCAGAAAGTGCTTTGCCTAAAATGAGGATGTCGGGTTTGGCATAAGTTGCTGCTTGTTGTTCACATTTGTTTTCACAACTACAATTGCCACAAACAGCTAGTAAACTACCCGTGCGGGCAATACCGGTCTGTACTTCATCGGCAATGAAAAGCGCATTGTATTGCGTACAAAGTGCTCGGGCTTGTCTCATGAAGTCGTCGTTGGGCGTGTAAACACCTGCTTCACCTTGAATAGGTTCCACTAAGAAACCGGCAACATTTTCTTGCTGCAATGCACGCTCAAGAGCCGCTGTATCGTTGTACGGAATGGAAATGAATCCGGTGGGGTAGGGTCCGAAGTTTTGATAAGAATCTGGATCTGAAGAAAAGGAAACGATTGTAGTGGTACGGCCATGAAAATTACCTTCACAAACAATAATTTTTGCTTGATTTTCAGCGACACCTTTTTTCTCGTAGGCCCATTTTCTGCATAGTTTGATGGCAGTTTCTACGGCTTCAGCCCCTGTGTTCATTGGTAATACTTTGTCAAAACCAAAATAGTTCGTGACAAATTGCTCGTATTCACCCAAACAGTTGTTGTAGAAAGCACGAGAAGTGAGTGCCAGGGTTTGCGCTTGTTGGATCAGGGCGTTGGTGATTTTTGGATGCCCATGACCTTGATTAACGGCCGAATAGGCAGAAAGAAAATCAAAATAACGTTTGCCGTCGACATCCCAAACATAGACTCCTTCACCTTTTTCTAATACTACAGGAAGCGGATGATAATTGTGCGCGCCATGTTGATCTTCAAGATCAATGTAAACTTGTGTTTTTGCGCTTTGTAATTCTGTTGATTGCATATATGACAAAGATAGTGTAAGTCTTTTTTCATTTAGGATTTTTTTAACATTTAAAATGGCGATTGTTTTTAATTTTGAATTGTGAAATGCATACGCCACATAGTTGCAGTGCTTGTTTTATTTGCCATTAGCGCAAATACCACAATTGCTTTTGCCCATTCGTTCAACGCATTTCACCACAATACCGAAGCTGCTAAAACTTCAAATCGCACACAGCTGCAGCAGCACAATGACAACCTATTTTTCTTTCTAGAAGAGGATTTTCTCGAAGAAGTTGAAGAAGAATTCGATCCACTAGATGAACTTCCAACTTTTGTTTGCACTAGTGTCGGTACCCCAACTTACCTCTTGCGTTTCCTTGCTGCTCACCGCCTGAAAAAAGAAGCCTGCCCTGAGCAACCTGTAAACGTTTACAAAAACCCTTTATTTATTGTATATCAAGTATTTAGGATATAAAAGTTGAACGAATGCTATCGTTTAACTTTTAAATCTTAAATATGAATGAAAAGGATATACTGAGCCATGCATTGCATGTGCTCAAACACCATTTACCGTCCCAGGCTCCGCTCAAGGACTTTATCCATCACAACACGCTTCATGCCTTTCAAGAATTACCCTTTCACGAGGGTCTGAGTGCAGCGCAGCAACTTTTTGGATACCAAACCTACCCATCTTTGGCCTTTTACCGCGAACAATTTGCTGCGGGCAAAATTTCTGAGCCAATCCTAGATCGGGTTTTGAAACAAAAAAATCAACAAGCACTGAGGCCTGCTTTGTTGAATCAAGATTACGACCAAACAACCTTACCAATGGTTGGTTCGGTACGCAGTGCCTGGAAAAAAGAGCTTGGTTTTGATCTCGATACACGGGTACATCCGATGCTATTTCGTTTGGTGAGTAGTTACCTCGATCAAGGCATTTCGATTTGGAAATTCCCTGTTTCAAAGCTGAGTTTTTTGGAAAGTATGCGTTCTTTGGAGCGTAATAATTTTGGATCTCTACTCAGCACTAAAAGAGCTAAAAAATTATTTCTTGATCCGCAAACTCGTCTAGGAAGTCTTTTGGAAATACTAGCAGGTTCTACTGCCTACTATGAAAATTATTTACTTGATCAACAATTTGCTCATCCAGGATATTCCGGGATGGTTGCTCAAATTGAGGCCAGACCAAATGCATTGGTTGAAAAGAAAGTAATTACACTCGAGGAGCTCATTTTCTTGGAGTGTATACTGGAGATAGATGCCCTTGATCAACATTTTTCTGATGGATGGCAAAATGTGGCTGCTCTGCAATTGGCAAGCTATCATTTTGAACCAAAAGATGTGCGTCAGACCGAGCTGCTTCAACTAAAAGCTTTGTGGCAGGAAGCCTATGAATGGTCTTATTACGACAAGGTTTTAGCTGGCTTAAAACAAAAGCGCCCTTCGGCAACTGCGGCAGTTCAGGCACAAGGTATTTTCTGTATCGATGACCGCGAGTGCTCCATTCGCAGGCATATCGAAGGATTGCATCCTTCCTTCATGTCTTTTGGAACACCCGGGCATTTCAATATTGAAACTTACTTTCAGCCAGAGGGTTCTCAGCAACGCACCAAAATATGCCCAGCGCCTTTGCAACCAACGCACTTGATCTTAGAAAAATCAGTTCAAAAAAAGCAAGCAGCTGAATGGCATTTTGCGCCGGGTGCCTATGGCCTCATCGCTGGCTGGATTCTGACTCATACTTATGGGTTTTGGTCTGCTTTCAAATTAGCTTTATCGATTTTCAAACCATCGTTCAATCAAATGGCTGTTTCATCGGGCAAGCACATGCATCCGGAAGCCTCATTGAGCATTGAATATCAAGGAAACCACACTGCAGAAGGGCTGCAAATTGGCTTTAGTCTGGATGAAATGACCAACACTGTGAAGTCATTACTTCAAAGTATTGGCCTAACTACCGATTTCGCGCCACTTGTGTATGTGGTGGCTCACGGTTCGAGCAGTGCAAACAATACGCATTATGCTGGCTATGATTGCGGGGCATGTTCTGGCAGGCCAGGTTCTGTCAATGCAAGGGCATTTGCCTACATGGCCAATCATCTATTGGTACGTGAAGCGCTTAAAAAGCAAGGCATCCATATTGCTGAACAAACACATTTTGTGCCGGTTTTGCACGATACTTGCCGCGATGAATTTACTTATTATGATTTGGCACAGGTTCCCATTACGCTGATGGATACTTTAGCATCAGATCGCGAAATTTTTAATCGTGCCCTAGAGGCCAATGCAGTGGAGCGTTCCAGACGTTTTATCACCCTAAATAAGTCTGAAAACCAGCACGAACAACACCGCAAAGTGCAGTTGCGCTCGGTATCTTTATTTGAGCCTCGTCCGGAACTCAATCATGCCACCAATTCACTTTGCATCGTTGGAAGACGGTCGTTTTCTCGCAACTTATTTTTGGATCGCAGGGCTTTTTTAAACTCTTATGATTACCAACAAGATCCAACAGGAGACAGGCTTACCGGAATTTTAAATGCTGTAGCACCCGTTTGTGGCGGTATCAACCTCGAGTATTATTTCTCAAGGGTAGACAATCAGCAGCTCGGCGCAGGCACCAAGTTACCACACAATGTGATGGGGCTTATAGGTGTTGCAAATGGCATCGACGGAGATTTACGTACCGGACTGCCGAGCCAAATGATCGAAGTACATGATCCTTACCGACTTTTAGTCATTGTAGAACAAGATCCAAGTGTTGTCTTAGCAACGATACAGCGCAATACGTCTACTTGGGAGTGGTTCAAGAATGAATGGGTCAGGTTGGTCAGTTTTGATGCAAACACACAATCATTTTTCGTGCTGCAAAATGGCGTGTTTCAACCTTACGAAGTGCTCGATAAAAACTTGCCGCTCATTGATGACATTTTACCTCTCATTGCAGATACTCCTGAGAACTTTCCGATTGTAGAACTTAAACAAAAAGCATCATGAGTACGATTCATTTCATTCATGCCTACATTGGTTTGCCCTTAATTGGTTTTTTATTGAGCTTGTTTTTGAAGCGCTCTAAAGAATATGCGCTTTCAGCCGTTGGTTATTCTATCTCCGGTTTGCAGTTGCTTTTGGTACTCTGGTATGGCATTAGCTGGTTAAATATGGGTTCGAACCCGATACAGTTCAAAGAGTTATCGGTCTACAAAGCAGAAAATTATGAGTTTTTCATCGACTTTTTGGTGGATAAACTGACCCTCCTTTTTGCATTATTGGGCTCCTCTTTGACTTTTCTCATCACGATTTACTCTCGGTATTATCTTCACCGAGAGGAAGGCTACAAGCGGTTTTTTAACACGATATTATTTTTCAACCTAGGTTACACCCTGATCATCTTTTCAGGAAACATGGAAACCCTTTTCATCGGTTGGGAAATACTCGGGGTATCATCATTTCTGCTCATTGCTTTTTACCGTGAGAGACTGTTGCCTGTAAAAAATGCGCTTAAGGTATTTTCTGTATACAGAATTGGAGACATCGGGATCATATTAGCAATGTGGTTACTGCATCATCTTTGGCACTCGAACATCACATTCATGGAGATGAACGCTACTATGAAGCTCAATGAACAGCTTGCAGGTGCTTCCGGAATAGGTCTGGTAACTGCTTTGCTCTTTTATGTTTCAGCAGCGGCAAAGTCAGCGCAATTACCGTTTTCTGCTTGGCTTCCAAGAGCCATGGAGGGGCCAACACCATCTAGTGCCATATTTTATGGCTCAATGTCGGTGCATATTGGTGCGTTTTTAATGCTCCGAACCATGCATTTTTGGGAAAATCAATTGGCATTTAAAATCTTTTTGGTCATTTGTGGCTTGCTGACCGCCCTCATTGCTTCAGCAATAAGCAGGGTGCAGAGCTCTATCAAAAGCCAGATTGCATATGCCTCTATTGCTCAAATAGGCCTCATTTTTGTAGAAATTGCGCTGGGTCTTGAAAATTTGGCACTTGTCCATATTTTAGGGAATGCTTACCTGAGAACTTATCAATTATTGATTTCACCTTCTATCGTGAGTCATAAAATAAGAGAACAATTGTATCAGCAAGCAATTGAAGCAGAAAAAACGCCAACCGCTTGGACACGCTTTCAGCAACGCATCTACATTTTGAATCTCAAGGAGTGGAACCTGGATGATTTACTTTTCAGAGTCATCTGGAATCCATTGAAGAAAATAGGACGCGGCTGGAAAATCTTGAATTTTAAATTCGTTTTTTGGGTGATGGCTATTGTGCTTGGTATCGGTTTATTTCTCAGAATCAATGAGGCAATACTTACGCCAACTTTACGCCATCAGCTGCCATTTTTCTTCGCGTTTTGGGGCTTTTTAATTGCCGTGAAGGCCTTTACAGAACGAGATTCTGTACGCAAGAGCCTGACGCTAATCATGTTCAATCATGTCTCTATTTCATTAGCACTGTCATTCAATGAGCATTTTGATCATGCCCATCATGTCTGGTATTTGAGTGGAGTAGTGGTTGCGTGGCTTGTCGGATATATCATTCTTACACGCATGCGCAAAACAGAATGGATCAGTCTAGATAATTTCTACGGACACATTTTTGAATATCCGAGAACTGGCTTTGTTTTCTTGTTGGTCTGCTTGGGTTTAGCAGGCTTTCCCATTACGCCTTCCTTTATTGGCGAAGACCTCATTTTTTCACACATTCATTTGAGTCAAATAGGGCTGGCGTTTTTTACGGCGTTCAGCTTAGTCATCAACGGTCTAGCCACAATGCGTATTTACGCTCGTGTGTTTTTAGGCCCACACATTAAAAACTATCACCAAATCGCAAAAAGATCTTCTTAAAATATCTATTATGAAAAATTCAATTCAAAACAGACTCGGTTTAGCTGAGCTCAAAGCAAACTGGCAAAAGGATATGTTGTCAGGTTTCTTAATTTTCTTATTGGCTTTGCCGCTCAGTTTGGGTATCGCCAAGGCCAGTGATTTTCCGCCAATCTATGGGCTAATTACTGCTATGATTGGTGGGGTAGTGGTTTCGTTCATTATGGGTGCGCCGCTCACCATTAAAGGTCCAGCGGCGGGCTTGATAGTCATCGTTGCTGGTTCTGTGGCAGAGCTCGGGCACGGCAATAATGAACTTGGATGGCATTTGGCACTCGGTGCCATTGTTGTTGCTGGTGCACTTCAAGTACTGATGGGTTTATTCAAGTTAGGAAAGTATACCGATTTATTTCCGTT
Source organism: Flavobacteriales bacterium (assembly GCA_046073985.1). GTDB lineage: Bacteria > Bacteroidota > Bacteroidia > Flavobacteriales_D > Crocinitomicaceae > UBA952. Next base: position 22,716 of record JBJTNI010000034.1, on the reverse strand, counting down.
GTCGGCTGTGCACGGGATGCTCGCTGCCATTGGTATCATTATCATGAGCAAGCAAGTACACATTTTGGCCGGTTTTTCACCAACGACAGCTACTGGTAAACCCATGACAGAGCCGCTGGAATTATTGGCAGAATTTAAAAACACAATCCCTAACTTTTTCGAACATTGGCAAATTGCGGTTATCGGATTGGTTTCTTTGGCAATAGTTTTTATTTGGCCATATTTCAAGCACCCCATCTTGAAAAAAATCCCATCTGCGTTGATTGTCATATTAGTAGCAATTGGCATGGTCAAAGTATTTGGTATTCATAACACAGAAACCTTTAAACCCCTCTTGTCGTTTGACAAAGCGCTCTTTGATATCTTAAGAATCAATGAAAGTTTTGAAGGTTTTAATCAGTTCGGGACGTTCATCAAGTTTGTCATCATGTTTACCTTGGTTGGGTCACTCGAATCATTATTGACAGTCAAGGCCGTTGATTTATTGGATCCAGAAAAACGCAAATCAAAGTACGACAAAGATCTTATTGCAGTAGGTCTGGGAAACATGATTGCCGGATTCTTTGGTGGCTTACCAATGATTTCAGAAGTTGCACGTTCTTCGGCAAATGTGAACAATGGTGCAAAATCGCAATGGGCTAATTTCTTTCACGGATTGTTTATCCTGATCTTTTTGATGGTTGATGTTTCTTTTAGCGACATGATTCCGATGTCTGCTTTGGCTGCCCTTTTGATCGGTGTGGGTTGGAAACTAGCTCATCCTAGAGAATTTGGATCTGCACTCAAAATTGGAGCAGATCAACTGATGGTTTTTGCCATAACGGTCATCGTAACATTGGCTACAGATTTATTATTAGGTATCGCTGCAGGTATCTTATTGAAATTTGTTTTGCATCTGGTTAGGGGCGTAAGGTTTTTAGATTTATTCAAACTTCAATTACATCAAGAAAACCATGTTATTCATATTAAAAGCCCGTTGGTCTTTACAAATTTTAGAGGTCTGCAAAATGTGTTGCAGCGTAGTCAGTTTTCCGACGAGCTCTTTATCGATTTTAAACAGTGTAATTTTATTGATCACACTTCCATGGAAAGTCTTCATCTGTTGCAAATCGATTTCAAAAATGCTGGTGGGCACTTGCATTTGATTGGATTGACAGATTTTAAATCACTTCATAAATCCAAACACCATGCGGCGGCACGAATTAAAAAATAAAAAACATGAAAACGAAAATTTTAATAGTTCTTTGGTTGAGCGCTTCAGCCCTTTTTGCCCAAAAACAAATTGACGACCAACTGCATGGATGGCTGGTGTACCAAGGAAACCATCACCTGTCATCGAAATTTGATTTACATACAGAATACCAATTCCGAAGAGCAAATGGCTTTGCTGACTGGCAACAATCTTTGGCAAGAGTTGGGCTCGATTACAAATTTAGTAAGGAACTTACTTTTTCTGGCGGCTATGGCTGGATAATAAGTTATCCATACGGAACCCAACCTATAGCCAAACAAACCAATGAAAACAGATTGTGGCAACAAGTTAACGTCAAACAGCAACTCGGTCATATTCAGTTTCAACAGCGATACCGTTTAGAGCAGCGCTGGGTTGATACGATTTTTCGTCAGCGCGTGCGCTACAGAAGCCAGGTTATTGTTCCTTTGCAAGAAAGTTATCAGCAAAAAGGAAAGGGCTTTTTTCTAAATGTAAATGACGAATTATTTATTGGCTTTGGGAAAGGTATTGGAAAGAATTTGCTCGACCAAAATCGATTGATAACGGCGCTGGGTTATCGCTTTACGCCAGACATTAATCTACAATTAGGTTACTTGAATCAAATGGTTTTCAAGTCCGATGGAATTCATGTCGAGCGCAATCATACCCTTTGGACCTCTATTGTTTACAATTTAGATTTTACAAAGTAAGATCGATAAAATTTAATAGGAATAAGCCACCTTCGAAGGTGGCTTTTTTTTATCTTTCAAGAAAAAAACTTGAAAAGAAGAGAATTTATTCAAAAAACAAGTGTAGTTGGTGCCGGCGCTATATTGCTTCCTCAAGAAGTATTTTCTTTTAGCGGCAAATCCCTAAATCGTGTTCGGCTCGGTTTCATAGCAACGGGTTTCAGAGGGCAAACACATATTGAAGAAATGCTCAAGCGCACCGATATTGAAATCGTTGCACTTGCAGATCCCAACCCACGCATGATCAACGATGCGCTTGCGCTTATTGCCAAAGCAGGGCATCCAACGCCTGTTGTTTATCAGGATGGCCCCAATGATTACCTGAATTTGTTAGCAAGAACAGATATCGATGCCGTTTTTGTGAGCTCTCCATGGGAATGGCACCTTCCACACGGAATTGCAGCCATGAAAGCAGGCAAAATCGTAGGAATGGAAGTAGGAGGTGCCATCAAGCTCGACGATTGTTGGGCGTATGTCAAGACTTCAGAGCAAACCGGTGTGCCAATAATGCCGCTAGAAAATGTTTGTTATCGCCGCGATGTGATGGCCATTTTAAATATGGTCAGAAAAGGCATGTTTGGCGAAATTGTACATGCCCAGGGGGGTTATGAGCACGATTTGCGCGGTGTTTTGTTCAATGATGGCAATAGTGCCTATAATTCTGGCGTTGAATTTGGCGACAAAGGTTTCAGTGAAGCTGCTTGGCGCACCAATCATTACTTGAATCGCAATGGCGAGTTGTACCCAACTCACGGCTTGGGCCCAGTTGCCACTATGCTCGATTTAAACCGCGGCAATCGTTTGTTAAGGCTCAGTTCTTTTTCAAGTAAAGCCCGCGGATTACACGATTATATCATCAAGCATCCGAAAGGTGGCCCTGAACATCCAAATGCAAAAATTGAATTCAAACAAGGCGATGTCGTGACCACACATTTGCAATGCGCCAATGGTGAAACCATCATTTTAACCCATGATACCAGTTTGCAACGCCCTTATAATCTTGGGTTTCGCGTGCAAGGAACCAAAGGTATTTGGCAAGATTTCGGTTGGGGAGACCCAGAGCAAGGTCATATTTACTTCGAGGATCAAATGAAGCACTCGCACCGTTGGGACAACTCAAAAAACTGGCTCGAGCAATACGATCACCCAATCTGGAAAGCAAATGCCGAAGCTGCTGCTCATTCAGGGCATGGTGGCATGGATTACTTTGTTGACAACGCGTTTATTGAATGCATCAAAGCCAATGAAGCGTTTCCACTCGATGTTTATGATTTAGCAACTTGGTATGCAATCACCCCATTGAGTGAAAAATCGGTTGCCGAAAACGGAGCCCCTCAAGAAATACCTGATTTTACAAAAGGTGCTTGGAAAACCAGAAAGCCCATTTTTGCTCTAGATGCCAAGTACTAAGCTAGGATTGGTCATATTAGCTGGTGGTTTGGGTTCGCGTTTTGGAGGCGCCAAACAAATAGCGCCCTTTGGCGAACACGGCCGCTTTTTATTTGAATATGCCTGTTACGACGCCATGAAGGCTGGCTTTGAAAAGGTGTTTGTCATTACCCGCTTAGAAATGCAAGATGGCATCAAAGCGCAATTGCAAAAATGGATACATCCTAATCGTTTTGAAATTTTGCTACAAGAACAAAACCGTCCAAAGCCTTGGGGTACAGCACATGCACTTCATTTTTTAAAAGGTCATTGGTCGGGTAGTTTTTTGGTCCTCAATGCCGATGATTATTACGGCGCTGCCCTTTTTAGTCAAGTGAAAAATTTACAAGAGAAAGGAATTCGTGCAGCTTGTTTGGCATATCCACTCGGAGAAACATTGAGTTCATTTGGCGCTGTTTCAAGAGGAATATGCGAATTAAATGAGGATTTACTGTCTAAAATCACAGAAAAAACCAAACTTAAATTAGTTGAAGGGAGCATCCTAGATGAGTTCGGGATGAGCTATTCTCGTGATACCCTTATTTCGATGAATGCATGGCTATTGCCTGCAGACTTTCTCAATTTTCTACAATCTTACGTTGCTGCATTTCTCACTGAGAACGCGGACGATGCACAACAAGAAATTTATTTGCCGAATGCCGTTCAAAAAGCGATTGATTCCAAAGTACTTGAGGTCCAAGTGATCAAATCAGGTGGCAATTGGTTTGGTCTGACATACCCGGAAGATTTGCAGATAGCATTGAAAGAAATTGAACAACTTGAATGCGTTTATTATCCCAAGCAATTCGAAGAATGGATCTGAAACATTTATTATCGAGTATTTGGGGTTTAAGCGTAACGGAAGTCAAACCCATTGATGTTGGTTTGATCAATCATACTTGGTTGGTCCGGACACCCTCGCATAATTTTATTCTGCAACAAATCAACACTTCGGTATTTAAAAATCCGATGTTGCTACAGGATCAACTTCAGCAGCTTTCTCAAAAAATAATGCTTGAGCGTTTGGTTGCTTTAGAATTTATTGAAATTGAGGGCCGCACGTGTTTTGAATATGAACAACATTTTTTTAGGTTACAACGCGCTATATCGCCAAGTATATCCCTCAGCCAACTCGATGAAAATATTGCTTGTTTGGCAGCAAGTGCTTTGTTAGAATTCCATGTTGCACTTCAAAAAGTCAACATAGAACACTGGTCGGCACCCATCAAAAACTTTTTAAATCCGAATTTTAGGGTAGGTGCATACGAAGTAGCTAAGCAAAATGCCAACCAAATTCAATTAGTGACCGCAAGTAGGGAAATACGCAGCTTAGAACAACAAATGCAACTCATTCATGCGTGGCAAGAACTTCTCGATACCGAGCCTAAGGTGCTCATCCATGCGGATCCGAAATTGAGTAATTATTTGTTTGCAACCAATGCAAAAACGGTGAGGTCGCTTATTGATTGGGATACCATTCAATTTGGCAGTCCGTATTACGATTATGCCGATATGATTCGTTCGTTTTGCAGTCTGGGTGAAGAAGTGAATACGAAGAAGGGCCTTTTCAAGGCAAGTGTTTTTGAGGCACTATTGACCACTTTTAGAGTGGATGAAACCAAGTTGTTTGGAGCCGTTCAAGGAGTGATTTTAGTGCAGGCTATGCGTTTTTTGACCGATTTTCTGGAGGGTAATCATTATTACAAAGTAAAGGATGAACTCCATAATCTGAGGCGATGTCAGAATCAATTGCAGTTAGTGACGGAGTTGCAGCGCTATTGGGCTACCACTCGTAGGCCAATTCAGTGAGCCATTTGCCTTGGCAACGCAAGGTTTGTTCGATGAGATCGCGGACGCAAGTTTTGCCTCCTAGGAAAGGACTTTGATAGTGCACCACAGCTTTTACATCTGAAACGGCATCTTGCGGGCAAGTCGACAAGCCGGCCTTGCGCAAAACAGGGATGTCAGGAATGTCGTCTCCCATGTACGCAATTTCATCATCTTGCAGACCATATTGTTGTTTGATGGCTTCGTAGCGCTCCATTTTGTTGTGGGCACCCAGAAATACATCATGAACACCAAGGCCCATCAAGCGTTTTTTTACTTCAGGAGAAGAACCACCAGTAATGCAAAAAATACGATAACCCATTTTAACGGCATACTGAACAGCGTAGCCGTCTTTTGAATTGAGCGCTCTTACAATTTCATCATTGATGAGGTAAACTTTTCCATCGGTGAAAACGCCATCGACATCAAATATAAACGTGCTGATTTGATTGAGTCTTTGTTTGTAGCTAAGCATTTTTAAAGAGGTCTTGTATGCGTTGGGTGAGCTGATTGTATACATCTAGCTGTTGGCCATTGAGTTGATTTCTATGGCGCTCAAGGGTGTTTTGGTCGTGTCTGAGGGCTGGGCCAGTTTGAGCTTTTTCTGGGCCCATTAAAATTGCTTTGGCAATGGTTTCATTGAGCAACGGATACACAGGCGTGAAATCAAGGTTGGCCTCGGCCAAAATTTTACTGGCTTCTAGGAGCATGAGGTTGCCAAAATTATTTACAAAAACACCCGCTAAGTGGTATTGTGATCTTTGGGCAGAACCACAGAGTTGAAATTGGGCACCGAGTTGCTGTAAAAAAGCAGTGATGCGCTGTAAAACGAAGTCGTTTTTACCTTCGATCATGAAAGGGATGTCTGAAGCCAAAAGGTCTCGGTTGAGCGAGATGCTTTGGTACGGATAACAAACGCCCAGGTTGTTGTGTGCAAACAACTTAATGCTTGGGCTACCCGCAGTGTACGCAGCAAATTGTTGAGGCCCGAGTTGAGCAATTACTTCAGGTAGGGCGTCATCTGAGACACAAACCAGGATGAGGTCTGCTTGGAGATCTTGGATGGATTTTGCTGCTGTACAATTGTATTGCAAAGCAAGGGCATCGGCCTTGGTTTGATTACGAGCATAGATGCCTGAAATTGAAATTTGCGCATCGGCGGCAAGTCTCAAAAGCGTTTGAGCGACCCTACCGGAACCAATGACTGCAATTTGAATCGGGTGCATCAGTAAGTTATTGTCCGTGACACTGCTTGTATTTCTTGCCACTTCCACAAGGGCAAGGGTCATTGCGTCCAATTTTAGGATCGGCTACCACTGGCTGTTGTTTCTCGCGTTGTGGCATTGAATTGGCAATAGCTTGTTCGTAGCCTTCACGACCCTCGAAAGCTGGTGGGGTGGTGCTGCTAGTGGCCGAAAGCTGTGCTTTTTCGTAATGATTTTGGTGGTCCTCTTTGTTGGTACTTTCAATTTGTTGCTCAACAGGGACGTCCATTTTCATGAGTAATTCAAGCGCTTCTTCGTTGAGGCGATTGAGCATCGAACGGAAAAGTTCATAGGACTCTAGTTTGTAAATGACCAATGGATCTTTTTGCTCGTATTGGGCATTGCGCACCGCTGATCGGAGGTCGTCCATTTCGCGGAGGTGTTCTTTCCATTCTTCGTCAATTTTACTGAGAATGACATTGCGCTCAAAATATTTACTGATGACTTTCCCTTCCGTATTGTAGGCTTCTTCAAGGTTGACAATCAGTTGGAGTTGTCTGCGGCCGTCTGTTAGAGGGAACACAATGTTTTTGTATTGCTGAGACATGGTCTCGAATACGTGTTTCACTTGAGGGTAGGCCAAACGTGCAATTTTTTCACACTTGCGGTCATAGGCCTCGCGCAGCGACTGATACGTGCGTTCTGTGAGCTCTTGGGTAGAAATGCTCTTGAAACTTGTTTCGTCTACTGGTGCTTCTATTCCGATGAGGCGCAACACTTCGAGTTCGAAATCTTGGAATTCGCCTTTGGCGTGTGCCGCTACTGTTGTTTCACAGAGCTCATAGAACATGTTGTCGATGTCCATGTCGAGGCGGTCACCGTAGAGCGCGTTGCGGCGCTTCTTGTAGATGGCCTTGCGCTGAGCGTTCATGACGTCATCGTATTCAAGGAGGTTTTTACGCATCCCGAAATTGTTTTCTTCTACTTTTTTCTGAGCGCGCTCAATGGATTTAGAAACCATCCCGGCAGTAATTACTTCTCCTTCTTTGAGGCCCATGCGGTCCATGATGGAAGCAATGCGTTCTGAACCAAATTTACGCATGAGGTCGTCTTCAAGAGAGACAAAGAAACGAGAAGATCCGGGATCTCCTTGACGTCCGGAGCGCCCTCGCAACTGGCGGTCAACGCGGCGAGAGTCGTGGCGTTCTGTTCCGATAATTGCCAAACCACCTGCTTCTTTGACACCAGCGCCTAATTTGATGTCGGTACCACGACCTGCCATGTTGGTTGCAATGGTTACTGTTCCGGCTTGCCCGGCATTGGCAACAATTTCTGCTTCTTTTTGATGGTATTTGGCGTTGAGTACTTGATGCGGAATTTTTTTCATTTGCAGCATTCGCGACAACAACTCAGAAATTTCTACAGTTGTGGTCCCGACGAGGACTGGACGACCAGCTGCTACCAAACTTTCAATTTCCAGAATGATGGCATTGTATTTTTCTCGGGCAGTTTTATAAACGAAGTCGTCTTGGTCTTTGCGAGAAATTGGGCGATTTGTCGGGACAACCACTACGTCTAGTTTGTAGATATCCCAGAATTCTCGGGCTTCTGTTTCGGCCGTACCGGTCATGCCCGCAAGCTTGTGGTACATCCTGAAATAATTTTGAAGCGTAATAGAGGCGTAGGTTTGAGTAGCTGCCTCAACGGTGACGTTTTCTTTGGCTTCAATGGCCTGGTGCAAGCCGTCTGAGTAACGACGTCCTTCCATGATACGACCAGTAGATTCGTCGACAATTTTGACTTTGCCGTCCATGATGACATACTCAACTTCTTTTTCAAACAAAGTGTAGGCACGCAATAATTGACTTACGGAGTGAATGCGCTCTGACTTGATAGAGTAGTCGCGGACCAGCGCATCTTTGCGCTCGAGGTAGGCGTCTTTGTCGAGTTGTTCCTTTTGTAGTTTGGCAATTTCAGCGCCGATATCGGGCATGACAAAGAAATCGCGGTCTTCTTGGCCAGACACAAGGTCAATCCCTTTGTCTGTGAGTTCGATAGAGTTGTTTTTTTCGTCGATAACAAAAAATAACTCGACGTCGATCTTCTTCATTTGCTTGCCTTGTTCGGCCATGTAGAAGTTCTCGGTTTTCTGAAGGTGCACTTTGATACCAGGCTCTGATAAAAATTTGATCAGGGCTCTGTTTTTTGGTAATCCGCGGTGTGCTCTAAGAAGGGCAATGCCTCCTTCTTCAAGCATGCGTTTTTGTTCGTTTTTGTCTGGGTTGGGCTCGTTGATGACACTCAAGAGTTTTTTGGCCTCAGACAAGCATTGTTGCACGTATGTTTTTTGCGCCTCAACGACACGTTCAATGCGCGGCTTGAGGATATGGAATTCGTGTTCGTCGCCTTTTGGTGTTGGCCCAGCGATGATCAATGGAGTTCTGGCGTCATCGATCAAGACGGAGTCAACTTCATCGACAATGGCAAAATGGTGCTTGCGTTGCACGATATCATCTACATGGCCCGCCATGTTGTCACGGAGGTAGTCAAAGCCGAATTCGTTGTTGGTTCCAAAAGTGATATCGGCAAGGTAGGCCTGGCGTCGGCTCTGGGAGTTGGGTTGGTGCTTGTCGATGCAGTCAACGCGCAAACCATGAAATTCGTAAAGCGGGCCCATCCATTCGGCGTCGCGCTTGGCGAGGTAATCATTGACGGTTACCACATGGACGCCCTTGCCAGCAAGTGCGTTGAGGTAAACAGGAAGTGTTGCCACCAGTGTTTTACCTTCACCAGTTTGCATCTCGGCAATATTTCCGCGGTGTAATACAGCACCTCCCATTAATTGGACGTCGTAATGAACCATTGACCAATTGATGCGGTTGCCAGCGGCTGTCCATTCGTTGTGCCAAATGGCGGTGTCTGCCTCAATACTGATGCCGTCGCGCTTGGCGGCCAATTCTTTGTCAAAGTCTGTGGCGCTTACTTTGAGTTGTCCGTTTTCGGACCAACGACGCGCAGTTTCTTTGACTACTGAAAATGCTTCCGGTAAAATAATGAGCAATTCTTCTTCAATGCGTTCGTCAATGCGCTTGACAAGTTGGTCAATTTGCTCGTAAAGTGCTTCTTTTTCTTCAAATGGTGTCTGAAGGTCAGCTGCTTTGAGTTCAAGTGCTGAAAGTTCTGCTTCAAGTGCTGCAATTGCTTGCTTTATTTGCGCTTGAAAACTTTGCGTTTTGCCGCGAAGTTGGTCATCTGAGAGTTGTTTGATGTGCTCCCAGGCTGCGTTTGCTTTATCTACGAAAGGCCAGTATTCCTTGCGGTCTTTGGCGTTCTTGTCTCCGAATATCGATTTGAGTAAATCCCCGATCATGTGTGTGTTCAATTTAGCGAACTTCAAAATTAATGATTTCTATGGATTTTCGCCTCAAAATAAGCGCTATTTCAGCTATCTTTGTGGCATGCATGAATTAATAGTAATCCTCGATTTTGGTTCTCAATACACCCAACTGATTGCCAGAAGAATCCGCGAACTCAATGTTTATTGTGAAATCCATCCTTGGAACAAGATTCCAGAGCTAGGGCCAAACGTCAAAGGTGTTATCTTATCGGGTAGTCCTTTTTCGGTGCGCGATCCAAAAGCGCCAATGCCAGATCTTAGCGCAATCAAAGGAAAATTACCGTTACTTGGCGTTTGTTTCGGCGCCCAATATTTAGCTCACCATTTCGGAGGCGAAGTATTGCCATCCAATACCCGAGAATATGGCCGCGCGCATTTGAGTTACCTCGATCAACAACATATCCTGACCAAAGGAATGTCTCAAGGTTCGCAGGTATGGATGTCACATGGCGATACCATCAAACATATCCCGAGCAATTACCAAATTATCTGTTCTACTCACGATGTAGAAGTAGCGGGTTATGCGGTTGAAGGCGAAACTACTTTTGGTATTCAATTCCACCCCGAAGTATACCATTCTACAGAAGGAAAAATCTTACTCAAAAATTTCATCGTTGAAATTTGTGGTTGCAGCTGTGACTGGACCCCCGACTCTTTCATCGAGGAAACCACCAGTCGTTTGCGTGCCCAACTTGGCACAGACAAGGTTATCCTTGGTTTGTCTGGCGGTGTTGATTCTTCAGTAGCGGCTGTTTTGTTGCACAAAGCAATTGGTGCCAATTTGCACTGCATTTTTGTCGACAACGGTCTGTTGCGCAAAGGCGAATTCGAACAAGTTTTGGCTTCTTATCAAGGCATGGGCTTGAATGTCAAAGGCGTAGATGCCTCTGAAAGATTTTACGCAGCACTCAAGGGCCTCACTGACCCTGAGCTCAAGCGCAAGGCAATTGGTAAAATCTTTGTCGATGTCTTTGACGAAGAATCCAAATTAGTTGAAAACGCAAAGTGGTTGGGTCAAGGCACCATCTATCCAGATGTTATTGAATCTGTTTCTGCTACTGGTGGGCCATCTCAAACCATTAAGTCGCACCACAACGTAGGTGGTTTGCCTGACTACATGAAATTACAAGTTGTCGAGCCGTTGCGCTTGCTTTTCAAAGACGAAGTTCGCCGCATTGGCCGTTCTTTGGACATTGATGCCCGCATTTTAGGCCGTCATCCGTTTCCTGGTCCGGGGCTCGGTATTCGTATTTTAGGAGAAGTTACGGCCGATAAAGTCCGTATTTTGCAAGAAGTCGATGCTATTTTTATCAATAGCCTTAAAGAAGACGGCCTTTACGACGACGTCTGGCAAGCCGGTGCCATTTTCTTACCTATTCAGTCAGTAGGTGTTATGGGCGATGAGCGCACCTACGAAAACGCGGTTGCGCTCCGTGCCGTTACATCCACAGACGGCATGACTGCTGATTGGTGTCATTTACCCTACGAGTTTTTGGCAAAGGTTTCCAATCGCATCATCAATCAAGTCCGTGGCATCAATCGGGTTACCTACGACATCAGCTCTAAGCCACCTGCCACTATCGAATGGGAATAACATGCGAATGAGGTTCCTGATAGCAGTTTTGTTTGGTTTTGTGTTGCATATGACAGCACAAGACTTACCTGTCGTTTTGCACAATAATCAAAAATGTTACCAGTACACTATTCAAGAAGGTCAGGGTCTCAAAGACCTAGCAACCATTTTCACAGCCACAACCGAAGATCTACTGGACCTCAATCCGGGTCTCGAACGTGGCCCTGAGGCAGGTAAAACAGTGTTTATTCCGGTCAAAAGAGGCGCGCTTTTTCATCAAGTGCAGGCCAAAGAAACATTATATGCTCTATCTAGAATCTATGAAGTTTCGGTTGATAGCCTCATGAGTTGGAATCCGGCGGCGCAAAACGGCATCAACATTGGGCAAAAAATTCTGATCAAAAATGCCATTCTACCTTTTGATCCGTCTGTCCCAGTACAAAATACCAAGCCCACAACTGCTGGTTTTAGCTACAAACTCACCGATACCCTCATTAAATATACTGTACTCGATAACGAAACCTTGTATTCAATTTCGAAGCGCTACATGATTCCAACGGATTCATTGATGAAAATCAATGCGTTGTCTTCATCTAAAGTGCGCCCCGGCCAACAATTACTCATTCCTATCAAACAAGAACGCAGCACGCCAGTTGTTGTGCAGGAGGTGCCCAATCCACTGCCCAAAACCAATGCTGTTTTTCAGTTTCCTGTCCCTAAAAAACAGCAATACAAAATAGCGGCATTTTTGCCTTTTCAACTCGATTCTACCAGCGGGCAAAATCGCTTTGTAGCAGCAGCAGCCCTTGATTACTACATGGGTATGAAGTTGGCGCTTGACAGCCTCAGGATACAAGGTCTTGAAGCTGAGGTATTTGTTTATGACGAGCAATTGAAACCAGCAGCCTTGAACGCTTTATTGCAGAGCGACGAACTCAAAAGCATGGACCTCATTTTTTCACCGCTCCAAGAAGGTCAGGCAGCTTCAGTAGCGGCGTTCGCCAAGGCGCAGCAAATCCCGATGGTTTTCGCGGTGCATTTACCCAGAGAAATAACTGGTTTAAGTCCAAATTTTATTACCTACACCCCAAAAGACGACATCCTCATTGAGCAACTCGCCTCGGGCCTACATACTCATTTTCAGGGTTCAAGCATCGTTTTGATCAACAGCCCTTTGCCCCAAGATCAAGCAACAGAACAGCGCTTTATCGAAGCTTTTAAGTCGCCTTCAACCGCGCAATCTAAACTCAAACTGCAACAAACATCTTGGGTTAACTACAAGAAATACAAGGCCATTGGTGGTCAGGTAATTTTCGTGAGTTTTAGTTCAGACCGAGCTAAAGTTCAAGAATTATTGCAGTTTGCCAGTTCAGATTCTCTTGTAATGGTTGCGGGCACCAAAGACTGGCTCGATTGGAAAGAATTGTCAAAACAACAAACCAATTCCTCTGTTGAGTTCATAGTGGCTGTTCCAAGTTATTTCTCTTATCAAGCCAAGGCAATGGTGCCTTTGCATAAATTGTACCGTCGCAAGTACAGCGCAGACCTCACCAAAATGGCTTGTTTGGGTTATGACGTAACTTACTTAATCGGACAGCAACTGCTCGGAAAAACCAAGAGCTCCCAAGGTTATATCAGTAAAATGCGCCTGCAAAATAGACCAGATGGCTTGGGCATAGAAAATACCCTTGCACCGGTGGTGCGCTTTCAAAACGGAGAATTAATAGAACTGAATGCCCAATAAAGAACACATTTCAGAACAATACAGAGCGCTGCAATTACATATTTGTCAAGCACTTGAATCCTTAGATACGCATGCCAAATTCTCTGAAGATACTTGGCAGCGCGAAGAAGGCGGTGGCGGTCATACTCGTACTTTAACCGGTGGTCATATTTTCGAGAAAGCGGGGGTTGCATTTAGCGCTGTTCACGGGCCTGTCACAGCCGCCATGAAAAACCAACTGGGCCACGAAGGCGAGCGGTTTTTTGCCACTGGGGTTTCTATTGTTTTGCATCCGGTTCATCCGCGTCATCCGATCATGCACATGAATGTGCGTTATTTTGAACTTGAAGATCATTCCTATTGGTTTGGTGGTGGCATCGACCTCACACCACATTTTGTCGATTTAGCCAAGGCACAAGTTTTTCATCAGTCCTTGAAATCTGTCTCAGACCAGTACAGCAAGGATTTTTACCCTCGATTTAAAGAGTGGGCTGATCGTTATTTTTTCTTGCCTCATCGCAATGAGTCCAGAGGAGTAGGGGGTATCTTTTTTGATCAACTCGATGAAAAATCTGGTTTGACCAAAGACCAAATCTTTCAATATTGCCTCGATCTTGGACGGTTGTTTCCGGTTGTTTATGCCCAACAACTCGATGGTCTGGCATTGCAAAAACCTACAAAAGCAGAACTCGATTGGCAGGCACTCAGAAGAGGGCGTTATGTAGAATTCAATTTGCTCCATGACCGCGGTACCAAATTTGGCATTTATTCAGGTGGGCGTACCGAGAGTATCCTCATGAGTATGCCTCCAATGGCAAATTGGGTTTACAATCAAGAGCCTGCCGAAGGCACTGAAGAACAAAAAACCCTGAGTTTCCTCAGGGCTTTTCATGAATTTTGTTAGACGCTGCTTACTGTTTAGTGAGTGTCAGGTAGTCGGTGCCACCGCCACCTCCGGAAACATCGATCAATTTAATCTCTGTGGTTGTGTGCGAGATGATATCCCAGTCGTCGGATAAATCGTCTAGTTTGTTACTGACTGCAAAATTAATATTGAAGTCGAGGTCATCTAGGCTGTCATCGTTGCTATTTGAATCAGTAATTGACCAAGTGCCTGTGTAAGGATTAGAATTGCTGCTGAGTAAATCAGTTGCATTCAGGGTGCCATCTTCTAAAAAGCTAAAGCGAAATGAGCTAAAGTCATTTGTTTCATCGTCACCATCGTCAATATAACTACTGACAATCCAGGTTCCATCGATAGCAGCTTTGTTGATTTGCTTTTGTTCGCTTTGCCATTTTGTACAGCTTGCAGCGATTGCTAGCAAGCCAACTGAGAATAATATTAGTTTCATAATTTCTTTTCAAATATTGTCTTGAATTAACAAAAATAGGGCCAAAAGTTTTCGTTACAACGAGATCTTTTTATTTTTTTTAAATTTTCGTTCAATCACTCCGCAAAAATAATGCGGATTAATTATATTTGATGATGCTCAAGCTCACGGCTCAAAGCCAAAGACTACAATTGATCACTGATTTTTTGAAAGCACAGGCTTTTGAACGTGCCTCTTTTGTGCAAATCCACGATTACCTGAAACAAAAACTACCGGGTTTGGGTCTAAAGGCAATTTCTAGGCGTTCGCTAGAAGCGGACCTTCAAATCCTCAGAACAGACAGCAATAGCGGTATCAAGCACATTCAAGTCGCCCGAAAACACTATTATCAGCTCGAAAAAAAATCAAAAGCTCAGGTAGATATCTCCGAAGGTTTTATGCAGAGCATGTTGCAACAAATTGGTCAGAATTTAGGGGCAAAATTGCCGGAGAAATTGAAGACAACAGATCACGATTTTCAAGATCGGTTGGTTTTTAGTTTCTCGGGCCTCAATGACGACGGGCTCTCGCTACAGTTAGCGGCTACTTGTCTTCAGGCAATTGAACAGCAATACCTTTTACAGTTTTTATACAAGCCGGCATTTAGTACTTATAAGTCAAGGCTACAGATTGTTGCTCCGTTGCAAATACGCTTTTACGAAGGTCGCTTTTATTTGGTGGCATGTGAGTGGTCAGAACTTAAAAAGGCTGCAAAGAATCAGCTCAAAGTTTTCGCTTTTGACTTGATTGAAGATGCGGTAGTGGTACCTGCACTAGCCGAACGTGAAGACGGTAAAGAAGGCGAGTTACAGCATTTTCATTGGGCTGCTTTGGCCCATGAGCTCGAGTTGCGCAGTTATTTCAAGCATTGCTTAGGTGTTGCTCGTTTTAAAGACAGTGTTCCTGAAGTCATTCGCTTGAAGTTTACCGATTGGGCCATTAATTATGTAAAGGCGCGTCGTTTGCATGCTTCGCAACGCGTCGTGGTTGACAACCCAAATTACATCGTAATCGAACTTTACATCTACAGAACCTATGAGCTCAATATGTTGTTGTCAAGATTCAGAGATTACGGTTCAGAAGTTTTATAAAATTGCATATGACACACATTGAAGTTTGGTCTGACATTGCTTGTCCTTTTTGTTATTTAGGTTTGACTAAATTGGAAAAAGCCATTAGTAATTTGAATTTACATGATAAGGTGAAGATTGAATTGCATACGTTTCTCTTGAATCCGGGCTTAAAAACAGACCTGAACAAATCGATTGTTCAGTATTTGCACGAGCACAAGCAAATCCCACTGGATCAAATTGAAGCCATGAATTTGAGAATTGTCGCACAAGGTAAAGAAATGGGGCTGGCAATGAATATGGATAAAATTGTGGTGTCCAATACGATTAAGGCTCATTTACTTTTGCATGAAGCGTACGAACAAGGTTTGCAATGGCCTGCTAAAATGCGTTTACTCAGAGCTTATTTTTCGGAAGGAAAGAATATTGATAATCTGGAAGTCCTTCAAGAATTGGCCCGTGAAATTGGCATGAAAACGGAGCATCTTGATTTAGCTATCTTGGGGGGTAAACACAGTCGCGCGTTTACGCAAGATTTACAAGAAGCCCAAGATTTAGGCTTAAGAGGTGTACCTTATTTCATTTTTAACAGGAAAATTGCCATACATGGTGCACGCGAGGTAGAAGTTTTTAAACAAGCGCTTTTACAGTCATTGCAGGCTTAAGCTCAACAGCTTGCAAAAAGCATGATCATCGAAATCAAATAGATCAGGAAGATCAAAATGTAAAGTTTTGCACCTGAACTTTTTGGTTTGGCTTGCTCTTCTTCAATATGATTACCTTCTTCTGGAAGCATGTTCATTTTTAATTGATACTTCTGCAAAAATCTATTAAAAAACGGTACATTTTGGTCCATTTGTGGTACATTTAGTTGATGATAAATGAATTAAAAGCCCAAGTAGAAAAGACTTTCGGGCAAAAAATAGCGAGGCGCCAACATGCCGAATTATTGGCGCAAGATATCTATTTGAAAACCAACATCTTGGTTTCTTACAATACCATCAGACGTTTTTTCGGAATGGTCGCCCATACAACACCGCGGCAAACTACGCTTGATACATTAGCGGTTTATTGCGGTTTTAAAGATTTCCTAGATTTTTCAAGACAATTTCCTTCCATCGATATTTGGCCCAAGTGGGAAGGACTTTTTTTAGCCCTCAATAGCCTCAATTTGCAAGACCTCATTGCCCATTTGCTCATCAGAAAAAATGAATATCAAGATTTTGCGGTGTCGTTTTCATTGGCCGTCAAAGAATTATTGAATCACGAAAAAGGAGCAGAGGTGGTCCAGTTGTTTCGTGCCCCAGCATTTCAATTTGCAAACTTGAGTTTTGACGACGCCAGTCAGATTGGTGTCATACTGGGCTTGCATTTCAACCATTTCGATCATTGGGAAATCGAACAATTATTGTTGCATGAAAAGAATTTTAGAGACCTAGTGCTCAAAACGAATGTAGATTACACTCGTTTCAATGGGAAATACGGGAAGTGGATCACTTACCTTTCTGCACTACCAAATTTAGAAACTGATACAGCCCAATTCATCAGTAGCCTCAAGCCCTTCATGTTTTTGCTCAATAAGCAGTCAATTCCCGAGCAAGTATTGGCTCAAATTCCGCCTTTAAAAGTAACGCAACATCCGATCCTTTTTGGGCGAATTTTTTGTTTAAAAATAATGTTGGCTCCAAGTAACAAGCAACGCCGACAATTGGAAGGGATCATGAAAAAACGATTAGCTGCTACTCCTGAATTGAAAGCCGAATTGCTTTATGTGCCAGCTATTCACGCGTTACTTACTAAAGATAAAACACTAACTGACTTTGTTTTTACTGAACTGCAAGAACTGCCGATTGCACAAAAGTGGTATCAAATTTCCTTGATTTCGATAGAAAAGATTTTTTTGGCTGCACATCATATTCAAAACCAAGATTTTCAAGCAGCAAAAGCTTTACTTGACAGCAGCCCTATCGAGCAAATTCGTTTTGGATACAAACTCATTGTGGATATTTACATCACTTACTTCCAACTTGAAATAGCCAAACAGCACCAACAACCAACCAAAAACCTCCAACAACAATTCAAAGCCAAACTCTCAAAAGTCAACTTGCCCTTGTTATCGGAGGAGTATTTTGCGGGGTATTTTGAATTAAACTAGCAAACGACAACCCAAAGTAAAACTGTAAAAAAATACGTCAATGGGTAGGGGTCTGAAATAATCTAAGTTATGGTTGTATTTGATATTAAAGAATAAATGTTTGTTTAGCTGAAAATTTATCTGTGAATCGACCGACCATCTTGCAGCAAAGATATTTTTTAGACCAGCGTTTAAAGGAGATTGCAAATAGGTGATGAATGAAAAGTCTATCCCATTATGTAGTTGAAAAGCAGTTTTAAGAGATAGATTTAATCGCAATAAGTTTCTTTCGGTCATCTGAAGAGATGATCCGCCAAATGCATAATTGATTAGAAAAGGATTCCATTTTTCATATTCATAGAAAAGACCCGCACTCGAATAAAAATCATCTTTTCGATCATCCCAGAATCTAAATCGCGCATTAAGTCCAGCTATGGCTCTATTTTGAAGACCTGTGATGCCATTCCATTGATATTGTAAAAAATAATCCGGAGCAACTTTCTTTGTATCATTGTCTCTGAACCGTATTTGAAAATAGCCATTATTTTCTAGCACAACTGGTCCATTGAAAACGAAGTCTGTATGGGTTAATAATATAACAACATTAGACTTCTTGACTTTCCAATCGAACTCGGACTGCTGAGTGAGTTCAATTATATCTTTTCGTTGTTTGTCTGCGGTTATAGTTAAGTCTATTAGTCCTGTAAATTTTCTATGTAATGTATCACTTGCGTTTTCTCTATCAAGAAAAAGTATTTGGCTACAGCAATTTGAAATGAACAGGTGAAAAAAACAAAAAACAAATAAATATTTAGTGTAGTGTTTGTAGAGCAAGATTTAAATGTTTGAGTACGCGATAATATATACGGTCTGGGCCACTGAGTAAATCAATCGATATAAAAATTGTTATTACATTAACTTGAGTATTCGTTCTTATAAATTGATGCAGCAATTGTAGATTGGTACTTTTGAAATCTTGATGTGTACCTACTTTGTATTTTAAATTTTGCATTTGAATAATGAGTTCTTCATGAAATAAAGTAAGTTTATCTAATTCGTTAATAGTAGGATTTTCAACCTCCTCTATTGATTTATTTCCTTTATCACCACCGAAAGTAATATGCAAATCTAAATCCCTATGACTTGCGGATGACCTTATGATGATAACCCAATCCGTTGACTTCAAGTCATGGATACAGGCGCTTGTAAAGTGCTGCGCCGCATCGGGTAAAGTCATCAATTTGTCTTTGGAAGTAAAAGCGTCATTAATATCGAGTCTGCATTTTGTTTCTGGTTCAAAATCTCCTCCCGAAAAGAGTTCATTTGATACGAGTTGATATGATCCTATTTGAGCTAGTGTTTTACAGAAATGTGAAATTGCACGTTCACCTTTACCAAGTGGGTTGACGATACGAATATTCGATGTTACATTATTATCAATGTATCCAAAATCTGTATTTTTTGTAATGTTTTCCACTACAATTAAATCAAAATTGGGGTTTTTTGGATCGGATTTATCCCATATGATTCTCAAGTTTTCCGAATTGCGTACCGCTTCAAAGATTTCTGTTTCTGTAAGGGTGAGTCTGGCCTGAATTTGAGGTATGCTTCTTTTTCTTGGAGCAACAGAAAAGTTGATAATATCATTATACACAGGGCTAAAACTCCTTTCAATTAAAAATTGAGTACGTGAAATTTCCTTTAGCTTTTTTTCTGTTTCGATTTCCTCTACAAAACCGGATGCAATAATACCTGCGGGAACGGCAAAAATTGCGATTGAAAGGATTCCAACAGCTGTAGCTAGAAGTTTTCCGGTTTGGGTGAGTGGTGTAAAATCACCGTAACCAGCTATGTCACCTATATATTTAGAAAAGGACCAAACCAATGCATCTTTTACTGAGCTAAAATTTTCAGGTTGTATTTTGTTTTCTACAAAGAAAAGTAAGACAGAAAGTACAAACGTAAATAATAGCACAATTTGCATCGAAATGAATAATTCATTTTTTTTATTTTTCGTTGCATTGATAATGAAATCGAAAGACTTTAAATAGCGTGCTAAACGCAAAATGCGGATAATCCTAATTATTTTCAAGAACCCTAAATGCTTCACACCGAGAAAATAACCGAGAAAAAAAGGTAAAATTGATATGAAATCTATTAGACCATAAAAGCTGAATATGTATCGAAGTCTTTTTAATACAGCAGGTCGACCTATTTCATTTTCATTTGCTACCCAAATTCGAATTCCAAATTCTAAACTGAAAAAAAGTGTGGTGAAAAGTTCTATTCCATCAAAAACGATTACATACGGAGTATTTTGGAAACTGATCTCTAACAGGATAGCAGCGCTTGAAATCAAAATTAGGGTGATAACAAGTCCATTGATAATGCGTGCACCTAAATTACTTTCTGTTTCTTTTTCAAGAAGGGCATTATTTAAAAATTCCTTAAGCTTCATATTCTGAGTTAATAAGGAATGTTTATCATAAATATTTCAAAGAGCATATTTTCTAATAATTGGTAAGTGAAATACATTGAAGAAATCATTAATAAGAGTAGTACTAACGCCATTTGAGGAGCCTCGCTGGCTGATTTAAAAATCCCGCCAAATAGAACTAATGGGTATACTAAAAACCAAATTAGTACACCTAAAATACTGAGTAGAATGATTGAAACTGTTCCAAAATAACCCAAGGTAAAAAAACTAATATCTTTTTCATCGCTGAGTTTGCTTGAGAAATACAAGGTTACTAGTGGTCCGTTATCACTGAAGTCAAAGCCTTTGCGCCAACCATTGTTTTTGTAATTGGCGTCAATTAAAATGTCTTCATTTTGACTTACTACTTTTTGAACTGGATAGCCTAAACCAGGTCCAGACCTAAGATTGAGCGATTCAGTTTCAATGCTTGAACGTTTGAGCTGGGATGGTAGCCCGCAATCATCCCAGGGAAACTGTAAGGAGATATAATCCGTTTCTTCCGTTTTTCGTTTCGTAAAAGTCAGATTCAGTGTATTTCCTTTGAGCATTCCAAGTGAGTCAAAGTAAGCTTTTAAACCTTCTTTTGCATTCAATAAATTAATTTTGGCAGTAATAGTGGTACCGTTTTCATTGACCTCATAAATATCAAAGGTGGTGAGCTTATCAAAGGCTAAAAATCGTTCATTGAAAACATAAAGCGAAGCATGGTCTTCTGGCCATAAATATTTGGAGGCCGAATTGATCTCACGTGCATTGATGCGTTTGATGAATTTTTTAACCATGCGTTCATTACTGTTGCAAGCGCTAAGTATAAAAAGTGCAATAAGCGGAGTTAAAAGATCCTTCATTTTCGAAGCCATTGGAAATTGCCTATTTCGCTCTCTTCATTGATTCTCGAGCCCTAGATATGGCATCTCGATGTCTAGCAATGTCTTTCTTACAGGATTCAATGCGGTCTTTGTAGCGGTCTATTTCTCTGGCGAAACTTTCCCATTGACGAGCTTTTGAGGATCGAATGTTATGCTTCGCTGCGCTTGTACTCGCATTGCGTAAGCGGCTTGCATAGGTTTCAGTTTCTCGACTTTTACGAATTTTTACTTTCGCAATATCTTCTTTGAATCCTGCAATTTTTGTTTTTTCACGTTCAATATCTCTTTTGTATCCTTCAATTTGAGATTTATAATAGGCTTTACTCATTTTGTGTGTTATTGGTTTCTTGCGGCTTCACCCAGAGTGATGTTATTATCGATCAGTTTATCGGCTTTTTTGTTTTTGATTTGCACCGTTACACCATATGTGTCTAAAAACTTCTTTTCAACATCCTTAACCAACATATTTCCTTTGATTTTAATTCCATCCTTAGATGTGGTGCTTATTTTGGCCGAAGTTTTTTGATTGAGCCCCCCGAGTGTAAGGGTTTCCTCGGCAATCATATTTCCCTTGTAAAAAACAAGCGATAAGTCATAAGCCTCCTTAAATTCTTTAGATAGCGATTTTAGTTTTTTGTTGGGTGCAATGGTAAATTCCGCTTTATTAAAACGGTCCAAAAATTTATCTAGTAATCCCATGGCCTTACATTTTACCTGCTTGAGTAAGCGTCATGTCGTTATCTGCTAACTTGGTATTCTCGCTATTTTTAATTTGGACTTTGATGCCAAAAGAATCTTTGAAGTAATTTTCAACGTTGCCCACTCTTGATCTTGCACCAATTTCAAGTTCACCACCAGCATAATTTTCTTTGGCTAAATCCAATAATTTGATCTCGTCTCCGGCAATTTGGTTGTTTCCTTTGTACACTTCCAAAGAGCAATTGAAATCTGTTTTGAATTGACGCTTTAAACTTTTAACAGTGGTTGCTTTTGTTACTTTAATCGTTGACATATTATTTAGATTTAAATTGATTACTTATTTATTTTAGAAACAGCAGTCGGTCATTTATTTTTGGAATGCTTTGCCAAGTCTTTCAAAAATTCAATTTCTTCGTCTTTGTGTTTCCATGCGTAGCCAGCAGTTTGGAATAATTTCCTTTCATCCGCAGGAATGGGGTAGTAATTCTTGAAAATTTCGGTCGACTTACTCATGTTCTCTGTTGAGGTTGCCAAAATGGTCATGTCGTTGTCAAAATAGGCTTTCCAGAATGCTTCAGCAGTATTAAATTTAGTTTGCAACAGTTCTAGGTAAAAGGTAGCACGTTGCGTAATGTGTGAGCGGTTAATACCCATGCCAGATTGTTTCTTGTAGCCGTATGTTTTGAAGACGGCTAATGCAGCAGGTGTAATCCCAACCACACGCCAACTATTCTGATTTATCGAAAAAAGCGTCGATAAAAGTTTTGCTTTATTCTGCAACGGACATTTCATCTGCTTGATCAGTTGATAATCATGAAAGAGGACCTCCTTCAATTCTTGCGGGTCTAAAACATGGTATTTTGAGCTTGAAATGCTGCGTTTTTTTGACATTGTTTTGCTGTTTGTCCATCGCAAACGTCGGATATTTACATTACAGAAATGATACATTATTGATACACATTAAGCCATTTTTGATACAT
>JBJTNI010000033.1:0-61579 GCA_046073985.1 Flavobacteriales bacterium | reverse complement strand
GTGCACCTTTCAAAAAAAGAAGATACTGTTCTTGTCACTTTGCTTTCAAATAAAAAAAGCCCACAACTTGATTTAGACATAAAAAAAGCAAATATTCAATATGGAAACTTTACTTGGCGGCAGTTCGATAAAAGCCATGATCGCTTTTTAATTATTGACAAAAAAGAAGTTTATCACTTAGGTGCATCTCTCAAAGATCTAGGAAAAAAATGGTTTGCATTTTCCAAGCTTGATCCGAAATGGCTAGATTACCTCCTTCAAGAAATCAACTAATAAAATCATAATAAGTAACTTCGTTCAGATCTTTCAAACGCCTTCCATTTTGAATCCAGAGAACCGTTCCGTTGCCGAATTTACAGAGCAATTCATCAATCAGACCAATCAGACCATATTCCTGACTGGCAAGGCAGGTACCGGAAAAACAACCTTACTTAGAAAAATTGTTGCCTCTACCCACAAAAATACAGTCATTGTTGCACCAACCGGTATTGCTGCTTTAAATGCAGGTGGTGTTACAATTCATTCTTTATTTCAATTACCTTTTGCAGGGTTTATACCTGAATTTGGTGCGCAGGCTGCTTTTACTGAGACGGTCAAGTTCGAGACAAAAGATACGCTCATGCGTCATTTTTCGATGAACAAGACCCGCTTGAAATTGATTCGAAATATAGAACTACTAATCATTGACGAAGTGAGTATGTTGCGTGCCGATTTACTTGACGCCATGGATTGGACCTTGCGCAATGTAAGGCGCTCTAATGAAGCTTTCGGTGGCATTCAAGTCCTTTTTATTGGCGATTTACTGCAACTTCCTCCAGTTGTCAAACAAGAAGAATGGCAAATTTTAAGAAGCTATTATCAGGGTGTTTTCTTCTTTAATGCCAAAGTATTACAAGAAATCAAGCCCTTGTATATCGAACTTTCAACGATTTACAGGCAGCAAGACCAAGCGTTTATTCAGGTACTCAATCATTTGCGCAATAACCAAATCACACAGGAAGATGTCGGGATATTAAATCAATATGTACAGCCTGAATTTGATACATCCCAAAACAAAGGTTATATCACATTAACTACCCATAATCACAAAGCAGATCAAATCAATGCCAAAGCTTTGGCCGAATTGGAAGGCAATATTGTTTGTTTTGAGGCCGAAATTACCGGTGACTATCCAAAGCACCTCTTCTCTCTTGAAGAAAAACTTGAGTTAAAAATTGGTGCACAAGTGATGTTTGTTAAAAATGATTTGTCTTTTGATAAGCATTATTTCAATGGTAAAATGGGCATCGTTGCAGCTTTGAGCGACCAAGAAATTACAGTCACATTTACCGAGGAAAACAAAACAATTGTAGTCGAAAAGTTTGAATGGGTCAATAAAAGATATGCGCTCAATGAGCTTACCGGCGAGGTCATCGAAGAAACACTTGGCACATTTGTACATTACCCTTTGAAATTAGCTTGGGCAATCACGGTACATAAAAGCCAAGGCCTCACTTTTGACAAAGCTATCCTGGATGTTTCCGATGTATTTGCTCCTGGGCAAGCATACGTGGCGCTATCGCGTTTACGCACATTGGATGGCCTTATTTTGACGCAACCCATGCGCATGAACGGACTTTCCAATGATCAACAAGTGGTTGCGTACAGTCAAAACAAAGTACAAGAAGCCCAACTGCAAGGATATCTCGAGCAGGCCACCAAAAATTACTTGATTACCTCACTCAAGCAATCTTTCGATTGGTATGAATTAAGTTCTAAGTGGGGCATCCATTTTGCTAGCTATCAACTGGCCGGTCCAAAAACAGAAAAAGCTAAAAATAAAAGCTGGATGACGCTGCAAAATCAAATCATTCAGTCCGCCACTGAGCCCGCCCAAAAATTCAGAAAACAACTCGATCAAATTTGGCGAGCACCCCAATTTGAACTCGCTTTTTTGAACGAACGCATGCAAGCTGCGTATCATTACTTTTTTAAAAATTTTGATGCAGTATTGCTTTCAAATCTGAGAAAAATCGCAGAACTGAGTCGGGTTAGAAAGACCAAGCAATACGCTGAAGAACTCGAAGAGCTCGATGAATTATTGACCCAAACCATTCTTCAGCTAAAAAAAGCACGTTTGCTTGTGGAAGCAATCAGCTCCAAAAAGGATATCGATAAAACGATAGTCAACAACGCTGAAATAAAAAATTATAAAAGCAGCAGAATCGATGCAGTGAAGCAAGAACTCAAGCAAGTTCCATCTTTGCTCGATGATCCTGATGAAGAACCATTGAGCACACTCGAAAAAAAGTCAACAGCAAAAACAAGCACAAAGCCAGATAAGAAGTCTACCTATGACCAAACACTTGAACTACTCAAATCGGGCAAAGAAATCGAAGAAATGGCGCGCATACGCCAAGTCTCAGTACAAACCATCACCAATCATTTGGTTTATTTGATTCGCAGTGAGGACATTGCTTTGGATGAAATCATGCCGCCTGAGCGCATCAATGAATTAGCCGGTTATTTCGAAGATTACCAAGAAAGCTCGTTGACCCCACTCAAAGAAAAACTCGGAATACAAGCAAGTTGGGAAGAACTGAAACTATACCAAGCCCACCTGAAGGTGCAGCATTGACTATAATTCGATATACTTCAAAAACTCGTTTTTGGTGGCTTCGTTTTCAAACTTGCCACAAAACTGAGCGGTTACAGTGCTGCTATTTACATCTTTGACGCCTCTTGATGAAACACAAAGATGCGTGGCGTCAATGACCACCGCAACATCTTGGGTTTCTAGCGCTTGTTGGAGGGCTTTGGTAATTTGCATAGTCAAACGCTCTTGAACTTGTGGACGCTTAGCAAAATGCTGAACAATCCGATTGATTTTAGATAAACCAATTACTTTTCCAGAAGAAATATAGGCCACGTGTGCCTTTCCAATGATTGGTACAAAATGATGCTCGCAATTGGAATAAAACAAGATATTCTTCTCGACAAGCATCTGGTTGTATTGATACTTGTTTTCAAACAACTTGATATCGGGGAAATTTTCGGGGTTAAGTCCACTGAATATTTCTTTGACATACATTTTAGCCACCCTGCGAGGCGTACCACTGAGACTGTCATCAGAACGGTCTAGACCAAGAATATCCATGATAGATCCAAAATGTTCCGCAATCTTTTCTATTTTCTCTTCGTCAGAAATATCGAAGGCATCAGCCCTAAGAGGCGTTTCTACCGAAGTACTGACATGCTCATCTCCTAGCTCGTCTATTAGAATGTCAATGTGTTGATTGGAAACTGTATGACCGTTTTGTTTCATCTTTTTGTTTTTTAGTTAAACAAAAAGAAAGAGGTTTGGTTCTTTGCCCGCCAAAAAGAATTGAAAAAAAACAATTTAGAATAGCGACAAACTCTTAATAAACAAACTCAAATCGCTCTGAAACAAGCATCTCACCTGTCTTCAAAGCAGCAAAAGACCTGAGATAATAGGTATTACCCGGTACAAAAAAACCCGAAGAACCATCGTAAATTGATGTCTTGGTCAATGGACAAGGCAACCCTTCATATGCATAAGCATCTATTGGATTATTTGGCAAAGTATCAAGCTGGATTCCGTAAAACAAAACATTTTGTCGGGACAGAGATCCGTAATTTGCAGTAGCTTTTACGTCTTCATTACTAAGACCAGTACGCGTCATAGAAATGGTAGGCTTTGCTGTTTCAAATTTTGTGCAAGCAAATAGCGAAAACAGAAGAGAAACTAAAAAGAAATATTTCATAATAACTATTAAAAATTAAAATCTGAACCCTACACTGAATTGATGTGAAACGGTGAACCAATAAGTTGGCCTTTCCGCTTGACCGGTATAGGATGGCTGTTCAATGCGGAAATAAGGGGTTGTAACAACATAACCAATTGCATACTCACCGAAAAAAATATTTTTTTGTCCTAATGGTTTCTCAAACCCTACATGTGCTTTGACTCCTCCGCCACTTGTGTAAATTGAGCCATCCCAGACGTATTCAAGTGTATATCGATAATTATGTAAACCTCCAGATAGAAATACATCAGGCCCGAAAAAGAAATTGGGCATTTTATCAAATAAAAAGTAATCTAAACTCGCGACCAATTGACCGTTCAGAAAAAGTGTACTTTGGTAAGAAGTCGATTGAATCATATCCCCTCCAAACATTGCAGAATATGTATTAAATCCTACAAATGAATCTTTAGATCCTTTGTGATAGAATAAATCAAGGCCAACTCTTGATCTGACATCAAAAACTTTTTTCGAAACCTCACCAAAGGACACACATACTCCATTGCCAACAAGCCCAGCTACGCTAGTACCAGGCACTGTGGCACCTAGTTTAATATAGCGACTTTGCGCTGTAGCATCCTGACTACACACAAAACTTACGATAAGTATGATTAGTTTGAATAAATCTTTTTTCATTTTATTTATTGTATTGAATATTAAGGTAAGTTGCTACTAGATAAGATGGTATCGCAAATCCAACCCCTTCTGTGTCCTTACCCACTAATTTTGACTGAATAACGCCATGAAGGGTTCCACTTTTATCAAAGAGTGGCCCACCACTATTACCTCCATTGATATTGATATTTAGCTGAAGTAAATTATTATTGTTGGTCACTCTTTCATTAGAAATAAGACCTAAACTTACAGACTGGCCAAGTTCCACAGACTTTGGCGCACCAATAGTATAAACCTCGGAAAGGTTTTTAAAAGATTTGACATCGGAAAGCAAGAATACTTTCTCAAAATTATAGGCGACTTTGAGCAATGCAACATCTCTGGCTCTGTTATATCTGACAATGTCGGCTTCCAATTGAATTCCATTTGAAAGAATGACTTTTACCTTAGTTGGTTGATCTTGTGTCTTGCCTGAAATCACATGATAATTTGTAAGAATGTAACCATCTTGGGTGATGGCAAAACCAGAACCGTGCCCGCCATCTGGCCTTTTGATAATTACAGATCCGAGTGAGGCATCTGACAATTCTTTAACTAAGTTGGTGGGTTTATTTATACTCAAAACCGGATCTTGAATATTGAAATTAGTTTGAACTTTGAGTTTCTCTTGAAACTGAGCAGTTTGTTTGAGTTCGTAGTAGCTACGCGCAAGCGCATCGTTAATCATACCTATGTAATCAGGCGCTTGCCCACCGTAATTCACAAAAGGGTCTGAAAAACTGTACAAGCTCAGTGAGTCCACAACTTCTTCGTAATTATTGAATGTGGTCCAGGTAACCTCCAAGCCAATTTTGCGGTAATTGCCATAGCCTTCATAAACAATAAATTCGTCGATTTCCGTCATTTTTGCTTCCAAAAAAATGGTATTATTGTTATCTTGGAAAATCCGGTTGACAGTATCGATAAATCCCGATTGAAACAACACGTTGAATAAATCTTCAGTAAAAACTGTGTTTTCAGCAAAAAGACTCTTTCGGTCATTTGGACCACTAAGAGAAGCACCTGAAACCATTCTAATACGTTTTTTCTTCGAAAGTTCTGCCAATCTTTGTTCTTCTAATCTTTTGGCTTCTAGATTTTCGGAAATGCGCAACTTTTTTTCTTCCAATAATTTACCTTCAATGTTTGGTGCATTTGGCACATAATAGGTTTGGATGTCTTGGTCGTAGTCTGCAATGGCGATTTTCACATCCTCTATATTGACATACCTTTGATCCATATTACGTTTTGGATATACTAGACTATTGCTGAGTTTGATTTCATTGGGATACAAAAATCCGTTGGGTAAATTGATCAAACTCTCACCGTACACAAATAAAAAGGGAAAGTCCAAAATGGACACAGGATAAAACAAAGGATCTCTTTTTTCAGGAACAAGTAAATAATGTTCGTCTTTGAACCCCGGTGTTTGAATAACAATTTGCTGAAAACCTATACGATCAATATTTGTACTGATCTTTTTACCAGTTCCGAATTCTTTTTCTACCGAACGTACTTTCGAAGAATCTGAATCCGTGAGAAAAACAACATCTTGCGTATCGGGCAACAAATAAGAGGTACAAGAACTCAAAAACAACCCGACTGCAATGATGCTTAATTTGAATAGATGATGCATATCTGCTTAATTTTAAAGCTCTAAAGTTATGAAAAGAAAAAGTTCTCACCAATTTTAAAAAAGTAATGCAATCCAAAAGCAACTAATTGCACTAATTTTACGTCCTCAAACCCGTAATTAAAAACTTATTTTCGTGAAAAAAACTACGCTTATTCTCGCTTTGGCCTTAGGGTTCAATTTATTTGGACAATCCGTTAAAGGCGAGCAACTTACCTACACTTACATCAAGCTTCCTACAAATCCTGTACAGCCTAAGCCTGCTTTTTATCAAGCAGCTGTCAATGCTGCTTACGAAGTTGAAAATCAAAAATTACTCGATCAGTTCGAGAAAGACAAGGCGCAAGCAGAAGCAGACTACCAAAGAGAAATGGCTGAATATCCGAACCGCCTGAAAGCGGCTGATGACAAATATGCCAAAGAAATGGAAGCTTGGAATGCAAAATCTACTGCCTCAAAAATTCTTGAAAAGCAAGTACTCAACGAGAACAATCATCCGGTAAAAGATTATGTTGCACAACCATACAGAAGAACGGTTAGCCCACCAGTACTGAAGTCAAGCTATGACTACAATTCATTGGCGTCGACCTATTTGACGATTGATGGTCTTGAAAAAGGAAGCAATAACGCGCTCAATTACGTGGTTACGCTTCAAGGATTTGAAGCAACACCTGCCAAAATTGTCAGTGAAGTAAAGAAAGAAACGAGTATTGCAAATGGCGTAAGTACCTCAAAAGATGTTACTTATTATCATCTAGAATTCACATACAGACACCCCATGAGCTTCCGTGTCAGCAATGCTGCCAATCAAGAAATTTATGCAGCTGCACCTGCCGAGTTTACAGAATTTAAAACTTACAAAGGTACCGCCACTAAAACCCAACCTTCTAGCGATGCCAGTGCTACTATTAAAGCTATGGAAGACAAATGCTTACAAGAAAATCTTAAAGCCATCAATCATATGGTCAATGACCGCATTGGTTTTGAGCGCACCGAAGAAACGTTCGAATTGTATTATGTGAAATCAAAGAATGAATCACACAACGACATTTTGGATGCTTATAATGCAGCAACCTTAGGTTTCAAGATGCTGGCTACCAACGAGGCACAAGGTAAAGCAGAATTAGACAAAGCGATTTCCATCTGGAATAAGGCACTTGAAGAGTCTGATATCGCCAATAAAAAAGCACGTATTGATAAAGATGTCACCATTGCCATTTACGTCAATCTACTTGAAGCTTATTTTGCTTTGAGAAACACAAAAGAAGCAGATCTAATTTTGCAAACTTTGGGTAGAATGGATCTCTCTAACCGCGATAAAAAACAAGTAGAGGCTTACCAAAAGGCTTATCTTGATTTAAAATTACGCTTGGCGGCTAACGGCCTTTAAGATTGCTTATCTTCGTAGACCATGAAGTTATTGGTCTGTTTTTTATGCATAAGTCAGTTTACTTATGCCCAACTTTATAAAGATCCTACCCAAAGTATTGATGCTAGGGTAAACGATTTATTGAGCCGCATGACGCCAGCCGAAAAGGCATGGCAAGTCTTTATGGTTCCGTCCGATTTTGACACCACAAAATGCCGTTTTGAACACGGCATTTTTGGTTTACAGCTCTTTACAACCGAAAATAACGATCCGCATCAACAAATTCTTAACTATTCAAAGCAACAAACTGCACAAGCATACGCACAAAAGGTCAACGAGATTCAGCACTATTTTGTGGAGCAGACACGCTTAGGAATACCAGTTATATTTTTTGATGAAGGTTTGCACGGTCTGGTGAGGGGGCAAGCAACTTGTTTTCCTCAGGCAATTGCATTAGCAGCAAGTTTTGACACCCAACTGATGCAAGAGGTTGCAACACATATTGCCCTTGAAGCGAAGTTCATTGGCGTCAGACAAATACTGAGCCCGGTACTCAACTTGGCAACCGATGTGCGTTGGGGACGTGTCGAGGAAACCTACGGCGAAGACCCCTATTTAGTGAGTCAAATGGGCTTATTTTATGTCCGAAGCATGGAGCGACTCGGCGTTATATGCACGCCCAAGCATTTTGTAGTCAACGTGGGCAACGGAGGTAGAGACAGCTACCCAATTGGTTTTAGTGAACGACAACTGTACATGAGTCATTATCGGCCCTTCATGACTGCCGTTCAAGAAGGGAAAGCCAGATCGGTCATGAGTGCATACAACTCATTAAACGGGATTGCCTGTTCTGCAAATGCGCCCCTACTCAGAGCAACCCTCAAAAATTCTTGGGACTTTAAAGGGTTTGTCATTTCCGACGCCAATGCTGTTGGTGGTGAATTGGTTTTACACCAAACAGCAGCAACCTATGCGCAAAGTGGCGTTCATGCCTTGAAAGGTGGTTTAGATGTCATTTTCCAAACAGATTGTGCCCATTTTGAATTGTTTTCACCGGGGCTCTTTGAAAAAGAAGTGCAAGAAATGTTCTTGGATGAAGCCGTCAAGCGTGTGCTGAGGGTTAAGTTCGAATTAGGTTTATTCGAGCAACCTTACATCGATATTCCAAACCCAAAATCAAGTCTAAAAATACTCGAATCCGGTTTTGAGTTGGCACAAAAAGCGGCTGAAAACTCCATGGTTCTTTTGAAAAACGAGTCAAGTATTGGCGCTCAACCTATCCTACCTCTCCACAAAAATGCCACCATGCTATTGGTTGGGGACGCTGCAACACATTTGAAATTAGGTGGTTATAGCGGCAATGGTTATCGTGTAACCACTATCCAAGAAGGGCTCATCGACGTGTTTGGAAAAGAGCATATCATTTCATTATCGGATGTGGTTGAAGCTGCTCAGTTATCACTTCCTTTTACCAATTCAAGCAATTGGTATCAGATAAAAGAAGGATTCAAAGCGAGTTATTTCGATAATCCGGCCTTGAATGGAAGCCCTGTATTAGTGAGGCAAGAAAATAGCATTGATCATCACTGGACACTTTACGGGCCAGATAGCACTATCGGAAATAGTTTTTTCTCGGCGAGTTGGGAAGCGAAGGTAGAGTTACTCGAAGATAAAGCTTTCGCCCTTGGCCTCAAAGGGAATGATGGCTACAGACTTTACGTCAACGACACTTGCCTCATTGATCAATGGGAAAAAACAGGTTTTCATGAAAGAATGATCATGCTCAATTATAAAGCCCATGATCAATTTGTTGTCAAAGTAGAATTTCGCGAACCGCAAGGAAACGGCCGTATTCAACTTTTCTACAGAGAGCTCAAGGAGCAAATCCAATCGAGTTATTTTGGTTTGGAACAAGCGCTGCCAAAAGCCGATGTTGCGGTTGTAGTTGTGGACTATCCAGAGGGTGAATTTCAAGACCGATCTTCATTGGCCTTGCCCAAATATCAAGTGGACCTCATTCAAACGATGAATGCATCGGGTTTGCCCGTTGTTGTTGTCATAGTGGGGGGCAGCGCAGTTACCATGACGCAATGGGAAGACGACGCCACAGCCATTCTATACAATTGGTACAGCGGCGAAGCGGGGGGGCTTGCCTTAGCCAATCTGCTGGCAGGCAAAGTGAATCCGTCGGGGAAACTTCCTTTCACCATTCCACAACACGAAGGTCAATTACCACTGAGCTATTGGCATGAACCCACAGGACGCGGCAATGACTACGTCAATGGAACAGGTGAACCCCTCTACCCTTTTGGGTTTGGTTTGAGCTACAGTACTTTTGAATATTCAAATTTAAGTGTCAATAAACACACTTTTGATGTCACAGATACCCTCCAACTTTCCTTGCTCATCCAAAATACAGGTCCTTATGATGGCCAGGAAGCTCTTCAGTTTTATGTCAAGCCCCTTTTAGCCGAGCAAACCCTACCAGTTCAATACCTCATCAAGGTTCAAAAAGAAGTCATCAAAGAAGGAAGTACGCTATTTTTAGGACAAATCAAGATTCCAATTACTGAAATTGGCATCCCGACAGGGCCTTCAACCATAGCATACCCGAGTCAATTTATTTTGCAAGTGGGGAGTTCTTCAAAAGACATTCGCTTGCAAACACCACCTATTCAAATCAACCACTAATGCGCACTATTTCTTTATTTGGTTTTTTATTTATTCTTTGCAACCCTTTTTTAGCACAAGACACCCTGCGAACTTTATTTATAGGGAATAGCTACACTGCTGTAAATAACCTACCTCAAATGATCAGTGATGTAGCAACCGCGCAAGGCGACGTTTTAATTTTTCAGAATAATACACCGGGTGGGCAAACCTTTCAGATGCACGCCAACAATACGTTGAATTATCAACTCATGCATGCGCAAGACTGGGATTATGTCGTGTTGCAAGGACAAAGTCAAGAACCGAGTTTTCCGACTGCTCAAGTCAACAGTCAAACCCTGCCCTATGCCCTCCAATTGGCCGACAGTGTAAACAGTATTTTACCTTGTGCTCAGGTAAATTTTTACATGACTTGGGGGCGTCAAAACGGAGACCCGCAATGGGACTCCATCAGTACTTTTGAGGGTATGAATACTCGCTTGCGGGCCGCCTATTTGCGCTTTGCTGATTCAGCAAATGCTGGAGTATCGCCTGTTGGGGTTGCTTGGAAATATGTCAGAGATAACTACCCGGCGATCAATTTGTACCAACAAGATGGCTCACATCCCAGTATGGAAGGTTCTTATTTAGCAGCTTGCGTATTTTATAGTTCGTTGTTTCAAAAATCATGTATAGGTAATAACTTTAATCCAGGGATTTCACAGGCCGATGCCGATATTTTACAACAAGTAGCCAGTACAATTGTGTTGGATAGCCTAGCCTTATGGAATTTGATCTTACCGGACCAACTGCTGCAAGCCAGCGCAGCTTATAGCGGCGTTCCTGGAGCAAGCTTATTTGCTTTTACAGCAACGTCAAACTTTCCTGCTACCTACACTTGGTATTTTCCAGACATGACCATCGAAACGGGCCAAAATATCGGCTTTGAGTACAATTTATCTAGCTATCAAGTGATGCTCATTGCCACTGGGCTTTGCGATACAGATACAGTTCTAATTGATGTCAACAACCCGAATGCACAAGTAAAAGAGTTTTCGGCATTACAATGGAAGCAAATTGGGCCGCAGCAAATTGCGATCAACGGGCATGCTAATTTGATTATTGAAGCTTTTGATCAAATAGGGAAATCACTTCCTGTTTCTTTTCAAAATACCCCAAATACAACTGAGATTTCATACCCAGCAAATACCTTTATCTTAAAAATTGAAACGGGTACACAACATTTCTTTTTGAAAATACCCCTGCAAATCAATTGAGTAATTTGGTTCTGTGTAAATAATTGCTTGAATCTATTTGAATTGGATTGGGATTAAACCACTTTGTAAAAAAGGTAAAATCTTGTTCATGGGTTTTATGCCATTTTTCAAATTGATTGGAAGGTGCTTGGTTAAAAATCCAATACAAATAAGGTTCCGTAAAGCCTAAATCATCTATTTGCTGCCAAAAATCGAACAGCGCTACAGGATACGCTTTGGCTTGCTCATCTGTAAACCATTGCGACAAGAAATAACGACGCA
This sequence comes from Flavobacteriales bacterium, assembly GCA_046073985.1. GTDB lineage: Bacteria > Bacteroidota > Bacteroidia > Flavobacteriales_D > Crocinitomicaceae > UBA952. The sequence goes on along the minus strand of JBJTNI010000033.1, from coordinate 49,933 downwards.
CCGCAACAAACGTTTCAATGTTATTTGCTACCTTTTTTTGATCAATGAGGTACTTGGAAGCAGCTAAACCAATATTTTTCTCGAAGGCCATTGTAAAGGGTGCCATGTCTTGAGAGAAGCTAATGATAATTTTACCTTTGTCAAAAAACAAAGCCTTGAGATAAGTTTGATACAGCAAAGCACTCATTTCCCTTGTTCGCTGTGAATTGCGTTCTAGGTTCATAAATATTTCACCATATAAAACACCCCATATTTCGTCTTCAGTACCACAGAATAATTTTGCTAAACGGAAGTAATTAGAAGAGAATTCAGGTGCCATTTCTATTCCTTTTTCATAACTCTGAATGGCTTTTTCGATGTTATTTTGATTCAGGTAAATATTACCTGTCTCTACGTATAGCCTACCGCTATGCGGAAATTTTTGAAGACCTTCAGCATAAGCAGCCAAAGCGCCATCAGGATCACCACTATAATCAAGGCTATTGCCAATAATCTGCCAAAGCTGATCCGTTACCTCCGGATGAGTGGTTTGCTTGCGCATAATTTCCACAGCTTTAGCGTAATCTTTTTGTATATAAAAGCTATAGGCATATTCATACCAGGCATCGTAATTAGTGCTGTCATCGAGTAAGACTTCTTCTAAAATTGCCCTAGATTCAGAAAAATGACCTTCATCCATTAATTTGATTGCGTTTCCAATTTGTTCGGCTGCCGGATTTTGAGCGTACGAAAACAAGGATAAAAGGATAAAAAGTGTGGAAAAAAGAATTTTCATAAAACTTATATTTGATGATTAAAAATTAGCATTGGGGCAAATTCAAAATGAAGCAGCTTAACCTTTCTGACCGAAGAGGTACTCCAAAAAACACGGCGTGCACCGCACAGATGAGCCACTCTGGCAAAAAAGTTCCGAACAGGATATATTTTACCCAAGCGATAACCCAAGGAGATATAAAAAATCCCGGTTTTCGACTCTACAATGAGGTACTGATGAGAATAGGTTGGTAAAGATGAAAGCACGGCTTGGCTATACAGTTGCTTACTGAGGATGGGCCATTGATGTGGATAAGTATGGCTTCTTTGAATTTGACGTTTCATCTGTGTCCAATTCCCTTGGAAATAAGCCTTACTCTTGCGATCTAAAGAAATTATATCGGGTGACAATTTTGTTTCAACTTCACACAAATTGCTGTACATCGGACCTTGATAGGCAAAACGTTGATCGCCGTCTATGGAAGGTTCTGTAGGCTCACCTTCGTCGTTATACCAGCGAAAAGCATATTTAAAGTAGTCGGTACACACATGCGGCTGATATTTTATTTGAAAAGCCCAAGCTTTTGAAGGCTGTACCTTGAGCACAAACAATTGCTTAAAGCTTTCGCCGGGGCTCAGGTTCCAAAATTGCATGTATTTGTGATCTGTAGCCGCAGAATCAGGCAGCACAGGATCATAAACATTCAAAGGCGTCCATTTCATGGTTTCGCCTCGCTCGTAGGTCAAGATCTCGAACAAACCCATCCCGAGCTGCGGATGCCCAGGAACCAAAATACTGTTGTGTAGGCTAGATCTGTTTTTTATTTCTAACTCCAAAATAGTGTATTGATCGGACAACGCCGGAACTTGCCTCAGCGTAAAACTCAACTCTGTAGGCAACATATCTGCATGTAACAGACCTGCAGAAAATAATAAAAACGTAAAGATCAATCGTTCCACATATAAAATTTAGGCGAGACCACATTGAGTTCGTTGAGCTCATCTTTGGTATACCGATGATTAAAAATCTCCATTTCCATATCTGGGTAAATAATTAAAGTTACGCTAGACGCAGCATAGGCACTTATATCCATGAAAATAATTTGACCGTTGCGGCGTAAATGAAACCGTATAATATGATTGAAATCTCGAAGTCCGTTATAGTCTGTCTGAGGTAGCGGCTCAAACTGCTCGGGAAAATGTTGATAGGCCAATTCAAGGAGTTTTTCCATTTCGTTACTCGAAAATTGCAACGAATCAACGTGCTGGATTTTTAAATGGCGCTTTAACCCTTGCTTAGTCTCTATGGATAATGATGGCAACGCTTTTCTTTTATCCAACGATGAAAAACTCGTATTGGGAATTCCGTTGTTATAATATCGCTCAAATAATAAATTCCCATCTGCATCATATTGGCGGCACCATCCGTCTCGAAAACCCGTCGTGTAACGAAAATCTATGAGCAGTTTACCCGTAGAATCCAATTCTTGGTAAGGGCCATACAAGCTATCTGATATGGTATGCAATGTTCTGGTTTTGATACCATTGCTGGCATAAAATTCCTTGTTACAGTCTTTGTTTTTGTACTCCACCCTACTTTTCAAGTTGCCATTTGGATAATAGAGCTCTTGTAATTGTTTGAAAAAACCATCTGAGCGCGTTTCGGCAATGTATACACTTTCCAACACCAACTTTGGGTACCAACGTTTCACTTCTTTATAGCTATTTGAACCCTGTCCCTTTTGAATTTCCAAGCGTTGCCATTCGCCGTTAGGGTAAAACTCAACTAGGGAGGTATCTTGACCTTTGCGAAAATCGCGGCGGCAATGCAGTTGCCCGTCATTGTACCACCAAGTTTCAACACCTTTGGAACGGTCCAAAAGCTGAATATCTACCTCATGAGTTTTGATGCCTGCTGCAGTCCATTCGTGTAGGTAGCCGTTGGCACCTATATCTAAAACTTGTTCAAGGGTCAATTGGCCGTTTTCTGCCCATTCTTTTTTATTGGGTTCGAAAGGATGTGCCGTATTCAAATCATATAGATACCAGTAGGCTTGTTGGCCATTGGCATGCCAACCCTTCCATTCGCCCACCGGCACATCGTTTTGATACTGACGATCTGTTTGTATTTTTCCGTCGGGATAATAAGTTTTAAAGCCACCATATAAAGCGCCTTCCTTGTAGTTGCCTTTTGCTTTGAGCTTGCCGTTTTCGTAATAAGTTAAAACTGGGCCATTCAAAGAACGGTGCTCGTAGTTTCCATCTTTAATAAACTGATGCTGCTTAACTTCCATGAGTTGCCCACTGTCGTAATAGGTCAATTCAGCACCAATAGGCACCATCAAATAAGTATAACCATCCTCATCTATAGTATGAGGTGGGTGCATACTTTTGTCTGATTCTTGAAGCTCACTGTAACGAATCCATGCATAAGATCGTTCAAAACGCTTTTGCCCTTTTAAGCCGTATTCTATAGATTTTAAACAGCGTCGTCCTTCCCGATTCAAATAAAAAATATGGTGGGTTTGGAGTGGTCCGTTTTCGTAGTATACTTTTTGATCGATGAGGATTGAATCGTTGTCCCAGCTGGAAAATTTTGTCCTCACCCTCGGATTACCTTCAAATGTATTGAGGGTTTCTTCGGTTAATATTCCTCTGACAAAAGTGCGTCGTTCGTATATTTTTCCCTGATGCAAAATCTGACAAACACCTTCACGCGGTGTTTTCAAATCATCTTCATAGTAGGTTGAAAATAAATAATGTCCACCTTTTTTATTTTGCGTCTTGAATTCACAGTTGTCTTGGGCAAATGAAGGTGAGCCTTTTAGAAAGATTAATAAGAGGAAAAGGAGCTTCAAGTAGGATCCCATAATTTAATTTACGCCTAAAGATCCTAATTCTAACCAGGATAGTCATAAATTTTAGGAAAATATTTTTTCCTTCATTACCAATTTTTCAAAACCAAATATCAATCTCAATTATTTCTCCGCTCGAACTTGAAGGGTTGCTGATGCACCATTGTGATAGCTTCCTTCATGCACCTCGCGAAACACCTTTTCGATCTGAATACTGCTGAAATCTCCTATTAACAGCGCCTGAAGTTCCTCTTTACTATATAAAAGATCAGGTTGCTGAGGGCCGCCTGTTGCGAAGCGCAATTGCTCTTGGTCATAAACCTCAATAAGAAGCTGACCACCAGGCTTAAGGGCGTTGTATATCTGTGGCCAAATGTGTTTTTTTACATTGCTTGGAAAATGTGCGAAAATGCCAACAATTAAATCCCAAGATTCAGTTTGTAAATTCATTTGTCCTAGATCAGCACAAACACAAGAAATCTCAACTCCGTTTTGCTTGGCAAGTTTTTGAGTTTTTTCAAGTCCTGCCTCGGAGTAATCGACGCAAGTTACTTCATTACCTAATTTGGCTAAATAAACCCCATTTCTACCCTCACCTTCTGCCAGACAAAGCACTTTTAATCCTGAACCAATATCTTGGGATTTCAGAAAATCATTTGGTTCTAATCCGTAGGCATATTTCTCCTCGGCATAGCGTTCATTCCAGAATTCTTTCATTGGATGTGAAGTTTTTTCGTGACGGTGTGTTGATCATTGAATATCAACTGAATGGTGTATGTTCCGGGCTGCAAACCAAGTGCTTGAAGATCAATTGTTTTTTTGGTTTTCTTGATTTTTTCGTAATAAACTTCATGAACCAATTTACCGTTGGCATCCAAAATAAAACATTCTACATTTGCCTTTTGCCCAAGATCGAAATCAAGATAAGCCACCTCTTTGGTTGGATTTGGATAGAGCGTAACATTTAACTCGCTTGTTTCAGGTAGCACTTCAATTGCTGAGGAAGTTGTTCTTTTCAACCAAACCTCATAAATAACCGCATTGGCAGCAGTCACCCCCGTATTATTGACGGTGAAAGGGTTAAGGGTCGGGCTTTTGAGACCGCCAATTACATGACCAATCAAAATAGAATCTCCACTTAAAGCCGTTAAGTCGATGATTTCTTGGGCATAAAACGCAATATTTTCATTGGCTACAAATTCAGCACTTGCACCAAGCAATGCGGGCATTTCTGCAGCCATTACATATTCGTGATACACAGCGTCTGAACCTTGAGATAACAAACTGATTGTTTTGACAAACGGTACGTTAGGGTCATTGATCAAGGTGCCATTTTGGTAATAATATTGGCTCAAACCTCCTAAAAAAAGATGATGCATGATTCCTGTCGCTGAATCATATGCACTCAATTTGCTCGAGTGGTAATTACTCAAGTATTGGCTAAAACCGTTTACGGCTGTGTGTCCATTTGCTTTGATTTCTACTGGGTATAAAAAAGGTAAATCGGCATTGATTTGAAAAACGCCCGATGAGATAAGGTAGCCCAATTCTCCATTAGGATAAATATGTGGCAACAAATTGTAATCTCTGCGATGTAAATTGACCTGATCAGTGATTTCTTGGTAATTGAGCACTGCTAAGGGCTGACCCCATGGCGTCAATTCAAATTTTTTGAGACCATCTGTGTAGGTTTGAATGAAAGTTGGATTGTTCATCGGGTTGTAACGGCCATCAAAACGGTGGCCACCCACTAAATAATACTGAGAACCGATCTTTCCAATATTTCCACCTGTGACCGCAAAGTGCTCATCCTGAATTTGCTTGAAAAAAGACGCTATGGGCTGGTTATCAATGATTGCATGAATCAGTCCATCAAGATCAATTGTTGTTAGGTAAGGAAAAGTGATATGGTCATTTGCCGAATTGCTGTAGGCATAACCTCCTGTCAAAACAAGCGTATTACCGTCTTGGTAAAAATTCATGTTGGTGCTTTGCAGTTGCTCTTGCAAAGAGGTAGAGAGTTCCGTCAATGAGCGAGTCCAAGATTGCTTGCTTATTAAATCTAGCACCTGCAATTGTTGGTTGTTTTGACTCGCTGGAAAGGCATTAAATGGTTGTCTTGCATGAATACCATCTGGGCGTCCACCAACAAGAAGTACCTTGCCATTATGTTGCCCCCATGCAAAAGAGTGCAAACCATTAAAGCCTGCAATGGAATCTGCTTTGAGCTTTACTTCAAATGGGAAGTTTCCGGTTTGAGCAGAGGTTTGGATTGAAAATACCCAAATATAAACAATGAGGATATTGAACGTTAACGACTTGATTTTTAATAGCTTCATGATATTCATATTCAACAATTTAATTGTTTTTGCTTCTATCTTTCATTAATTGTAGTATTTAAACCTTATTTCAATAAAAAACGTTCTTAATAAAATTGATATGGAACACCAGTAACCTGGGTTAATAAATTTTGCGGTGCATCCAACACTTTAGCACTGCCATGTGGTGTTGGGGTCACAACTTGATGTGTTAATAAATAAGACTCCATTACTTTGTGTAAGGTGTGTGGCGTGTTTTTAGGATTACTTACGCCTTTTATTCTACAAAGCATGTCTGTAGGGTCACCGTCGCGTTCACAAGCTAGAATACTGTATGTTTTATTTAAATCCAAGGGCGCTGCACCTACCATCACTTTTTGAACACGCTGCCCTTGGTCTGCATAGGCTAAAAACTCAACTTCCATGCCTTTGAACTTGATTACCCAACCGCCAAAACGCTTCGAAGCATCTTTGGCAAATACGTTGTTGAGTTCTTTTTCCAACCAGTTGCGAATTTGTGCACCGCTTACCTCAGCGGTTCTTACCGTAGAGTCTACAGGCAACATATCGAAAATATATCCTTTTGTAATCGGAATATTTCCTGTTTGATCTGGGGTGGTCCTAGGCGGACAAAATCTAAAACCGTTTGAAAGAACGATGTCAATCTCGGGGAATTTCCAATCAAGCGCATCTAAAATCATTGTATCGATTGGGTTTTCCACTACAAAATATCGGTATAAAGGAATTGTACTATAACCCACAACTCTATTAATTTCAGATGCAAATGCCGCTTCATTAGTACTTAATAATGTCGACATTGCTTTATTTGGTTCTAATTCTGAAGACTTCACCTCCAAAAGCTCATAGCGCTCACCAATCAATTTTCCTTGCTCAAAATCAAGTTCAAGAGAACCTACAAACGAACCAAATGCTCCTGGCTCCACTACTTTTGAATACGTACATTGAATCGGTTGTCGAACGCGCTCATGAGTATCTCCTCCGAAAATGTAATCTACCCCCTTGCAAGCAGGATCATTTGCCAAAGCAATTTGTTGCGATAATCCCAGATGAGCCAAAACAATAACTACACTACACTGCTCTTGATTGCGCATTACATCTACATAATGTGCTAAATTTTCTTCCGGTTTTGTATAGATAATGCCCTTACTATAATTAGGGCTTTGACGAATCGGAACAAGTGGATCAGTATAACCTAAAAAACCGATTTTAATACCTTCGACCTCCCAAATGTGATAAGGTTGAAAGATGAGTTCCCCACGTTTTCCTTCTCCAAGGTCATGATACATATTGGTACAAACCTTTGGGGCGTGCAAAGCCCCCATCAAATGCTGCATTTTTGATTTACCGTAAATTACCTCCCAATTACCCGGTAAATACAACTGGTAATCCATGGCATTTAAGATAGGTACAAAAGCCTCCCCCGTGGTTTCAACACTCAACTGAGAGCCTTGAAACATATCACCAGTATCAACAAGAAATGTATTTGGATTTTTCTTTTTTAGCGCTTGCAAAAAAGTCTGTAACTCAGCATATCCGCCTGTTTTTCGAAAAACTGCTTTGTTATTTTCCCAAAAGAGTTCGTCGTGCGGATATATCTGACAATGCACATCGGTAGTTTGCAATAGTTGCAATGTGAGTTTAGGGCTATTTCTCTCTTTGTCTTTGGCTGAAAAAAGTAAATCATCATGATCATTATTCAGAGAATTTTCATTCAAATCCTGAGCTAATGCATGCGGAGCAATTAAGCTACCTAAACCGATTGTACCTAGTGTTTTAAGAAAGGTGCGGCGTTGATTTTTAGCGTTTGGTTTCATAGTAGTGGGCTTCGTTAAACTGAATTTTATCTATAAAATTCAAAAGTGCTTGTTGATTTAATGCGAGGATGCACCGGGAAATGCGAGTTCTTTTACGATGATGTATATGCCCATTACCAGAACGAACCAACCAAATCCTTTTTTAAGCGCTGCTCCATCTATTTTTTTAGACAATTGGTTTCCAATAAAAATACCTACAATGGCTAATGTTGTCACAATACCCAAAAGCGTCCAATCCATTTTACTTGAATTTTCCATGATGTCACCCGTGAAGCCAATTAATGATTTTGCGGCAATGATCAATAAACTGGTACCAACAGCCTGTTTCATCGGCAATTTTGAAAGCATCACTAATGCTGGAATGATAAGAAAACCTCCACCCGCGCCCACTAAACCGGTCAAGACACCAACAACACTACCTTCCAATAAAATCATTGGATAATTAAAAACGCGTGGTGCAGTGCTTTCCAACTCCTCTTTTTTCTTATCCCTAATCATTGAGACAGAAGCAGCTACCATCAAAATAGCAAACAACAACATCATTGCCAATGCTTTGGTAAAGGGCAAGTCTCCTATCGAAAACAAGGTATCAGGAATAGCTGGCACCAACACTTTTCTAGTTAGAAAAACAGCAATTATGGAAGGAATACCAAAAACAATTGCAGTTTTGAGGTCGATCATGCCTGCTTTGTATTTTGGGAATGCGCCAACCAAGCTACTCAAACCAACTATAAACAGTGAATAAGCTGTAGCTAAAACTGGATCTACTTTGAATAAGTAAACCAAGACAGGCACTGTTAAAATTGACCCCCCTCCACCAATGAGGCCGAGTGAAATTCCAATTAATGAACTGGCTAACAAACCAAAAATAGTTAAAATGTCAAAGGTCATGGGTAGGTGTTTTAATAATTAAAATTGTTTAGAAGTGATAATTTAAGACCAAGTTGGTCAATAGCATATTCACTTTATTGAATTGATATTTAGGATTATCATAGGTTTCACCGATGCCATATTTACAAACCAAAAGCAATTGCCCTTCGAGTCCTTGCATTACCTTGTTTAAGCTGATTCGTAAATCTAAGTTGCATTGCAAATAACTGGGCATTCCGTATTTATTGAGCGCAAAATTTTTGACATCTGGCAAATTAAAATATCCTAGCGCTAAGCTGCTTTTTATCAAACTTGAAACGGTATTACTATTTTCTAGTTTAAACATAAATGCATGCACATCTCCAAAACCTTCGTTTCGCTCTCTTGGCATAAAAGTAAAAAATGGGTCTCTGCCCCACTCACGCGGAAAGAGATACCTCCCTTCTGCAGTAATGCGGTTATAACTCAAGGAATAATTCCATTTTTTAAATTCTACTTTAGACCTAAATCCAAAGGTCATTGATTTCGAACCTGCTTGAATATATGCCTTGTTGGGGTCCGGATTACCACCATCAGCAAGTGCCCATTGCCTCATGAATTGGGCTCCATTTTGCCATTTTACTGCCCCTATTGTGTATGTATGAATCGCTTGATGAAATGTGCTGTTAAAAAGTCCTGGCAAGTGATAATCCCAGGCTTGATAATCAATGCCCTTTGTAAACTGACATTGAATAGCAGCAACCCCGACAAATGGCAATTCAATATGATCTCTGAAATGAGCAGGTGCACCCGTCATATCGACACCTTGACTATACAAACCTATCGACTCAGCCCCCTTGTACCACTTGGTTGTACTTCTCGGTGATATTGCCGTGAGGATGCCACCTTGGAAACGAATTTTTTCTTTTACCAATTGATCTATCCATAAACCCTCAACACCTGTTCCTCGCATGCGACCATCCTGAATATTAATTAAAGGCGTATTAATCAATTGTCTACCTAAAATTAGTTTCCCTCCTTTTAAGTTATATTTGAGATACAATTCTTCTAAACGATCCATATCCCTATGGTTATCAGGATTTTCAATATCAAACAATCCTATTTCATAACGGCTCAGCTGTCCTGTAATAGGGTCTGGATTATGTAAAATAGAAGAACCAATATTGAAAAAATAAAAACCACTTACTGCAAACTGAAAATGATGAAAAGAATTGGTTTCAAAGCGTAAACCTCCTCCAATTGCATTGGCAAAATAGTCTGAGAGCACCCCTTCATTGGTTGTTTGACTAAAAAAATAACGAAAATGCCCTGCAGCAGTTCCTGTTTTGAAGGCATAGAGTAAAGACGTTGAATCAAGGACATCTTGAGGCTTGCCTTTCCACATGATGGGCTGATCTGATAATTCGTGGTGTTGCGCAAAAAAGCCTTGAAAAAGAAAAAATGTCAATATTAAATTGAAAAATGATCGTTTCAGGTTCAATGGATCTTTATCGGCCTTCCTCTTGTACATTTTTTGCTATGCTTTTCTTTTGTAATGAATTGATGGCGTGTTTACTTTTTATCTTTCTTCATCGCCGTAAATGGGCCATACTTGTGTTGCTGCTCTGAGAAATTATCTGCGTAAGGTCCGAACGGATGGTCTATTGGTTTTTTAGCAATATTGGGCCAATCTTGGGGTACTGGTTTGTGAGGTCTTGGCATACTTTCAATATATGCCGCTACATCCCAGGCGTCTTCATCTGTTAATTCAGGCGCATCATGATTGACTCCCAATGGCATATTGTACTTGACATATTTGGCCATATTGCTGATTCGGCTGAGACCCGCCGCATCGTTGAAACTATGAGGACCCCACAACGGTGGATAAACGTACGATTGCCCGATACCATCTATAATTCCTTGCCCATTTGCCTGATGACAACTGGCACAACGCAACTCATAAACGGACTTCCCTTTTTGAGGATCAGCCGCTCTATTTAAAAAAGGTAGTTCTTTCAAGCCTGAACCGGATGCTTTTTCGCCTTTTTTAACGTTTTCGCCTAAAAATTTCATGTAAGCTACCATTGCGCGCATTTCTTTGCTATTTTCTTTGAGTGGTTTACCATTCAAACTGCGCTCAAAACAATCATTGATGCGTTTTTCAATACTCTCCATCTTACCACTTCTTGCCCTTACTTTAGGATAAGTTGATGCCACAGAACCGTAATTATTGCCAAATGGCTTGGTTCCAGCATCAAGGTGACAATTCTGGCAATTGAGCCCATTGGTTTGTTGAGCAATTCTTCCCTTGGGGCCAAAATAATAAGCGGTGTAAATGATGAGGTCCCGGCCGTAGAGCACTTCTTTTGACTTTTGCTCATCGCTGATATTAAAAACATCAAATGGCTGCCAAAATTCACTAATTGGCGTCGGCTGAATGGATGTTTGGTCTTGTTGAAGCCCTGCAATAGGTTCATTTTCGTCACAAGAAAACAACAATAAATTAAGCACTACAAGAAGTGTTATTGAAAGTGAATTGGATTTCATGACCACTCAGTTTGAGAAAAATTAATGAGGCAATTTGCGTTGGAAAACCCCATATAGATAAGTTCCGACAGAAGCAAAAAATACGACCACTATGAAACTCAGATATCCGTAACCAATATTGACCACCATTGGGCCCGGACAAGCTCCACTGAGTGCCCAGCCTAAGCCAAAAATGGTTCCACCAATGAGGTAACGCCAAAAAGATTTCTCCTTGGGTGCAAAATTGATTGGATTTCCTTGGTAATCTTTCCAATTGAATTTTTTAATCAGTGCCGTTCCAATGACCCCTAGGACAACTGCAGTTCCGATGATTCCATACATGTGGAAATTTTGAAAACGAAACATTTCTTGAATGCGATACCAACTAAGGGCCTGCGATTTTGCCATCACAATGCCGAATAATACCCCGACAACTAAAAACTTAATGAATTTCATGGCTTAAAAAATAAGTGGGAAAATAACGTGAGTCATGAGTAAGCCTCCGATAAAAAATCCAATAACTGCTATCAAGGACGGAAGTTGTAAATTGGAAATACCTGAGATGGCATGCCCCGAAGTACAACCACCTGCATAGCGTGATCCGAAACCTACGAGCAAGCCTCCGATGGCCAAAACGGCAAATCCTTTCAAAGTGAAAAGGGCGTCAAAACTAAATAATTCAGTAGGCTGAACCTCTTTGGCTTGCTCAAAACCTAAAGCCGCAAGGTCTTTTGAGGTTGATTCGGCAATTTGAAATGCAGCGCCGTCATTGAGGTAATGATTGGCAACATAGCCACCAATTATGGCTCCGACTAAAAATACCAAATTCCAAGTTTGGGTGCGCCAATCGAAATCAAAAAATTTAACGCGCTTGCCGGCACCAGCAATACTACAAATAGTTCTGAGATTAGAGGAAAATCCGAAGCTTTTTCCAAAGAAAAGCATCAGGAACATTACTGTTGAAATGATCATTCCTGAAAACCACCAAGGCCATGGTTTCATAATAAATTCGAGCATAAGTTAGGGTTTAGTTAGGGTTTGAATTGGTCAATTAAATGTGGAACGTAAGTATTGGCTTGTACATATGATTCACCAATTTTTCAGTAGCACTTTTATGAAAAATTCCACCTTTTGCATGTGTTCCAATCAATAGTAAATCAACTCTTTTCATTTGATCAAAATGCAACACACCTAGTTCTACATCCTTTTCAAGAAGTACGTGTTTACGAACATTGTCTAATTCATGTGATTTTGCAAATTGCTCCATCGCTTCGAGCACCTGATCTTTGTTGGCATCAGATTTCAGGAATTCTAACAAATGTACTTGACTTGCAAATGCTTGAATAATAGCCACGGCAGCTTTCGGTAAAGAAAGCTTTTCTTTATCAAATTGATGCACCAATAAGATTTCCTGAGGCTGCCAGTCACTTCTGTCGCACATTAATGACAAAACAGGTACATTTGATTGCCTGACCGCGTGTTGGGTTTTACTACCAGCTAATTTCTCTACCCAGCCATCGGTACCTTTTGTACCCATGACGATTAAATCAAAGTGCTGGTTTTCGGCATAAGTACTGATGGAATCAACTGTAGGCCCAACTAGAATGTGAAACCCAGCGAAATCGCCATCAATATCTTTTAATTTTTGCAGTGCGATGTCGCGCTGCACTTTGATATATCCTGGATCAATTTCACCGCATGTAATTATATTCCCGTCTGGTAAAATACTAACTGTTTCAGGAAATGGCAATACGTGAGCTAAATGTATTTCTAAAGCTACTTTTTTTGCCAATTGCTGCAATAAAATCTGAGCGTAGGTGGCTTGTACCGAAAAATTAGTCGGGAGTAAAACCTTGAGTGCTGTTGCCATATTGAAAAGAATTTAGCGCGTTGGCGTCATCTTATTGTTTCATTACCTTACTTTGACAAATGAAGTCTGTTCTTGGAATATCTGTTTTTGAAATGGCTCCGAAACCACCTTCAATTTCCGTGAATTTGCGGTAGCCACGGGCTTGTAAAATAGATGCCGCTATCATGCTGCGGTAACCACCGGCACAGTGCATAAAGAAATGTTGGTCTGGCTGAATGTCTTTGGTCCATTCGTTGATGTAGGCAAGCGGCTTGCTGTAGGCATCTTCAACGTGCTCGGCTTCGTATTCGCTTTCTTTACGCACATCGATCACCATAGATTTGCCCGCCTCGAAGCGATTTGCAAACTCTTCTGCTGAAATACGCTCAATTTGATCAATTTCTTTACCTTCTGATTTCCAAGCCTCAAAGCCACCGTCTAAATAGCCCATTACACCATCAAATCCTACACGGCTTAGGCGTGTAACGACTTCTTCCTCCATGCCCGGCTCAGTTACTAGTACAATTTCTTGCTTGACATCGCCGATAAGCGCTCCGACCCAAGGAGCAAAGTCTCCTTTGATCCCGATATTAATGGATTGCGGAATGAAACCTTGATGGAAATCAGCAGCTAAGCGCGTATCAAGGATGAGGGCACCAGTAGACTCCACTAATGTTTCAAACGCAGCAGGGCTTAGTGCCGTAAGCGCTCGTTTTTTGACATCTTCAAAACGGTCATATCCTTTTTTATTCATGGCCACATTGAAACCAAAATATGCTGGCGGAGGCAATAAACCATCGGTTACGGCCGCAATGAATGCTTCTTTATTTGGTTGATTCAAAGCATAATTCATTTTCTTTTGATTGCCTAAAGTATCCACTGTTTCTTTCATCATGTTTTTACCACATGCCGAACCGGCTCCGTGTGCCGGATAAACCGTGATGTCATCTGCCAACGGCATAATTTTGGTCATGAGTGACTCATAAAGCAAACCAGCTAATTGTTCTTGAGTCATGTCAGCGGCTTTTTGCGCTAAATCTGGACGCCCTACATCGCCAAGAAATAGTGTATCTCCAGAAAAGATTGCTTCTTCTTTACCTGCTTCATTGATCAAAAGGTAAGTTGTGCTTTCCATCGTGTGCCCTGGGGTGTGCAACACTTTGATTTTGATGGCTCCAATTTCAAATACCTGACCATCTTCAGCAATAATAGCCTCAAATTCAGGCTTGGCCGTAGGGCCGTATACAATCGGGGCAGCCGTTTGTGCACTTAAGTCGAGGTGACCCGACACAAAGTCAGCATGAAAATGCGTTTCAAAAATATATTTTAGGTTGACACCATCAGTTTTGATTCTATCTAAATAAGGTTGGATTTCACGCAATGGATCAATAATGAATGCTTCGTTATTGCTAACAACATAATAAGCGCCTTGAGCGAGGCAACCAGTATAAATTTGTTCTATTTTCATTTTTATTTGGGTTTAGTTTTCAATATTCGAATGTCTCAAAAGTATCATTTGTAATCCCAAAATTATGTAACAAGTGTTACAAAGCTGAGGGAAGCTCTTATTGCAATGTCAATTTGGGCAATTAAAACTACTTAATCTCCTCAAACATGACCTCTTCAATTTCTTGACCATGAGCACTATCTTTTTGAGATGAGTTAGGTGCAGCACATTGCCCACCAAAACATCCAACATTAAAGATAGCCATTAACGTTATAACTGAACCCATTAATATTACAACAACATCCATCTGAAGCAGTCCACCGATTAATAAATACGCACCGATACCATAACGCAAGAGTCTGAGATAATCTATTTTCATCCTTTTTAGTTTTATAATTATTCAAAACAAAAGTAGGTCGTGAAAACACGACCTACTTTGATGTTTATTTTAAAAATTTACAATAAAGTACTAGGGCAAACGTAGGCTGTTTTTGGCACGTTTGTTTTGGCAATATCTGTCATTCCTCCGATCACATCTACAAAATGATGTATGCCTCTACTTTTCAAAATTGATGCTGCAATCATACTGCGATAGCCACCCGCACAATGCAAAATAAATGGTTCCTTTTCTGGGAATTTTGCCAAATGAAGATTGATTTCATTCAACGGAATATTCACAACATCCACAACGTGTTCTGCTTCAAACTCACTGCGTTTGCGCACATCAAAAGTTTGCGCCTTCTCCTTAAATTTTTCGGCAAATTCAGTAGCAGTAATGCGTTGAACCGCATCAGTTTCCCTGCCTTCTGCCGCCCAAGCTGCAAAGCCACCTTTGAGGTAACCAACAGTGTGGTCATACCCTACTCTTGATAAGCGAATGATTGCTTCTTCCTCGCGACCCACTTCTGTAACCAACAAGATTTCCTGCTTGATGTCAGTGATCATTTCTCCAACCCACATAGCAAAATTACCATCGAGTCCGATATTGATTGAATTAGGAATGAATCCTTGTGCGAACACTTCTGGCGCACGCGTATCCAAGATCAATGCCTCGGTTTCATTAGCAACAAGTTCGAATGAACTTGGGCTCAAGCCACGATTGGCCCGATCCATAATCGTATCCAATGAATCGTAACCCTGAATATTCATGAGCACATTTTTAGGGAAATATGCCGGAGGTGTAGTTAGGCCAGTTAACAACTCGTCTATAAACTCTTCCTTGGTCATGTCAGGGCGCAGGGCATAATTGGTGCGTTTTTGATTGCCTAAAGTATCGGTGGTTTCTTTGCTCATTTTTTTACCACAAGCTGAACCAGCACCATGATTTGGATAAACAATGAGCTCATCAGATAAAGGCATGATTTTATTGCGCAAAGAGTCGTATAAATGCGCTGCAAGTTTCTGCTCCGTAAGATCTGCTATAACGTGTTGTGCTAAATCAGGACGACCAACATCACCGATAAATAAGGTATCACCCGTAATGATGCCGTGTTCTTTTCCGTTTTCATCGATCAGCAAGTAGGTGGTACTTTCCATGGTGTGCCCTGGTGTGTGCAATACTTTTACAGTATAAGCGCCTACTTTAAATTCTTGGTTGTCTTGAGCAACCAATGCTTCAAAACCAGGTTTTGCTGTTGGGCCATATACAATTGTTGCACCCGTTTTGGCTGCAAGGTCTAAATGCCCGGAAACAAAATCTGCATGGAAATGTGTTTCAAAAACATACTTAATTTGAGCATTATCTATAAGCGCTCGATCAATGTACGGTTTTACTTCTCTGAGTGGGTCGAATATGGCAGCTTCCCCATTGCTTTCAAGGTAATATGCAGCATGTGCAATACAACCGGTGTAAATTTGTTCTACTTTCATAATTTTTGATTTGGTAAAGCAAACTTAGCGCACAGCTAGCACTTGTTTTGTGACCCGAGTTACTTAAAAAACTAACTTTCGTCAGTTATTTCAACAACCATAACATACTGATTTGCAGTATAAAAATCAGTAGGGCAAAAACCAACCCTCTTTTACCTTCATTGATCAACTGCAAAAAATTGACCTTTAAACCTATGGCTGCCATCGCAATAGTCAAGACGATCTTACCAATTGTTTCTGATATCGAAAGTAAATCATTTGAGAGCGGGAAAAATGTGACAAAAATTGAAATCACAAGAAAAACGAGCAAGTACCATGGGAGTTTCCATTCAAACTTAGCCTGTGCCTTTCCTTTTGAATCGAGCCAGGCCATCAAAATCAATGCAGGCGAAAGTAGTGCTACCCTTGCCATTTTAAATACCAATGCCATTTGCCCCACCTCGTCAGACATGGCAAAACCAGCACCAGCTACGTTTCCGACAGAATGTAAAGAAGCGCCGATGACAAAAGCCATTTCATGAATTGCTTGTGGGAATAATTGAAAAATAAAGGGCAAAAGCAACATGCCCACAGATCCATACAAATTGACTGAAGCCAAAGAAATGGCTACATCTTCTTCTTTGGCTTTTATTTTCGGAGCCAAAGCTGCAATGGCAGATGATCCGCAAATAGCCGTACCGAAACCTATGAGCCAACCCGTTTTTCCAGGGCAATTCATTACTTTAGATAAATAGTAGGTCAGGATTAAAATGACGAACAACACCAATGCAATGATTGTAAAGCTACTGAGGCCAATATGAACAATTGCTTTGTAGTCCATACCAAAAGCAAGTAACACAACAGACCATTCCAACAATTTTGCGGCACTCCAGTTGATGCCAGGATTTAGGTATGGAATGGGTGCTGTAATTGGTGCCAATACCATTCCAAAAATCAAGGCTATGAGATATGCATTCAAGAAACTTGGCGTGAACAGAGCCATAAAAAAGGCTGCACCTCCGAGAAGTGCAGCCAAAAGAATTCCAGATATTTTAGTAGTCATTCGATGTATTAGAAGTCAAAAATAGGATCGATCAAATCAAGGTTTCTTGACAATCTTACCACCCCATGACATGATTCCGCCCTCCATATTAATCACATTTTTAAAACCGTTGTCGAACATAACCTGACTAGCACCAGCGCTACGGCCACCGCTTCGGCAATACACTATATAAGTTTTGGATTTGTCGAGTGTGGCAATTTGCTGTTGGAAAGTAGCGCTTTTGAAATCTATAAAAAGAGAAGCCCCCTCAATAACACCCTCTTGCCATTCGGCAGGCGTCCTTACATCTATGACAAGCGCTTTTTTCTCCGATTTCAACTTTGTTAATTGTGAAATTGGTGCATTTTTATAACCTGTTTGAGCCATTGACTGACAAGACATTAGACTGAGCAATACAAATGGCAGGTAAAATAAGAAGTGTTTCATGTTATACAATTAAATAGTTTAGACTCAATTCGACAGCAAAGATGGATAACAAATAGATTTTAGTTGGTAACAAACGTTACAAAAAAAAGACCCCCTTTCGGAGGTCTTGTCTTAGAATGTATTATTCTTTGCCGAGCATTTCGCTTTTCAAGCTTTCTTGAACTGGTGGCGTACCCAACCAAATAGAGAACAATGCCTTTTTAAACTCAAGCCCAGGGATAGTGCCTTTTACTGTGCCGTTTTTAGTCACGCGCACCCCTTTTCCTGGTATGTAATCTAAATTGATTTTGTCTCCTTCTTTAATTGGCTCATTGAAAAAAGCGACGAATTTTTTGATTTCTTCCTTGGTAGCTTTACCGTGTGTGGCATTTGCGAAGCCTTCATTGACTGATTCAATGAAACGCTCACGGGTTACACTATTGGAAATGATTTTGATGTGAATGGCCATTTCAGTGTCATTGTATATAACTTTTCCGGCTTCATTGGTTTTTTTAGGAACGTACAATGCTGCCACATAGAGGTCCATCCAATATTTTTCACGTAGGCCAGCACCATTAATTACAAGGCTTTCACCATCGAGTTTTAAATCAGTGTAAAAGCTTACACCGTGGTATTTTTTGGTTTGTGCAAACGACGAGCCAATTAGCGCAATCGTTAGAGATAATAGCAATGTTATTTTTTTCATTTTTAATTGTTTTAGAATGAGAACATGGTTTGTAAAACACTAAAATAAACAAACTGTTTTAATCTAGCCAAAAATCAGGATTTTCATTTTCCTGAATCAATTTTTGCCAATTGTAATTGGGGTCAATGGCATCGAATAAAATAGCCTTGTATTCGCCGTCTGAAATTTCATAGCGCAAAACTTCTTCGCCGGTGTAGTCTTCAATTGCTTCGAGCAGTACAATTTCATCCTGACTACAAAATGACAGTGCCTGCCCAAGAGCCGTACCCCTACCTGTGCGGCCGCAGCGGTGCACATAGTTTTCAGGATTTTCGGGAAGGTCGTAGTTGATGACATACTCCATGTTCGGTATATCGATACCTCTTGCCGCAACATCAGTTGTAATGAGTACTTTGTTTTCGGAGGCCCTGAAGCGATCAAGTAAAGCGAATCGTTCGTTTTGTGCCACACCGCCATGAAGGGCTTCAGCTTTTAAACCCGCTCTTTCTAGTGCTTTTACAATGCGCTCTACCCTCACTTTTGTGCGGGCAAAAACTAAGAATCTGGCTTCGGGGTATTCTTGGATCATGTTTTCCAGAAAGAAGCGTTTGTCGTCCATTTCAATGAATGCAACGGCATGATGTACGTTTTTGGATACAGGATTTTGAGGAGATAGCTGGATGCGAATGGCCGAACGAACGACGTCATAGGCCAAACTTTTGATTTTTTTGTTAATGGTAGCTGTAAAAAACAAAGTTTGGTGTTTGGCAGGTATCTTCTTTTTGATGTCGTGTATATCTTTATTGAAACCGAGATCAAGCATGAGGTCGGCTTCATCTAGTACCAACGTGTGCACAGTTGTAACATCAAGATGCCCTTGTGCAATGAGATCAAACATTCTGCCCGGTGTAGCAATAAGCACTTCTGCTCCTTTGTTCAATTGGCTGATTTGCGCTTCTTGTTCGACACCGCCATAAAGCCCAACTACTTTGATCTTTGTCTGAGCACCTATTTGCTCAAACACAACTGTTATTTGTTGTGCCAATTCTCGGGTCGGGACTAATACAATACAACGGATGCCAACTTTGAAATTCTTTTTTGCGCGGTTTTTGAGTAGTTTGTGCAATACTGGTATTACAAACGCTGCCGTTTTACCGGTGCCAGTTTGTGCAACAGCCATGACATCCTCCCCATCTAAAATGTGTTTTATGGCACGATATTGGATATCGGTAGGGCGCTTGAAACCGAGAACAGCTAGCTGGTCTTTTAAAAGTTGATCAATTGGGTAGTCCTCGAATTTCATGTAACAAAGATACTACTAAAAACGAAGCTTTTATTTGTAAGCACTGTTTGAAATACGCGTAGTCATTTATGATTTAATATTTATCTTGCACCAAATATAATCTCTCATCCTATGAAAATGAAATTCCTCCTCTCCATTCTCTTAGCGGCATCAGCAGTCTATGCCAATGACAAAGTAACCGTGAAATCAACATTAAGTGCCGTAACGGTTTACACCCAAGGTGCACAATTGCAACACAAAGCAAACTACAGCATCAAACCAGGGGTAAGTGAACTTTTAATTGAAGGTATTTCAGCACAAATCAACCCGAGCACCATTCAAGTAAAAGCAAGCGGAAGTGTCGTGATATTAGATTCCAAATACGAATTTTACTATCCACAGCCAACCCAAAATACGAATATTGGAGAAATGCCTCCAAAAATCAAAGCGGCAATTAAAAATCTAGAAGATTCCATTTCGGTTCTTAGTTTTGACATCCGCGATATCAATGACGAAATTGAAGTATTAGTTGCTGCCCGAAAAATCATTATTTCCAACGGTGCTGTCAAAGGGCAAGGAAAGGTCAATGACAGTATTCAATTACTCAAATCTACCGTTGAGTATTACACTTTAAAAGTCAATGAACTCAACAAAAAAATCAGTAATCTTGAAAGGCAACGTGGCAAAAAAAATGCGCTACTCGCCCAGCTCGAACAACGCCTAGAGGAACTTCGAAATTGGGCTCAACAAAATAACCCGCAACCAGAACTCAAAGGCATCCCTCGCATTGTTGTCACACTAATGTGTAAAGAAGCAGCAAGCGGTAAAATTGAACTGAGCTA
The DNA here is from genome assembly GCA_046073985.1 of Flavobacteriales bacterium. Lineage (GTDB taxonomy): Bacteria > Bacteroidota > Bacteroidia > Flavobacteriales_D > Crocinitomicaceae > UBA952. The sequence goes on along the minus strand of JBJTNI010000033.1, from coordinate 29,376 downwards.
CTTAGCCGCAAGCGCAGGCTGGACGCCCCTCTATGACATCCGAAGTGAAGCCAGCACAGGTAAAATTAGCCTTACTTACAAAGCACAAGTACAGCAAAATACAGGCCTTGATTGGAATGACGTCAAGCTCAGTATTTCTACCAACAACCCCTATGCAAATAAAACCAAACCTGAATTGAATCCATGGTACATCGATTACCAGAATTACCGAAAAGACCTCAAAGAAAAGTCAGAATTGCGTTCTCAAGCCTATGACCTCGCACCTGCCGTAGCCAACGGAATGTTCAACATGGGTTATGCCTATTCAAATGGTAAAGCTGGCGTTGAAGGTGAGGCACTCAATGCAGATGCTTTTATGACGGTAGTTCAGCAACTCATTGCCGCAGAATTTAAAATTGATCTAGAATACAACATCGCCTCTGACAATCAAATCCGAATGGTACTGATCAAACAAACAGACCTCAATACTTCTTTCAAATATTACGCCGTTCCGAAACTTGATCCGGGTGTTTATTTGGTGGCTCAAATGACAAAACTCGATGAATTGCAATTGGTACCCGCCAAAGCCAATATTTTCTTTGATGGCTCCTATATCGGTGAAACATACATCGACCCCACTACCCTTGACGACACCTTGAATTTATCTTTGGGCCGCGACCCAAACATCGTTGTAAAAAGAACCTTACTGAAAAACCAAAGTAAAGAGCGCATCATTCAAGATAAAAAAGAGCGCACTTTCGCTTACAGTGTTGAGGTGAAAAACCTGAAGTCCTCAGAAATTGAGCTCATCATACAAGACCAAATTCCGCTGACTACCAATCCAGATATCGTCATTGAAAAATCAGATCTAGGCAAAGGTCAACTCGATGAAAAAACTGGTTTACTGGAATGGCACTTGAAACTCAAATCTAAAGAAAGCCAAGATTTCAAATACGACTACAGGGTTCGTCATGCCAAAGACAAAATGATCAATCTCTAAATTTCAATGCCCACGAAGTCACTATTTTTCTAACTTAGTGGGCATGAATTTTGTAATTGTTGACGTCGAAACCACAGGTGGCCATACCAAAGACTCTAAAATCACAGAGTTAGCGATCTATAAACATGACGGTCAGCAAGTTATAGATCATTACCACAGCTTGGTCAATCCTGAGCAAGCTATCCCTGAATTCATTGTGCGCCTCACCGGCATCACAGACCACATGGTTCAAGATGCACCGAAGTTTTATGAAATTGCCAAAGATATTTTGGCTTTTTGTGAAGGATGCATTTTTGTTGCCCACAATGTTGCCTTTGACTACGGGATGTTTCGCAGCGAATACAAACGCTTGGGTTACGAATTCAGAATGCCGCAGCTTTGTACTGTCCGCACCGCAAGAGTACTCTTACCCGGACACGCCTCCTATAGCCTAGGAAAACTTTGTACTGAACTTGGTATTGCCAACAATGCGCGTCACCGCGCTGACGGCGACGCCAAAGCAACTGCAGAATTATTCACCCTGTTGTACAAGCAAGATACCAAACAACTCAAGCATTTCATCCAAGATGTCTTGCAGCCAAAGGCAGTACATCCGAACCTGAGTCTAGAGAGCATCGAAGAATTGCCCAATAAAACAGGTGTTTACTTACTTTACAACGAATTCAACCAGCTGATATACATTGGCAAAAGCATACACATCAAAAAACGCATAGAACAACATTTGCGCAATAACAAAAGTGCCAAAGGCTTACAAATGAGTCAAGAAATTTGTCGGGTCGAATACGAATTGACGGGCTCGGAACTCATTGCTATGTTGCGAGAATCTGTTTTGATCAAAGAACACAAGCCAATCTATAACAGACGCTTACGTAAAAGTCTGTTCCCATACGGCCTCTATGATCAGCAAGATTTCGATGGATACATCAGGCTCAAGATTGAAAATGCCGGCAAACAAAGCGCTGAGCCACTCATTCAATTTAGTTCAAAAAAAGAAGCCCAAATCTATCTAGAAAGAGCAACAGAAAAACACGAACTCTGCCAGAAACTTTGCTACCTCTACCCCACCCAAAGTGCCTGCTTTCATTACACTATTCAGCAATGTAAAGGTGCTTGTGTTCAGGAAGAAAGCCCCGAAATTTACAACCAACGCGTTCAAAACCTCATCGACCAACTCCAATTCAGTGGCGCATCGTTTTACATCCTAGACAAAGGTCGAAACAAAGGCGAAAAAAGCATCGTTTGGATCGATAAAGGAATTTACAAAGGCTTTGGATATGCTCCTTTTCACTTCCATGGCAAAGAGCCCATTCACTGGGCGCGCTACATCAACATTGAGCAAGAAAACCGCGATAACAAAAGTATCATCTCGTATTTTTTACGCGCCGATAAATCGCTCAAAATTGTTCAACTCAATGCTGTTGAAACCATATGAGTGCCCATGTCGGAAAACTAACCTTTTTGGGCTCCGGGACTTCACAAGGAGTACCTGTCATTGCTTGCGAATGCCCGACTTGTCAATCTACAGATCCTCATGATAAGCGCCTGCGCGCCAGCGTACTCATCGAGTTAGCCAACCTACATTTTTGCATCGATGCCGGCCCCGATTTTCGCCAACAAATGCTACGGGCCAATGTACAACAACTCGATGCCATCTTACTTACCCATGAGCACAAAGACCACATTGCAGGCCTTGATGACGTTCGGGCCTTTAATTACAAACAGCAAGCCGACTTCCCAATCTATTGCAGCAAGGCGGTAGAAAAAGCGTTGCATCGTGAATTTTATTACGCTTTTGAACCAAAACCTTATCCGGGTGTGCCGCAATTTACAATCAAAACGATTGAAAATAAATCTTTCTTATTAGCTGATCGCATTCATGTTGACGTGATTGAAGTATTGCACCACCGCATGCCTGTTTTTGGTTTTCGCTTGGGCAATTTAGCCTACATAACAGACGCAAAAACCATTGCGCCACAAGAAAAATTAAAACTCAAAGGCCTAGATACACTTATCATCAACGCCCTTCACGAATACCAACATCAGTCTCACTTTAATTTAGATGAAGCGCTAGAACTCATCTCGGAATTGCAGCCAAAACAAAGCTACCTGACCCACATTTCTCATTTATTTGGCAAGCACCAAGTTATCACTAAAAAATTGCCACCCAACGTAAGCCTAGCCCACGATGGACTTTGTCTTGATTTTCAGTATTTCGATTAAATTTACACATGCAAACAAAAGATTTCATTGATCTCGAAGCGCTCATCAAAAGCAAAAATCCGCGTTTGCTCAAATGGCTGCCTCGTTTTGTCTTGAACTTCCTCAAGAACAAACTACATCAAGATGAAATCAATGACTTTATTGCCAAATACGGCCACCTCCAGGACCATGAATTTTGTGCAGCCATTATTGAATATTTCGACTTTAAAATAGAACTCACAGGTCTTGAAAACATCCCTCGAGAGGGCGGAGTCATATTGGCACTCAATCACCCTTTAGGCGGAATGGATGGCGTTGCTTTAATTCATGCGATACGTGAAGTAAGGTCGGATGTCGTATTGATAGTCAATGACTTACTTTTAAATATTAAGCAGCTTTCAAACTTATTTGTTGGCGTCAATAAATTTGGACGCAATCAAGGAAGCGTGCGGCAACATATCCGTTCTGCTTTTGAGAAGGAGCAGGTAGTTATTATTTTTCCGGCCGGTATGGTGACGCGCGTACACAACAAACAAATCATCGAAGCAGACTGGAAAAAAACATTTGTAACCTATGCCCGAGAATTGAATCGGCCTATTGTACCTATCTATATCGGTGGCGGATTATCCAAGACTTTTTACGGCATCAATAAAATCCGAACGAAACTCGGCATCAAAGCCAATATCGAAATGTTCTTGTTGGCTGATGAAATGTACAAACAAAAGCATGGTAAAATAAGTTTCACTATTGGCAAGGCATTATTACCAATGGAATTACCTACCCATCTCGATGATTCCAGCGCAGCAAACTGGGTCAAAGACCATGTTTACGAACTTAAAAACAACTCATGAAAGCACTCATTGCACCAATAGATAAATCCATTTTAAAAGCAGAACTCAATGCAGATCGGTTTTTAAGAAAAACGCGGAAGGGCGACAACGAAATTTATCGGGTCAATTGCCATAATTCACCAAATGTGCTCAATGAAATTGGCCGTCTCCGTGAACTCACCTTCAGAGCAGCTGGTGGCGGCACAGGAGAAGCGCTCGACCTCGATACACATGATTTTGGCCCATATGCATACGAGCAACTCATTGTGTGGTCACCCGAAGACGAAGAAATTATCGGCGGTTACCGCTATTTAGTTTGCAAAGATGCGCAAGATAAAAACGGTCAATATCACCTTTCCACGACCCACTATTTTGAATTCAGCCAAAAATTCAAAGAACTATACTTACCATATACGATAGAATTAGGCAGGAGTTGGGTACAACCAAATTTTCAACCCACCGTGAATCCTAAAAAAGGATTATTTGCCTTAGACAACATTTGGGATGGTCTTGGAGCACTCATTCGGTTTTATCCTGAAGTAAAATACTTCTTTGGGAAAGTAACCATGTATCCAGATTACGACAGCAGCAGTAGAGATTTTCTACTGTACTTTCTACATTGCTTCTTCCCGGACCCAGATCAGCTCATCAAGGCCTACCATCCCCTACAGATAGGAGACACCTCTGCATATCAAACCAAAATCGAAAACAAAGACTACAAAGAAGCATTCAAAGAGCTCAATAGCTTTGTTCGGGAACAAGGAACGTTTATCCCTCCGCTGATGAATATCTACATGAATTTATCGGCAACCATGCGAACATTCGACACCGCTGTGAATCCGGATTTCGGAAATGTGGAGGAAACAGGAATTTTGGTCACAATAGCTGATATTTATCCCGACAAAAAGGAAAGGCACCTCGATTTTTAAATTATAACCAATGGAGGTCAGTTCTGTTGAGTTTCTTGCGGATCTTTGCCTTGATTCGATTGATTTGCACATCGACGTATTGTACCCCTAATTTTCGTTCGATTTCCTTACTCTGTTTCTGATACATATATTTCATCTTCAAAATCAGGGCTTCTTGTTTGTCTACACAACCTAGTGCTTGGTTCAATAATTCAAGCAGCAAGACTTCTCTTTCCAAATTATTTTCAGTGGCTTTTAAAATGGCTGTAGTAGTGGTATTGACCCAAACCTCATTCTTTTGAGCCTTTTTTCGTCTTAATTGAGAGATGCAATAATGTGTAACCACCGTGCGCAACCACGCTTTGGAATCAAAAAGTGCCGCATCTTTTTCGTATTTCTTTTCAAAGAGAAAAAAGAAATGAATGGCAAACTCTTGCTGAATATCTGCTTGCTCGTCGCTTGAGAAATATTTGGCAATGATCTTTTTGAAAAAAGGAACTTGCGCATTGTAAATTTGCTCAAAATGGATCGGTTGTATTGCGGACTGGTTCATGTTTTGTAGTTTACAATTATCGTTCCAAAGTATCGATTGAAAATTTTCTTAGTATTTTCACAATCTCAAGACTACTTTTTCGTTTGAGATACTGCCCTATGAAAGTAATTTCGTTTTTTTTGATACTACTTAGCTTTAGCAGCCTCGCTCAATACAGTGTTGGCAACAATGCTTTTAGTGGTTTTGAGCAAGTCAGTGCTTGCAAAAGCGCAGGTGTGGGCTCTAGGTACTTTGCCATACCCGATGGCGATCTATCAACCACCCTCGACCAAGCAGCCTTGCTCGACTCCAAGATGACCGGAGCAATACATAGTAGCTTCGGAATCTTACCCTCAGGAGTTAATTTCGGAACATTCACAACTGCTGTTCATACTAAAATTGGCACCCTTGCGCCTTATGTACGCTACATCAACTACGGTCATTTCACCGAAACAAATTCAATTGGCGAAGCAATTGGTACCTTTAACGCCATGGATTATCAGTTGGGCATGAGTTATGCCTATGCCCCAAATCCATTTTTTAGACTAGGTGCGCAATTAAATCTATTGGGGTCTCAACTAGAACGCTACAATGCTTTTGGCATTAGCACTTCTTATTCTGCGCTCTTGATTCATCCTAAACAATTACTTACGGCAGCGTTTGGTCTTCGGAATTTTGGCATAGTTTTCAAAGATTACACAGCCAGTTCTAACTCGACACTACCGCTCGATGCCTATGTTGCCCTCAGTTATAAACTTGCGCATGCACCGTTTCGATTTCACGTTGTTGGGCATTCATTGAACCGCCCCAACAACATTTGGCTAGACCCCAATGCCACCCCAACCTACGACCCGCTCACTGGTGACACCATTGCAATATACGCTCCCAATTTGGGTGAGAAAATTGCTAATCATTTGCATTTTCAATTGGAACTAGTACCCAAGGGAGCTTTCCAACTCAGATTGGGCTTTGATTACAATCGCCGACAACAACTCAAAGTAAATGACTTTCCAGGACTTGCTGGATTTTCTTTAGGCACAAGTTTGCATATCAAGAAGTTTGACCTCGATTATGCGGTTCAATTTTATTCCAAAGCCGGAAGCATACATTCTATCGGTCTCAGCACAGACCTACAAAGGTGGAAAAAAAAGGTCTAGAGTTTTTTTGCGTGTAGGTAGCCTGCCAAAGCAATGTAGTCCTGATGAAAACTACCATCTAAATTTCGTAGTGTCAACTCTTTTTCAAAACAACCATCTGCTGCGATGGCTGACTCTCCTTCATTTTTTTCAAAAGCCAAGACCCATCGAATATCGGGTTTATTTTGATTTGAATGAAAACGCGTTTTATGTATCAATCCGAATCCTTTTTGCAGCATAAATGCAAGAACATTCTCTGCAATCGATTTCGGTAAAATGAGCCAAAATAAACCGGTAGGCTTTAGCACCATTGTACAAGCTTCGATAAAATCATAAAAAGCTGACTCATCGAGGTGCTTAGCCTGTAATTGATCAGGATCTGCACTTTTTAAATCATCGATAAAATAAGGCGGATTCGAAACTACGACATCAAACAGCGCTTCAGGCCGAAAGGTAGCGATTGGATCGGGGCAGATTTCTAAACGCTCAGAAAACGATGCGTTTTCAAAATTAATTACCGCTTGTGAATAAGCCTTGTGATTGGGCTCAAGTGCCGTAATATATAATTGCTCAAAGCGCGAAGCAAGGATCATGGCTATAACACCAGTGCCTGTTCCGACATCGAGTACGCGCGTAACGTCTTGTGGAATAGCTATACTTGCACCGAGTAAAATAGCATCGGTACTTACTTTTAGCGGACTATCGGTTTGATCTATAGAAAAATCTCTAAAATCAAATCTAGACATCAATAAGCTTTGGCAAAAACGACGCGTCTTTCAGAAGGTTTTCCTGTGACCATACAAACACCTGGTGTTGGATCACCATCAAAAGGAATGCAACGAATGGTTGCTTTGGTTTCTTGTTTGATGCGTTCTTCAGTTTCAGGTGTGCCATCCCAGTGTGCCAAAAAGAAGCCTCCATTTTCGATTTCAATCTTGAATTGATCGTAGGAATCGATGTTTTTTGTGCTTGCTTGGCGAAAATCTTTGGCTTTTTGAAGTAAATCTGCTTGAATGGCAGCCAGTAACTTTTCTATTTGATCTGCGATGCCGTCAAGTTCGAATACTTCTTTGGTTTTCAAATCACGACGTGCTACTTCAATTTTTCCGTTCTCTAGATCGCGAGGACCCATTGCCAATCTGAGCGGAACTCCTTTTGTTTCGTATTCGGCAAATTTCCAACCTGGCCTGCGATTGTCATCGTCGTCATATTTAAACCTGATACCTTTTGCTTTTAGGGCTTGTGCTAAAGATGCAAATTTTTCAGAAATTGCAGCTAGCTCTTCCTCTGAACGGTAAATTGGTACTCCGACCACTTGAATAGGTGCTAATGCTGGCGGTAATACCAATCCTTGGTCATCTGAATGAGTCATGATGAGAGCTCCCATTAGTCTTGTAGAAACACCCCAAGATGTAGCCCAAACGTAGTCTAGTTTGCCTTCTTTATCTGCAAACTTAACTTCAAATGCCTTGGCAAAATTTTGACCTAGGAAATGGCTCGTGCCCGCTTGTAGGGCTTTGCCATCTTGCATCAAGGCTTCAATGCACAACGTATCTTCTGCGCCTGCAAAACGCTCGCTTGCTGTTTTGCGACCTTTCAAAACTGGCATTGCCATGTAGTTCTCGGCAAATTCTGCATAGACGTCGAGCATTTGTGAAGCTTCTGCTTGTGCCTCTGCTTTAGTTGCATGCGCCGTGTGACCTTCTTGCCATAAGAACTCAGCAGTGCGCAAAAATAGACGGGTGCGCATCTCCCAACGTACGACATTGGCCCATTGATTGATCAGAATGGGTAAGTCGCGGTAAGATTGTATCCAGTTTTTGTAGGAATTCCAAATGATAGTCTCAGAGGTAGGTCTGACAATTAATTCTTCTTGAAGCTTGGCCTCTGGGTCAACAATTACACCACTGCCATCTTCGGCATTTTTGAGTCTGTAATGCGTAACAACTGCACATTCTTTGGCAAAGCCATCGACATGCGCCGCCTCTTTGCTGAGGTAACTTTTGGGTATGAATAATGGAAAATAAGCATTGGAATGCCCAGTTTCTTTGAATTTGGCATCGAGCACATCGCGCATGTTTTCCCAGATAGCATAACCGTAGGGTTTGATGACCATACAACCGCGAACATCGGAATGTTCAGCGAGGTCAGCTTGATAAACGAGGTCGTTGTACCAAGTTGCGTAATCTTCTTCACGGGTAACTCTCTTCTCTGCCATAGCTCTTGATTTGAAAAGGCAAAGATACAGAATTCCTAGATTAATATGGCCCTACTTCGCCTTGCGGCAACGATTTTCAAATAAGCGATTTTGATAATCCTGATAGGTCGCAAGTAAAAGATTTGAACGCAACCCTGAATTCTTCTGAGAAGGATTTTTTTCTTTCACATTCGGATTGCAGTCAAAAACATCAAAATGTCCATTTTTAAATTCGAATGAAATCAGATATCCATCTTCATAAACGACCTTAGCACCCTGGCTATTGTTAAGAATGGAAGTGCCGAATGTAAAAGCTTTTTGGTTTAACCCAAATAAATCGAGAATAGTTGGAAAAATGTCTATTTGTTGGAATACTTGGTTTGGATTGAAGTGCTCGATCAACTTGGCTTTTAGATCAATTTTTGGATGAAAAAAACCGATAGGGATTCTGTATCGCATTTCTAGTGATTGATTGGACCTAAGTCTTGTTGGACCAACATGGTCTGCGCATAATACAAACAAGGTGTGGTCATACCATTTTTGTTTAGCTGCCATTTTAAAAAATGACGCCAAAGCCATATCCGCGTATGAAATGGTTGCGCACAATTGTTCAGGTCCTTTTTTTACACGGTTGCGATATGCAGCAGGAGTTTTGTATGGATGGTGAGAACTTAAGCTAAAAAATGTACTCGCGAAGGGCTCTTGAAATGTGGATAATTCTTTTGCAAAAAATGCAAACATTTGATGATCCCAAATCCCCCAATTGCCGTCAAAGGCATCAGGACCTTCGTAATCTTCCATTCCATAATAGTGTTGAATGCCTATTGACTTTGTAAAATCATCAAAATTCATCGAGCCAGTTTTCGCTCCATGAAAAAATGAAGTATGGTAACCATTTTTACCAAACACAGTGGGTAAGGCATCTATTTGATTGGTGCAGTACGGACTCAAAATATAAGATTCATTGAGCCACGATGGCATTCCTGCTAAAATTGCAGGTACTGCATCCATGGAAGTCCTGCCATTGGCAATCGCCTTTTCCAGAAATAAGCTTTTGTTGAGTAAAGAATCTAGAAATGGGCTAAAAGACATTGGGCTATTTGGCCCTGCATATGCTGTTCCAAAGCTCTCCAACATGATGATTACGACATTGGTGCCTTTCGGTAAAATTTGATGAATTGTCTTGTCTGGGGTAGGCAAATATTGTTTGAGTTCAGTTTCGCTGAATAAATTCAATTTTTGAGTCGTTTCAAATTGGCGAGATTTCAGCACAGTAAATGCTGTATTCAATACCAATGGCGCTTCAGATAAAGAGGTAAAGGCACTTGCATCAATGATGCTAAGTGGCCTTAATGATAAACTACCTCTAGCAACCGCAAAAGTGAAAATAACAATGAAACCATATCGGAGCCAGGCATTCCACGAATTTGCTAGTGGCAAGTTGACCGGACGGCGCATTGCCTTCACAAACCCATAAAGCAGCGCTACAAACAAGAGAGGCAACCACCAAAATTCCAACAAAAACTCGCCTGCCAAGGAACTTGTTTCAGTACCTGTGAGCAAATGCAAAAAATAGCTCAAACTGGAACGCTTTTGTGTATAGGAGAAATAAGCGATATCCCAACAATTGAGTGCGAGTATGAAAATACTGATCAGGTAGAGGTAAAATTTTGAAACGAATTGTAGGTGTTTATTGGCTTTCCAAGGATTTGGAAAACTCAAAAGTGCATACGGAATAGACAATAACGCTATTGTAACCGCATCAAAACAGGCCCCAAAAACGAATACCTCGAAACCAATTGTTTCAAAAAAACTAGCGTTTTGCCAGGCAAAAACCAAGCGCAGCAGTGTCATGGAAAACCATAACCACAAAAAAGGACGAAATGTCAAAAAATGTTGCCGCACTTTAGTATGCCAGCAATTGGTCCATAACAGTCAATAACCTTGATTGTGCCAAAAACTGTTGCTCAAGATCTGCGGCAAATGGCACAGGGGTGTCTAAAGAAGCAACCCTTAACACAGGCGCATCCAAAGATTCAAAACAGTGTTCGTTAACTAAAGCAACAAGTTCGCCACCGATGCCTCCGGTCATGGTATCTTCATGCAAGACCAAAACACGACCTGTTTTAGAAGCAGCCGCGATGATTGCCTTTTGATCAAGTGGCAACAGTGTTCTTAAATCAAGAATTTCAACACTTACACCAGGCCTTTGTGCGGTGGCCTCAAGTGCCCAATGTACGCCTAAACCGTAGGTCAGGATGGTTAGGTCAGTACCAGACTGAACTGTAGCAGCTTTACCAATTTCTATGGTGTAATAACTATCTGGCACCTGCCCTTTTAAACTGCGGTAAAGATATTTGTGCTCGAAGAAAATGACTGGATTCGGATCTTCAAAAGCAGCTAGAAGCAAGCCTTTTGCATCATGCGGATTAGATGGATACACAACTTTTAATCCGGGCGTATGCGTAAACCAAGCCTCGTTGCTTTGTGAATGAAAAGGCCCAGCTGCCGTACCTGCTCCTGTGGGCATGCGCACCACGACATCGGCATTTTGCCCCCATCGCCAGTGAATTTTTGCTAAGTTATTAATGATCTGATTGAAACCTACACTAACGAAATCGGCAAACTGCATTTCGACCATTGCTTTGGCTCCGGCGATAGATAAACCAAGGCCTGCCCCAATGATAGCAGATTCGCACAAAGGTGTGTTTCTTACACGTGCCTTACCGAAGCGGTCTACAAAACCTTCAGTAACTTTAAAAGCACCACCGTAATCGGCGATATCTTGCCCCATGAGTACTAAATCGGGGTGTCGCTCCATGGCACTTGCCAAACCATCTTGAATGGCATCGATGAAGCGTTTTTCAGAACTAGAACCTTCAGGTGCAGTAACAATAAATGTATGTGGTGCATAGACGTCTGTTAGCTCTTGTTGGAGATCAGGGATGATTTTTGGTTCGTTGTTCGCTTGGTCAAAAGCTGTTTGAATCTGTGCTTTGAATTCAGCTTTGATTTGCTCGATGTTGTCTGAAGTAAATATCTTTTCTGATAATAAGAATTGTTCAAATGCAACTACAGGATCTTTTGATTCCCAGCTCTCTTGCAATCCTTCAGGATAATATTTGGTACCAGATGCTTCTTCGTGCCCGCGCATGCGAAATGTCATTAATTCCAAGAGAAATGGCCTTGGATTAGCGGTCATTTCAGCTTTGATTTTACGCATTACCCGAATGACCTCTAGAATATTATTGCCATCCACCTGAATGGCTTCCATGCCATAACCAATTCCCTTGTCGATGAATTGCTTGCATCTGAATTGTTCAATAGATGGTGTACTGAGCCCCCAACAGTTATTTTCAATAGCAAAAATGACTGGTAAATCCCAGACAGCAGCAACATTTAGTGCCTCATGAAAATCGCCTTCTGATGCGCCGCCGTCTCCTGAGAATACTAAAGTTGCTTTTGGCTCACCTTTCAATTTATTAAATAGCGCGATGCCATCGGCAATCCCTAATTGGGGCCCCAAATGGGAAATCATGCCGACTAATTTGTGGTCTTGGGTTCCGAAATGAAAACTGCGATCTCGGCCTTTGGTGTAACCACTTGCCTTCCCTTGAAACTGAGCAAATAAACGATTTAAAGGAATTTCGCGAGTGGTGAACACCCCCAGATTACGGTGCATCGGTAAAATATATTCTTCCGAGGACATGGCGTAGGAAGTCCCTACCGATACGGCTTCTTGCCCCCAACCTGAAAACCATTTGCTGATCTTACCCTGCCTGAGCAAAATGAGCATTTTTTCTTCAATCAGTCTTGGTAAGACTAACTTTTTGTAGATAGTTTGTAATTCTTGGTCGTCGAAACCCTCTTTTTGAAAGGTAATTGTTGTGTTGATTGACATTGAGAAACTTAAACTTTTAATCCTTTAACGATGCGCTCTTTGCGTTTGGTTTTTTCCAATTTCTTTTTAATAACTTCAAGATGTGCTGCTCTTGGAGCTCCTCTTGTGAGGTCAACTTTGTAAGTATTTCCACCATAATTGAGCTTGGCTCCACCGCTGGCAGTCCAGTCGGCATCTAGGTAATATTGCCTTACACTTGCGCCCTCGTTTTTAGTTGCAAATGGAATGTATCGTAAGTCACCGGTTTCAAAACGAACTAATATTTGACCTGTATTGCCAAAACCTTCAAAAATACAGCGTGTTCCTGCCGGAATTATTACTGACTCTGATTGGCTACTTGAACTAGACACCAAGGCACCATTTTGCGTGGTGAGTTCGCTGTTTTGAACATTGATTTGATTGAGAATAATGGTGTGCGATATATAAAACTGGACTTGTCTGAATTTCTCTTCGGAGTCTAGACTAAATTCATCGCGAATAGCCGTAGTATATGGAACTCTTGTTCCGCAAGATAAAGTTACAAAAGCCAATAAGGCAAACAATACAAATTGCTTCATAGTTTGTTAAATTTGTTCAAAATTAATTAAAAAGATGCGAGCACTTACAAATCCTCTGTTCTATATTCTTGTTTCTATTTCAGTGAGCCTGATTTCTTGCAAGCAGCAACCTGATAATCAAATCAAAAACCTCGAGCAAATCAGACCACAATCAGCACAAAAACCTACAAAAGTCAGCACAATAAATGCAATTGACACGCTCGATACTTTTCTCAAAACTTATGCCAATGATTCATGTTCACTAAAAATGGCTGCGGTTGATATCGATTCAAGTCAAGTGAAACATTTTTTAAACCGCTTTGCAAATAAACATTTTCACGTGAGTTGCCGAGACTCATCAAACCAAATATTTGGTCACCAAGAATGGTCGTTTAAAGATTCCAATCAGGCCAATGAAGCATTTTTCAATTGGCTCGATCAATTTGATCGTCAACAACCGTTTAAAATTGGCGCTGCAAACAAACTATTTCAAGACTACACCTTGATTGTATTAGCTGGAAAAAATATCATCAAAGTCAATTCATCGCAAAAGATTGCCTATAAAGATTGGTTGCGTTTATTGAGCGGGAAATTCCATAACACTTATTTCAAATATATCATTTGGGGTCAGCCCAAAAAACTAACCAAATGGTACTTTTACAAAAAAGCTCAAATACAGCCCTTATGAATTTAGTCAATCGCGGTTTTTTATTGGTAAAGCCTAGGAAGGCATTCATTGAACTCGCATTAAGTGTCAATCCATCATTATTGCTTGACGAAAATGCTGAAGGCACCACTTACCTCATTGAGGAAGAATTTTGGGACGACGATCTACTCATCGAAAAGTACGCCAAAAAAATATGGACCCAAGAGTTTCAGGCCATTTCAAATGATAATCCAGAGCTTCAGTTACCTGCTTTTTCAGGAAATCTCAACGAATTTTTCTCCATTGAATTGGGCTGTACGGTTATTGACCTATTGAAAGATACGATAACTAAGGAGGAATTATAGCGAGGCTTAAGATTCGGGGTATTCAACGCGTTCGATCAAATTAGCATTCAAGTAATTTGGATCTAATGTCACTTCTTTCCCTACCCAAGATGGCAATTCGATAAGCTGATCTTCAGACTCTAGTTCAAGCTCGGCAATTACAAGGCCCTCCAGTGCGCCATGAAAGACATCTAACTCCCAGGTATCTGCGTTGTGTTGAATATAGAAGCGTGTTTTTTCTAAGCATTTTAGATTGGCTTCCGTGATCATTGCTTGGGCTTCCTCGACAGGGATTTCATACTCAAATTCGCTCCGAGAAATTCCAACTCCCAATTTTACTGTAAAAAAAGCCATGTTATCCGTCATGCGAATGCGTACCGAGCGATCAGATTCTCGGAGCAAATAGCCTTGTTTAAGCGTTCTTTTGCCTATGATCTGGGCTTGTTTCCATTGGTCGTTTTCAACCAAGAACTTTCGTTCAATTTCTTTCAAGTTTTCTTATTTTATGCTAATTTTACGATTCATGCAACCTAAATAAATTGTTGCGCGTCTACTACAAAACTAAAATTAATCTATGAAAACGCTTCTTACAACTGTTGGCCTATTACTTTTTTCTTCAGTAAGCTTTGCTCAAAAATCTGTTCAAAAAGCAGGAATTGATATCCAAACAAAACCGTTGCATTGTAACGTTCCGTCAGAAGGTTACGAAGCAGACCTCGTTCAATTGACCATCACAAACACAACAAACCAAATCAAAACAGTTCATTATAGTTTTGAATTGCATTACGATGGCGTTTGTGCTACATGTGACCATCCAGAAATGGTTTTCACACAAACCTTACAACCTCAAGAAAAACTCGAAGGAGTTTGCCTAGACCGCAATCGCCAAGGTCTTACTATTTTTGATCACATGCCTGCTCATCTAACCAAAACGCAATTGACCGATTATAAAATTGTCAACGTTACGGTTCAGTAATTTTTAGCCATGAAAACCTACGCTCAACTACTCTGCCTCTGCGCAGCGCTATTGTCTTGGACCAATTCCAATGCACAATGTACCGTTCAAGCAAGTGCCCAAGACACTATCGTACCCTGTAACGGATCAACCATATTAAGTGTCAACGGATCGGGCACCAGTGTCCTAGCCTTTGGCGAAAACTTCAACAACGGCCAGCCTGTTGGCTGGGATTTCTCACAAGTCGTTACCATTGCCAACAATACTTGCGGGGTTCCAAGCCTAGATGGCTCAGACTTTATGTGGATGGGTAACCAGTCCGTTGCACCCCGCGTCATGACAACCGTTCCACTCGATGTCTCTTCAGGAGGTAATGTTTGTTTTGAAATGCGTTATGCGATTCAAGCACAAGCTTCCCCTTGCGAAGGCCCAGATTTAGCGAGTGAAGGGGTTTACTTACAATACTCCATTGATGCTGGTGCAACATGGGTCACTATGAATTACTGGAGCCCGAATGGTGGCTACGACTCTTACATGACTTCATGGAATAATTACTGCGAAACCATTCCACTTGCTGCTCAAACTGCTACAACTAAATTTCGCTGGACGCAACTTGCAGTATCCGGTGCGGGCTTTGACCACTGGGGCCTTGACAACATTTCAATCTCGGCAACCATTCCGAACTATACGATCACATGGCTCCACGATAACTACAGCTACCCTACCGGAGTCTACATTGGCGACAATCCAACACCTGTATCCCCAACAGGAACAACAAGTTATGTAGTCATGATGACCGATAGTACCAACATTTGTTATGACACCATTACCCTATTTATTTCTTACCCTCAAATCGACAACATTGTTGAAAACGACCCAACTTGTGGCAGCAGCAACGGAAGTTTAGTGGCTAGTTCCTCAGGAGGGGCCGGTGGATATACCTATTCCATTGATAACGGTCAAAACTTCCAGAGCTCCGGAACTTTTGGCAATTTAGGCATCAACACCTACAGCATCATTTTGGTTGATCAAAACAACTGTTCAGACACCCTACAAGCCGAACTTCTCGGTGTGGACTCCGTTGACATCAGTAACATGGTGGTCACTACCACTACTTGTGGACTTGACAACGGAGTCATTGATCTCACCGTTACTGGGGGCTCACCCGCCTACCAATATAGTCTTACCAATGGTTCAACTTTTTCAGCCAGTCCGATTTTCAACAATCTCACTCCAGGGGTCTATCAAGTTTATGTACAAGACCTCAATGGCTGCTTTGACCAAACAACTGCTGAAATATACCCATCAACCAACCCTATACTTGGTCAAACTACCTCTACCCTCGAGTTTTGTAGCCTTCAAGACGGCTCTATTTCCACAAGTGCCACACTCGGTGTAAGCCCTTATGTTTTTGTCTTGCACCAAGGTCCTGTTCTAATTGGAACAAGCAGTAATGGCAGTTTTCCAAATTTAAACTCGGGCAACTATTGGGTGACTGTAATTGACCAAATTGGTTGTGCTGACAGCACCCAAATTATAGTTGACAGCATCCCTGCACCAGTTTCACCTATGCTTGACACTGTTTTATGTAACCTAACACTTCAAGTTTTTGGAGTGGTTTCCTACACTGGTTCAAACTGGACATCGAACTCAGATCTCATCAACTTCAGCAATGACAGCGCTGCAAATCCACTCATCACCGCTGACACCGCTGGTATCTACCTCATCAACATGCAAGACAGCATTTGTGGTTTCAATCAAACTTTCAGCCTTACTTTTGTCGCGGATCCTTATACCTCCATTAACGACACCACTTTGTGTATAGGCGAAACCGCTACACTTGCTGCAATCGTACAGCCACAAAACGTAAGCTACGCCTGGAACACCGGTTCTACGAATTCAACGATTCAAGTGACCACCACTGGTGCATACATCGTAGCAACAACAAATATGTGTGGGGTAAGTATCGATACCGCCCTAGTTGATTTCTATTTCTGTGACATCGAATTCCCGAATGTGTTTACACCAAACGGTGACGGCAGCAATGATTACTTCCAAATGTTATTTTACGGAGGCTTGGCAAGCTACGAGTGTATTATAGTCAATCGTTGGGGAAACACCATTCGAACGTTTACAAATCCTGCATTCCAATGGGATGGTACGGACGAAAACGGAGATGCGCTTGAAGAAGGTGTTTACTTCTACATTGCCAAAACCCTCACCAATGCCAATCAAGAAATTGAAAAACAAGGACTAGTACACCTCGTTCGCGAGTAGTAAATTGCTATCTTTGCGTGTGCTTCAACTCAAGAAAAATACACCAAGATGGGTAATTATCGTACTCGATGTTCTGATCCATCTTTTTGCCTTATTTTTTGCTTATTTAATCCGCTTTGACCTCAAGGCGGATTTTTCTTTGATCCAAAATGAATGGACCATTCTTTCCAAAAGTTTGTGGTTTTTTATTTTGGTCAAAATGTTGGTTTTCGGACTGCTACAAATTCACCAAGGAATCGTTCGCTATACTTCAACTGACGATTTCAAACGGATCTTGCTAGCTGAAGTAATAAGTTCCCTCCTTTTCATCATTGGCGGGCTGGTTCGTTTTTATGCCTTTGATCACTATTATTTGTTCCCGAACTCAGTACTCATTATGGAGTTCATATTCAGTACTGCATTTGTCATTTCGGGTAGGTTATTGGTCAAACTGCTCTACCTAGAATATATCAAAGAAAAGGGAACTGAAATTCCGTTAGTCATTTTTGGCGCTGGTGTTTCTGGACTCATGACCAAACGCATCATCGAAAAAGACACGTCCTCGCTACAAAATATACTCGGTTTCATCGATGATAACCCAAATTTGAAAAGCAAGCGCATGGAAGGCGCTAGGGTTTATCAACTCGAGGATCTGCCGATGCTCAAACAAAAATTTGACCTTCATACGGTCATCATTGCCGTTCAAAATTTATCAGCAGACCGCTTGCAGCAAATTGCTGAGGCAGCTTTCGAATTGGGTATTCAAATCCAACGAGTACCTGAAGCCAAATCATGGACAAATGGTACTTTTCAAGTCAAACAATTTACAAAAATCAATATCAACGACTTATTGGGTCGAGCCGTTATTGAACTTAATAATCCTAAGGTTTTTGAACTCATTAATCAGCGTGTGATTTTAGTTACAGGAGCGGCCGGAAGCATTGGTAGCGGCTTGGCCAATAGCATAGCTGCACTGAATCCTGAGAAACTCATTTTACTAGATCAGGCAGAATCTCCATTATTTGAACTCGAACAAGCGCTCAAAAACAATTTTCCAAACTTGAATTTTGAATTGGTCATTGGTGATATCTGTGATGAAAAACGCATGTCCAAACTTTTTGCGCTGTTTCAACCAGAGCTAGTTTTTCATGCAGCAGCCTACAAACACGTTCCATTAATGGAAGACAACCCTGCTGAAGCAGTTCGAAATAATATTGGCGGCACTTTAAACATTGCCACACTCAGCGCACAGTTTGGCGTTGGCAAGTTTGTAATGGTTTCCACAGATAAAGCCGTGAACCCTACAAATGTCATGGGAGCTACCAAAAGAATTGCCGAAATGAGTGTGGATTTGCTCAATGAAAACAATGAAACTGCTTATATCACTACGCGTTTCGGAAATGTACTCGGCTCCAATGGTTCAGTCATTCCAACATTTGAAAAACAAATTGCAGCAGGTGGGCCGGTTACCGTTACAGACGAACGCATAACGCGTTTTTTCATGACGATTCCAGAAGCCTGTCAGTTAGTTTTGGAAGCAGCAGCTATGGGCAACGGTGGCGAAATTTTTGTCTTTGAAATGGGCCAAGCCGTTAAGATCATTGATTTAGCAAAAAAAATGATTTTACTGAATGGAAAGCAACCCTACAAAGACATAGACATACAAATTACAGGTCTCAGGCCAGGTGAAAAACTCTACGAAGAGGTCTTGGCATCGAGTGAAAATTCACTTGCTACGCATCACCCCAAAATACTTATTGCCAAAACAAGGCAAACCACACAAGAGCAAGCAAACGGTATTAGCGAACTGCTATCTATTGCCGAAAAACAAGAAAATGAGGCTTGTGTAACCCTCATGAAAAAATTAGTTCCAGAATACATCTCCAATAACTCAACTTATCAAAAACTCGACAAATGATCTCCCCAGCTAAAATTCAAATAAGGCTCACTGACATAGACATACTCGGACATGTCAATAATTCTATTTATCTGGTTTATTTTGAAATGGCGCGTATCCATTATTTCAACCACATGGTTGGCCCCGATTGGAATTGGCTTGAAGAAGGTGTCGTTTTGGTTAAAAATGAAGTTGAATACATCCAACCACTCTTCTTAAATGATCAACCAGAAATTAAACTATTTTTAAAACATATTGGCAACAAAAGCTTTACCTTATACTACGAGCTTTACGTCAAGGAAAAATTATGTACCACAGGAAGCAGCACGCTGGTAGGATTCAATAGTAAGATTCAACAAACTATTGAAATACCAGAACGCATGAAAGCTGCGCTTCTGGAACTCGAACAAAAATAATAGCAAAGCGATATGACTCCTTTTAAAATTTTAATGGTCTTCTTTTTATTGACCAGGGTCATTTGTGTTGCTCAAATTCCAGAAGCTTGCAAAAATACACGCGTTGCTTGCCCTGCCAAAAATGTCAATAATTGTCAAGAAAAAGTAGCTTTTGACGACGTTCGAAATCTTTATTTGCTGCGCAAAGATTTTGCCACACCCTATTCTGGTACTTGTATCAGTTGCTACTCCAATTTTTTAGTTGAGGAAAAACTTTACTTTGAAAATGGCAAACGAGAGGGCCGTGATACCTCTTATTACCGAACAGGTTGTATTCAGGCCATTCAAGAATACCACATCGGATTGCAAAATGGCGCTACAATGATCTATTACGATTCAACACAGTGGAAACAATTCGAAATATGGTATAAAAATGGCGTGCTTGATGGTCCTTCGATTCAGTTCAACCGCTCTGAGAAACAAGACACGCTTGCTCTAAAAAATTATGCCAACGGCAAATTACATGGCGAACAACGCAGCTATCAAAGTAATGGAAAAGTCAGAAAAATAAGTCACTACAATAATGGCGTGCTTGATGGTACGATGGTTACCTATAACCCAAAGGGAGGAAAAGAAAGTCAATTGAATTACAAAAATGGCAGAAAAAACGGTGTCTGGACCTACTTTTTTGACAGCGGAAAAACTGCCCGAATTGAAAATTGGAAGGACGGCAAAAAAAACGGTTCATTTCAAACTTTCGACGAAAGGGGTCAAATTTTAAGCGCTGAAAACTATACATTGGATATACCAGTAGGAAAACACGAATCTTTTTACACTGATGGTAAACTCAACTACAGTTGCACTTACAGCAGCAAGGGTGAAAAAATAGAAGAATTTGTTATTGATGAATACGGCGTAAAAAAACAATTATTTCCTCAAGCCCAACCCAACAACATCGAAAGTCCTAAAGAGAATAATGCCAATCCAAATAATAAATCAAAGAATTGATTTTTGATTTGCGGTAGTAAATACCTGCCTACAAGTGTTCCAATGAAAGCAGCAAAAGTAGTAAGCCCCATTAAATCCCATTGAATGGAAGCCCAAATTTTGGGGTTTTGCATATAAAAGCCAATCCTAGTTAAGTCTACAAACAAAGAAATCAAAGCAGTGGTTGCTACAAATAAAAGTCGGTCTAATTTTAATTGTGATAGAAATATAGCCCTTAAAGCTCCCTGATGACCAGAAAAACCACCAAAAAATCCACTTAAAAATCCACCTAAGTTAAGTTGTACCGAAGAGAATCTTGCCAAGCGCCAATTAAAAAACTCGAGGATTGCAAAAAGCATAAATAACACACCAAAAATTGGTTTCAGGAATTCGTGAAAACTGCCTCCAACTCGAACTAATAAATAAGCTCCCAAAGCTGCGCCTGTTAAAGCAGGTATACCGAAGCTTTTAAATAAAGACCAATCTATTTTTCTGGCCGTTAGTCCAACTTTGAGTAAATTATTTGAAAGGTGCACTAATCCGGCAAAGAATACAGCTAGTGTTGGCTCTACGTACCAAAGAAAAATAGGAACTAAAACCGTATTGAGGCCGAACCCGGTGAAAAAAGTAGCCAATGCGCCCAAAAAGGCAGCGATTGGAAGTAAATACCATTGAGCTAATTCCATGTCTAATGTTATTTTTGTTAAAAATAATCAAATGATCGATTTACGCAGCGATACCGTTACTGTTCCGAGCCCTGAAATGAGGGCTTTTATGCTTGATGCTCCTGTCGGAGATGATGTATTTAAAGAAGATCCGACAGTGATTGAACTCGAGCAAACTGCCGCTAAAATGTTTGGTAAAGAAGCTGCCTTATTTTGTAGCTCTGGTACACAAACCAATCAAATTGCCATCAATGTGCATGTGCAACCCGGCGGCGAAGTCATTTGCCACGAAGAAAGTCATATTTACAAATACGAGGGTGGTGGTATTGCTAAAAATTCAGGTGCATCGGTGCGCTTGCTCCAAGGTGATCGTGGACGCATTACTGCAACCGAGATTCAAAAATGGATCAACCCAATTCACGATGTTCATTTTCCATTGACCCAGTTAGTGAGCCTCGAGGACACCGCCAATAGAGGTGGTGGCGCAGTCTATGACATTGCAGAAATTGCTCAAATAAGTCAACTTTGCAAAGAGCTATCGCTGCCTCTACACCTCGACGGCGCACGTGTTTTTAACGCTTTAGCAGTAAATGGCTTATCCGCAGAAAAATACGGCCATTTCTTTGATAGCATTTCTGTTTGTTTATCAAAAGGCTTGGGTGCCCCGGTAGGGTCTTTGCTCATTGGAGATCAGACATTCATCGACAAAGCCCGAAGAGTGAGAAAAGTGCTGGGTGGTGGTATGCGCCAAGCAGGCATTATTGCAGCTGGTGGATTATTTGCTTTGAAGCACAATGTCAATAGATTGCAAGAAGACCACCTCCATGCCAAAAGACTCGAAAACGCCCTCATCCATTGTTCGTTCATTGAGCAGGTTATTGCGGTTCAAACCAATATTGTGGTGGCAATCCTTAAAAATGCCGAACAACGCGATCAGTTCATTGCAAAACTTGCAGAGAATGGCATCAAATGCATGGCTTTTGGCCCAGGTATGATCCGAATGGTTACCCATTTGAATATCTCTGCCCAAGACATCGATTATTGTGTAAATATTATTGAAAAAATGTAACTTTTTGAGCGAAGTGCGTAGATAGCACTATGTGCTACATCCGGTTTTTATGGTTTGTTTTAGCTTTGTTTACCGCAAGCACCATCTTTGGGCAACAAGATGCCTGTACAACAACCGATAAAAAAATCAATAAGGCACTTCAAGAGGCCTTGACTTTACCAGCATTTGAACAACAAACTCAAGCATTGGCACAACTCGCCAACAAATACCCCGCTAATGTTCAGGCATACTACTACCTCGGCCTATTGTTTTATCAAAAAGGATCTGCCGAATTAAAGCAAGTCAATACAAAGGTTGATGCCGAGAAAAAACTGCAAAAGTCTTTGGTGTTTTTTCAAGCGGCCATTCAAAAATGTCCCGATTACAATTTAGAGGCCTTTTATTACTGTGCCAAGCTCGCTTACAATTTCAATCAAAAAGAAGTTTGTTTCAAAAACCTCGAGCGTTACATTGAATTGGACACACTGCAAACACCGGATTTACCCGAACAATATGCTGTGCATAAGGCAGAACTCTTGCCCGTTTATCTTGAACTCAAGTTCGTTGCCGATGCAAAATTGAATCCTGTTCCATTTGAGGTGAGAAAGGTTTTGGAGGTCAGTACTGCACAAGACGAATATTTTCCGATGTTAAGCCCAGACAACGAGCTCTTATTTTTTACGCGCAAAGCCGACAAAACAAACCTTGGCGACATCGCTGGTGGCATTGAAGAGGAATTCACAATGGCACAAGCCAGCGACCAGCTCTTCAATCAAGGCAGGGCTCTGAGTACCCCGTTTAACGATGGCAGTTTTTATAATTACGGTTCTGCAAGTTTATCGGCTGATAACCGAGAGATGATCCTTTGTGCTTGTCGGGCTGAAAAAGTCTATCAGAAGGATTACCTCAACTGTGACCTCTACAGCACGCGTTATCAGGTGACTCAAGTCAATGGGAAAAATATGTTTTCTTGGGGGCCCTTGACAAATCTTGGACCTCAGATCAATACAAAAGATGGCTGGGAAGCACAACCTTCACTCTCTTCGGATGGTAAATTGCTTTATTTCACGAGTTTAAGGAAAGGCTCACAAGATAACGACATCTATTACAGCGAGAAGCAACCTGATGGTTCTTGGGGGCAAGCGAAGCCGTTTACAATTGTGAATACTGCTGGCAAAGACAAAAGTCCGTTTTTTCATCAAGACGGAGAAACTTTCTACTTTGTTTCACAAAGCAACATAGCAAGGCCTGGAATGGGCGGCTTGGATATCTTCTATATGCGAAAAACCAAAGATGGCTGGGGTCCTATTCAAAATTTAGGCTACCCCATTAATTCTGAAGGTGACGAACTCGGCTTATTTATTTCTACTACAGGTAAAGAAGCCTATTTTTCAAGTTACCAAAACCAAAACTGGGATATCTATAGTTTTGAATTATACGAGGCAGCAAGACCAAAAGAAGTCAGGATTGTAACAGGTAAAATTGTCGATGATAACGGAAATGGTGTTGCTGGCGCACAATTGCAACTCAATTATCATCAAAGAGAGCAACAAATTGATGCCGGACAAACCAACGAGGACGGAACGTATGCTATTGCAGTACAAGTGGGAGAAGATGTCAGTATTGCGGCGAGCAAAGAAGGCCACAGTTTCCAAGCTCAAGTGATTCAAGCTGCCAACTTATCAACTTCCACAAATAAAGTAGCGGTCCATGACCTTCAGATTGACACCTTAAAGATCGGAGCATCCTACACTATTGCCTCCATTTATTATACCACAGAGAGCCATTTACTAGATAGAGATGCACAAATTTTGCTAAAAAACTTTGCTGCGTATTTAAAAAGTCAGGACAACATTCAATTGCAAATCAATGGCCATACCGACGATCTAGGCGCTGAGAATTCTAATTTATTACTGTCTGAAAAAAGAGCAAAAGAGGTAGTCCGATTTTTGGTTGAGCAAGGTGTTTCGGAAAGCAGACTCACTTATAAAGGATATGGTGAAAGCCAACCTAAGGTTCCAAATAGTTCTGCTGAGAACCGCGCGTTAAATAGAAGAACGGACTTCGAAATTTTAGGATTATAATTCTATTCTATTCTATTCTATTCTATTCTATTCTATTGTAATTAATTCTAAAGCATAGTCATAGGACAAAAAAAAGGAGCTTAAACAGCTCCTTTTTGATAAATATGAGATTTAGCTTAGTGGCTAAAGTTTTTCTTTTCGCGGATACGAGCCGACTTACCAGTGCGCTCACGGAAGTAGAAAATACGTGCTCTACGAACCGCACCACGCTTCACGACTGTGATGCTGTCAATGAATGGAGAGTTCACAGGAATGATACGCTCTACTCCGATGTTACCTGACATTTTACGAATGGTAAAAGTTTCGGTAGCACCTGCGCCACGACGTTGTAATACAACACCTTGGAATTGCTGGATACGCTCTTTGTTACCCTCAACAATACGGTAAGAAACAATAATGGTGTCTCCGGCTCCGAAAGCTGGAAGTTCATTTTTGGCGATGAGCTCTTGCTCAATTTGTTTAATGACGTTCATCTGAGAAAATTTAATACCGTTTCAATCAAACGGGGGTGCAATATTACGAATATTTTCTGATTTGCTTAAAGAAAATGTGTTTTTTTTTGAGCTACACATAAAATGCCATCAGAATGAGCAACAAAGCAACCGCCGCGTAAATAACAATTAATTGCAAACTAAGGCCGCGTTTAGACTCAGGTTGAGCTGTATAGACCTCGGTTGGGGTGTCAGCGCTGCTTGAAGTTGTTGCAACAGGCCACGAAAATAAGCTTTGAAGGTACAAGGTAAACTCGCCAATTTGGAGTTGATCTTGCGCCAAAACTTGGGTTGTATTGAGCACTTGTTCAGCGTTTAACAGAACTTGAGCGCCGGCAACACATGGATTGATATAAACGCAGCCGTCCGAAAATTGCATGAGTTGGGCATGGAAAGGCAATACGGACGAACCCGATAATACAACATCATTGGCTTGTGCACTTCCTATTTTGACATACGTCTTAGCGACCATGATGCAAATTTACTGAAAAACCACGGAATGTTTTACAAGCCTAAGCTACTGTGAATGAATGATATTGACAGAGTCAGCATCAAAATGGTTGATAAGTTCCTAGAGAGAGGCTTCCAAGAATGCAGAACTACTTGTAATTTTATCTTTCAATAGATTCATTATGGGTAAAATCATTGCCATTGCTAACCAAAAAGGAGGAGTCGGAAAAACTACAACTTCCATCAATTTGGGTGGTTGTTTGGGCGTACTTGAGTACAAAACACTAATCATCGATGCTGACCCGCAAGCAAATTCTACCTCTGGCTTAGGTTTCGACCCAAAATCCGTAAAGAACATTTACGACTGTCTAGTCAATGGCAGCCATCCGAATGAAGCAATTCTGGAAACCAGTAACCCCAACCTGTTTGTGCTTCCATCACACGTTGACCTCGTGGGTGCCGAACTCGAAATGATCAATATGCCCAACCGAGAGTACCTACTCAAAGAAGCGTTGGAACAAATCAAAGCCGACTACGACTTTATTCTGATCGATTGTTCACCTTCGTTGGGCCTCATTACAGTCAATGCACTTGTTGCCGCTGATGCCGTAATGATACCTGTTCAATGCGAGTATTTTGCACTAGAAGGCCTCAGCAAGTTACTCAACACCATAAAAATTGTGCAAGGGCGCTTGAATCCTGAACTTGAAATAGAAGGTATGGTCTTGACCATGTACGACACCCGCTTGCGCTTGGCAAACCAGGTGGTAGATGAAGTCAAAACACACTTCCAAGAATTAGTTTTCGATACGGTCATCCACCGAAACACCACCTTAAGCGAGGCTTCTAGCCACGGAACAACTGTCATTATGTATGACGCCTCTTCTAAAGGAGCCATCAACTATTTGAATTTCGCACGTGAATTGCTACAAAAAAATGATGCCACTAAAATTGGCAATGACGACAAAATCATTGAGATAGATCATGAGCTCTAACCCGAAAAAACAGCCTGCACTGGGCCGAGGTCTTAGTGCGCTTTTACAAAATACCGAAACCGACATCACTAGCAACAACAGTGCCGTACCTGCTGGTGCCGTTGCCCTAATTGCTATCTCTTCAATTGAAGCCAATCCTTTCAACCCTCGAACGCATTTTGAACTGAGCGCACTTGAAGAACTCAAAACTTCAATCCTTACACACGGAATCATTCAGCCGCTCACAGTACGTAAAATGGGCCGCGATCGCTACCAACTTATTTCCGGAGAGCGCCGGTTTAGAGCAGCTCAATTGGCTGGTTTAAAAGAAGTTCCTGCATATGTCCGAATTGCCAACGACCAAACAATGTTGGAAATGGCACTCGTAGAAAATATCCAGCGCGAAGACCTCAACGCCATAGAGGTTGCGCTTTCGTACGAAAGGCTTATTGAAGAATGCAAACTCACCCAAGATCAACTTAGCGAGAAAGTAGCTAAATCTAGGTCTCATATAGCCAATCACCTTCGATTGCTCAAACTACCTGCTCCCATACAAGCCGCTGTTCGAGACAAAAAATTATCTATGGGGCATGCGCGTGCGTTGTTGGCATTAAACACTGAAAAAGAGCAATTAGCTGCACTTGAGCGCATTTTAACAGAACAATTATCTGTTCGTGCGGTCGAGGCCTTGGGAAAACCAAGCTCAGAACCAGCGAATACTGTAGCCGTAAAAGGTCAACCTAAGTCGAAAGTTTCTTTGTCCACAACAGAAAAACTTTATATCTCTTACTTAAGCGAACAACTCAACAGCAAAGTAAGCCTCGACAAAGAAGCAAATGGCAAAGGCAAGTTGATCATCCATTTCGACGAAGAACAGCAATTACAACGACTGATTGAAATGCTCAAAAAGACAGAATGAGAAGTCTTTTGCTGATCTTGTTTTTAAATGGTCTTGGATTTGCACAAACCAACAGCAAACCAGATTCATCAGCATTGGCTTTCCATCAGAAAAGTATGCTTTATTCAGCGATCATCCCTGGTGCTGGCCAGGTCAGAAACAGCATCATTTCAACCCGACACAACAATGCCTATTGGAAAGTCCCGATTATTTATGCCGGCCTAGGGGGCGCTGGCTATTTTTTGGTCAATAACCAAAGCAAGCAGAAAGCACTCAAATTTGAATATACGCAGCGTAAAACTGGCGGAGTACTGGACCCTCAGTACGCCATGTACGATGACAACGCAGTATTACAACTCTATCGACAATACCTCGATTGGCGAGATCTCTCTATCCTTGGTTTTGCCGCTGTTTATTTCATTCAAATAGCAGAGGCAGGTGCTGAAGCGCATTTTGTTCATTTCGACACGAGCCCTGACCTCAGTATTTCGCTAGATCCGGTTTATCAGTATGGCGGATACCTCGGTGCACGACTATCCTTCAGTTTTCATTGATTTATATTATTTTTACACTATGAAAATTGCGCTGCTAGGATACGGAAAAATGGGCAAAGCCATTGAGCAAATTGCACTTGAAAGAGGACACGAAATCGCAGCGAAAATTAACTCTACGACACCAATCGATCATGTCAATTGGTCTGACATTGATGTCTGTATAGAATTTACCCAACCACAGCTTGCTCTCAAACATATCGCATTTTGCGCGAGTAAACAAGTACCCATTGTTGTGGGCACTACAGCTTGGCTTGCCGATTTACCGGCTGCAAAAGCCATCATCAAAGAACACGACACCGCCCTTTTACACGCTAGTAATTTCAGCATCGGGGTCAATTTGTTTTTTGAACTCAACAAATACTTGGCTAAATTAATGAGTGCCTACCCTGACTACAAAATTGGCCTTGAAGAAACGCACCACGTTCAAAAACTCGATGCACCAAGTGGCACCGCCGTGAGTTTATTGCAAGATATACTCGATATCAACCCGCACTACGAGCGCTGGAGTATGGATGAGCAAAATCCAAAACAAATCCAAGTGAGTGCACACAGAATTCCAGATGTGCCGGGTACACACGAAGTACACTACGACTCTCCGATCGATACCATTAAAATAGAACACATTGCCCACAACCGCAAAGGATTTGCCCTTGGAGCGGTTTTAGCTGCCGAATTTTTAAAAGGCCGCAAAGGTTATTACCAAATGTCTGACGTCTTAAACTTGCAACCATGAGTTTCATTTATTTTTATTTGCTCATTTTCCTTCATCCCTATTTAGCTCAATGGCATCGTGTTTTCCCAAAATTAGGGCGTAAATCATGGGAGGCCATGGTGCCCGGATATAATTACTTCATTTTATACAAAGAAGTCCTCAATAAACCTTGGTGGTCATTACTTTTGATCTTTCCTGGGGTACATCTCGTGATGTGGATGACCATCAATCTGAGCTTACTGCGCCGTTTTGGTTTTTATAGCCTGACTGATACATTACAAGGTCTATTTTTCCCGTATCTGCTTTTCAACAAGACCGCTCAAAACGAAACACTTCAATATGGCCCGGCTACCAATTGGTCAAACTCAAGAGAAATCGAAATTCGCAAGTGGGGCGATCACGTAGTATTGTTCATGGCACTTCCGGTCATTGGCCACATTTTAGCCATTGGTTTTGACAAAATTTCACGCGATAAACCAGGCACTAAACCGCGTGTCAAAGAATATGGTGACTCTTTTGTATGGGCCCTGGTTGCTGCCGCAGTGATCCGCACTTATTCTTTCGAGCCTTTTCAAATCCCGACCGGTTCTATGGAGAAAACCATGGTGGTTGGCGATTTCCTTTTTGTCAATAAATTAGCCTACGGACCAAAAGTTCCGATCACGCCACTCTCCTACCCGTTGGTACACAACATCGTTCCGCTGGTCAATATCAAATCTTACGTAAATTGGGAGAAAGGTAATTACACCAGAATTCCTGGCTGGGCAAAAATCAAGCGCAACGATGTCGTTGTCTTTAATTT
>JBJTNI010000032.1:0-4610 GCA_046073985.1 Flavobacteriales bacterium | reverse complement strand
AGCACCTTTCGTAACTGATTTTAATGGCATCAGTTTTTTTGGACTTAAACTTAACAAGGCCAACGGAACTTGGTATGGTTGGTTAAAATTGGAAAAAAGCGGCTATCACCTCACCTTATTGGCTCAAGGCGTAAGATCTGGTCCGAGTACTGGAATTCGTGCTGGGCAAATTCAGTAGTAAATCGTAATTTACTATCTTTATCCGATGAAAGCACCAGGTGTTACAGTAGCTGCTATTCTAGAAAATATTCCAGAAGAGCGAAAGGAAGCGTTTCAAAAATTACATCAAACCATTGTCGACAACTTGCCTTCCGGCTTTGAAGCAGGCATCAGCTATGGTGGTTTGGGTTATGTTATTCCGCACAGTTTGTATCCGGCAGGTTATCACTGCAAGCCTTCAGAACCATTGCCTTTTGCTGGTTTGGCTTCACAAAAAAACTCAATTAATTTTTATCATATGGGCATTTATTCTGATCCAGCCTTATTGGATTGGTTTGTGGCCCAATACCCAAATCACAGCGCCCAAAAACTAGATATGGGTAAAAGCTGTATTCGTTTCAAAAAGTTAGATCAAATCCCTTATGAATTAATTGCTGAGCTCATGCAAAAAATGAGTGCACAGGACTGGATCAATCTTTACGAACGGATGTTAAAGAAATAATCGCATGCTCAAGAAAATTTATCGTTTTTTAGCGCCAAAATGGCAAAAACTATACATGGAGTATAAGGTTGAATTCAAGCCGCGTTACGGTCACGGTTTGCCTCCTCACAAGCAACTTTATGACATCATCAATGCCAACAGAAACCTGTATGCTGAAATTTTAAATGAAGCAACGCTACATGCACCAGTTTTTCAATCTTGGAAAGAAAAATCACAAGAAAGCAGCCCCATATTACCTGCCTACAACAATGATTTTCTGCCAGGTTTGGATATGATATCAATTTATACCATGATCCAAAAGTTTAAACCGAGCAAATATGTCGAAGTTGGATCAGGCAATAGTACCAAAGTAGCTTATCAAGCTGTCCAAAATTTACCACAAACAGAAATCATTTCTATTGATCCGCAACCAAGAGCAGAAATTGATCAATTGGCAAGCACCATCATTAGGAAGCCTTTTGAAGATATAGATTTTGATTTTTTGTTTTCCCTTCAAGCAAACGATATCCTTTTCATCGATAATTCACACCGAATTTTACCCAATTCTGATGCAACAGTTTTCTTCCTAGAGGTATTGCCTAAATTGGCAAAAGGAGTTATTGTCCATATCCACGATATTTATTTGCCCTACGATTATCCGCAGTTCATGTGTGATCGTTTTTATTCTGAGCAATATGGCTTGGCCATGTTTTTATTGGCTAACAGTGAAAAATACAAATCAATCATGCCAAATTATTTCATTTCAGAAGACCCAACTTTGCGTGAAATAGTGGCACCTATTTTTGAGCATCCGAATTTAAAAAATGTGGAGCGACATGGCGGCTCATTCTGGCTGCAAATCCAATAAACACAATCAATCTAAAGCAATTTAGCGACTTACTAACTTTTACTAAATTTCAAATTATGTCAGACGAATTACAAAAATGCCCCTCTTGTGAATCACCATACGGATACGAGAGTGGAGAAGGTCAATACACATGTCCAGAATGTTCTTTTGAGTGGTCGCAAGCAGACATCTCTTCAGCAGACGAATTAGTGGTTCTTGATGCAAACGGAGCGCGCTTACAAAACGGAGACTCGGTCGTTGTTGTCAAAGATTTACCAGTCAAGGGTGCTCCAAAACCAGTTATCAAAGCAGGCACCAAAGTCAAAAACATCCGCCTCAATGACGGCGATCACAACATCGATTGTAAAATAGACGGCTTTGGCGCTATGGCCCTCAAGTCGGAGTTTGTGAAGAAAGCCTAATGAAACTAAGTCATGATGAGCGAATGGCTCAAATGACCTTCGCAACGGTTTATCCACTTTATGTAGCTAAAGTAGAGCGCAAAGGCCGAACTGTGGCCGAACTCAACGAAGTGATAACTTGGCTTACAGGTTTTGATGAGCTACAAATTCAAAAGCAAATTGAAGACTGCGTCAATTTCGATATTTTCTTTCAGCGTGCGCAATTAAATCCAAATGCAACCCTCATTACCGGGCTAATTTGTGGTTACCGCATTGAAGAAATTCAAAATCCGTTAACACAAAAAGTCAGGTACTTAGATAAACTCGTAGACGAATTAGCTAAAGGCAGAGCGATGGAAAAGATATTGCGATCTTAAAAGTATATAATTATAACGGTCAATATTTTTCTCTTATTCGTTGGATTAATAATTCAAATAGCGACATTCCTATTTTTGAATTAATTTTAGCTCATCGAAAACTGAAAATGATGAAACAGCTGGTAATTTTTACAATTTCTTTGGTTCTACTCTCATCTTGCAACCGTTCTTCTTGTGAGAATGCGCAAGCTGCTACCATCGAAGATTATACTGGTTTGGATGGTTGCGGTTTAGTCATCAAGCTTCAGAGTGGCCAAGTTCTTGAAGCAACTAATCTCAATGATTTCAATATCACACCAACAGACGGCCTGAAGGTTTGGGTCAATTACCATGAATTGAGCGGCATGGCCTCCATTTGTATGGTTGGCCCAATTGTAGAAATTGATTGCCTCGCCAAGCGCTAAAGCAAGTGCTTTTTTGAAGCGGCTGTTCTAGCCACAAAATAGGGGTTTACTAAATGTGCTTTGTTATACTGAAGTGCTTGGCCGGTTTCGGCATGCACTACTTCGCCACCTAAGGCTTCCAAAATAGCTTGCCCCGCAGCGATATCCCATTCCATAGTTGGTGCATAACGTGGATATATATCTGCAGTACCTAGGGCTAAATCAAAAAATTTAAGTGCAGAGCCTTTTTTAAGGTATTCTATTTCGTGCCCCAAAGCTTTTATATCATGAATGAATTGTAGGACAGGCCCGCTATGATGGCTTCTTGAACAGGCCATTACAATTGGAATATTGATTTGGGTCGGAACCGAAATGCGATGCCATTTTTTCGGGTACTCACTTGCCTTGAAAGAAAAAAGAAAAACACCAGTTTCTTTTGAACCCAACAAGATTTTTTCTTCAACCGGAGCCGCTATGAGGCCAAAAGTAGGATTGCCATTTTCAATTAATGCAATATTCACGGCAAATTCTCCGTTGCGTTTGATGAATTCTTTGGTGCCATCTAGGGGGTCTATGCACCAGCTTTGTTTCCAATTTTGGCGCAATTCATAAGGTGCTTTTTCGGACTCTTCACCTGTGATCGGAATACCTAACGGAGCCAGTATTTTTTCAATACAAGCACTTGCCGCATGATCAGCTTCAGTTACCGGAGAACCATCTTGTTTGATGACTTGCTGAAAATCTTGCTCATATATTTTGATAATCGCCCTAGAGGCTTCGATTGCGGCTTCGATTGCCCGTTGGTATATGAGCGGTAAATTTGGCAATTAGAGTTGCATTTCTGGAACTACGGTTGGGATCACTAATTCGCCCTCAGTTTTGGATATGATTTCTTCAACTGACACACCTGGAGCTCTTTCAATTAAATGAAATTTACCGTCTTTTATTTCTAGTACGGCAAGCTCCGTGACTACTTTTTTGACACAACCTACACCCGTAAGTGGCAGCGTACATTGCTTTAATATTTTAGATTCGCCGGCTTTGTTGCTGTGCATCATGGCTACGATGATATTTTCAGCAGACGCAACTAAATCCATGGCGCCGCCCATACCTTTAACCATTTTTCCTGGAATTTTCCAGTTCGCAATATCGCCATTTTGAGAAACTTCCATGGCACCTAAAACAGTCAACTGAACGTGTTGTCCACGGATCATGGCAAAGGAGGTAGCTGAATCGAAGAAGGATGCCCCATTTCTGACGGTAATTGTTTGCTTGCCAGCATTGATTAAGTCGGGGTCTTCTTCGCCTTCAAATGGGAAAGGCCCCATGCCTAAGATTCCGTTTTCAGACTGAAATTCAACTTCAATTCCGTCGGGAATATAATTGGCAACCAAAGTAGGAATACCAATGCCTAAGTTGACATACCAACCATCTTTGAGTTCCTGAGCAATGCGTTTTGCAATACCTGTTTTATCGAGTGCCATGCTTTAATTTTTTGTTCGAACGGTGCGCTGTTCGATGCGTTTTTCAAATGAATCACCTTGAAAGATGCGTTGGACAAAAATGCCCGGAGTATGGATAAAGTTAGGGTCTAGCGTACCCGCAGGCACCAACTCTTCGACCTCGGCAATTGTGATTTTTCCGGCCATTGCCATCATTGGATTGAAATTTCTGGCGGTAGCCTTAAAGATGAGGTTTCCTTCTGTATCTCCTTTCCAGGCTTTTACGATAGCGAAATCGGCAGTGAGGGCGGATTCTAATATATGGGGTTTGCCATTAAATACGCGGACTTCTTTTCCTTCTGCAACCTCAGTGCCATAGCCTGCTGGTGTAAAGAATGCAGGTATTCCTGCTCCTCCGGCGCGGCAGCGTTCGGCAAGGCTTCCTTGTGGAATGAGCTCCACTTCGAGCTCGCCAGATAACATTTGACGCTCAAATTCATCGTTTTCACCAACATAAGAG
>JBJTNI010000031.1:0-65422 GCA_046073985.1 Flavobacteriales bacterium | reverse complement strand
GAATACTTCGAAACTTGAAGCGCCATTGAGCACATGCCACTGTTGAGCAGGTTCCAGGAACCGCAATAAAAGTAGGCCCCAATTTGAGTAGCCTGAGCCATATGCTTCCATGCCGTCATACAAATTGCTGAGCATTTGTTTGGCACTATTGAGCCACTCTTGATTCTGAAAATAGTGGCCCATTGTCAGAAAGGCGTGCGCCATGACTGAATTACTAGCCGGGATTACATTGTCATTGAGCTCCATATTTCTACTGATCAGTTGCGTATCTTGCCCTGTAAAATAACACAACAGACTACTTGGGTGCTGAAATTCACGCGCAACTTTTTCCGTTAAGGTTTGAGCAAAATATAAAAAGTCGAGTTCACCCGTGCATTGATAACCAATTGAGAAGGCCTCAATGCAATGTGCGTAATCTTCAAGAAAGGCGAAAATGCGAGAAACACCATTTGTTCGGACCCTCAATAGCTGCTCGTCTTGCCACTGCGTATTTTTGATCCAAACTAAAATCTGACGCGCACGCAATAAAAATGCTTCCTCACCAAAAACACGGTAAGCTTCAAAGAGTCCTTTAGCCATCATTGCATTCCAACTCACGAGTATTTTATTGTCGAGCCCTGGTCTGATTCTCTTGGCTCTTTCTGAAAGTAAAATATCAGTGAACTTTTGTTTTTTTGCCTGCCATTCTTCCAATTGATAGCCCTTTAGTTTGGCAAATGCAAGATCATCTTGTTTTTTGAGCGGTATGTATTTTCCTTCTTCCCAGTATCCGAGCTGATTGATATTCCAGTAAGATTTCACCAGTGCTGCCTCTTCGCCAAATAAGGCATCGATTTCTTCTTCTTTCCAACAATAGAATTTTCCTTCTTCTCCTTCACTATCTGCATCAAGGGCACTGTAGTAAGCACCGCAAGGATCGAGCAATTCTCGTTCTAGAAACTCAAAACTTTGAAAGACAATTTCTTGATAATGTGCTTTCTGATAAATTGCATAAGCCTTGGCATACAATTCGATCAGTTGTGCGTTATCGTAAAGCATTTTTTCAAAATGAGGAACCTTCCAAAGTACATCTACTGCATATCTTGTAAAGCCACCGCCGATTTGGTCATAGATGCCTCCAAAGGCCATTTTATCTAGCGTGAGCGTTACTTGTTTGTGTACCTTTTGCTCGTCGAAATAAGTAGCATATTTCATCAGAAACAGCCAATTGTTGGGAAGCGGAAATTTAGGAGCTCTGTTCGTACCCCCCTCAAATGTATCAAATGAGCGCGCCCAACGCACTACCATTTCGTGGAGTTTTTCTTGCTCAAAATTGGTTTGACCCTGTGCTTTTTCAATTAAATCAGCTCCTTTGATCCCGGCAGTTAATTGTTGGGCATATTCTAGCGTTTTGACGCGGTCGTTCTGGTAGGTATAAACTAATGATTTGAGTACGTGTATCCACTGCTCTTTTGGAAAATAAGTACCTCCGTAAATGGGCCTTCCGTCAGGTAGCGTAAAACAATTGAGGGGCCAGCCGCCTTTTTGAGTAATCAATTGAACGGCAGTCATGTATATTTGATCTACGTCAGGACGCTCTTCTCGATCCACTTTGACATTGATAAAGTGTTCGTTCATGAGGGCAGCAACTTCCATATCCTCAAAACATTCGTGTTCCATGACATGGCACCAATGACAGGCTGAATACCCCACACTGATGAGCACTAATTTATCTTGGGCCTTTGCGAGTTCAAAAACATCGTTAGACCAAGCAATCCAATTGACAGGATTATTAGCGTGTTGTAACAAGTACGGAGAACTTTCGTTGCTGAGTTGGTTGCTCATTTCGACCTAATTTGATGTAAAGAAAAACTATATTTGCCACAGAGAATACACCGTGCAACAAATTCGCCCATACAAAGTTCTGCTTTTTTTAATTCTGGTATTGTCACTTTTGTGCATCCCCAGTTATTTAATTCCTTCAAAAGGGGTTGAATGGCTCGGAATCAATTGGAAATTTTTACCTATTGACAGGGTCTGGATTGCCAAAAAACAAGTCAAAAAGAACATTGATCAAATTGTCAAATCTGCCGATACTGCAAGTATCAATGACGGAATCAAACACAACGGAAAAAGCAACGGACAGGTCGGAATACCAGATGGTCTAAGTGCGAGTTTTTCCTCAGAACACCCTTTAGCTTTGAGCCCATTGGCAGCACTCAACTTAGCGCGCTTTTTTGAAGCTTTAGATGGTGCGACAGCACAAAAAATCAGTATTTTTCATTACGGCGACTCTCAAATCGAAGGAGACCGCATGACGGGCTATATCAGGCAGCGCTTACAACAGCAATTTGGAGGTGTTGGCCCGGGCTTTATTCCAGCCTACAACGTATATCAAACACAAAGTTTCAAGCAAAGAGTTTCTCCAAATTTCAAGCGCTATACTGCTTTTTGGCCCCCAAAAATGGGAAGTCGAAAATATGGCGCACTGCTTTCTGCAGCTACTTTTAGTTTAGATTCGTCAAAGTCGCAGCAGCAAGTGCCAACAGAAGCCTGGATAGAGTTAGAACCCTCGGCCTCGGCATTTAGTAGGGCCAGAACTTACAGTCAGGTTAAATTTTATTACAACAGTTGTTTCAAACCGTGTGCGGTCAAGGTTTATGAAAACAACAAACTCATTCATGAAGATTCTCTAATTGCCGACGGCGGCGCACACCTTTTGCCCCTTAGTTTTGACCATACTCCGAGTAAATTAAAGTATGTGTTTTCCTCTCTCAAAAGCCCAATCTTTTCAGGCTTTAGTCTCGAAGGCGACCTCGGTGTTCAGGTCAATAATGTAGCCATGCGTGGCTCGTCAGGCCATGACCTCAGTTCATCAGATGCACAATTGTTTGGCCAAATGCACCGACAAGCAAATACCAAATTGATCATCTTACAATTTGGCGGTAATTCTGTTCATACTTTCAAAGATTCAAGTGGTGTGCGCTACTACGTAGGGTCTTTAAAAAACCGGATCCAATACCTTCAAAAAATGGTCCCAGGTGCGGCCATAGTATTGATCGGCCCAAGCGATATGTCTCGTCTCAATGAGGGGGTCTTTGAAAGTTATCCGCTGCTTCCATATACCGTTGAGCGGATGCGTAAAATGTGTGCAGAGCAAGGTGTGGCATTTTGGGATCTATATGGTGCAATGGGCGGCCTCAATTCAATGCCGGCATGGGTTGCTGCAGGTTTAGCGGGTAAAGATTACATTCATTTTAGCCCACGTGGTGCCAGCATTGCTTCGCAACATTTCTATGAAGCCTTGATGACAGCCTATTCAGATTGGAAACAAAATTCTGCAAACTAATGAGGGCTTGGTGGCTGCTTTTGATTTGTTTTACAAGGTTAAGTGCGCAAAACACTTGGCCAGCAACTGATTCGCTAACAGACCTCGAACAAAAAATTGTTGATCAGTACCCATTTATACAGATAGGCTGTAATGAGTTTCAATTTTTCAGCGAGCAGAGCCCAAATTGGCGCATTTTAAATGAAAAATTGAGCCAAATGATTGCCCTGAAAGAAGGCAAACTCAATTTTTATCACATTGGAGGATCTCATTTACAAGCAGATATTTATTCTCATGATTTTAGAACATTTTTACAGAGTAATTGGCCAGGATTAGCGGGCGAAAGAGGTTTGGTTTTTCCCTATAATTTAGCAAAAACGAATAACCCAAGTAACTACAACTTTTCCTCTCCAAACGATTGGAAAGGTTACCGCAGTGTGCAGCAACGACCTGAAGACCTTGAATATGGCCTTACTGGCGCAGCAATCGAGTGTTCGGATTCTATCATTATTGTCAATTTCAAACATTTGAAAACGGCAGTCAAGCCCCCGTTTGATCGCCTCAGAATTTATCACAATACCGGCCAATTTCCTTATGATTTGAATTTTGGCGATCAAGAGCTGTTAGTGACACAGGTGGATCATTTTGATCAATTAGGGTATACAGAAATCAGATTTTCTGACCAC
Organism: Flavobacteriales bacterium; assembly: GCA_046073985.1. Taxonomy (GTDB): domain Bacteria; phylum Bacteroidota; class Bacteroidia; order Flavobacteriales_D; family Crocinitomicaceae; genus UBA952. The sequence continues at coordinate 61,429 of JBJTNI010000031.1, read as the reverse complement.
CTCGATTCTTTGGATTTAATGTTTGTAAAACAAATTGAGCAAACTTTTACACTTTCTTTATATGGTTTTGAATTTTTAAATGACCTCCCAGGCGTTACTTATACAGCAATTGGTATCAACGGAGCAAGTTTGCCAACATACCTGTCAAACACACATTTCAGCCGAGATCTGCAATTGCGTCCACCCGATTTATTTATCCTCTCGGTAGGCACCAATGATGCGCACTGTAGTTACGAGTCGTTTAACCCACTTGTTTACAAATCCAATCTGGAGAAATTACTGCTACAGATTTTGGAAGTCAACCCAAATTGTGCCATTTTACTCACTGTGCCCAACGATGACTATTACATGCGCAAATACCCCAATCGAAATACACAGCGCCAACGAGAAGTCATAATGCAGCTTGCAGCTCAGTATCAAATGGCAGTTTGGGATTTTTATGGAATCATGGGTGAGTTAGGTTCTTCTAAGAAATGGCAACAAGCCGGGCTCATGCAGCCAGACTACGTTCATTTCACCGGCACCGGTTATCATTTGAAAGGAAATTTGCTCATCGAAGCATTTCAAAAAAATATGTTCATTTTTCAACACATGCATCAGTAAACATGAATCGACTTCAGGAAATATTTTCATGGCAACAACAAGAAAGCTTGCTTTTCACTAGGCTCGATTTCTGGATATTTTTCTTGTTGGTGATGAGTGTCTTTGTCTGGATACATCAAAAAAACGTGTTGCGTGGCATTTTCCTTACTGCCGTGAGCTTGTTTTTCTATTTCAAAACTTCCGGAAATTTCGTGCTACTATTGGGTATGATGCTCGTGATCAATTATTTGATTGGGTTATTGATCAATCGATGTCAACAAAATCGAACCCAAAAAATTTGGCTCACATTTGGCATTATCCTCAATTTATCGGCACTTGCATATTTCAAATATGCCTACTTTTTTACTGAAGCCTTCAATGCTCAATTTGGCACTCACTTCAATGTGGTCAATCAATTTGCAGTATGGGGCAATCAACTTTTCGGAAAAGGAAGTTTCGTTGATAAAATTTTAGTGCCAATCGGCGTCTCTTTTTTTACTTTTCACAACATTTCTTACCTCGTAGACATTGTGCGCAAGGAAATCAAAGCCGCTAAAAATTTCTTTGATTATGCGCTCTATGTTACCTTTTTTCCGCATTTAATTGCTGGCCCAATTGTCAGAGCACGTGATTTTTTACCGCAAGTGAAAGCACCTTATCAGTTATCGAAATACGACTTCTCTTGGTCGCTATGGATGATAGGAAAAGGGCTGCTCAAAAAACTCATTTTTGCAGATTACATCGCCGTGCAATTTATTGACAAAGTGCTAGATGCACCTGAAACTTACCCAGGTTTTATCGGAGTTATAGCTATGTTTGCCTATTCACTACAGATTTATGCAGATTTTTCAGGTTATACTGACATGGCCATTGGGGTTTCAAAATTAATGGGCTTTACCTTACTTGAGAACTTTAATTCCCCGTACAAAGCAGTATCTGTTGGCGAATTTTGGCGCCGTTGGCACAAGTCCTTGAGTGCATGGCTTCGCGATTATCTGTACATTCCGCTCGGAGGAAATCAAAAAGGAAGTGTTGGAACTTACTTAATGACCGCAGTTATTCTTGGTTTTCTTTACTTCATTACTGGTTGGTTTGAGCTGTTTTATATCTATGGAGGCTTGTTGATCCTTTATTTATTGCTTTGGCAATTTTACAAGCCATTCCGGACTGTTGCAGTGCGCGATTTAAATTTGTTGATCACAATGGTAGTTGGTGGCTTATGGCATGGCGCAAGTCAGAATTTTGTAGTTTGGGGAGCTATGAATGGTGCTGCATTGGTACTTTACAACTACTGGAAAAAAATAAGCCCCTACGAAAAAAGTAATCTGGTAGTCATCCGAGCATGGCGTATTTTTTTAACGCTTTCATTTATCACTTTTACCCGAATTTGGTTCAGGCTGCCTGAATCTTGGCAACCCCTGGCTTTTTTAACACAAGTGACCCAACATTTTGATTGGAGTTTGAAAACTTGGTTTGTCGTTTGGAACACTTATTATGGAGTTTTCATTTTGCTAATGTTGGGCTTTCTGACGCATTGGCTGCCACAGAGTTGGAAAGACGCCTGTGTTCGATTTTTCGCTAAATGGCCGATGTTGCTGCAAGCTTTAGGTTTTTCACTTTTAGTTTTCGTGCTGTTTCAGGCCGTATCTGATAGCTTCAAAGCCTTTGTCTATTTTCAGTTTTAAATATAGTTGCCCAAAAACTTGACAGAGGGGGTCTTGATGTTGTATCTTTGCCAACCCTGAACGAAAAAGGGCCCTAAAACTTGTCTTATGAGCAAAATGAAATTGTCAGATTTTGACTTCAATCTTCCAGAAGAATTAATCGCCAACTATCCTCAAGAAAACCGCGACGAATGCCGCCTTATGGTCGTGCACCGTGAAACCGGCCTTATTGAGCATAAAATGTTTCGCGATGTCTTGGATTATTTTGACGAAGGTGATGTCATGATCATGAACAATACCAGAGTGTTCCCTGCTCGTATGTACGGTAACAAAGAAAAAACCGGAGCAAAAATCGAAGTATTCTTACTACGAGAACTCAACCGAGAAAGTTTGTTGTGGGATGTTTTAGTAGACCCCGCTCGCAAGATCCGAATTGGTAATAAATTGTATTTCGGTGAAGACGATTCTTTGGTTGCTGAGGTCATTGACAACACTACCTCACGTGGTCGTACCCTTCGTTTTCTTTTCGACGGCCCTTATGAAGAATTCAAGGCTAAAATTACTGAACTTGGCGAGACACCACTACCTAAATACATTAAAAGAGATGTTGAGCCAGAAGACGAAGAACGTTACCAAACTGTTTTCGCGAAGGTCGAGGGTGCTGTTGCAGCTCCAACTGCCGGTCTGCACTTCTCAAAGCAACTTTTGAAGCGTCTTGAGCTCAAAGGCATCAACTTTGCCGAACTCACATTGCACGTTGGCCTCGGTACATTCCGTTCTGTTGAAGTAGAAGACCTCACCAAACACAAAATGGACTCTGAGCAAGTAATTATTCCTGAAAAAGCAGCCAATATGGTCAATGATGCCAAGCGCAACAAACGCAAAGTTTGTGCAATTGGTACCACTTCTATGCGCTCAATCGAAACTTCAGTTTCTACAGATGGCTTTTTGAAGCCTTATGACGGCTGGACAAACAAATTTATCTTCCCACCTTACGAATTCAGTATTGCTGACTGCCTCATTACAAATTTCCATACGCCGTTGTCCACTTTACTCATGATGATTTCCGCATTCATGGGCCATGAACTCATGCACAAAGCATATGAAGAAGCGGTCAAAGAAAAGTACAAATTTTACTCTTACGGCGACGCCATGCTGATTCTCTAATGGAGCTTCATCGCGGTTTAGCAGCTTTTCCTAAAAACACAGGTTCGATCATTACTATCGGAACCTTTGATGGCTTGCACATTGGTCATCAAAAAATATTACAAACAGTTTGCGCTGAAGCGAAAGCAAATGGCTTGCAATCTGTTTTACTGACGTTTTATCCGCATCCTAGGCGCGTGTTGTTTCCAGGCCAGCCCTTAGCCTTGATCCAGACACAAGAGGAGAAATTAGAAAAACTCCAAGCCCTTGGCCTTGACCACGTAGTCATTTTAGATTTTTCGCCTGAGTTTGCTAAACTCGACGCTGCAGCGTTTGTTCAAGATATTCTGATCGACGGCCTTTCAGCACATACGGTAATCATTGGCTATGATCATCAATTTGGACATGATCGCCAAGGAAATCTAGAATTTTTGAGAAAATACGAGGCCCGTCACCATTTTCGCGTGAAGGAAATACCAGCTGAGCAGATCGATGAAGTGTACGTGAGTTCTTCAAAAATTCGCAAGGCCATTCAAGACGGGCAAATGGAACTTGCAACGAGTTATTTGGGTCAACCTTTTCAAATATCAGGTTTTGTGTCAAGAGGTTTGCAAAATGGCCGAACCATTGGCTTTCCGACAGCCAACCTAGCCCTCACCGAAACCGATAAAATCTTGCCAGCCGACGGAGTTTATGCTGTTTCTGCAATTGTCCAGGATAAGCTCAGATACGGCATGATGAATATTGGTTGGCGCCCCACCATTCAGGAAGAAAAGAAAACGCGCAAACTCGAAGTTCATTTTTTTGACTTTACAGCGGATATCTATGAGGCCTACATAGCCTTGAATCTTCATACCAGAATACGGGCCGAGCAAAAATTCGAAAACCTAGAGGCCTTAAAGACACAACTTCAGCAAGACCAACTTCATATTCGCGCTTATTTTAATGTATAACCAATGGTTTGAGAACCTTGTTTGTACAACCTGCCGTTTCAAATTCAAGAAAGTAAGTTCCGGCAGCAAAGGTTTGCGTATCAATTAGTGTTTCAGTAGCATTAGGACGAACGATGAATACGCATTTACCCTGTGCATTCAATACGCGAATCTGCTGCATTTCTTGCACAGTACGCACCGTGAAGCTTCCCTGAGCAGGATTCGGGTAAATCTGAATATCTTCAGCGTTAATCGCAGAAATACTGCTTTGATTTTCATCGAAAAACAGCACATTGTCAACAAAAACCACTCCGCTTCCGGCTGGTTCGCCAGAAAGAATCAACTGCGCAAAATGTGTCAAACTATTGAGGTTGCTAAATTGTGAGAGTGGAATTTCTAAGATATTCCAAGTTTGAGCAACCGGCTGAAAACTCAGTTCACTTTCACTGTCGTCACCACCGGCATATTGCCCGTCGTTACCAAAGTCAACCAATTTGACCTTAAACGGATTCATATTAGCCGTCCAGTAATCGATTCTAAAATGAGTCATGGCAGATAAATCCAGGATATGAGGGCCAACGGTTTCGATGCCCGCAAAATTCATTGCGCTATAGCGTTTAGTATCATTACCTTGAATCTGAAGATCTGTCACTTGTGCCTGGGACCATGCTGCTTGCCAAGTATCTACCGGGACTTCTTGGTAAGGATTGCTAAATAAAGCAATAACTGCAGCAGCAGGATACGTTGGCGTAGGTGCGGCCACCATTGGAGCTAGGTTCTGCGATCCATCTTGATTGCTGAATTTAATGTTATCGATATAGCATATGTTGTTGTCTGAGCGTTGTGCAAAATCGGGAAACACGATAATTTGATCAATACCAATTGACGTAGGTGCATTGATTACGGCGTTAAAATTGAATGTCAATTCTTCCCATTGATTTACTAACGTATTGGATACTAGGATTTCACCTGTTGAACCTCCGGCCGGAGTGGCAAATTTCAAACCAACTGGGCTAATGACAGATTTATAGACCATCATTTTAATTTGACAATTTGCTGCTGTTAAATTAAATACGCCGATACCTTGTCCGTGAACAGATTCAAAGCCAGCCCATGGTGCACCGGTAACTTGTGCCGTAAATTTGGCTACAGTGCTTGACAAATTGATGCCGCTCGGATCAGGATTCGCTACTATTTCAAGCGCAGGGTTGTTACCATTTTCAAAAGTGGTCCAGAGCCAATTGGCACCAAAACCATTGCTTTGAAAATCAATTGGGCCAGCCTGAGCCCATGTTAAACCTGAGCAAAAGGCAAGTATACTGAGTGTAAAAAACTTCATATTGTTTTGTTTTAGTGAGTTTAGATATTGTTAAATGTACAATAATTAATCTACTCAGTGTCATTCCAAGGATTTTTATACTTTCGTTAAATGATGAGAGTTACTTGTTGCTTGATTTTTTGCTGCCATTTTATTTTGCGTTCATGGGGTCAAACATTTAGTTGGGCAGAAGCTCAAAAACAAGACCCACTTGTCGTCAAAAATTTAGATTGTTCTGGTCTGAAATGGGACTCAATTCCCGCACAATTGTTCCAATTTAAAAACCTAGAAAAGCTTGACCTTTCTAGGAATAAAATTCAAGTCTTACCAGACCAATTTTCGAGTTTGCTGCAGCTTCAAGTACTTCATTTAGGGCGCAATAAAATGAGTATTTTTCCGTTAGAGCTGGCCAGTTTAATCGCGCTCAGAGAGCTACATCTGGACAGAAATCAGATAACTAAAATCCCTGAGCAAATCAGTAGCATGACTTCCTTGCACACCCTCGATTTATATGCCAATGCCATTGAAGACTTTGGCGAAGGGCTTTTTGCCTTACCAAACCTTCAAATATTGAATTTAGAAGGAGTCATGTATGGTACTGTTTTTGCCAAAGCTTTTATAGCTAAACTACCCCACACAAAGGTGCTCATGGATCCACCTTGTAAGTGTTTGGATTAAATTATTTTGTTCATTATTGTGATTCACCTTTTACGAAATATTGTTTATTGGTTACTTGATCATCCGCAGTTTGTATTGGCTGTGTTTGGTTTGGGCATCTTGGTGCTTTTGCTCACAAAGAAAAAATGGCGCAGAAAAAGACCCTATCTTCCTTGGTTATTGGCGCTTGCTTTCATCGCCTATGTATTTGTATTCATTCGGTTCTATGACAGAATGTTGGTGGTATTACGCCCTGTTTTGAAAAACAATACGCAAGAAAACCTTCATGAATCTGCACTTGCCGATGACCAAACTTATTGTTTTGGAATTGATATTTCTCAGTACCAGGGTCAAATCAACTGGGATGAATTGTTGCTGACCAAACATCCGCTACGCTTTGTCATCATGCGGGCAACCATGGGAAGCAACGGAGTAGATGCACAATATGAAAAAAATTGGTCCGAGGCAAAAAGAGTTGGTATTCAAAGAGGCGTCTATCATTTTTATCGACCATTTCAGAATTCAACAGACCAGGCCAATCATTTTAAAGCGCATGTCAAACTCAGTGAAAATGACCTTCCTCCGGTGCTCGATGTCGAGCGCATGTCTCCATTTGGTGTTGACAATCTACGAAAAGGAGTGCGCAATTGGCTCAAAATCATAGAAAGACATTACGGAGTCAAGCCGATTGTATACACGGGGCGACATTTTTACGAACATCATTTAAAAGGATACATCAACGGTTATCCGCTCTGGATTGCTTCTTATGGCGAACATCACAAAGTCGAACACTTACCATGGACTTTCTATCAATTTTCCGAAAAAATGACCGTTCATGGCATTTCAACTAATGTGGATGGTAATTTCTTTAAAGGTAGCTTAACTAATCTTCGTAACTTCGAAAGATGAAATTACTCCATCTCATTTTCAGTCTTGGTGTATTATTTGCCGCCTATAACTTCATCTGGTTTTTCATAGAACTTTTCGTGAAATCTGTGAGGGGTTTGCGCCCAGCGACACTTTTTGAAACGTATCTCATCAAAGCCGTCAAGTATTTCTTCTTGGCCAATATCACATTTGGTTTTTGTCTTGATGTATCCTCTATTGAACCAAGCTACATCTTAGACTGGCAGCGCCTCATGGTGGGGGGCGTAATTTTACTGACCTACCTTTTAGGGAAAGTTCAGAAACAACAAGAGAAAGTGCAGTTTTTTGGCGGCTTCAATATGCCTAAAATCAGTCAGGTATATTCTTTTCCACTTGAAATTTCTTTAGTCACGCTTGTTGCATTGGAGTTTGTGGCGTTTTATTTCTTCCCATTTTTAGCTGAAAATGCGCTGGCTAAGTGGTTTGAAGATAGTATTCAAAGTTTAGAAGCCACTTTTTTACTGGGCTTTATTTTCAAGGTCGTTGGTTTCTTTTTTCTGATCGGTATTATCATGAAGTTGCTCAACACCATCAATGTCGTCCTTTCCGGAAGACCATTATTTGTTTCCATGAGCAGTTTTTCGGGGGGTCAACCCAACAATCAGACCGAGGAAGAAGAGCAGCAATTTGCCGATTACGAAGAAGTTCAAGACGAGCAACTCAACGAGCCCAAAAAATAATATGGATTTCAGCCTGCCCAAAAAATATAAATTATGTAGCCTTAAAAAGATTGAAGAGCTATACGCAAAGGGCAATCTGGTCAAAGCTTTTCCGCTGCGCTTGCTTTATTTGGAAGAGCCAGATTCAAATCTAACAGAACAAAACCAGCCAAAAGATGAAACGGTATCATTTCAAGTTCTTTTTTCTGCTCCAAAACGAAAATTCAAGCGTGCCCATGATCGCAATTATATCAAACGCTTGCTCAGAGAAACCTTACGACATCATAAACACGACCTCGAAAAGGCTTTATTACAACAGCAAAAAAAGCTTATTTTTTCGATAACTTTTGTCGGAACTGAACGTCCTGACTACAAATTTTTGGAACAAAAATTGCAAACGGCACTTCAACAATTATTACAACAAATTCAGTCATGAGAATAAAAAATAGCATCATATTAGTTGTCCTGTTCTTTCTGAGCATTTCTTTTTCGAAAGCACAATCCAATTCTTTCGAAACGCTCAAAAGTCTCGAAATCATGGATCAAATCTATGAGCACCTCGAGTTATATTTTGTAGACGAGACTAAAAATGGTCAGTTAGCCAAAACGGCTATTGACGCCATGCTCAAGGAGCTTGACCCCTACACTGTTTATTACCACGAGTCAAATATCGAAGATTACCGTTTAATGACAACTGGTCAATACGGCGGCATTGGTGCCTTGATTCGCAAAATGGACGATTTCAGTTACATTTCTGAACCATATGCCGGAAAACCCGCACAGAAAGCAGGCTTGAAGGCGGGCGATAAAATCATCAGTATCGATGGAAAAAGTATGGAGAAGAAAACTACCGAAGAGGTCTCTGATGCTTTAAAAGGCCCCAAAGGAACAACATTTGAGCTTGTGGTGGAACGCGCCGGTAGCAAACAAAATTTTCGAATCACACGTGATGAAATCAAGCTGCCAGACGTCCCTTATTTTGGCATGTTACAAGATAAAGTAGGTTACATTAAACTCAATTCTTTTACTCAGACAGCAGCAGCCGATGTCAAGTCGGCCATAGAAAAGTTACAGGCCCAAGGTATGCAAGAATTGGTACTCGATTTGCGTGGCAATGGCGGTGGGTTACTCATCGAAGCCGTTAAAATTGTCAATTTTTTTGTGCCAAAGAATCAAGTTGTTGTTACTACAAAGGGCCGTGTTCAAGAGGAAAACCGCACCTACAAAACCTTAGAAGAACCTTTTGCACCCGACATGCCACTCGTCGTACTCATTGACGGCTCATCTGCTTCTGCTTCTGAAATTTTAGCCGGTAGTTTGCAAGACCTCGACAGAGCCGTTGTCTTAGGTGAAACAAGTTTTGGTAAAGGCCTCGTTCAAAGGACTTACGATCTGAAGTACGGATCCAAAATAAAAATTACCATTGCGAAATACTACACGCCTTCAGGTCGTTGTGTTCAGCGCTTAGAGTATTACGACAAAGAAAATGGTCAAAAACCCAAAGAGGTCGCAGATTCCTTACTCAAAACCTTCTATACCAAGAATGGCAGACCAGTAATTGATGGCAGAGGAATCGAACCCGATGTCAAAGTTGAATTACCCGACCTCAGTAGATTAGCCGCCATGTTGCTTGTAAAAAACCATATTTTCAATTATGCCACGCAATATGCACAAACACATCCGTCAATAGCTGCTGCGGCTAGTTTTCACCTAGATGATCAAGAGTATGCTGCCTTCAGAAGTTATGTCATCGCTCAGCCAAATTTTGACTACACTACGGCATCTGAGGAAGCACTGAAAAAAATGAAAACTACTGCAGAAAAAGAAGGCTACTTCCAAGACATCGCTCCAGAATACGAGCAAATGCTTTTGAAGGTAACGCCATCAAAAGAACGAGATCTGGAAAAATTTGAAAAAGAAATTCGAGAACTACTTGAAGATGAGATCGTTTCCAGATTTTATTACCAAGATGGAAGGGCACAGCACTCATTACTAACGGATCCTGTCGTGAAGAAAGGCATTGAATTGTTACAAACACCTACTCAGTATCATACGATTTTGAAAAAATAAACGTTAGTAACGCATGTTGCAGCGCTGGTTCGGTACCAAAATCCATTCAAGAGTCCATTATTTCGTTTTGCTACTTTTTGTAGTTGGCATTGCTTGCAGCAATTTTTTAATGTCAATGGGTCTGTTGCTGGGCGTGCTCAATCTGTTACTGCAAGCCGATTTCAAGCTATATTATCGCCGTTGGTCAGAAAATCGCTTGCTACATTTTATCTTACTTTTTTACCTGCTTTGTTGGCTGAGTCTTTTCTGGTCAGATAACTTATCAGAAGGTTTCAATCAACTCAGAAGACTTACTACATTGTTATTGGTGCCATTGATTGTCTGTGCAAAATCACTGCCCAAACCCGCAAAAATAAGGGGCTTGCTGAGCATTTTTCTAGCGGCAGTTGTCATTACTTCTGTTGTCAATGCGAGCGCCTTCTATTTTTTCTCTGACAACTTGGGGCTCATTGATATTCGTGAGATGTCGTTGTTTGACTCACACATTAGGTTTTCAATGCTCATTGCCTTTGCCATATCTTTGACAATTGAGCGCAGTAAAAATTCTAAATGGTATATACTCATTGCAGCTTGGCTTTTAGTATACACCTACTTAAGTCAGGTCATTACGGGTTACTTATCTGTGTCGATTATTTTACTGGGTCATTTAACTTGGCAACTTTACCTGAAGCAAAAAACCAGACAGCTTTATCTGCTTTTTAGCGTTTTCGGTGCATTTTTGGTCATTATTGGATATTATTTAGCCCAACCCATCCAATACCGCGAAACCTGCCCGATCAATAGGACAAGTCTTCAAATAGGTTGGCAAAAAAGATCTCAATTACCATTTGACGGCCTTGACCTACGCGGACAATATTTGTCTACCACACTCACGCGCTATTTGATGAGCAAAAATGGTTGCCCGAGTAAAAGTGGACTAGATCAATTGAGTCAGCAAGACATCAATTTTATCGAACTTGGCTATGCCGATGTAAACGAAACAAAAGGCGGAATCTTGGCGCGCTTACATGGCCTTCGTTATCAGATACATCACTCTACAAATCCCAATGATCATTCCTTGTTAGAACGATTTGCCTATTGGAAAACAGCCAAACAAGTGCTATCCAAGCATTTCATGTTAGGTGTTGGCATTGGCGACCTTCAAGATGAAATGCAAGCGCAATACAAGGCTCAGAACTCAGCGCTGCGTCAGGATCGAAGGTTGCGCCCTCATAATTATTACCTGACAACTTGGCTCAATACGGGCATCCTTGGGCTGCTGCTATTACTCGGATTGCTCTACTTTTATCTTAAACAGCAATGGAATTACCGACAACTGCAAGGGTTTTTGTTCGGCCTTGTTTTTGTTTGTAGCTTTCTCATTGAAGATGGCCTAGAAACGCAAATGGGCATTACGATGTTTGCCTTCTTCTATGCTTTCTACTCCCGGAGGGTCGTAGGGTAACGTTTCTCTGAAAAATTGAGTAACTTTGAATAAAAAAAATGGGGCCGCTCATTTATCGTTGGATACTTATTATCACTACCATTAGTTTTACGGGTTATTTTATTTTCCTGGGCTACGGTTTCTATAACACACCTTTGGATCAAAGGTTTTACCATGCCGATTATCAAAATTTACGAGCTTCTGGGCCATTAGGTCATGGTCTGGGCATTTACGGTACGCTTTTGATTTCAATAGGTGTTTTTGGTTACATCTATGCAAAAAAAACACTTCGTTTTGAAAAATATGTAAGGCTTAAATACCTGCTTGAATTTCATATTTTTCTATGTACACTGGGGCCAATTATGATTCTATTTCATACGACTTTTAAATTTGGAGGTATTGTGTCAATTGGTTTTTGGAGCATGGTACTTGTTGTCCTTAGCGGGGTGGTTGGTAGGTATATCTATATCCAAATACCCCGAAAACTGAATGGAAAAGAATTGGATGCTGAAGAATTAGCAAATGAATTAGCAAAGCTTTGGAAACCTTTAATAGAATTAGAGACCTCAGGTTTTCAATTCCGAGAACTTTACTTGGAGTTTGACAAAGCACCGCTGCGAGATAAATCTAAAGTTGTGTCCAAACTTTTGCTGGTTTTAAAAAAAGAAGAAACAATACCAAAACTCCAGTTTCAATTGCTTCAAAAAAACCTTCGGCAATTACAAATAATGAGTTACCGTGTGGCTCGACTTGATCGAATGCGGCGCTTATTTAAATACTGGCACGTCGTACACAAGCCATTTGCAATTATTATGTTAGTTATTGTTATCGTTCATGTTACGGTGGCTGTAATGATGGGCTATACCTATTTTTAAAATGGATCATTCTCAATTTTTTGTATACGGGCTTACCTCAATTTTTATTGTTGTGGTTTTGGCTTACTACCTCAAAAAGTCAAGAAATTTGTCCAAAGTAGTTGCACAAAAGGTTGATAAAGCAAAAAGCACAGGTCGATTTGAGCCCATTTCATTGTATCCATTTATAGATCCGCAAATATGTATTGGGAGTGGGGCGTGTGTAAAAGCGTGTCCAGAGGTAGATGTGCTCGGTCTAATGAACGGGCATGGCACCTTGATAAATACTACGAGTTGTGTAGGCCACGGCGCCTGTTTTTTAGCTTGTCCTGTCGATGCAATTAGTTTGCGCATTGGCACGGAAAAAAGAGGCGTAGAATTACCTCATGTCAAACCAAATTATGAAACCAATATTTCTGGTTTGTATATTGCTGGAGAACTCGGTGGAATGGGACTTATTAAAAATGCCATTGAACAAGGCATTCAAGCTGTCCAAAATTTGAAACCTACTGGAAATAATATCTTAGATCTCATAATCGTAGGTGCTGGGCCAGCAGGAATCGGAGCTGCATTAAAAGCAAAAGAGCTCGGCCTAAAGTTTAAAATTTTGGAACAAGACTCTCTTGGCGGAACAGTCTTTACTTTTCCTCGAGCGAAAATTGTCATGACGCATCCGGTTCATCTACCCCTTCATGGTCAAGTAAAACTTAATAATACCTCAAAATCAGAATTACTGGAGCTATGGCTGCAATTAATAAATCGTTATGACATTCCGCTATTTGAAAACACCAAAGTTGCCTCAATTCTAAAGAATGATGAGGTTTTCAATGTGCAAATAGCAGATGATACAGAAATAAATAGTCATAATGTACTCTTGGCAATAGGGCGAAGAGGGACACCTCGAAAGTTAGGTATACCAGGTGAAGCTAACAATGAACGCGTCGCCTACAGGTTGCTTGAGCCTGAGCATATTGAGTCAAAAAAGGTCATTGTTGTTGGTGGTGGAGACTCTGCAATAGAAGCTGCGCTGCTTTTAATGGAAAGAAATACGGTTTATTTGTCTTATCGCAAAAACACTTTTGCTCGAATCAAACCAATGAATGCATCTCGGATTCAAGAGGCGATCGATCAACAAATGCTCATTATGCTCTTTGAAAGCGAATTAGTCGAAATTCAAAACGAGCAGGTACTTGTAAAGCTTGATGGTCAAATTCAAACCATAGAATCTGTAGATCATATTTATATCTTTGCCGGAGGAGAACTACCTACTGAGTTTTTAAAAAAGGCGGGGATTGAACTAGAAGTAGCTAAAAATAAAATTCTAAGAAAACATTGAGAACACTTTTATTTCTTGTTGGAGTTTTATTTGTGACTACTGCTTACGCTCAGTTTTCTCCAGGAGAACTTACTACTGCCCACAAGAATTTAGAAGGCACTAACAATTGCACAAAATGTCACACACTTGGCGCCAAAATTTCAGAGCAAAAATGCCTAAGTTGTCACAAAGAGCTTAGCGCTAGAATTAAAACTCAAAAGGGCTTGCATGCTCACCCAAGTTTAAAATCGAAGAGCTGTGTAAGTTGCCATTCAGAACATCACGGCAGAACATTTGAATCTATCCGTTTTGATACGAAAACCTTTGAGCACTCAAAAACCGGATATCAGTTGCAAGGTGCACATTCAAAAGTTAATTGCCGAGAATGTCATCAAGGAAAAAACATTGTTAATTCAACGCTAAAAAAGAATAAAAACACATATTTGGGCCTACAACAAAAGTGTACGTCTTGTCATGATGACTACCATCAAGGCACATTATCACAGAGCTGTTTGAATTGTCATACGATGAGTAGTTTTCAAAAAGCACCCAAGTTTGAACACAGTAAAACTAGTTTTCCTTTGAAAGGGAAACATGCAGAAGTCTCCTGCGTTAATTGTCATAAATTAGGCACTAAAAACAATAAAAAGTTTCAATTCTTTTCAAATATTGCCCATACAAATTGTACGAGTTGTCACAAAGATCCGCACGAAAATCAATTTGGCCAGACGTGCACAAAATGCCATAACGAGTGGTCTTGGAAGGCAAATACTTCTATTCAGCAAGGTTTTGACCACAATAAAACAGCTTTTCCACTCTTAGGCATGCATCAAAAAGTGAGTTGTAAGTCTTGTCATAAGGGTAGTTACACCACTTCTTTAAAATATCAAAATTGCTACAATTGCCATCAAGATTATCACAATGGGGAATTTGCCAAACCCAATCAGACTGTGCCAGATTGCAAGGCTTGTCATGAGGTAACACAGCCATTTAGTTTCTCAACATATGATCTTACGCGTCATCAAAATGGTAGTTATCCACTTACAGGTGCGCATCAGGCAACATCATGTCTTGATTGTCACAAGCCAACTTCAAATTTAAAATGGAGTTTTAAACTCAGTGATAAGCGCTGTGTGAGTTGCCATAATAATATTCATGAAGGATTTTTATCTGATAAATACCTGCCTTCTCAAAATTGTGAAGCCTGTCATCAAACAGAGGCCTGGTCTAGCGTACAATTTGACCATAACCAAACCAATTTTAAGCTTACTGGGGAACATCAGCATACAACTTGTCGCAGTTGTCATTTTAAAGATGGCAAAAATCAAGAGGGCATTCAAATTCAACAATTTTCTGGTATTGGAAAAAATTGTACCGCTTGTCATGAGGATATCCATGATGGTCAGTTTCAAAAGGGAAATGAAAATAATTGCACCAAATGCCATACTACAGAAAAAGGTTGGCCAATTACATTTTTTGACCATCAGCAAACACTATTTCCTCTTGACGGAAAACACAAGGAAGTGAGTTGTGCCCGCTGCCATAAACCACAACTAAAAACTGATGGAAAATCAGTAACTTTGTATAAAATCAAACAATTCGAATGCATCGATTGTCATGGCTCTTAGCGTTTCTTTTTTCACTAAATGTGCACCTTGCTCAATCCAACCCGCACGGCGCAAATTTTAAATTAGATTGCAAAAAGTGTCATACTTCAGGTAGTTGGAAGGTAGATGTCAAAAAAATGACTTTTGACCATAACGACACAAAATTCAAACTCGAAGACAGACACGCAGCGATAAATTGTAAAGATTGTCACAACAATCTTCAATTTGCAAACACCCCGCTCTCTTGCAACCAATGTCATCTAGATGTCCACCAAAATTCTGTTGGAAACGACTGTCAAAGGTGTCATTCATCAAAGAATTGGCTCGTTACTGATGTTTCAGGTTTACATGCCGACAACGGATTTATGCTCGAAGGAGCTCATCAGGTTGTGTCGTGTATAGATTGTCATAAAAATGGTAATTCGCTGGTTTGGAGTAAAATGAGAACAGATTGTGTAAGCTGTCATCAAAAAGATTATCAAACTACTTCTCAACCCAATCACATTCAGGTTGGTTTTTCAACTACTTGTATTGATTGTCATTCACCATTTTCACCAATTTGGAACAGCTCTTTTTTCCATGAGTTTTTTCCACTTACAAATGGCCACGATCAAGTAAGTTGTGTAGCTTGTCACGGTAATGCACCTTACAATCAAACTTCACCTGAATGTGCAAGTTGCCATATGGCAGATTACAATGCTGCCAATAACCCAAATCATCAATCATCTGGTTTTCCGACAGATTGTGCGCTTTGTCATACCACAAATATTGGCTGGAAGCCCGCAAGTTTTGTAAATCACGACACTGATTATTTCCCTATTTATTCAGGAAATCATCAAGGAGAATGGATATCTTGTATGGATTGTCACACGAATCCATCCAATTATGCACAGTTCACTTGTATTGAATGTCATGAGCACAATAATCCAGGAGAATTAGCAGATGACCACAACGATGTAAACGGTTATGTTTTTCAAAGCCAAGCTTGTTATCAATGTCATCCAACAGGTTCAGATTAATTACTTTCATTAGTACCTTTTGCCTTTCAATTACAGTGATTGGCCAAGTTTCTGTGTCCGAAAAAAAAACACTAATAGGAACGCTGAGTTATCAAACAGGTAATAATACCTATGTAAAATTTGAACAAACTAGGCCAATTCAAATCGGCGATACTTTGTACAATGATTCAAATCCCTGCCTTCTTATTCAGGCGAAATCAAGTTCCTCTTGCGTTTGTTTAAGGATAAATACTTGCAATCTGAATATTGGAGATACGTTACAATATCATTATTTTGACAAAACAATTGAACAACTCAAAGAACCGCCTAAATCGCAAATTGATTCAAGTAATGCAATAACATTGCAGCCCAATGATTCAATTGTCAAAACAACTGAAACACTTTCGGCAGGTATTCTTTCGTTCTCTTCTTTAGCGCAACAATCGATACTTTCTGAAGCCAACAGAATCAATTTTAGGCAAGTCCTTCGTTTTGGCATTACGCAATCATTTTTGTTTTTCAGAAAACCAAGCACGCTGAATTTGAATGGTAATTTTCAGCATTATTACAGTAATTTCCCTTCTAATTATCCAACCCTAGGACGGCTTAATATTTTTCAAGCTTGCATAGATCAACAGGTTAACAGCAATTTACGCCTGAGTTTGGGCCGATCTTTTCAAACGAATGGCTTAAGTGCTTTTGGAATTTTTGATGCATTGCGCTTACAGTATAGCTATAATAAATGGCAGTTCGAATCTGTTGCAGGATTCTTGCCACACTTAGGTACTTTCGGATTAGATCTAAAGCAACAGGTATTCGGTGGCTCTATATTTTATACAAAATCAACACACGGGAAATATCTTCAACTTGGATACGGCAATTTTCTACAGCTTAATAATGGTCATTTTGATCGGTTCACAACAGCAAGTCAAGGGGCCGTTAATATTGGAAAATTACAAGGGTACTTTGCCAGTGATATCGATTTTATCCCTAAAGCGGTTCGCTTAAATAATTTATTTTTATCCACTCAATGGATGCTTTCAAAAAAATGGCAATTATTCCTATCATATGATGCTCGACAGAATTTTATTCTTTGGAATTCATATAACCAATCATTAATAGATGATTTACTTGACAACTCGGTTCAACAAGGACTCAGATTTAGAATTCAATATCGCGTAAGCAAGAGTACAATTTTAAGCACGCATCTTACAAATAGGTTTAATAGGCAATTGATTCAGATGCAACTGTTTGGACTGCAAATAAGACAACAAAAGTTCTTTTGGCGAGGTGCACAATTGAGTTATTCAGGCAATTTGGCAAGTTATCCATCTTGGATAAGTATTCAGCAAACCTTGCGTTTTGAACAACAAATAAAATTGGCACAATTAAGTCTATATTATCGGAGTCAAATATTTGATAATAAAGCAATAACTTCAACAATATTCAATCAATCCACCTTTGGACTGCAATATAATTCAGCCTTGAAAAATCAAATCAGGTTCAATATTTCCGGTGAATTTGGAATGCAACAACAACAAAAAATCATAAGAGTTTATGCCACAGTTATTAAAAAATTCTAATCTCATTACATTAATTGCCTTGCTGTTTTTTATTTCTTCTTGTGAAGAAACTAGCAACTTAGAGCAAATAAAAAGAGAAAATTCTTCATTATTTGATAAAACCCAAAATGGAATTATCACCGATAAGCAGGAGGTACAAATTCTGGAGCACATCGCCGGTAAGCGTTATTCTTATGCAAAAGTAAAGTCAAGGAATTCAACCTATTGGTTGGCAACCATGCTGGGCGATTTTCAGATTGGCAACAAATATTTTTATACAGAAGGAATTGAAAAAACACAATACACAAGCACAGAACTCAATCGAACATTTGACAGAATTGTTTTGGTTACTCAGTTGTTTTCAAGCTCAAACCAGCAAGTACAACCAATTCAAAATACCGAACCAGTTCAGCTCAAATCGGGTTCAATTCACATAAAGGATTTAGTTGCTAAAGCAGATAGCTTTAATGGGAAACAGATTCAACTCACCGCAAGAATTACGAAAGTAAATGCAGCAATTTTGGATCGCAATTGGTACCACATTCAAGATGGCACATTAAATGGCTATGATTTAGTTTTCACTTCAGTTGAGGAGTTTCCTGTGGGGCATGTAGTTACGATCAAAGGAGTGCTTTCCACCAATAAAGATTTTGGGGCTGGCTACAAGTATGAAATGATTGTTGAAAATGCAATTAGTTTGAAATGAAGCAAATAGTCAATTTATTATTAAAATTAGTATCAGAAAAGGCAGCCCTTATTTACCTGCTGATATTTGCAACGGCAATTGCTGTGGCAACATTTATTGAAAATGACTTCGGTAGCGATGCAGCTCAAAAATGGATATATAAGGCCAATTGGTTCACCGCACTACTTTTGCTTTTTGGCGCCAGCATTGTTTCAATGGCTTGGCGTTATCAACTTTGGCAACGAAAGCGTTATGCTGTTCTACTGTTCCACCTGAGTATTATTTTCATTTTATTGGGCGCATTAGTTACCCGTGTTTTTGGCTACGAAGGCGTTATTGCTATTCGTGAAGGTCAATCTTCAAATCAGTATCTCACTTCAGAGACCTACCTTGATTTAAAAATTTACGGAAAAAACCAAGAAGAATACGCCCACCAACTTCCTGTACTGTTTTCATCCTTCTCTTCGAATTATTTTTTACACACATATTCCATAGATAATAAAGAGTATAAATTAGAGTTACTTGATTTCATTCCCAATGCAAAAGAAACTTTCATTGCAAATCCCAATGGCAAAAAGACCATAAAAATTGTTTTTCCAAGTAGCAGCGGGCGCCAAGAAGTTTATTTGACTGAGGGTGAACGCCAGACATTTTTTGGTCTCCCTTTTAATTTTACCAATCAGAATCTACCTGATTACATCAATATATTACAGCAAAATGGCAGTCTCTTTTTTCAAGTAGCGGCTCCGTACACTTGGATGGAAATGGCTACTCAAAAGCAAAATGAGATAGCAAAGCCTGATTCATTGTCTCCGCTGCATTTAAAGTCTCTTTATACAGTTGGTAAGGCACAGTTTGTTTTTGCTCAAATCATGTCTGGAAGGAATATTGGTTATCGTTCATCAGGAATTAAAATATCTGAAAGCAGCCAAAATGCATTGAAGCTCAGACTGAGTTCTGGCAAATTAAAACAAGATTTTTACGTTCTGGGATCCAAGGGTCAGTTAGGTCAAAAACAAGAAGTAATTTTAGGTAATTATCGTTTTGAAATTGCATATGGATCAGTTCTGAAAGAACTTCCATTTTCTTTGTACTTGCGAAATTTTGAACTCAAACGTTATCCAGGAACTTCAAGCCCTGCTTCATTTTCAAGTTATGTGACTTTGGTTGACAACTCTCAAAAACTAGAGTTACCTTATCATATTTATATGAATCATGTTTTAGATTATAAAGGCTTTCGATTTTTCCAATCTTCATATGATCCAGATGAAAAGGGAACGTATTTAAGTGTAAACCATGATTATTGGGGCTCATTAATTTCCTATTTTGGCTATATTTTACTAACTATCGGACTCTTGTGGACATTAATAAGTAAAAATACCCGATTCGCGGCTTTGAGAAAAGCCCTTGGTATTTTGGTTTTATCATTTTTCAGTCTAAATAGCTATTCTCAGACCATACTTCAGGTAAAAAGAGACCTTGTTTCAGAAACACACGCTAAATTATTCAGTGAAATTTTAGTTCAAGATTTTAATGGCCGTTTTAAACCAATGCACACACTTGACCGCGAAATAATGCGCAAAGTATATGGCAGTGAAATCTTTGAATCCGCAAACGCTGATCAGTTAGTTTTGAGCATATTTGCATCCAAAGAGTCATGGTTTCATGTCCCGATTATCAAAACCGGAACGCTACCTGCACTTAGAAAAATGCTCCGTTTAAACAACGAGCAAACGCACTTATCCTATCAAGATTTTTTTGATGAAAAGGGAATGTACATACTACAGCATGCTGTAAACGAAAGCTCTGCAAAAACAGATAAAGACAAAAATACTTTTGACAAAGAGTTACTCAAATTAGATGAAAGGGTTAGTATTTTAAATATGGTGATGTCAGGCACCATATTTAAAATCATTCCTTTACCCAATGATCCCAATAACACCTGGGTTTCTCAGCATGCTCATGAGGTTGAAGGTCATGTAGCAGCCCAAGAGTGGTTTAACCTATATACACATTCCTTACATCACGGAATGAAGCACAATGATTATTCCGATGCGAATCAACTTTTAGCCGAGCTAGACGCTCATCAACGGGAAAGCACACCTGAATTATTGCCTTCTCAAGCTCAACGCAACTGGGAGGTCAGGCTCAATGAAAGTCGTATTTTTGAGAGACTAACCTATGTCTATTTATTTTTAGGCATTTCATTTTTAATACTGCTTTTTTGGGGTTTGGTTCACGAACAAACAATCCAAAAAAAACTCTTTAGAACGCTCATATGGCTATCTTTCACTGCTTTTATTTTGCACACTGTAGGTTTGTTTTTGCGATGGTATATTTCTGAAAGAGCCCCATGGAGTAATGGTTACGAGTCGATGATTTATATTGCGTGGGCAATACAATTAGCAGCCATGATCTTTGCCCGAAAATCTGTAGGAGCGCTAAGTGCTAGTTCAATCTTATCAGCCATCATGCTTGTGGTTGCCCAAATGAGTTATTTCAATCCTGACATCACACCTTTAGAACCTGTACTCAATTCTTATTGGTTAACCATTCACGTATCAATGGAAGCAGGATCCTATGGGTTTTTATTATTAGGTGGAATGATCGGATTGATTAATTTGGTTCTTATTAGTATCAGTTCAGGTAAAAGTATTTCACAGCTACAAAAAATAGTTAGAGAGTTAACGATTCTCAGTGAAATGACAATAACTGGCGGCCTAGTTTTATTAAGTATAGGTACATATTTAGGTGGTGTTTGGGCAAATGAATCATGGGGTAGATACTGGGGTTGGGATGCAAAAGAAACTTGGGCCTTAGTTTCCATTCTTGTATATGCACTGATATTACACCTTAGATTCCTACCCAAATTGAATACTTTTCTCGTTTTCAATATTGCTACTATTTTTGGTTTCGCTTCTATTCTTATGACATACTTTGGCGTTAATTACTATTTGTCAGGATTACATTCTTATGCTGCTGGTGACCCGATTCCGATTCCAAGTTGGGTATATATTGCTGTTACTTTGGTTGGAATACTTACGATATTAGCAACAATACAATTCAAACGCTATTGGACGAAGTATAAAGGATTGAAAATTTAATCCTAACTTCGCAACGATGTCTATTGAAGTCAAAAATCTATTCAAATACTACGGCGAGCAAGCAGCTGTTCGCGATGTCAGTTTTTCGGTCAAGAAAGGCGAAATCGTTGCTTTCTTAGGTCCAAATGGCGCCGGTAAATCTACCACGATGAAAATCATGACAGGCTTTATTCCAAGCTCTGAAGGTGAGGTTTTTATCTGTGGTAAAAAAGTAGATATCGATGGCCTTGAAACGCGCAAACTCATCGGTTATTTGCCAGAAAATAATCCGTTATACACCGATATGTATGTCCGCGAATACTTAGAATTTGTCGGGCGTATTTACAAAATAAAAAATTTAAAGGACCGTGTTTCAGAAATGATCACAGCGGTAGGCCTAGACATAGAGCAACACAAAAAAATTGGGATGCTCTCCAAAGGCTATCGCCAGCGTGTTGGTTTGGCTCAAGCAATCATTCACGACCCTGAGGTTTTAATTCTAGACGAACCTACCACTGGTCTTGACCCCAATCAACTTGTCGAAATCAGAGACCTCATTCGCAATATTGGCAAGGAAAAAACCGTCTTGCTCTCCACGCATATCATGCAAGAAGTAGAGGCTATTTGTGACCGCGTTATCATCATTTCTAAAGGTCAAATTGTAGCTGACGACAAAGCCAGCACTTTGCAACAAGAAATAGAGCACCAAACTGTTTATGTTGAATTTGATACTGTCGTTACAAAAGCGCAATTGTCAAAAATTCCAGGTGTACAAAAAGTCGAAGCCCTTGATGCCGGATGGTTACTAGAATCCAACACCAACCAAGACCTTCGCAAAGAAGTATCGAAATTTGCCCAGCAACAGAGTTGGCTTGTTTTAGCACTTCGCATCGAGCAAAAAACCCTTGAAGAAGTATTCAAAGAATTAACCAAATAAAATGCCTACAAACTTTATTGAAGAACTCAGATGGCGTGGCATGATCCACGACATGATGCCTGGAACCGAAGAAGCATTAATGAAGCAAGTTTCTTCAGGTTATATTGGTTTTGACCCAACGGCCGATTCTCTTCATGTGGGGCATTTAGTTCAGATCATGACGCTTGTGCACTTTCAGCGTGCGGGGCACAAGCCCTATGCACTGGTTGGTGGCGCTACAGGAATGGTTGGCGACCCATCTGGCAAAAGCCAAGAACGCAATTTACTAGATGCCGAAACGCTTCAACATAATGTTGCCTGTGTAAAAAAACAACTCGAAGCATTTCTTGATTTCAATTCAAGTACAAATGCCGCTGAGATGGTCAATAACTACGACTGGTTTGAAAAGATGTCTTTTCTTGATTTCATTCGCGATGTCGGAAAGCACATTAGCGTCAACTACATGATGGCCAAAGATTCGGTAAAAAAACGCCTCGAAACTGGAATGTCTTTTACTGAGTTTTCATACCAATTGGTACAAGGCTACGATTTTTATCACCTCAATCAACACCACAACTGTATTATCCAGCTAGGTGGCTCAGATCAATGGGGCAATATAGTTACTGGTACTGAATTGATCAGACGCAAATCTGGTGGCGAAGCCTATGCGGTTACTACGCCACTAATTAAAAAAGCCGACGGAACCAAATTCGGCAAAACAGAAAGTGGTTCGGTATGGCTCGATCCTGAAAAAACGAGCCCTTATGCATTTTACCAATTTTGGTTAAATGCTTCTGATACAGATGCCGCTAACTATATCCGCATTTTTACACTCCGATCCAAAGAAGAAATCGAGGCCATTGAAGCAGAACATGCAACTGCACCGCATTTACGCGCTTTGCAAAAAGCAATTGCCGAAGATATCACGACCAGAGTACATGGTCAGCAAGCGCTTCAAACTGCAATTGCAGCCAGCAATATATTATTTGGTAAGTCAACAGCCGAAGACCTTCAAGCCCTGTCAGAAAAAGATTTCTTCAGTGTATTTGAAGGCGTGGCACAAGCAACAATTTCAACCTCAGAATTTGGCGCTGGAATCAGTATCGTTGAAGCACTAGCCGCCAAATCAGGCTTTCTGAGCTCGAACGGTGAAGCACGTCGTGAACTGAAAGCCAATGCCATTTCTGTCAATAAAGAAAAAGTTTCTGAAGATTACATCCTGACTACCAAAGACCTCATTAATGGCCGCTATGTTCTTCTTGGTAAAGGCAAAAAGAACAATTACATCCTTCGGGTTGAGGGGTAGTTTGTCTACCTCACTACCTCTAAACGGCGTGTTTCGGAACCAACCTGAACGAAGTAAAGTCCTGTTGGTATATGATGAAGATTAATAATCGTTTCTTGCGCTTGAACCACACTCCTCAACATTTCTCGCCCAAAGGCATCGTACAGAATAATAGCAGATCCCGTCACCGCTTCCTCGATTGCTAATGTTGTATAGTTAGACGCCGGATTCGGATACAACTTCCAAAACGAACCTGTTAAATTTTGTGCTGCCGTAAAATCGAGTGTCAAATTTAAAGTAATCAAGCTATCACATCCAGCTGCATTGGTGATCAGTTGAGTATAGGTACCTGAAGTAGTATAAGTTTGTCCGTTTAATATATAGCTGTCAATGGCTGAAATATTGAGGGTTGAACTTGTCGATTCCGTGATAAATATTGTAACTGTATCAGTACTCAAGCAACCTTCAGGGCTAGCACCAGTGAGTACATAAGTTGTTGTTGTTGCAGGGATAAAAGGAATGCTATCGGCAACGCCATTATTCCAATACATGAAAATGCCGCCAGTTCCATGAAGTATGGCTTCGTCACCAAAACAAATTTGTTGGTCAGGCCCAGCAATGAGGTCAGGCAGATTTCCGTAGTTGAGTAAAAGCGTATCGCTGCCATAACACCCATCATTGCTCATGCCTGTTACAATATAGGTTCCGTTCGATACGGGCAAGAAAGGTACGCCATCTTGTACACCGTTATTCCATTGTAAATTGATTCCGCCAACAGCATTTAAAGTCACGTATTGTCCGGCACATGTATAGACATCTGGCCCGGCAATAATGTTTGGAATAGGATTGACGATGACAGTAAGGCTATCTTGAGCACTGCAACCGGCCAATGATGTGCCTGTCACAGTAAATGTTGAAGTACTGTTCACTTGAGTGTTTTGTCCGTTAATGATGCCAATGTTCCAGACATAGGTTTGCGCTCCGGTAGCGTTGAATAATAGTGAAGAGCCACCGCAAATTACAGTATCATTACCAGCATTAACAGTTGGTAAAGGATTGATAGTTAGAAGTAAAGAGTCATTGGCCACACATCCTTGCGGACTTATTCCGTTAACCGTATAATATCCACTTTGGAGTGGTACAAAAGGTTGGCCGTTAGTTGCACCATTATTCCAGGTAAACGTGCCATTCCCCGCCGCATTTAATGTAACGCTATTTCCTTGACAAGTGGTCTGATTCGCTCCGGCATCTATACTGTATTGTTGTAAAAGCACATCCGTTTGATCCCAAGCTGAACAACCATTTGCGTCAACTCCTGTAAGGGTATAGGTTTGATTGATACTAGGAACGAAACTACTGCCGTTACTCACATTTGGAGACCAAATATATGTGCTAGCACCTGTGCCATTTAGCGTTACAGGCCCACCATTACAAGCATACAAATTGGGTCCGGCACTAACAGTTGTGAGCGTGTTGGAGGCAGTATATAAGTCATTGATTTCACAGGTTGATAAACAGCGGTTCCAAATCCCGATGTCGTCTATTTTTCCGCTAAAGTAATTGCCGCTTACGCCCCGACCTACATAAAGGGGTAAGGTAGCTGTTGTTACTCCAGTATGCGTAAAAGTCCCGGTAGCTACAACCACGTTATCTTTGTAAAGTTTCATTTGTCCGGCGTCATATACAAGTACAATATGCGTCCATACATTTGTGGTGCTGGTACTTTGTGCCCAAATCCAGGTAGCTTGCTGTTTGTTGGTGCCAAATTGCATATTAGTTGCCCCAGTCTGGAAGATCCAAATAAAATTACCAGCTGCAGTAGTGGCATGCATGATCGGAATACCTACTACAGAGCTATTGTTACGGTTGTGCCACAACGAAACAGTAAAAGAAGAATTCGGATTGAAGGTATAAGTGGGTGTATTTCTGATCAAATATTGGGTGCTGCCATTAAAAGAATAAGCGGAATTGGCATTATTGAAGCGGTCCGTGGTTGGTACAGCACCGTTGTTGGTTAAGTGGTTTGCGTTACTGCTTTCATCATTACCATTCCCGTTGAACGGGTAATATGACAACAGACCATAAACAGGCACATAGCTCGGAATTTGTGCCCAAATAGTTTGGATTAGCAAAATAAAAATGGGTAGCACGAATTTTTTCATGTCTTAAAAATATGGATTTTTGTGATATCAAGTTGGGCTAAGTAATTGTAGAGACGTACTTTAGATCAAAAATTGGTCATGAAAATAGTAGCTTTTCTTAGTAGTTTTATCTTTTGCTGTTTATTTTGGAATCAAAATTTCGCCCAACAGCCAAGTCCTAGTACAAGTATTGATACTTTGCTAAAATTTGAACCGAATGAAGCAGGTTTCATTACTACAGAGGGCTGTAAGGTCATTCCATTGACGTATTACTGTCTTTCTGATGGACGCTATTATTTTGCATTAGGCAATAAAAAAAATTATTATTACATAGACTCATCTCAAGTTCTATCATCTCAAAATATTGAACTTGGTAAAGATCAAAGATTTTCTACCAAAAAGAGTGCTGGATTCGCCAGACGTCTTTGGTTAGGAACCGTCATTGTTTGTGGACCAATCGGAGTGCTTATATGCGGCGGCGCAGTATTTTTCATAGGTTATGAGGTTTTGAGTATTGGCAAGGATGGTCTCGCCCAAGTTGGATGGTTGACATCTGGTTTAGCGATGGGGTCCACTATTTTCTATAAAGTATTGAAGTCGGCAATTCAAAATGTTCACGAGCATAATGCCTACCTCAAAGCGCAGCATTATGTCTGTTTATGATATCGACCAAACATTTTGACAATCAATTGGTTATATTGATAACCTACGCTTAACTATTGTCAGAATTACATACTACTTATGATTATGCCTTTATAGGCATGGGCTGTGCCAATTCATTGATTTTAATGGAGTTGAACAGGCATGGGCTGCTTGCTAATAAAAGGATTGTCATTTATGAACCCGATCAAAAAGTAGCCAATGATCGCACCTTCTGCTTTTGGCTTGAGCCCGATAAACTAAAGGTTTTAGCACTAGATCAATTGGCAACGCACAGCTGGTCTAATGTAAGAATCAACGCGCTTGAAGCTCAACCACTAGGAGATAAAAATTATTATTACCTAAGGTCTGAAAAATTATATGCGGGCATAAGGAATTTGTTAAAGGATTTTGATGTCACTTGGAAAGAACAGGAACTAGACGGATATCGTAAAAATCTAGGCGCTTTCGTTTTTGACAGCAGGCCACCCTTATTTGAAAAGCAAAATCGTCAACAAGTTCGACTCGAACAAAGTTTCTACGGATGGTTTGTACAAACAGACCAGCCAATATTTGATCCTGCGGTTTTTACAATGATGGATTTTTCGATTCCTCAAAACAATCAAACCCAGTTCATGTATGTGCTGCCTTTTACGAAAAACAAAGCATTAATTGAGCCAACCCGTTTTGGACAAGCATTGATTACGGAAGCAGAAGCCACTTCAATTATTGAGAATTTCTTGACTGACAAGAATACAAGTTATCAAGTTTTAGAGAAAGAGCAGGGGTGTATTCCTATGTGCGTTACCGCTCTTGAAAAGGAAAAATTGCCGAAAAATTGGATTCGGACCGGTGCCGGCAGCGGACAGCTTAAACCAAGCACTGGTTATTCCTTTGTACGGAATTTAGAGGATAGCGCGCGAATAGTTAAAAGCATTGTAGAAAAGAGCAAGGTAAAACGCAGGGTCAGTGCCCAAAGATTCAAATATTATGATCGTTTATTACTGCTTATTTTGGCTCGTTATCCGTCAAAGGGCAAAATGATTTTTTCCCAGTTATTTAATAAAAATAAAGCCAATGATGTATTGCAATTCCTTGACGAACGCAGTTCAATTGCTCAGGATATTAAAATCATGAAATCTTTGCCGATCCTTCTATTCCTAGGCGCGGCCTTCTTGGATCTTTGGCAGCAAATCAAGTGTTTTTTTCAGCAAAGAAGTGGGGCGTTGCGCTTCTGTTTACTTTTTATTTTTTTAGACTTTTTACACCTCAACATCTTGATTCATGCCCTTTTGCTCATTGGATTATTGGCAATAGGTATCCCTCACGGTTCATTAGATCATTTATACCAAAATCCGGCTGAGAAGCTTTTGAACTTGACGTTTATTTTTACTTATTTGGCAATTGGTTTGGTAATGATCCTGTTATGGCAGTGGCTACCCCTTCTTGCCCTCCTGCTGTTTTTGTTCTACACAGCATGGCATTTTGGACAAGCCGA
This sequence comes from Flavobacteriales bacterium, assembly GCA_046073985.1. Taxonomy (GTDB): domain Bacteria; phylum Bacteroidota; class Bacteroidia; order Flavobacteriales_D; family Crocinitomicaceae; genus UBA952. Next base: position 33,468 of record JBJTNI010000031.1, on the reverse strand, counting down.
TTTTCAACATTGGAAAATTGATTCGTCTATCGGATCCTTTTGTTGGGGCTTGAGTCTATTGGCCATTATTTTGATTGGCCATCTTGAACAAACAACAGCCATTTTAGCCGAAATGAAAGTCTTGATACCTCAATGGAGCAGCTTACACTTAGTTTGGACTTGGCCAGAGGTTTTAATCGTCGCCATTAGTGTATTTCTCAAGGGTAGATTGTTGCGAACAAATAGGTTTGTTCTTGAATCTATTTTGGTTTTGATACTTTCTTTAAAACTAACACTCATAACAGCTTTTGGCCTGTATTTTATTTTTCAGCATAGTTGGCACGGCTGGAACTTTCTTCAAGTAAAACTACGTAAAAGTCATCTGAAGCTTTGGCAGCATGGTGCTGTATTTACTACAGGGGCGGTTTTCTTTTTTGTATTGTTTATGTTTTTAAAAGTTGATTCAACTCACGATTGGGGTTCATTCTTCATTTACTTATCTGCCCTTAGTTTTCCGCATGTGGTTTTTATGCATCGTTTTTATAAGCGGACTGATTGACTTGCGAAAAATGCAACTCGAGGTGAACACCTTGTGAAAACAAATTCTGTTAGTCGGTGAAGGCAGTCTAAATTTGAGACAAATCTAACAGATCATGAGGTTACTTCTAATTGTTGCAACTGTTTTTGTGAGTATGCAGTTATCAGCGCAAAATGGTCTTTTTGCGAATAGACAGTACAAAAAACACTTCCCGGATCAAGAAGAATGGGAACTCCTTACTATTAAAGGAACGGATTCAGTGCTTACTTGCATGAAATATTACTTTATGTCTGAAGACACGATTTATTTTCGAGAATACCCTAGTCAACGCATTCATAAAATCAGTATCAAGGACCTTCGAGAAAATCCGCGGCCTTATGGAAAAGACTACCGTTTTGCCCGTAAAAATCAAAATTTAAAATTAGCGGCCCTCAAGCCAAAAATATTTCTAGGCCTCAGTGCTGCGTCACTTGCTGCCATTGCAGTTGATCTGGCTCAGCCAGCACCTTTTCTGGGCTATTCACCACAGTTGGCTGCAGTTCCGTTGTTTTTTGGTGTAGCCTACCTACAAGCCAAGAAAATGGATCGTTATTTGAATTATTACCAAATTGCAGAGCTACAAAAGTTTACAAAGCCCGAATTGCCCAAAAATATTGTGGTTGATTCAAACACGAATCAAAATGTAACGATTGTTCAGTCACAAGAAATCCCGGCAAATAAAAATAGCACCAGCATTTCAGATGAATACCGCTATGGAACAGCAGAAGTTAATGTTGTAAAATCACTGCGTACAAATTCCGGCTGCCAATACAAATTATCGGACTTTTATTTTGAGTCAGACGGCAATTATTATTTTGCTATTGAAGGGCAACAAGGCTCTTTTTATATCAAAAAAGATGAAATCAATCGCTTGGAAGGAGTCGATAATGTAGGTAAAGACAGGAATTTTGCAACAGATCGATTTGTCATTGAAAAAGCAAAAACAGGCAAAGTGCTTGCGGCGCTTTATGGTGTTGGAGGCACCTTGGTTTGGTCAGTTGCTATTGGCGTAGCCACATGGCAGGTTGCCCCTGCTATTTTTGGAGGTATAGGTTTAGGAATCGGCCCTGCTGTATTGATAACAAGAAAATGTAATACGACCATCAGAAACTACAAGATTTACCATGAGGCACTCAGGGTTTCTTGCAATTAACGTTGGTTAGATTAATGAACTACAAAAAGATAGCGGTTGGTGTCTAGTGCAATGTAGTAGTTTCCAATCGGCAAGTCTTTTAATTGAACAGAGCCATTGTTGGTATAGCCCGATTGAACCAGAACGCCAACAACAGAAAAGATGTCATAACGGCTCATTTCATGGATGAGACCTATACAAATGCTGCCATCACCACTTACTGGATTCGGGTAAAGGATTGTATTTGCATCTAACGTTTCAAGGCCACTATCTTCGATGGTGACATTGTAAGTAACAATGCTGTCACAACCAAATGTAGACAAGAAATTTTGTGTGTAGGTGCCAGAGCTTGCATAATCAATCCCATTCCAACTGAAAAGATCCAAAACAGTGGTGTCAAAAGTTTGAGCAGAAATTGGGTGAATCGTTAAATCAAGCACAACAATGGAATCGCAACCGTTAATACTTTGAAGCGTATCTGTAAAAAGTCCGCTTGAGAAGAAAGACTGTCCGTTCCAAGCATAACTTCCACAAGCACTTTCAGTGAGGTTTGTATTGATGACGTTATTGATCGTTAAATTCAAGACAACCGATGAATCACAACCCCAAATAGATGTACCTTGGTAGGTGTAAACCCCACTTTGCGTGTAGTCTTGGCCGTTAAAATTATAAGATCCGCATGTTGTCACAGAGAAATTTGTTGCCGATGGCAAGTGTTGGTTAATGACCAACGAAGTACTTGCGCTTTGTCCGCAGGTATTTTGTGCTTTTACGCTTAATGTACCGGTTTGAAAGCCAGGAGTTAAAAGTAGATTGATGCTCGTTGAGGTACTTGAACCTGTTGCTCCTGCAGGTGTTGTCCAGACATAGGAAGTGGCGCCACTTACTGCCCCAATTGAAAACGACTGCCCGGTAGAGCTATAGCAAAAATGAATGGGGCCTGAAATGGCGCTAGGAGCTGATGGCGCCGTATTGACGGCAACACTAACTGCTAATCGACTTGTAGACTCGAGTCCGTTAACCGTTTGTGTAGCATAATAAGTTGTTCCATTGACAAGTACGGTGTTGCTCGGCAAAGCACTTCCGCCGGTTGGTGTCGCATACCATTGAATGGACGTACCGGTAGCACTCAATTGAGCGAGTGTTGCACCGCTACATAAAGTTTGGTTGGCTGATCCGGTTGGTGCAGCTGGAGGAGTTGGAGGCGGAACATAGGTAAAACTAACTAGTGCAGTTCCACGATTTGTCGAACCATGGTTACTGTAAGTAAAACTTGCTGATGCTGACCTTGCCCAAATCAACCCGAGCGTTGTAGGCGTTGCACTAAACGTGTAATCATTAGGATCAAAGGTGTTTAATGCGCGTGTAGCAATGATTGTACGAACACCTGCGTTGACAACATCTGAGGTAATTGTCCAGTCTTGTTGAGAATCAGTAACGGGTGCGCCAAAACCAGTTAATTTAGCATCAAAAGAACTGAGCGTTGTAGCACTATGCACGCCAACAACATCAGTACCGTTAGTCATGCTATTGGCATTAAAGCCAAGTGCAAACCAGCGTCCGGATGGCCCCGTTAGTGTTAAAGTTACATTGGTACTCACATCTAATTTGACAGAAATAGCTTGTCCACTAGTTGTTGTCAAATTTACAACACCAGTTGTATAGCTTTGAGCATTAATTGCCATAGCAAGTAATAAGAACAAAGAGAATAATAAGAATTTATTTTTCATGTGGGTTTAGTATTTCGTTGAGTTTTGGATCTCCGTAGAGTAAAAGTAATTGTTGAATAGATCTTCCTTGTTGATCCAAAACTTCCAAATGTACGTGATATTTCAATAGTAATTGTATGGCCTCATAACGTTGTAAGGTCATGGCAAAGTGCAAGGGATAACCCATTTGTTCAAATTGGCAAGTATCGTTTGGGTTCACTCCTTTTTTTAGGATTTCCTCTAGCACTACTAGGTTATTCTTATAAATCAGGGCATAAATGACAGAACCCTGAGGATAACAATTCTTGAGATCAGCACCTTTTTCGATGAGTAAGTTGGCAACTTCATTATTGCCGTGATATGCAGCTAACAAAAAAGCACTGGCTCCTTGAGCAGAAATTTCATTGATTTGTCGTGGGTGTTTTTTGAGGAATTTTTCCATTTCAACCCGACTGCCTTTCCGAGCTATTTCAAAAATATCTTGTGCAAAGTAGGAGGGAGACACCAACAATAAAATCAATAAAAGGCGAACCATATTTAGAATATTTTAAAAATGATATCCTAATTTGAACTGCAGACCAGCTGTTTGAAAATCAAGTTTGGGGTCTGTAAGTTCATTGGTAATCAATGTGTATTTGGACCATATTCCTTTGTAAAAAAGCAATTCAAGGTTCCAATAGTGTTTGTCTTTACCAATAAAAGCCCACCCGTGTCCAATACCGAGGTTCAAGCTTTGTACGTCAATAGAAAAGTCTTTATCGATATAATTTGGGAGCGGTGGCATTGTTAAATCGGGCACCTGATAGGTTTCAATTGTTGTAAGGTTTTGCAAGCTAATATTTATCGGGATATACCGTGCGACGTCGGTTTTCATGGCGTCATAGAAATATTGATACTGCAGCGCCGCTTGATTGAATTTTTGTGGCCCACCAACAGCCTTTAGATTGAGCTCAACTCCTATATAATGTTGTTGCTTAAAGTATTTTCCGACACCCAAATTAAGACAGATTGGTGTTTCAAAGAACATACCGTTGCTATTACTCGATACATAATTGTCATCGGCTACAAAACCGTTGTCGATGCCTGCAAATTGAGTATTGAGACCAACATGAAAGTCAAACTCGTCTACTTTTCTTGGTTTGACGATACTATCGTAGTATCGAACTCTTTTTTGAAAAGTACGGTCCTCTTCAATGTAGTTGTACATCTCTTTGGATAAATAATACATGCGGTTATATTCGTCCCGAAAAGTCAGCACATAATTGTTATCTAGGGCAATCATTTTTCCGTAAAGTACTTTTCCATTTTTAAGCTCAACTACATCATAAACCACTGCTTGTTTTTTTGATTTTTGAGCAGTTGAAAACAATGGATGTATCAGTAAAAGCAATAAAACAAATAGGTTTCTCATTTGAATTGAAATTAATTCATGGAATAAATTCGGTAAGCATAAGGAGATAGCGTTAAACTTGTTCCAAGCACTTCATTTTCGTTCGTGACTAAATTCATGAAATTACCACTTAAAATGGCTGGCAAACTGACATTGATGGTGCTATTTCTAACATTGACGAGAATTAAAACCGAGTTTCCACCGCTTGTTTTTTTCCAGCAAATGAGGTCATTTGACAACTGATATGCCGATACCGCTTGGCTTCTTGCAGCGGAATTGGTATTGTAGATACTGTATAGTTTTTGATAGGCCAGAAGCATGTCTGGATTGGCGCTCCAATTGATATTGGTATTGGAGAAAAATGGGGTTGTACCCGTTTTCCCAACTTCTTGCCCCGTATAGAGCAGCGGCACGCCTCCAGAAAAAATAGTCACAACGCTTGCGGCAAGTGCGCCATTTTTTCCATTAAACAAACTCATGGGCGAGGCGTCCCAGGCAGATTCATCGTGGTTCGTGGTAAACCGAATTTTACTTTTTCCACTTGGCATATTACTAAATTCTGTTTGATGGCTTGAGGTCAATGTACTGGTTGAATTTCCTGTCCATACATTTTTTATTGCGCCATAATAATTCCAGCCGTAGGTAAGATCAAACCCTGCTTGGTAATGATCAGTTCTAGTACCTTCTGCAAGCATCAGTAAATTTCTGTTAGGAATAGCCCTAATTTGAGCAATTGCTTCTTGCCAAAAATCAAAAGGGACACCATCTGCATAGTCGCATCTAAACCCATCGACATTTGCTTCTAATACCCAATACTTCATGGCCTCGATTTGTGCTTTTCTCATAGCAACTTGGTCAAAATTGAGGTCAGCAACATCGTTCCAATTAGTACCTGGTGGAATAATGATTTGCCCTGCGCTATTTTGGGAATACCATTCAGGATGCGCGGTGATCCAAGGATGATCCCAAGATGTATGATTTGCCACCCAATCTAAAATAACAGCCATTCCTAATGCATGGGCTTGGTCTGTTAATGATCTGAGGTCTGAAAGTGATCCATATTCGGCACTAATTTTCGTGTAGTCTTTTATACAATAAGGAGAGTTGACACTATTGGTAACGCCTTGTTCGTAAATGGGCATGAGCCAAATCACGTTTGTGCCAAGATCTTTGATGTGTTGTAATTTGGATATCAAGCCTTGAATGGTTCCTTCACTTGATTGTGCCCTGAGGTTTACTTCGTAAATGGCGGCTTTGTCTGTAGTCGGAACAGCATTAAATGGCGTGCCGTATTGTTGTGGCCCGGTAGGGGTGGGTGGCGTAATGGGGTCATCGCCGCAAGCCCAAAGGCTACACAGCAAGAGTAAAATTATGGTGAATTGCTTTAGCATGGTACTAAATTAAGGATAATGCCCGTAATTTTACGATGTGGCTAGTTATCGGACAATAAAAGCAATATCAGAAGGATTCTACAAAGAAAAAGGTTCCAAGTTCTTGGCTTTTGCCGTACCAGTACAAAATGAGGCAGAAGTCAAAGCATTCATTGCACAAAAAAGAAAAGAGCATCATTTAGCCGTCCATGTATGTTCTGCTTTTAGGATAGGAGCAGACAAAAAATTATACCGCGCATCCGATGACGGCGAACCCTCCAATTCAGCGGGCCCACCCATTCTTGGTCAAATTCAAGCTTACGACTTAACCAATATTTTAATTGCGGTTGTACGATATTATGGCGGCACAAATTTAGGAGTAGGAGGGCTCATTTCAGCTTATCGAACTGCAGCCAAAGAAGCTTTGGACGTAGCCCAGATCATCGAAAAAGAAGAGGACATACAATTTTCCATTCAATTTCCGTACGAGAAATTGTATTTGGTGATGGACCTGCTTAAAAAAGCTAATGTCGAAATCTTAGAACAAAATTTGGATTCCGAATGCTCGCTACTCTTGCGCATTGAATTAAGTAGCGCGAAAGTTATTCAAGCTCAACTAGACAATTTACTTAAATAAAAAAGCCCTCCAAGAAATAGAGGGCTTTTCAAATTAGCATGAAGTGTTTACATCTTAATGATGATAAACTCTGTTCGTCTGTTCAATTGATGTTCTGCTTCTGTACAAGTTGATTTTACCGTCCCTTCACAACCACAGTCATTGAGGAGGCGTGATTCTCCGTAGCCTTTTCCATAAATTCGCTCTGGATTAGAGATGCGTTGTTTGATATAAGCGGCAGAAGCTTTGGCACGATTTGCAGAAAGTGTCTCGTTGAATTTCACACTACTGCGACAATCAGTATGTGATCCTAATTCGATGACCATCGTTGGGTTTTCGTTCATTACCTTAACGATCTTATCGAGTTCAATTGCGGCATCTTTTCTGATGTTGTATTTCCCTAAATCGAAATAAATTGGTTTGATACCTAAAGTCTTGGCGAGGTCACCTCCTACGCTTACTGGTGTCATTGCAACGTTCAATTTCTCATGCAAAGCAATCACTCCTTCTTGATTGATAACTTCTTGGTAAGAAACGGTTTTTGAGAGGTAACCATTACATGTAAGGGTTATTTCATAAGCCAATTGATTGCCAACTTTCATGTTCTCCAACGCTTGTTGCCACATACCGGCTTGATCCGTTGTATTTGAAAATAACACCGCTTTGGTTTTTAAGTCTTTAATCAAAATTTGAGCTCCTGAAATGACACCTTTTGTTTGTGCATTAGTCAATAAGAGCTCTAGCATAAATGAAGGTTTCTTATCTAACTTAAATACTTCTTGATAAGACTTTGCTTTTTCAGCAATAGCAATGTTTTTACTGTTACCGTTAAATCCTTCTTTACTTACTTCAATCACGTAAGATTTTCCTGGATCAAGGGTTGTATTGAACTGCCCTTTGTTGTCTGCGATGAGTGTTGTAATGATTTGTCCAGCTTCATCTTTGATCACGATTGTCGCACCAGCCATGATTGCCCCAGTTTGTCCGTCGATAGCAGTACCCTTAAACGAAATCGGGAAAACAAATGGCTTCACGAGTTCAACACTGTAGATGTCGTCACCTCCCACACCACCAATGCGGTTGGAAGCCATGAAGCCCAAATTGGAGTTGTCAAAGAATGTAACAGCAAAATCATCGGCTTGCGTATTGATGACAGTACCTGCATTAACAGCAGCAACTTCAAAACCTAATGGTGCCACAAAAACGTCATGTCCGCCAAAACCCGGACGTCCATTACTTGCAAAGAAGAAGAGGTCTCCGTTTACCCAAGGGAACATTTCATTGCCTTCAGTGTTCACATTGGCGCCTAAGTTTTTAATAGCCGTACACTTACCATTTGCATCAATAGCACAACTATAAATATCTGATCCTCCAAAACCGCCTGGTCTGTCAGAAACAAAATAGAGTGTTTTCCCATCAGCACTTAATACAGGGTGCCCTGTAGAAAAAGCATTGCTATTAATAGAAAGTTCTTGTTGATCCGTCCAAATACCATTTTTCCAGTATGCACGGTATATTTTAAGGTTGACCATTCCATTGGCATTTGCTTTTCTGTCATCTGCGGTAAAGTACATCACTTGACCGTCAGGGCTAAAGCAAGCGGGCCCTTCGTGCATACCTGAATTCAACGGTTTTTGTAAATATTGAGGCGCATTATCCGTTTTGTCTTTCACAAGTTCAATCGCGTATAGATCTAGGAATTGTTCGTTGTCTCCGGCCCACCTTGGGTTACCCCAATAAGTGAAGCGTCTTGAACTCACGATCATGGCTTGATTTTTACCGGGCACAGGGTATACTCCGAAGTCTGCGTGGTCTGTATTTAAAGCGGTTTTGCCGATTTTAAAGTGCGGTTCTTGAGCCATTAATTTGGCTAAATAACCTGGATCTTTTAAGAAAAGTTGTGCACGATTGTCAGTAGGTTTGGCATTAGCGAACTGTTGAAAGTATGCATTTGCTTCATCGTGTTTATTCTGACGGGCTAAACTATAGGCAAGATCATAGAGTAACAGTGCATCTGATTTTTTAACGAGCAATTTTTTGTAGAGTGTTTCAGCTTTAGAGAATTCGCCGCAAAAGTTGTAGCAAAATGCTAATTTTTGCTGCATCTCTGGGCTATCAAACTCTGAGCCCAAAACACGTTCGTAACAGTTTAATGCTTGAAAATAACCTTGTTGGTCAAAATAATAGTTTCCTTTGGCGAGTTGTCCGCTTTGAGCAAAAGCCAAGCCAGTTTGGAAAATAACAAATAGTATGAGTGTAAATTTCATGGCGTTGCTTAAAAATATCTTGGTGATTTAATACCTGCTTTACTTCGTGCGAGGTCATAACTGAGCATCAATTCAAAAGTACCATCGTTGTACTTTCTGATTTCCGTTAGGCCAATTTCTGAACCAACTCCGATTCGGAAAGTTGGAGCTAATTGGTATTGAATGAAAAATCCACCTGCCGAATTGAGGCGATACATAGCACCAATAAAGATTCTTTCTTGAATAATTCCGGTGATAGCCGCATCTAAACTCAATGGCGCACCTTCTGTAAATTTAGCTTGTACCATTGGGCGTAATTTGAGATTTGTCCCCGCTTGAAGAACTGTCCCCGCATTAATGAAAAAGTGGCGTTGCTCTATATTTAGAGAGGTTTGATCATAACTGCTTTCGAATATTTTTGGTGTACTTGCCCCAAAGAACCAATTTTTAGTATGGTAGTAGACACCAAAACCAAGGTTTGGATTCACTTGGTTTCTGACATCTTTCACAAGATTAGGGTCATTTTGGGTTGTGGTATTGAGCTCACTTGAATTGATATTGATGACATTCATACCCGCTTTGATACCAAAAGCTAATTTGCTTTGATTGCTGAATTTAAGCGTGTACGAAAAATCGCCGTAAATCATGTTTTGGCTAAGTGGCCCAATTTGATCACTTACCATTGTAAGGCCCAAACCTACACTCTCGTAAGAAAGCGGTGAGTGCATACTAAAAGTAGAGGTTTGTGGCGCGCCAGTAAATCCAACCCATTGTTGACGATGCAAAACGGTCGCATTTAAAATCTCATTACTTCCGGCATATGCAGGGTTTACAAACAATTGATTATCGGCAAACTGTGTAAAATGAGCCTCTTGTTGAGCTTTGGCAGTAAAAACACAAGCACTTGCAAGGATGATATATATGATTTTATTTTTCATAGCTAAATCTGTTAAAATGGATTATCGTTTGAGGTATATATAACCTTTAAGCACTCCATATTTAGTTGTTTGTGTATCTAGAATATAGAAATAAGTACCTGTAGGAAGCTGATCACCACCGACATTCATGTTACTTTGCGAGTTTCCATTCCAGTCATTTTGGTATGGGCTTGCACTGTATACTTGGTTACCCCAACGGTTAAAGATGATGATCGATTGGCCTGGGATATTTTCAATGCCTTCGATGACGAATGTGTCGTTGATGCCATCCCCATCAGGTGAGAATGCTTCAGGTACTTCAATGATAGGGTCACAATTACCACCCTCCACAAACGGATCACAAGGGTCTGTTGGGTCATTACCGTTAGCTGTTTCTGTACCATTATCTACACCATCGCCATCACAATCTAAACTTGCCCAAGCTGAACTTGGGGTCATGGTTTGGCTTACCAAGTTGTAATCACAAGGATTGGCAGGGTTGGTACCTTCTTGTACCTCTGTGTTATCCGGAACGCCGTCTCCATCGGTGTCAGGGTTATTCGGATCAGAGCCTAAATTGACTTCGGTACCATTTGTAAGACCATCGTTGTCACAGTCAAGGTTAGCCCATGCAGTTGTTGGTGTTGTGTTTTGACTTGCAAAAATCAATGAACAAGGATCTGTTGGGTTTGTACCGTCTGCAACCTCAGTGCCGTCTGTTACACCGTCGCCGTCTGAATCAGGATTAAACGGATTGGTACCAGCAGTAATTTCTTGATCATTGGTTAAACCATCGTTGTCACAATCAAGCCCACCCCATGTTGTGCTAGGAGCAACTGATTGACTTGCAAGGATCAATGAACAAGGGTCAGTAGGGTTGGTTCCGTCAGCAACTTCAGTTCCGTCTAGTACACCATCTCCATCAGAGTCAGGGTTAGCAGGATCAGTTCCAAGTTGTTGTTCTGTACCATTGCTCAAACCATCGTTATCACAATCAAGGTTCATCCATGCATTACTTGGGGTAAGTGTCTGATTTGCATAAACCAAAGAACAAGGGTTGTTCGGGTTAGTGCCGTCTGCTACCTCTGTACCGTCTAGTACACCATCTCCGTCAGAGTCAGGGTTGAATGGATCAGTACCAAGAGCCAATTCTTGACCATTTGTAAGGCCATCGTTGTCACAATCAAGATTTGTCCAAGCATTTGTTGGCGTAAGAGTTTGACTAGCCAATACCAAAGAACATGGGTTATTCGGGTTAGTACCATCGGCAACTTCAGTTCCGTCAAGTACACCATCGCCGTCAGAATCAGGGTTAAATGGATCTGTACCTAATGCCAATTCTTGAGCATTGGTGAGGCCATCGTTGTCGCAGTCTTGAATCGGGTCATTGGCCGTACAAGGATTCACAGTAATTACCAAAGTATCATTGATGCAAATTCCTGGTAATGGGAGGCCTTGGTCACAGATTGAGACAACTACAACATCAGTTCCGACATAGTTATTGTCTGGGATATATGTGTAAGTTCCATCAGGATTGATTACAATAGTACCATGGCTTGGCCCAGATACAGGGTTTGTATTGGCTTGAAGTGAAGTACCGTCGATATCAAAATCACCAGCATCGATAAGGTCTCCGGTAACAGGCGTATTATAGGCACAGTTGGCCACATCATTATCAACTACAGGAGCATCATTTACTGCATTGACATTGATATTGATCATGGCAATATTTGAAGTCAAGCCACTATTGTCATTCACGACATATGGTTGGAAGGCCGAACCATTGAAGTTAGCCGCTGGGACATATTGTACCTGAGAACCAACAACCGTCCAAGTTCCCATACCGTTTGTGACGGAAGTTTGAATTCCTGGTACTGATGGATTTAAGTCAATTGTTGTGTTTACTAATGTACCATCGATATCAATATCATTAGTAAGTACGCTGACATTGATAGGTGTATCCTCATTTGTGCTTGCATTGTCATTGTTTGCAATAGGAGCATCATTTACAGGAGTCACGTTAATTGTAACCGTTGCATCATCACAAAGTACAGGGAATCCGTTGTCGCAAACTTGATACGTAAATGTTGTCGTTCCGAAGAAGTTTGGTGCAGGATTAAATGTGATCACACCTGTTGTAGGGTTGACCGTTACTGTGCCGTTTGATGGCTGAACAGTAATAGTTACCGTGCTCGGATTGATACCTTCTAAATCTGTATCATTAAGCAAAACATTGATATTGACAGGAGCATCCTCTGAAGTTGTCGCGTTGTCGTTGTTAGCGATTGGCGCATCATTAACTGCATTTACTGTGATGGTAACCACAGCCGTTGCACAAAGTGCAGGCGAGCCGTTGTCACAAACTTGGTAAGTAAAGCTAGTTGTACCGAAGAAGTTAGCTGCAGGAGTGAAAGTAATGGCACCTGTAGTAGGGTTAACGGTAGTAGTACCATTCGCCGAAGGAATAGTTACGGTTACCGAGCTGTTATTCAAGCCCTCTATATCAGAATCATTGCTAAGTACGTTGATAGTGACAGGCGCATCTTCATTAGTAGAAGCGATGTCATTGACTGCAATTGGTGCATCGTTGACAGGCGTTACAGTAATGCTAACTGTTGCCACGTTCGAAGTAGCACCGCTGTTGTCATTGACTGTGTAGGTAATTGATGCAGGGCCGTTGTAGTTAGCAGCCGGGTAGAAAGTGAGTACTCCGTTCAGAACAGAGAAAACACCCGCTGTTGTGCTCATACTAGTTTGCTGACCCACAGTCAACGGATCTAAGTCAACAGTAGTGACATTGATTGTTCCGTCGAGGTCAGTATCATTACTGGTAATGTTTAAAATCGCAGGGTTGTCCTCAGCTGTTGTCGCAGCGTCGTTGTTTGCAACTGGAATACAGTTTGGAACAGGATTAATAGTCAATGATGAAGATACAGCAGATACACAAGTGATATCAGCTGTTCTGCGAACCGTAACGTTGTAGTTCCCTGGCGTGAGCCCTGCAAAAGTCAAACCAGCTTGGTATGTGCCACCATTTATGGCATATTCAAGTGCTCCAGTTGGAGCTGTAATAACAATTGTTCCTGTAGGTGTACCGCAAATTGGTTGAGCAGTTACAGATGCAGTAGCTGCAGCGGGCGCACCAAGTGCGGCATTCAAAGTTATTGAAGTACCGGTAGTGATACAAGTGTTATCTGAAGTGCTTCTGACAGAAATAGGGTAAGAACCAGCTGCTAATCCTGTAAATGAGTTAGAGGCTTGGTAAGCACCACCCACTGAATATTCAACACCTGTTTGAGTTGTAAAGGCAATGGTACCTGTTGTGACTGCACAAGTTGGTTGTGTAGCAGTGATTGTTGGAGCGTTTGGTAATGCAGTAACTATCCCTGTTAAAGAAACTGTTTGAGTAGTTGCACCAGTTGAAGCAATACTCAAAGAGCCAGTAACACTGCCTAAAGAAGCAGTATTTGAAAGTCGTACATAAACCGTTGTAGCACTAAGTGTACCACTTGCAGTTATTGTAATTGAACTTGCATAGCCAGAAGCTGCACTTAAACTTACTTCGTATCCTGTTGGTGCAGTTACGGTAACATTTGCAGTTAAGCTTGTACCTGAAACAGAAATAGTTTGAGCAGTGGATACTGAACCTTGACAGCTTGCAAAGTTTGTGATTGAAGATGAATTTACGGTAATTGCTGCAGCTGAAGACACAGTAACAGCGTAGGTTGTTGACTGCCCACAATAAGTGTAGGTAATTGTAACAGAACCAGCAGCAACACCTGAAACTAAACCAGAACTGTTAACTGTAGCTGTGGCAGTATTTGAAGATGACCAAGTGCCACCACTCACTGCATTCGAAAGTTGTATGCTAGATCCGGCAAGAACAGTATTATTCCCGGTGATTTCAGGAAAATAACCAGCCACAAAGTTGCTTGTAGCACCTGTCATTGCGAATGAAGTTATCGTACCATTTGTTCCAGCAGATACAGCATTGGTTAAAGTCGTGATTCCTGTATTATTGCCGCTTGGTACCCCTTGGTTAAAATTAAAGTAAGCCAGTAAGTTTGCTTCATTACCTACAAATTGAGTTGAAAGGTTGGCACTAATTTGAGCTGCTGTTCTTGCAACAGACCAACAACGCACCTCATCAATACGACCATTGAATAAAGTATTAGCAACGGACGAGCCTACCATTTTTCCACCAATAATACGTGGAGCAGCATTTTGACCCGTTGCATTGTTAGTAACGGTAGCAGCATCTTCAATACCATTGATGTACATTTTTACCACACCATTTTGGCGTGTTACAGCAACATGCGTCCACTTGTTGAGTGGAATAGGGGTTTGTGAGTCTAAGCCTGCAACCCATACTGTACCGTTACCAAAGTTTGAATGTAATTTATTCGCACTTGTAATGGCCATTGAGGATATCACATCTTTGGTAAAAATTTCAGAATGCGCAAGAGAAGACCCTTGCCAATATACCCATGCCTCAGTTGTAAAGTCAGAAAGGTTTTCTATGACATCCCCTATGTTGACATAATCGTCTGTTGCATCAAAATGTAAAGCGTTATTGAATATTACGGTCAGAGGTGTTCGGCTTGCACTTACACATGCATTACTATTAGTTGCCTGTGCATAATAGGTTGTTCCAGCCACTAAAGCTGTTGTAGATGCCAAAGCAGTTCCGCCTGAAGCAGCACTAAACCATTGGATGGTTTCACCACTGCCTACTGTTGCGATTAAATCAGCAACGGTATTCCCAGGACATGCTAGCTGTGGTGAGCTTACTGTTGGAGCATTAGGCAAGGCATTAATTGTAACAGATCTTGTAGCAGTTGCATCCGCACAACCTCCTGTACCAGTTACGGTGTAAGTAATTGTAGCAGTTCCGGCAGCTACACCCGTAACGACACCTGTCGATGAGTTTACTGTTGCAACTGTAAGATCTGAACTAGACCAGGTTCCTGTTGTGGTAATCGTTCTACCATTTGTCCAATTCGATGTAGTGCCATTTAATGCGAAATTATTAAGTGTTCCGTTTACAGGAGCGCTATTAAGATAATTTGCACCACTGTAATCTGTCAAAGTATTTATTCCAGTATTTGTTTGATTAGCAATACCTTGATCAAATTTGTAGTACATTCTTAGGTCTGCTTGTGGGGATAATGTTACATTCATATTATCCTGAATTTGAGCTTGAGTTCTTGCGCTTGACCAGATTCTTAGCTCACTCATTTTAACATCTGATGTTTGTGCACCACCCCAGTTATCTTTACCGATAAAACAGTTGTTCCTGGTAGCATTCACTGTATTTAATGACCAAGAATTACTAGATGCGGTAAGGACACCATTGATATAAATGCCAGCAAATGAACCGTTTCGAACTCCTGCTAGATGAACCCATTGATTTAATGGCAATGCAGAACTACTAATGATATATTCTTGTTGCCCAGAAGCGTTAAAATTCACAAAACCAGGTTTGCCGTTAGTTGCTTCGCTTAACATTAATACCACATTACTATTGTTGGCGCCATTTCCAAAATCAATGAAGCGCTGGTAGGATACATGGGATTTTACATAGACCCAACCTTCGATAGTATATGTATTGTCTTCAAAATATACACCAGCAGGTACCGAAACATAATCATTACTACCATCAAAGTCTAACGCCATACTAGTTACAGTTGTTCCAACAGTGTTGTTAGATGATGTAAATGTTGTTGTTGAACCTACGCAAATGTTTTGGGTACCAGAAATTGTACCTGCAGAAGGCGCTGCGGTAACCGTAACAATTCTAGTAGCAGTTGCATTGGTACAGCCACCTGTTCCAGTCACGGTGTAAGTAATTGTTGCTGTTCCCGCTGCAACACCAGTAATAACTCCACTTGCATCAACGGTTGCAACAGTATTATCTGAACTTGTCCAAGTACCTCCAGAAATAGTTGAAGAGAAATTTGTTGTTGATCCTACACAAACGGCTTGATTTCCAGAAAGATTTCCAGCTGATGGCTGCGGAGTAATCGTTAATACCATTGCATCGGAGGCTGACCCAGTACCTGTAACAGTCATTGTTAGTGTTACCGTTCCGGCGCTAATGTCTGCTGCACTTGGCGTGTAGGTTGCTGTGGCAGATGTTCCGTTAGTAAATGTACCTGTACCTGAAGTCGACCAAGCAATTGTGCCATTATTGGACACCCCCGAAGTTGTAAATGTGCTTCCTGCACAAATACTTGCATCTACGCCCGCATTGGAGGCAGGAGTATTACTATCATTATCTGTAATTGAAACTATGCCAGCACCATCTAAGATTGATGCATTCGTTGGGTCTGAAAGGGTAATATTAATTGTTTCAATAGATTCGACGGTGGCATCATCAGTTATTGAAATAGTAAATGTTCTTGATGTTTGCCCTGGAGCGAATGTGAGTGTACCTGTAGCTGCAGTGTAGTCAGCTCCGGCAGTTGCCGTGCCATTAGAGGTAGTGTAAACAACTGTGATGGTATTCGTGCTTGATGTTGACAATGTAACGGTAACCGTGGCAGTTCCTGCACCCTCATTAACTGTGAAATCTGCAACAGATAATTTACCAAAGGTTGCTAAATAATTGTTTAATAAATCTAATAAACCAGCTGTTGCAGCATTACCAGTGACTTCACCTGCACTGTTGCCGCTCTGCGGAATTGTCAAAGTTTGACCATTGAAGGTTAATCCGATGTATTTAGTGTCAGTTATATTGTAAGTTGCAGACCCATTATTTCCATTGGTAGCGAGTGTTATATTCGTACCAGTTTGGGGTTGGAAACAAATCGTTGTCACCGAACCACTAGGTGCTCTCCATTTTACAAAGCCGTTGATAGTATGTTCAATGCCATTATTGTCGGTAATCAAAACCATGCCAATAATATCATTACCCTGAGCAACAAATATATTCGATGTTGAATTTTGTGCAAATTGTACATTTGTCCATCCTAAACCACTTGCGCCTGAAAGGTAAAAAGAGTTCGACGATACGTTGTTAGCAGTGTTGTTCCCAACAAAACCATTACTAAATGGAACGGTAATTAAGTTCTGCGAAAACGCTAAAAATGAGATACTTGCAAAAAAGATAGAGAGCAGCAATTGTTTGCTACGACTGAGTAGGGTAGTTTGCATATAGTTGTAATTGTACAACAAAGATAAGGCGAAACATCGTTACGACCCAAATAATCCGTGTGAAGTCACAATTATCTATATAAAATCTATATGGGTTATTTGCTGATTTTTTCCAGTTGATATGGAAATTCTTCGAGTAATTCGCCTGAATAATAGAAGTCGAAGGCGACACCACCGAAGGTGTATTCTTGATCTCGGATCATGAAGTTACTGCCGCCCACTGAAGGGAATTTTTTAGGTTTAGACTTGTTGTATCCGAGGTTAAAAATGGAAGCCAATATTTCTGGCCGATCATCTATTGGAAAGCCTGCTTTTTGCCATTGGGTAGCAATTTGTCGGATGAAAATACCGGCATAGAGGTATGAATAGTAATGATCTTTATATTGTACCAATCTTTTGACGCGTAAGCTTAAGGTGTCATTGTGGGCATTGTTATAGTTGCGCGTAGAATCGTAATCAAGCAGGTGTTCGTATTTAGATCCACAATAGAACGGGCTAGTGGGATCTTTGAGGTAATTTTCAATATTTTTTGCTGTTTGTTCTTTGATGCCCGTTACCCCAAAAGACATATTGGTTTCTAGTGCTAAGGTTTTCAAAGGGGCAACTAAATCTTTGAATCTTTCTCTTCTTGAATTGAAAAGTCTGACCTGTTCTCCGACCAAACACGCCACAATCATTCGAGGTTCCACGCCACATGCAGCTGCTGCTGAATCTATATATTTTTTGTCTTTTGAAACAGCTTCTTTGAAGTAAGACCATTCGATGAAATTCATCCATACAAAGGCATTTGTACCTTTAGCAGTATTGTTTTTGTTGTTTTTGGCTAGTATTTCTTTTAATCGTCGCTGATATGTTTTATTATCTTTTAGTTTGAGGTCAATTGCGGCCAGCATTTGAAAAGCGATTTTTTCACTTTTGGTCTGAGCCCAGGCATCGAGTATGATTCTTGCATTTTTAGGGTAATATTCATTAACCAAATTGATGCGTTGCAAAATTTCATTGCGGTATTGAACTATAGAAGCGCTGTCTACCTTGAAATTCTGATTGTATTTATCGTGCATTTCTTGGAAATAGCGGTTGTTGTTGTCAACCAATCCCTCGTCATCAGTGAGTCTGAGTTTTAAAGCAAAGTAAATTCCCACCAATACCACGCCGTAACCAGCAAAGCCATAGAGGGCAACATTATACGGGATTTTAAACCATTTACTACGAAAAAGACGTTTCATTAGATGAGATAAGGACTGCCTTATTACGTCATGTAAATCTAAAAGTTACAAGTTGCGAAAAACACAATAAAATACTTATCACTTGTAAAATACATTTTCAATTGTGCGAATAACACAACTAATATTGTCTAATGTTGCAACTAGCTACCAAAAACGATAGATCAAGGATTATCCGGATTTTTCAAGAGGCTTTTATTGATAACCCTCATATTTTGTATTTATTAGGTAATAAAAGGCTCAAAAGAAAAATTGCTGTCATGACTTCTCATGTCGTTAGCGTCTCGCTCAAACGCGACGGAATATATTTCTCCGAAGACAAGGAAGGGGTTCTGATTGTATTTGAGGCCAGGGCATTAAAACTTACTTTCATTGAAAAATTAAGTCAATATTGGATGGTGTTTCGTTGTTTTGATTGGCGTCAAATCGCGGCTATCTCACGTACTGAAAAACAGGTGCAACTTATTCGAACATGCCAACCCCACGATTTATATGTTTGGTTTTACGCGGTTTCAGATAAGGCTTTGGGTGGGCCAGCTGCCCGTGAACTCATGAAAGATCTTTTTACTTTAGCCAATCAGCGCAATGCCGCAATTTATGCTGAAACAAGTCTTACTCGAAATGCGCTGATCTATCAACGTTTCGGTTTTGAGTGTTACCATCAGTCAAACTTTGACGGTTTTGAATTATATCACCTGCGCAAGGAGTCTATGAAAGAATAAGTGCATTTTACTACCTTTGCTATATGGCACTAATTAAAGAATGCAGAGGTTTTACGCCTCAAATTGGCCCTGATTGTTTTATTGCTGAAAATGCAACCATTGTCGGTGATGTGATCATGGGCGAGCAATGCTCAGTTTGGTTTTCAGCAGTTGTTAGAGGCGATGTCAATTCAATACGGATGGGCAACAAAGTCAATATTCAAGACGGAGCCGTATTGCATTGCACCTACGAGAAAACCAAGTTGCACATTGGCAATAATGTTTCAGTAGGCCACAATGCTTTGGTTCATGGTTGCACTATCGAAGACAACGTCCTGATTGGCATGGGTTCAATTGTCATGGATAACTGTCATATAGAAACCAACAGTATCGTTGCTGCTGGCGCGGTGCTAACCGAAGGCACACGCGTCGAGTCTTGGTCTATTTATGCCGGCATTCCAGCCAAGAAAATCAAAACCTTAACCCCAGAATTATTTGCTGGTGAAGTGCAACGCATAGCCAACAATTATGTGCTCTACTCGAGTTGGTTCAAATAGAAGCTTTAAATTTACTTTCAAACATTTTTTATGAAATACGAACGCATCGACAAATCATTATATATTGCCAACAGAAAGCAATTTACTGCTCAAATGGCGGCCAATACCTTAGCTGTTTTTAATTCTAATGACATTTATCCGGTATCTGCCGATAGCACCTTGCCTTTTGCCCAGCACCGCGATATTTTACATTTGTCAGGTGTAGATCAAGAAGAGTCGATTTTAGTTTTATTTCCTACTGCGAGTAACCCGGCACACCGCGAGATCCTTTTCTTAAAGGAAACCAGCGAGCTCATCGCTATTTGGGAAGGAGAAAAACTGACCAAACAAACTGCTTTTGAAACATCGGGCATACAAACCGTCTATTGGCTACAACAATTCCCAACCATTTTCAAAACACTCATGGCCGAGGCAACAGGTATTTACCTCAATACCAACGAACACCTCCGCGCAAATACCGAAGTACAGACCCGCGAGGACCGCTTTATTTTGCAGGTGAAACAAGATTACCCAGCACATCAAGTATTCAAGTCAGCACCAGTTATGCACAAAATCCGCTCGATCAAACACCAAATCGAGCTTGATTTAATGCAAAAAGCCTGTAACATCACCGAAGCAGGTGTCAGACGACTTCTTGGTTTTATCAAACCAGGTGTTTGGGAATATGAAATCGAGGCAGAGCTTGCCCACGAGTTTTTGCGCAACCGTTCCAAAGGGTTTGCTTACACGCCAATTGTCGCCTCTGGTAAAAATGCTTGTGTATTGCATTACATCGAAAACAACCAACAATGTCAAGATGGCGATGTCATTCTATTAGATGTTGGTGCAGAATATGCCAATTACAGTTCTGACCTCACGCGTTGCATTCCTGTAAACGGACGTTTTACTGCGCGTCAAAAAGCAGTCTATAATGCAGTGCTACATGTTAAGAATGAAGCCACCAAACTTTTGGTGCCAGGCACCATCATGGCAGAATACCACAAACAAGTTGGGCACTTAATGGAAGAACAATTGGTTAATTTGGGCTTGATTTCTCTCGAGGACATCAAGAATCAAGATCCATCTTGGCCAACTTACAAAAAGTACTTCATGCACGGAACATCGCATTTCTTGGGCCTCGACACCCATGATGTAGGTTTGTGGCACGAACCCATTGCTGCCAACATGGTATTTACGGTTGAACCTGGCATCTACATTCCGGAAGAAGGTTTGGGTATCCGTCTGGAAGATGACGTTGTGGTTCAAGCACAAGGCGCTCCATTTAATTTAATGGCAAACATACCTATTGAAGCGGAAGAAATAGAAGCCTTGATGAACGCTTAAGCGCCATGCTTCATTACCAAATTCAAGGAGAAGGCCCTGTTTGGGTTTTCTTGCATGGTTTTCTTGAGTCGTCAACCATGTGGACTCCTCTCCAACTGCACAAATTACCAATTCGCTGCCTCTTTGTTGATTTACCAGGGCACGGTCAATCTGCGTTACCACAAGACAACCCTTCTATAAAAGGCATGGCTCAAGAGGTTCAGCGTGTACTTGGACAACTTGAAATCAAAGAGTTTTCAGTTGTGGGTCACTCAATGGGTGCATATGTCGGTTTAGAACTTTCCAAGTTAGCTGGTTTTCAAAAGCTCATTTTGCTCAACTCCAATTGCTGGACAGACTCCGAGCAAAAAAAACAAGATCGCTTGCGTGTAGCCACGTTGGTGCACAAAGCTAAATTACATTTCATCAGAGAGGCCATACCTAGTTTATTTCAAGCACCAGACGAACATGCGGTTTTCGTTCAGCAGCTGATCGAAGAAGCCAAGCTCATGAGCGCTGAAGCAATTGCATATGCCTCCTTGGCTATGCGTGAAAGATCAGATTTCAGCTCTTTTGTCAATAATCATCCAGAGCAATTCATCTTTATTCACGGAAAACACGATCGTTTGGTGAGTGTAGATCTGCTCGAAGCAAAAATCAAAGGCCCACGTATCTATTTGCTCGATAGTGGTCATATGGCACACGTGGAGGCGAAGGAGGAATTGATGGGCATTATGGCATCCTTGCTAGTTTAGCGCTACCACTTTCAAGGTATTTTTCAGTTCAATGAGGGAATACCATTTTTTAGGTATTGTTTAGAATGAATCTAAATAAAAACTTTGTATCGTTCAAAAATTATTTCAACGATGCAAAAAATGACCAAACTTTTATTCTTTTTAGGCCTTGGCCTAATAGCGTTTCAAAGCTTTGCACAAGTACCTGATAAAACTCAAGAAATAGACCAGGTATTTGTCCGTGGCGGTAAAACCAATGCCTATTTTAAAGATTCCAATGCTGTGGTTGCCAAAATTCCGCTTAAGAATCTGGAAAATGCCCAAGTTTATCAATCAATTCCCAAACAATTGATTCAAGACCAATTGGCAACCGAACTCAATGATGTGCTTAAAAATGCGACTGGTGTAATGCGTCTTTGGGAATCTACAGGACGAGGAGGCGATGGCGCAGAATTCTATACAATGCGAGGTTTTTCAGTCCAACCAACAATGATAAATGGTGTACCTGCATACAACAGCGGAGTAATCGACCCTGCTAATACTGAAAGTGTCGAGGTAATCAAAGGCCCATCAGGCGCACTTTTTGGCAGCCCCATGATTTCGTATGGTGGCTTAGTGAACATTACTACTAAAAAACCCTATGAACTTAGAGGCGGACAGTTCAGTTACCTTATGGGTAGTTTTGGTCAAAATAGACTAACTGTTGATTACAATACACCTATCTCAGATAATGCGGCTATTCGCTTCAATGCTGCCTACTCTGAACAAGGCTCATTTCAAGATGCTGGATTTCGAAAAACCATTTTTTTGGCGCCGTCA
Organism: Flavobacteriales bacterium; assembly: GCA_046073985.1. Taxonomy (GTDB): domain Bacteria; phylum Bacteroidota; class Bacteroidia; order Flavobacteriales_D; family Crocinitomicaceae; genus UBA952. The sequence goes on along the minus strand of JBJTNI010000031.1, from coordinate 11,041 downwards.
TTGAAGTTAAAGGCGTCTGAAAAACTTACTTTTTGGATCAATTCTCAATTTCAATCAGCTAAAAGTGCCAATGCACCAATGCTATTTTTGAGTAGATATGCGCCTCTTTCATACACTTCTATCGATACATTTTCCCCTTACTACGAGCGCTCGTTTACTTCTAATGAACTCAGTATTGACAACCCTGCATATTCCATTCAGTCTCAAGGGATTTATCAAATCAATAAAAATTGGAAGGCACAAACCATCGTTACTAGAAGCAGTGCCCAAACCAAAGGATACTATCATTATCTCTGGGATTTTTCTGATGGTAATACCTTTGGCCGATACATCTCTAAGCGCAGTGGTGAAACGCGCATGACTGATATTCAGCAAAATTTTTTAGGCGATGTTCAATTTGGAGGTATGCGCCATCGCATATTGGTAGGACTCGATGCTTATGAGTCAAACATTCTTAACGCGAGTACAGGTTGGGTTGCTAACGGACTCGTATCAATGAGCTCTGGAATCGATTCAGGAATTCTAACTCAAGTCGGGGTGGATTCTTTGCTTGTTTCTACTAGTGAAGGAATCAGTACTGCTAGTAACCGCGTGTTGAGTACTTATTTTGGCGATGTCATCAACTTAACATCACAATTATCAGTTTCAGCTACTGTCCGTTTAGATCGTTTTAGTGGTCTAACAAATTATTGGTCCACTGAAGAAGTTAAAAGTCAAATCTCAGTTTCACCTAAATTCGGACTTGTTTATCAGCCAGTCAAAGATAAAGTGGCGTTTTTTGCAAACTATATGAACGGCTTTTTAAATCAGGCGCCAACACAAGTTGCCGATGTTGATGGCTCAAATGTTCGCATGCAAATACTGCGTCCGGAGCAAGCGAATCAAACAGAACTTGGTGCAAAAACAGAGTTATTCAAGAATCGGATGGCCCTCACCGTTTCGGCTTATCACATTCAAGTTTCAGATAAAGTCATGACCGATCCGTCAAATGTGAATGGGATTATTCAAGGCGGAGAAGTCTTGAGTAAGGGTATTGAACTTTCTTTAGTTGCAAATCCGTTGAAAGGTTTGAATCTTATTGCAGGCTATAGTATTAACCATGCAGAAGTAACCAAAGATGCCCCAGAAAATGGCTATTTAGGTTTGCGTCCAGAAGAAGCAGGCCCTCGTCAATTGCTCAATTATTGGTTGAGCTATTCATTGATAGAAGGAAAATTAAAAGGCCTCACTTTAGGATGTGGTGGTAATTCAGCGAGTGAACACCTCACCTTGAACCGTTCAAATACAGGCACTTTTACACTGCCTTCATTTCATGTCATAAACGCCTCTGTAGCCTATAAGGCAGCGCATTACACACTTACTTTAAGAGCAGATAATTTATTTAATGCTCGGTATTACAGTGGGTGGTCTACCATTACAGCGCAACCAATGCGTGCAATTAGTTTGGGCTTTAATTTTCGCTTTTAATGATTAGAAAAATTCTATTAAAATTACACAGGTGGCTCGGTATGTTAACCGGGCCAATTGTTTTTGTGGTGGCGCTCACAGGGGCGTTTTATGCTTTTCAGGAAGAAATACAAGACCTTACGCAGCCATATCGTTTTGTAGAAGTTCAAAAAAGATCTTTTTTGCCACCAAGTGTTTTGCTGGCAACTGCAAAAGTGTTGCACCCGGATAAAAAGATTCATGCCATACTTTTTGATGAGCCAGGGCGTGCTGCAAAAGTCATCTTTTATAAATACAATTCATATTATCGCATTACATTCTTAAATCCTTACACCGGACAAATTTTGGCAGATACTGATCAAGAAGCAGGGTTTTTTCCATGGGTTCTTCGCGGCCATTTTTACTTATGGTTACCAGTGTGGATTGGCCAACCGCTTGTTGCATGGGCTACTTTGGCTTTTGCCGTTGTAATTATTACCGGACTTCTGGTTTGGTGGAATAGAGGAAATTGGCGCCCTAAGAAATGGCGTTTTAAGCAAACTAAAAATGCGAAGCGCCGCAATTACGACTTGCACACGATAATAGGATTTTATGTCAGTTCATTTGCATTGGTTTTTGCCACTACAGGATTGGTTTGGGGATTCGTATGGTTTGAGGAAGCCTATTACAAAGTAGCATCATTAGGAGAATCATTTCAAGCATACAGCGAACCAATTTTGTCAGCACAAATTTCAAAACAACACCAAATTGCAACAATAGATGTTCTGTTTGAAAAAGAAAAAAAGCAAATCAAATCGGGCCAATGGTTAGAATTTCATATACCTGAAGAGCAAACGGGAGCAATAGCATATAATATCAATTACGATCGACAGACTTTTGGCCACATAGATTACCATTATTATGATCCGATACAAAACAAAGAATTAACTGTTGACCACCATTGGGGGCGGTTAAAAGAGACCACGCTTGCCAAATATTTACAGCGCAGTAATTATGACATTCATGTTGGTTCAATTCTTGGCTTTTGGGGAAAGTGTTTAGCTTTTGTGGCAAGCTTGTGTATAGCTGCACTTCCAATTACTGGCGTGCTTATTTGGAGCGCACGAAGGAAATGATTAAATTTAACATGACAAAAAAAGTCATGATATGAATCTACAAGAAATTTGCAAGCAAAAGAAGTTAAAAGTTCATCAATTAGCTCAACTTTTAGCAATAGATTCAAGCCTCATGAGTCGGATTCTATCGGGCAAACGCAAGCCTACAGCGCCACAAATTCAAAAAATTGCCTCGGCTCTCGATTTGCCACACTCCGATGTGCTTAGCCATTTTTTATCACAAGAAATAGTAGAAATCATACAAGAATACCCTCAATTAGCACCTAAAATTTTAAGTCTAGCTGAAGAGCGCATCAGTTACTTATTGCAAGAAACAAATTTTAGCGTAATACAACCCTCGAAAAAAATCATTTCAAAATTAACCCAAGTGAGCGCGCTATTTAATAAATGGCAGCAAGTCAGACCGCTTGATGCGCTTCAATTGGAAAAAATGCAAGCTTATTTTCATACGGCCTACACCTATGAGTCTAATCGAATTGAAGGCAATACGCTTACACTCCAAGAAACCCATTTGGTTATCAATGAAGGCATCACTATTGGTGGAAAAAGCATGCGTGAACATCTGGAGGCAATTAATCATTCAAATGCCATTCAACTTGTGCAAGATTTCGTTCAAAATCGATTGGGCTTAAACAGTCAGGTGCTCAAGGAAATTCATCGGCTTATTTTAAATGGAATTCAGGATCAATATGCTGGCAAATACCGCAGTGTTCAGGTCATGATTACAGGTAGTCAGCATGTGCCGCCAGCCCCTTATTTGCTTGACAAACTTATGGAAGATTACTTTCTTTTCTACGAACAAAATCTCGGAAAGAGCCATCCGGTCTTGTTGGCAGCTGAAATGCACGAACGCTTGGTAACTATTCATCCATTTGTCGATGGCAACGGCCGTACTGCACGTTTGGTCATGAACCTCATTTTGTTGCAACACGGCTATCCAATTATCAACATCAAAGGCGGCAAGAAAAGCAGATTAGCCTATTACAACGCCCTTGAAAAAGTTCAGCTCCAGCACGACCCAACAGATTTTCATACATTAGTCATCGACTACGCACTCAGTTCTTTAAATGCCCATTTGGAATTGGCAGAGTAGGGCTATAGCAAGGTTGCCAGAAATTCTTGGGGCGTAAATACCGGGAGTGCTGATTTCTTGAAGTCTTTCGATAACATAATGATGCGTTGCATATCTGCGCAGAATGTAATAAGTATTGGCCACTATGACGGGAGTAATAAAAGCACGAACTTGTTTTTGTTCACATTTGAGTAAAAGTTGTAGGCTGTCGTCAGAAAATGGTTTACGATCTAAATAGAAATAAAAAAATACGTACAATTCCAATTGAACAAAGTAAAATTACGGACCAATACATAATTTTAATACTTTTAATTTCAAATTGATTCCCAGTGAAATTAGCTCACCTTTTTATATCGATCTGTTTTGCGAGTTCGGTATTTTCTCAAGTGCCGACAACTTTAGCAAAAGACAGTCTAGTAAATGACACCACAGATATCGCTGATGCACCAGATATCGATCCTGAATTCAGGGGCGGATATGATAAACTTTCAAAGTATATCGGTAAAGAACTTAAATGGGACGAAGTGGATAAATGGACGGCAAAAAATAATTTTTCAGAAAATAACAGGATCGTTGTCAGATTTGTCGTCGAAAAAGACGGTTCACTTTCACATGTTCATGTTGAATCTGCTGCTGCCCATTGTCCACCATGTAATAAGGAGGCTATTAGGGTTATTCAAGCCATGCCGCAGTGGAAACCAGGGCGAAAGAACGGTCGGCCTGTGCGCACATGGGTACGCATTCCAATCATCTTTAACATGAGTTCAGAAAACTAAATTTTCTAATTTCAAATTTGATTGGATGAAACTACTTTCCATTTTGGCTTTTATAATTTTTGCGAGTACTGTTCATGCACAAGTGCCCAACAATTTAAAGGAAGACAGCTTAATGACGGATACCATTTCTGTTGTGCACCCAGATTCAATTGAGACCGACCCGATGTTCAAAGGCGGTTATGGCAAGATGGCAAAGTTTATCGTCAAGAATTTAAGACAAGAAGAAGTGCAGCAATGGACTGAACAAAGAAAGCAACCGTTGAAAAATCGGGTAGTGGTTAAATTTACCGTAGAACCAGACGGAAGCCTCACAAACATTCATGTTGATTCGGCAACAGAATATTGCCCGCCTTGTAACCGAGAAGTAATTAGGTTGGTAAAAAGCATGCCCAAATGGAAGCCGGCAAAAAAGGGCAAAAAGCGGGTCCGAATTTGGGTAAGAATACCCATCGTTTTTGATTTTGAGTACCCTGCTAGTTACTAGATTTCCCCTTTCGAATCTATAATAATCGTCACAGGCCCGTCATTGACCAAAGAAACTTGCATGTCGGCCCCGAACTGACCAGTTTGTATTGTTGTCCCTGAGACCTGCTGAAGTTCATTTATAAAATAGTCATAGAGCGGAATGGCTTGTTCGGGGCGTGCGGCCCTGATATAACTTGGGCGGTTGCCCTTGCGCGTAGCAGCGTGTAAAGTAAACTGACTCACGACTAAAAATTGGCCGCCAACCTCTTGGATACTCCAGTTCATTTTGCCCTCGTTATCAGAGAAAATGCGCAACTGAGTTAATTTTTGAACGAGGTATTTCGCGTCGTTTTGGCTGTCATCGTGCTCAATTCCCAACAAAACGAGTAAGCCTTTTTGTATCTCTCCGACAATAGAACCTTCAATTCTGACCGCGGCTTCATTTACCCTTTGAATAACTACTCTCATAATTGAATTTAAAATTCGCTGCGGCGATAAGGGTCAGAGGCGTCCTCGTTCATGAGCTGCAAGTAGGTTTGATAACGATGGGGCGCTATTTCATCTGCTTCGACAGCAGCTTTGACTGCACAATGTGGCTCATTGAGGTGCTTGCAATTATTGAAACGGCACTCGCCAAGTAAGGCGCGCATTTCTGGAAAATAATGTGCAAAATGTTCTTTTTCGAGGTCTACCAACCCAAACGCCCGAATTCCTGGTGTATCAATGATGTAACCACCTGAGCTAAGGGCATGCATTTCGGCAAAAGTGGTGGTGTGTTTGCCTTGCTCGTGGGCTTTGGAAATTTCTCCTGTTCTCAAATCCAAATTTGGATCAAGACCATTGACAAGGGTAGTTTTACCTACACCAGAGTTGCCCGAAATCATGACTTGTTTACCTTTAATTTCTTCCCTAAGAAAAGCAATGGTGCTGGCGTCTTCAGAGGTAATACCGTAGCACGGATAACCTAAGTTTTCGTAGATAATTTTCAATGCTTCAAAGTAGACTTGGTCGTCATGATCGAAGAGATCAATCTTATTGAACAAGAGCGTAGTAGGGATTCTAAAAGATTCGGCAGCTACTAAAAACCGATCGATGAAAGCAATTTGTGTAATCGGTGACTTCAAGGTTACTACTAAATAAGCTCGGTCAACGTTGGCCGCTAATATTTGCATTTGCTTGCTGAGGTTGGTGGCCTTGCGAACAATATAATTTTGACGAGGCAAAATACTAGTGATAGCCCAACCTTCGTCAGACCCGGGTTCCATTTGAACGCGGTCTCCGGCAGCAATGGGGTTGGTAGTTTTCAGCCCTTCCAAGCGCAGTTTTCCTCGAATACTTGCTTGTACTTGCTGGCCGTCTTCCAACAAAACTTGATACCATTTCCCAGTAGATTTCAGGATTAATCCTTGCATGCGGTAAAGTTAAACATTTGTATGTTTGTAGAATGAAAACAATTTTAGCCCTAACCTTTCTCTTTATAGCCAACTTCATTTATGGTCAAGAACCTGCTACAAAAGTTGATACCAATCAGATTTATGATATCGTCGAGGTCGATGCTGAATTTCCTGGCGGATTTGAAGCCTTGAACAAATTTATTCGGGATAATATCAACTTAAATGACGTCATTGAATTTTCCGGAAAGGAATTAAATAATCGGGTATTTGTTCAATTTGTAGTGAACAAGGAAGGACTCGTTGAGGACATTAAAATAACAAAGGCAACTACTCATTGCCCGCCTTGTAATAAAGAAGCAATTCGTTTGGTTAAAAGCATGCCAAGATGGCAGCCCGGCATGGTCAAAGGAAAAGCCGTTTCAATGTATATTACACTCCCATTAATTTTCGCCATTCAGTAGCATGTCCAAGCACTACGGCCTCATAGGCAAAACCTTAGCACATTCCTTTTCGGCCGCTTTTTTCAAGGATTATTTTGAGAAAAATAACATTGAAGCAAAGTATAGTAATTTCGAATTGAATAAGATTGATGAAATACAGTCCCTTTTCGAGCAAAACTTATCCGGACTCAATGTCACCTTTCCGTATAAAGAAAGCATCATTCCTTTTTTAGATCGACTTGATGAAAGTGCTGCGCAAATTGGTGCGGTAAATGTGGTGGCTTTTGAAAACGGCCAAACCGTCGGTTACAATACAGATGCATATGGATTTGCCCAAAGCATCAAACCGTTTTTGACATTTGAGCACGAACGTGCGCTTATTTTTGGAACAGGTGGTGCATCAAAGGCAGTAGCACATGTCTTCAAGCAAATAGGACTTGATATTTTTTATATTTCTAGAAATCGAAATGAGGCTCAACGCACTTATTGCTATGAAGACATCAACGAGCATATGTTGCGCGCTTGTAAAGTTTTGGTCAATTGCACACCAGTTGGTACTTTTCCGCATGATCAAGCCTGCCTTGAAATTCCATTCGAATATTTAACTCCGGCACATTTAGTAATAGACTTGGTGTATAATCCGGCTGAAACCGAACTGATGAAACGCGCTAAAAAAAATGGTGCTGCAGTCATGAATGGTTTGTCCATGTTGCAGCACCAAGCTTTAAAGAGTTATGAGATCTGGACGCGTTAAACGACGTCTTTTCCTTGACCTATAGCATACCAGTCAATTTTTCTAGAGAAGTACATTACCAAACCAAGGATGACGAATACGCCAATACTACCAATGAGGAGTGCTAAATCTTCTAACTGAATGATGACAAAGATGAAAATATAGAGCATTGTCAGCAGCCCAGCAATAAATAAACTGAGTTTAACAGAACCCAAAATAGCCCTGACATACAAACTAATAAGTGTCACAGTGGCTGCAGCAGCAAGTAAGAATGCTACATTGAAGCGGATGTGTTCTGAGAACGCAAGTAAGAGCGTATAAAATACCACCAAAGCAATACCAACTAAGATATATTGAATAGGGTGAATGCCTGCAGATTGGAAGATTTCAATAAAGAAGAACACCAAAAACGTGAGGCCAATAAACAACATTGCGTAATGTATCGTGCGGTGCGATTTCTGATAGTTATCGACCGGAATCTTGAGGTCAACACCAAAAGACGAATCGCTCAATTTGTAGGACGACCCTGTCCAGCTTTGAGGATAATTGCGATTCAGGTTCAAAACATTCCAATGCGCCTTGAAACCTGCTTTGTCTGTTCGGTGCTGATCTGGCAAAAATGCACCATCAAATTTAGGAGTTTGCCAGTCTGAGTTCAGTACAACATCAGTTTCTTTGCCTACTGGCGTAAAATAAAGTTTCTGACTTCCCTTCAATTCGATGTCAAAACTAAAACGGTAAAGGTGGTCATCGGTTGGTGAAATTTGAACTTTGGCATTGATGCCTGAATAGAAAATATCGCTGTTGCTTACACCTGGGTTAAAGGCAATTATTTTACCATCCCAATTGAGGTTGATTTGTTTTTCAATACCGCGTAAATCATCAATGCCGGCATTGACTGTCGCCTCATTGAATTTAAATACGTGGCCTTTGCTCTCTAGGTCCTTGAAATCAAGTTTGGTAAAAGCACCACTGACATGCAGCACCGAATTATATACTACTATTTCATAAACCCCGCGGTGGCGTTTGTCTGGCTTTACTGAGGCTTGAATGTCGAGCTTGCTAGGTAAAATGTGTAGTCTTTCTGTAATCTGAACTAATTTTTCTTTGCCAGTAGCTTTATCGATTTCTTTGATGTAACGCGTATAAGGAATTGTCAGCACTGGGCCCTGCAGTGTTTGTTCACCTCCCCATTTTTCGCTCACCTCGTCAATGGCTTGTTGCTGGGTTTGCTCCCGTTCGTAGATGATACTTTTGATCATGCCTGTTGGAATGAGTAAAAGCAAGGCGATCAATATAATTCCGCCTATTTTAAAGTAAAGGTTGTTTTTAATTTTAGACATGCGCGTAAATTTTCGTACAAACGGATTAGACGCAATTTTATTGGAAACGTTGCATAAATTATTGAAAATAAATGATTTTCGAGGTTGTTGGTTAAGGACTGTTTTTATAAACGACAATAAGTGTTTAAGAACCGAATAATAGCGTCATGATGGGTCAACTTTGAAACTCAACATTTAAATTTTTCACTTATGAATGCATTAAAAAACAAAGTTAGTCTGATGGGCCGCCTTGGAGGGCAACCCGAGATGGTCAAGTTCGATTCTGGTCGTTTGCTAGCCAGATTTTCACTCGCTACCCACGAAAATTTCAAGGATAAAAATGGCGAGTGGCATGATTTCACACAGTGGCACACCATCAATGCATGGGGCAAAATTGCCGAAAAAGTTGGCGAAAAGCTTGAAAAGGGCATGGAGGTTGTCGTTGAAGGAAAACTAGTCAACCAACAATACGAAAACAAAGCAGGCGAAAAGCGCTTTGCCACGATTATCGAGCTCTACGATTTCATCATGGTTCAACCCAAAAAACTCAGCCATGAGCAGTCGCACACAGAAAACGTTGCCTAAGCCAGGCACACAAAACCAGCCTAATTTACACATGAACCATGTCAACCTCATCGGGTACATGACCGCAGATGCCAGAACAGTACAACTCGAAGACGGCAAATGCATTACGCGTTTTACTTTAGCTACCAAAGAGCAATATCTTGACACCAATGGCACCTTGCGTCAGCGCAGCCAATGGCATTTGCTCAGTGCGTGGGGCCGCTGGTCAAAAGTACTCGAGGAGTGTGGCGCCAAAGGAGTTCATTTGGCCATTGAAGGCAAATTAGTAGGGCGCTTTTACAGGGCCGGCGGCCAACGCCGTTTTGTCACCGAAGTAGAGATCAACGACCTCGTCGTATTGCCTTAAACAGCACCCACCAACCAAACGATCCAAAAGGCGGCCGCAGGCCGCCTTTTGTGTAAAAACAGCATCCTCGAAATTAGAGGGAAGAAAGTTATCCTCGATTTTGAATTAGCAAAGTTGTATCAAATTGAGACAAAATATCTAAAAAGGGCAGTAAGAAAGAACCACAAAAGATTTCCAACGGATTTTATGTTAGAATTAACTCCTGAAGAGTGGGAAATCTTGAGGTGCAATTTTAGCACCTCAAGTTGGGGTGGATCTCGTTACCCACCTTTTGCTTTTACAGAACAAGGCGTCGCCATGTTCAGCGGCTTGCTCAATTCCGATCTAGCCATACAAATGAACATTGCTATCATGCGAGCTTTCGTCATGATTCGTCAATGGGCCTTGACCTATCAGGAACTTTCGGATAAACTATCAGATCTTGAAAAACTTCACAACCAAAAGTTCAACGACATCGACCAAGTACTCAAGTATTTATTGCAAAAAGAACAAACCAAAACCCAGCAAGCAAACCGCGAGCAGGTTGGGTATAAAAAGTAAATAATGGAACTCGAACTTATCAAAAATAGCATCCTCGAAATAAGAGGGAAGAAAGTAATGCTAGACATGGATTTAGCAAAGATTTACCAAGTTGAAACAAGAGCCTTAAAGCAAGCTGTTCGCAGAAATCTAGACCGATTTCCAGAGGATTTTATGTTTCAATTGACCGAAAAAGAGATGCAGAACTTGGTATCACAAAATGTGATACCACACATGAAATATTTTGGAGGGACCGCCCCCTTTGTCTTTACAGAACAAGGTGTGGCCATGTTATCGTCTATTTTGAAAAGTAAAAAGGCAATTCAAATGAATATTACAATCATGCGAGCTTTCGTCATGATTCGTCAATGGGCCTTGACCTATCAGGAACTTTCTGATAAACTTTCAGATCTTGAAAAACTTCACAACCAAAAGTTCAACGACATCGACCAAGTACTCAAGTATTTATTACAAAAAGAACAAACCAAAATCCAGCAAGCAAACCGTGAGCAGGTTGGGTATAAAAAGTAAAATATTAAAATTGAGAATGGATATTTCTCAAAGAATCACAGAGATATGCAAACTTGTGAGTACCAAAAACCTACTACAAATCCGTTCCCCATTCGATGATTTGTAAGAAATAACTATATATTCGTATACACGCAACAAACCTATGCCTATACATCCAAATCGGTATGCTTTAGGAAGGTTTGTAGCGCTTATAAGCTAGTTAGAGATAATTGAAATGCTTAAAGAACTGACATATAAAATCATATTAATATCAGGATTGTTACCTGCTTCTTTTCTATTATTCTTTTCGTTTTTGGG
>JBJTNI010000030.1:0-111031 GCA_046073985.1 Flavobacteriales bacterium | reverse complement strand
GAGTCGTTCATTAAAGAAACCACCGTTTGTTCACTATAAGTTGATGAAACGAGTTGACGATGCTCAAGCGTCTAGCAGCAAGGCTGTTATCAAAACATGGTCACGAGCATCCACGATTACTCCGGAATTTGTTGGTTTGACATTTGCTGTTCATAACGGCAACAAGTTCATTCCTGTATTCGTAACGGAAAACATGGTAGGTCATAAACTAGGAGAATTCTCCCCTACCCGTAACTTCCGTGGACACGCCGGTAATAAAAAAGATAAGAAACGTTAAGAATTATTACAGTCATGGGAGCTAGAAAACGCTTAAAAGCTGAAGAGCTGAAAGAAAATAAGAAGTCAATGGCCATTGCGCGCTTGAATGATTCACCAATTTCTCCTCGTAAGATGAGAATGGTGGCTGATTTGATCCGTGGTGTTGAAGTCAATAAGGCTTTAAACATTCTTCAATTCAATAGTAAAGATGCCTCTACGAGCCTCGGAAAATTACTCCGTTCTGCTATTGCAAACTGGGAGCAAAAAAACGAGGGTGCAGACATCAGCCAAGAAACTTTGGTTGTGAGTCGCATTGAAGTAGGATGTGGTACAATGCTCAAACGCATTCAGCCAGCACCACAAGGTCGTGCACACAGAATTAGAAAAAGATCGAACCACGTGACGATCGTAGTAGATGGTACAAAATAACTAGAAGAAATGGGACAAAAAACAAATCCAATAGGTAATAGACTTGGTTACATCCACGGATGGGAATCAAACTGGTACGGAGGTAACGATTACAAAGATAAAATCGTTGAAGACGATCAAATTCGTCGTTACTTAAACGCTCGTCTAGCAAAAGCTAGCATCGCTAAAATTATTATCGAGCGTACCCTTAAACTAGTTACAGTAACTATCAACACTGCCCGTCCAGGTGTCATCATCGGAAAAGGTGGTCAAGAAGTTGACAAACTAAAAGAAGAATTAAAAAAATTGACGAAGAAAGAGATTCAAATCAACATCTTCGAAGTGAAGCGTCCAGAATTGGATGCACGCTTAGTTGCTGATGGCATCTCTCGTCAATTAGAAGCTCGTATTTCTTTCCGTCGTGCTATTAAAATGGCTATTGCCGGCACGATGAGAATGGGCGCTGAAGGAATCAAAGTAAAGATTTCTGGTCGTTTGAATGGTGCTGAAATGGCACGTACAGAAATGTACAAAGACGGTCGTACACCTTTACACACATTCCGCGCAGATATCGATTACGCAGTATCAGAAGCTCACACAACATACGGTCGTATTGGTGTGAAAGTATGGATCTGCCGTGGTGAAGTGTATGGAAAACGCGATTTAGCTCCAAATATCGGTATGAACACCGGTGGCGCTAACAACCAAGGAGGTGATCGCAAGCCAGCGTCATTCAAAAGAAAGAAGAAGTAATAAGACAGTTAAATTGACAGGAAATGTTACAGCCTAAAAGAACAAAATTTAGAAGAGTACAGAAAGGTAGAAACCGAGGATTAGCTCATCGTGGCTCAACCATCGCTTTCGGATCTTTCGGATTAAAGGCTTTGGAACCAGGATGGATTACTTCACGTCAGATTGAAGCTTCTCGTATCGCCGTTACTCGATACATGAAGCGTGAAGGAAAAGTATGGATCCGAATTTTCCCAGACAAGCCGGTTACCTCAAAACCAGCTGAAGTACGTATGGGTAAAGGTAAGGGAGCTCCTAGCCACTGGGTGGCCGTGATCAAACCAGGAACGATCATGTTTGAAGCAGACGGAGTACCTTACGACATTGCAAAAGAAGCAATGCGCCTTGCAGCACAGAAGTTGCCTGTGAAATGTAAGTTCATTGTTCGCAATGATTTTGTTATACCAGTTTAATCTAAGCAGATGAAACAAGCAGAAATCACAAAACTTTCTACCGCTGATTTACAAAGCCGTTTGGAAGATTTCAAAGGTCAATTGACTAATTTGAAGTTGACACACAAAATGGCTCCAATTGAAAATCCGTTGCGTATTCACCACATGCGCAAATTGGTAGCAAGATTGAGTACAGAGTTAACTAAACGTTCAAATCAGGCTTAATCCTGAGATAAAAAAATGAACATGGAAAAACGTAATTTAAGAAAAGAAAGAATTGGTGTCGTTACCAGTGACAAAATGGAAAAATCCATTGTCGTTTCTGTTGAGCGTAAAGTGAAGCACCCGAAATACGGTAAGTTCGTTAAGAAAACTACCCGTTTCGTTGCTCACGACGAAAACAACGATTGTCATGTTGGTGATACCGTTCGTATCATGGAAACACGTCCTTTGAGTAAATCAAAGAACTGGAGAATGGTAGAAATTGTAGAACGCGCTAAATAATCGGATAAAATGATACAAACAGAATCCAGACTATCAGTTGCAGACAACTCAGGAGCCAAGGAAGTATTGTGCATCCGAGTATTAGGCGGAACAAGAAGACGCTATGCCTCAGTTGGTGACAAAATTGTTGTTGCCGTTAAAAGTGCAATGCCTAACGGAGCCGTTAAAAAAGGTTCAGTTGCAAAAGCAGTTGTAGTTCGCACGAAAAAAGAAATTCGCCGTCCAGATGGATCTTACATCCGTTTCGACGACAATGCTTGTGTGATCCTCAACCAAGCAGGTGAAATGCGTGGCACACGTATCTTCGGCCCTGTTGCTCGTGAATTGCGCGAAAGTAACTACATGAAAATTGTTTCACTAGCACCTGAGGTGTTATAATTCATTGAGTAATGCAAAAGAAATTACACATCAAAATTGGAGACACCGTGAAAGTAATTTCAGGTGAGTCCAAAGGTCGTGAGGGCAAAGTTGCTACCATCGATCGTGAAAAAATGCGCGCAACAGTTGAAGGTGTTAACATGATTAAAAAACACAACAAGCCAAGCGCTACAAATCCTCAAGGTGGAATCGAAGAAAAAGAAGGTTCTATCCACATTTCTAACCTTATGGTTGTAAGCAACGGTGTTGCCAGCCGCATCGGAAGAAAAGAGGTAAAAGGAAAATTAGTACGTTATTCAAAAAAATCAGGGGAGGTGATTAAGTAATGAGTTACACGCCAAGATTAAAAGAAAAGTACAGGAACGAAATCAAGCAAACGCTTCAAGAGCGTTTCAATTACAAATCTGTAATGAGCGTTCCTAAATTAGAAAAAATTGTACTTAGCCAAGGTATGGGTGATGCAGTTGCAGACAAGAAATTAATCGATAGTGCTGCAGCAGACTTATCTCGTATTGCTGGTCAAAAAGCAATTACAACCATCTCTAAAAAGGATATCTCTAACTTTAAGTTACGTAAAGGGATGCCAATTGGAACTAAAGTTACGCTTCGTGGCGATCGTATGTACGATTTCCTAGATCGTTTGCTTTCAGTTGCTTTGCCCCGTACACGTGACTTCCGCGGTATCAATCCAAAAGGATTTGACGGTCGTGGTAACTTCAACCTCGGTATCAAGGAACACATCATTTTCCCTGAAATCGATATTGATAAAGTAAATCGTATCCTCGGAATGGACATCACCTTCGTTACATCAGCCAACAGCGACGAAGAAGCTAAAGCATTGTTGGATGCATTTGGTTTTCCATTTATTAAAAAATAAAAGAAATGGCTAAGGAATCAATGAAAGCGCGTGAGCGCAAAAGAGAAAGATTAGTAGCACGTTACGAAAAGAAGCGTGCAGAACTAACTAAAGTTTTGAAGTCAACAGATGCATCTGAAGAAATTCAGTCTCAAAAATGGGATGCAATGATGCAATTGCAAAAATTACCGGCTAACTCTTCTAAAATCAGAAAACACAATCGTTGTGGTTTGACTGGTCGTCCTAGAGGTTACATGCGTCAATTTGGTATTTCAAGGGTAACATTCCGCGAAATGGCTTTGGCTGGTAAAATCCCAGGAGTTAAGAAAGCAAGTTGGTAATTAAGAAAAAAGAAAAGAAATGAATACAGATCCAATAGCAGATTTCCTGACTCGTATCAGAAATGCGAGTGCAGCAGGCTTGAAGACCGTAGATATCCCTGGTTCAAATATCAAACGTGCAATGACACAAATTTTATTTGACCAAGGTTACATCCTCAATTACAAATTTGAGGATGACAACAAACAAGGCTTCATTAAAATTGCCTTGAAGTATAACACATCTACGCGTGTTCCAGCAATTACCAAATTGCAACGTGCTTCTCGCCCAGGACTTAGAAAGTACAGCAGTGCAGTTGAGATGCCAAGAGTATTAAACGGTTTAGGTATTGCCATCGTTTCTACTTCCCGTGGCGTAATCACTGACAAAGAAGCTCGTCAACACAACATTGGTGGTGAAGTTCTTTGTTACGTTTACTAAAAAATTATAGCAATGTCAAGAATTGGAAAAGCACCCATTACCATCCCAAGCGGCGTCGAAGTAACGTTCAAGGATTCCGTCATGACGGTTAAAGGTAAAAAAGGAGAATTAGCACAACACATTGATGCTTCGGTAAGCGTGAGCATTGAAGACAATGTCATTACATTCAGTCGCGCTACAGAAGCACCTGATCATCGCTCAAAGCATGGTTTATACCGCGCTCTTGTTTACAACATGATTCAAGGTGTAGCTGAAGGCTTCAAGAAGGATATGGAAATAATTGGAGTTGGTTACCGTGCAAACGCAACAGGTCAACAACTTGAATTAGCCCTTGGTTTTTCTCATGCCATTATCATGGAAATTCCTAAAGAAGTGAAAGTTACCACAGTTACAGAAAAAGGTAAAGCACCCGTAGTTTCCCTAGAGTCACACGACAAGCAATTACTTGGTCAAGTAGCTGCAAAGATTCGCTCTTTCAGAAAACCTGAACCATACAAAGGAAAAGGTATCCGTTTTGTTGGTGAAGAAATCCGTAGAAAAGCTGGTAAATCAGCAGGTAAAAAATAATCGAACGAATTATGGCACTAAATAAAGTATTAAGAAGAGCAAAAATTAAGCGAAGAATCAGAAAAAAGATTTTTGGTACTTCAGCTATTCCGCGTCTTACTGTTTTTAGAAGCAACAAACAGATTTATGCACAATTAATCGACGACACAACTGGTCGTACATTGGCATCTGCTGGTTCTTTGAAAATGGACGATGCACAAAAAGTTAACAAAGTGAGCCAAGCTTCTATCGTAGGTAAGAAAATTGCCGAAGTTGCGAGCAAAGCAGGTATCGAACGTATTGTTTTCGATCGCAATGGTTACTTGTATCATGGTAGAATTAAATCCTTGGCTGATTCAGCTCGTGAAGGAGGACTAAAATTTTAAGAAAAATGGCAGCTCAAATCGTAAATAGAGTTAAATCAGCGGACATCGAGTTAAAAGATAAACTCGTAGCTGTAAACCGTGTTACTAAAGTTACCAAAGGTGGTCGTACATTTAGTTTCTCTGCAATTGTTGTTGTAGGTGACGAAAACGGTGTAGTTGGTCACGGTCTTGGTAAAGCGAAAGAAGTAACTGAAGCAATCACCAAAGGTATCGACGATGCCAAAAAGAACCTTATCAAAGTTCCGATTCTAAGAGGTACTGTTCCTCACGAACAAAAAGGAAAGTTTGGTGGTGCTGAAGTTTTCTTAAAGCCAGCAACAGAAGGTACAGGTGTTATCGCCGGTGGTGCGATGCGCGCAGTATTAGAAAGTGTTGGAGTTCACAACGTATTGGCGAAATCTCAAGGTTCTTCTAACCCACACAACGTGGTTAAAGCAACCATGGATGCCTTGGCTAACATGCGTGACGCAGTTGCCGTTGCTCGCCAACGTGGTATCTCACTTGACAAAGTATTCAACGGATAAAATTAGCAGCAATGAGCACAATCAAAATCAAACAAGTGAAGAGTGCGATTAAGCGTCCAGCTGATCAAAAAGCTACTATCAAAGCTTTAGGTTTTCGTCGCTTGAATCAAGTTATCGAAAAAGAGGTAACTCCTCAAATTATGGGAATGGTGAATAAGGTACAACACCTCATTCAAGTAGTTGAATCATAGACTTACAAATAAATGGAATTACATAATCTAACACCAGCATCAGGTTCGGTTAAAGCCGAAAAACGCATCGCGCGTGGTCAAGGATCAGGTCGTGGAGGAACATCTACACGTGGTCACAAAGGTGCCAAGTCTCGCTCTGGTTACAAAACTAAAATCGGTTTTGAGGGTGGACAAATGCCTTTGCAACGTCGTGTGCCTAAGTTTGGCTTTAAAAACATCAACCGTGTTGAGTATAAAGCAATTAACTTAGATATCATCGAAAACCTTGCAACTGTCAAAGGTATCGTTGATATCACACCAGAAGTTTTACGCGAAAACGGACTCTTATCTAATAATGAATTAGTTAAAGTACTTGGTCGCGGAGAACTTAAAGCTAAAGTGAACATTTCTGCAAACGGCTTTTCTACTAAAGCAAGCGCAGCAATTGAAGCTTTAGGTGGTACATGTACAAAAATCTAACTATCTTTGCACGCTTTTAGATGAAACGATTAATCACAAACCTGCAAAACATCTGGAAAGTTGAGGAATTGCGCAAGCGCATTCTCCTTACACTTGGCCTGATACTTACCTACAGAGTGGGTTCGTATGTAATTTTGCCTGGTGTCAAATACGACGCCTTAGCAAGCAACGCCACAGATCAAAACTTTCTAGAGAGCATTCTTTCTGTATTTTCAGGAGGTGGCTTTACCAATGCTTCTATCATGGCGCTTGGTATCATGCCTTACATCAGTGCATCGATCATCATGCAATTACTCGGTATGGCTGTTCCAGCTGTCCAAAAAATGCAAAATGAAGGAGAATCTGGTAGAAAGCAAATTAACAATTACACGCGTTTACTCACCATCGTAATCTGTGCACTACAGGCACCTAGTTACCTTACGCTTTATGTAAGTAATAAAAATGCCATGCCAGATGTCGCCGATACTTTTTGGTGGACTCAAACAATCATGCTCCTGATCGCAGGGTCTATGTTTGCTGTTTGGTTAGGAGAGCGCATCACAGAACGCGGAATCGGTAACGGTATTTCGTTACTCATTACTGTAGGTATTCTCTCTCGCCTACCTGGAGCGTTTTTTGCTGAATTCGGAAAGTCTGTTGGAGCAGGTAATTTGATTCGTTTGGTATTAGAAATCGTGATGTTCTTTGTCATCATCTTAGTAACTATCTTGATAGTTCAAGGTGTCCGACGCATTCCGCTCAATACCGCTAAAAGAGTTGCCGGAACAAGAGCAGTTGAAGATGTCAATGGTGCTCGCAACTACTTGCCTATCAAAATCAATGCAAGTGGTGTAATGCCAATCATTTTCGCACAGGCTATCATGACTATTCCAATGATGGTTTATCAAGGAGTTACCCAACAGCAAGATGCCGGATGGTTGACTAAAACCCTTGGAGATCCTTACGGTGTAAGTTACAACCTTTTGCTCGTGATTCTAATTGTAGTGTTTACTTACTTCTACACTGCAATCATGATCAACCCAAGTAAAATTGCAGACGATTTGAAAAAGAGTGGTGGCTTTATACCAGGCGTTCGTCCGGGTGAAGAAACTGCTGAACACATTGACGAAGTGGTTTCAAGAATCACCTTTCCAGGTTCATTGTTTTTAGCTGCAATTGCCATCTTACCTTCAGTTGCAAAATTGGCAGGTGTGAATGACAGCTTTGCTATGTTCTTTGGTGGTACTTCCATTTTGATCATGGTTGGCGTTGTTCTTGATACACTTCAACAAATCGAGACTTACCAATTGAATCGCAACATGGATTCTTTAATGGAAGGTACCAGAGTGAGAGGTCGTAGAGGTGCAAACGAATTATCTGGAATGTAATATGGCTAAACAAACATCCATAGAGCAAGACGGAACCATCTTAGAAGCTTTGCCAAATGCAATGTTTCGAGTAGAGTTAGAAAACGGACATGTCATTACTGCCCACATTTCAGGTAAAATGCGCATGTTCTATATTAAAATACTTCCGGGAGACCGCGTAAAGGTTGAAATGTCTCCTTATGATTTAACAAAAGGTAGAATATCTTTTAGATACAAATAAGCAGAATTATGAAAGTCAGAGCATCAGTTAAAAAAAGAACTGCAGATTGCAAGATTGTTAAGCGTAAAGGAAAAGTTTACGTCATTAACAAAAAGAATCCGAAATTAAAACAACGTCAAGGATAATAATTAGTATATGGCACGTATTGCAGGTATAGACTTACCAAAAAACAAAAGAGGAGTAATTGGCTTGACATACATCTACGGAATTGGTAGAAGTACAGCTAAGAAAATTCTTAACGACAACAGCATTGATGAAAACATCAAAGTTCAAGACTGGAACGATGATCAATTGTCTGCTATTCGTAACACAGTGAACGAAATCAAGACTGAAGGTCAGTTGCGTTCTGAAGTTCAATTGAACATCAAACGCCTCATGGATATCGGATGTCAACGAGGAATTCGTCACCGTTTAGGTTTGCCACTTCGTGGTCAACGTACTAAGAATAACTCTCGCACACGTAAAGGAAAACGTAAGACTGTTGCGAACAAGAAAAAAGCAACTAAATAATAACTAGTTCCAAATAACAATGGCAAAAGCAAATCAAAAAAAGAAGAAGAACGTCAAAGTAGATGCCGCTGGCGAAGCTCACATCCAAGCGAGTTTCAACAACGTAATCATCTCTTTAACGAACAATGCTGGTCAAGTGATCTCATGGTCATCTGCCGGTAAGATGGGCTTCAAAGGTTCTAAAAAGAACACTCCTTATGCAGCACAAGTTGCAGCTGAGGATGCATCAAAAGAAGCACATGACTTCGGACTACGTAGAGTGCGTGTTTTTGTAAAAGGGCCAGGTGCCGGACGCGAGTCTGCCATCCGTGCAATTCACAATTCAGGCATTGAAGTTACAGAAATCATTGACGTGACACCTATGCCACACAATGGTTGTCGTCCACCGAAAAGAAGAAGAGTATAATATAGTTTAACCAGTAGGATAATTGTCATCGAAGGAATGCCTTAATTCATGACTCCTACACAATTTTAATTAGAATGGCAAGATACAGAGGTCCTAAATCCAAAATTGCGCGTCGCTTCCGTGACCCAATTTTTGGCCCAGACAAATCCTTGGAAAGAAGAAATTACGGTCCAGGGCAACACGGTCCATCCAAAAGAAGAGGTGGAAAGCAATCTGAATACGCAGTACAATTAGGTGAAAAGCAAAAAGCTAAATACACTTACGGTATCCTTGAGCGTCAGTTTGCTAACATGTTTGAAAAAGCTTCACGCATGAAAGGTATTACCGGTGAAAACTTGTTGCAATTGTGCGAATCTCGCCTAGACAACACTGTTTTCCGTCTTGGTATTGCTCCTTCACGCCGTGCAGCGCGTCAATTAGTTTCTCACAAACACATTACTGTCAATGGTGAAGTCGTAAACATCCCGTCTTACACTTTACGCATTGGTGATGTCATTAGTGTTCGTGAAAAATCTAAATCACTAGAAGCAATTACATCATCTTTAACTGCGAGCAATAAAACTTTTGATTGGCTAGATTGGGATAACTCAAGCATGTCAGGTAAATTGTTGAACATGCCTGCAAGAGAAATGATTCCAGAAAATATTCGCGAGCAATTGATCGTCGAATTATACTCTAAATAACCCCTAAGCGATAGAAAATGGCAATATTGGATTTTCAAAAACCTGACAAGGTTATCATGCTCAACTCTGATGATTTTCACGGAGAATTTGAGTTTCGTCCGCTAGAACCGGGCTACGGAATTACTATTGGTAACTCCCTCCGTCGAATTTTGCTTTCTTCCTTAGAAGGTTTTGCGATTTCGTCTATCAAAATTCATGGTGCAGACCACGAGTTCACAACCCTTAAAGGTGTTGTAGAAGACGTTACTGAAATCGTCTTGAACTTGAAGCAAGTGCGCTTCAAGCGTCAAATCGAAGGAACAGACTCTGAAACGGTGATCATTTCCGTAAGTGGACAACAGCAACTCACTGCTGGTGACCTCGGTAAATTCACAAGCGCATTTCAAGTTCTCAACCCTGAGTTAGTGATTTGCAACATGGAGTCTTCTGTGAAATTTGAGATGGAATTGACCATCGTCAAAGGTCGCGGATACGTTCCAGCTGAAGAAAACAAAACAGCAAATGCACCTTTCGGCACCATCTTTATTGACTCAATTTTTACGCCAATCGTAAACGTTCAGTACACTATCGAGAACTACCGCGTTGAGCAAAAAACCGATTATGAAAAATTGGTATTCAACATCAAAACAGATGGCTCAATTCACCCGAAAGAAGCGTTAAAAGAAGCTGCTAAAATCTTGATTCATCACTTCATGCTCTTCTCTGATGAGCGCATCACTCTTGATAGCGAAATCAAAGCAGAATCAGAAGAATTCGATGAAACTTCATTACACATGCGCCAGTTACTCAAGACTAAATTAGTTGACATGGACCTTTCTGTTCGTGCTCTTAATTGCTTGAAGGCAGCAGATGTAGAAACTCTTGGTGATCTCGTTTCTTATGCCAAATCTGATTTATTGAAATTCAGAAACTTTGGTAAAAAGTCATTAACTGAGCTTGAAGACCTAGTTGATAGCAAAGGATTGACTTTTGGAATGAATGTCGCTAAATATAAACTAGACAGAGATTAAGAATTAAGTCATGAGACACGGAAATAAAATCAACCATTTAGGAAAAAAGACTGGCCACCGCAAAGCGATGCTTACCAATATGGCTTGTTCTTTGATCGAGCATAAGCGCATCACAACTACAATCGCAAAAGCAAAAACTTTGCGTGTATTTGTTGAGCCTATCCTTACAAAAGCAAAATCAGATTCTACACATTCACGTCGTGTTGTTTTCTCTTACCTTCAAAGCAAAGAAGCAGTTACTGAATTATTCAGAGAAGTTGCTCCTAAAATTGCAAACCGTGAGGGTGGTTACACGCGCATCATTCGCACAGGTTACCGTCTTGGTGACAACGCAGAAATGTGTATGATCGAATTAGTTGACTTCAACGAACTTTACAACAACGCTAGCAAGAAAACAACACGTCGTTCGCGTCGTGGTGGCAAGAAAGCTGACGAAGTTGTAGCAACAGCAGTAGAAACTGCAGAAGTTGTTGAAGAAACACCTGTTGTAGAAGCTACAGAAGTAGTTGAAGCTGAAACACCTGCTGCTGAAGTTGCTGACGAAGCACCAGCTGCAGACACAACTGAAGAAGCATCTTCTACTGAAGAAGAAAAAACTGAAGAATAATTCAACAATATGTTGATAAAAAAGGCGGACTTTGTCCGCCTTTTTTGTTTTTAAGGGTTCCCAATTTTAGCAAAGTCCGTAATTTTGGAGAAAATTATTCGATGCAGCAAAATCAACCAGCCTACTTACTACTTGAAGACGGAACTTTATTCAAAGGCGTCGCCATCGGTAAAATAGGAACAACAGGAGGTGAAATTGCTTTTAATACCGGCATGACCGGCTATCAAGAAGTTTTCACTGATCCCTCCTACCTTGGTCAAATCTTGATCATGACTACCGCTCACATTGGCAATTATGGTATTCACGAAAAAGAAATTGAATCTGAATCAATCAAAATTGCAGGGCTCATTACCAAAAAATTCTCAAACGGTTTTTCAAGGGCAGCTGCAGCAGATTCTCTACAGCACCTCATGGAGACTCATCAAACCGTTGGTATTTCTGATATTGACACCCGCGCTTTGGTCAGACACATTCGCAATAAGGGTGCCATGAACGCCATTATTTCCTCCGAGATTCTCGATATTGATCAACTCAAGGCCAAACTCAAAGAAGTTCCTTCGATGGATGGCTTAGAACTCTCCTCTCGTGTTACAACTCAAGAGGCTTATGAAGTTTGTCCACCCGATCCAAAATATAAAGTGTCATTACTAGATTTCGGTGTCAAAAAGAACATCGTTCGTTGTTTAGTAGATCGTGGTTGTCATGTCAAAGTATTTCCGATGCATGCCTCCAAAACTGAAATAGACGCCTTTAATCCCGACGGTTACATGCTATCTAACGGCCCTGGAGACCCATCTGTCATGAACGAAAGTATCAATTTAGTCAAGTCACTTGTTGCCGACGGAAGACCTGTATTCGGAATTTGTCTCGGACACCAAATTTTAGGCTTGAGTCAAGGTCTACGCACCGAAAAAATGTTCAACGGTCACAGAGGCATCAACCACCCTATCCTCAACCTCAAAACAGGAAAAGGAGAAATCACTTCACAAAATCACGGTTTTGTCATCTCCAAAGATTCCGTTGCAGCAAATGCTGACATCGAAGTAACTCACGAGCATCTCAATGACAAAACAATTGCAGGTATCCGACTGATCAACAAACCCGTATTTTCAGTACAATACCACCCTGAAGCATCAGCAGGTCCGCACGATTCACGTTACCTCTTTGATGAATTTATTCAAAACATGCACAACTTTAAATCATAAACATGAGTTTAATTGCCTCCATTTTTGCCCGTCAAATTTTAGATTCACGCGGAAATCCTACAATCGAAGTCGATGTCATCACAGAAAATGGCATCCTTGGGCGTGCAGCCGTGCCTTCTGGTGCATCAACTGGCGTTCATGAAGCCGTAGAGCTCCGTGACAACGATCCATCATTTTATATGGGCAAGGGTGTATTAAAAGCAGTGAACCATGTCAACACCATTATCGAAGAAGCCCTCGTAGGTATGGATGTTTTCGAGCAGAAAAAAATAGATTACCTCTTGCTCGAACTTGATGGCACTGACAATAAATCAAAATTAGGCGCTAATGCAATACTTGGTACCTCTCTTGCAGTAGCCAAAGCTGCAGCACAAGAAGCTGGCCTGAGTCTGTACCAATATATTGGAGGAGTTGGTGCAGTCACGATGCCTGTACCTATGATGAATATCTTAAATGGTGGTTCACATGCTGACAACCTCATCGATATCCAAGAATTTATGGTGATGCCTTTTGGTGCAAAAAGTTTCTCAGAAGGATTGCGTTGGGGAACCCAAGTATTCCACTACCTCAAAGCTGTATTGAAATCGAAAGGTATGTCAACCAATGTGGGTGACGAAGGAGGTTTTGCTCCTAGTCTTGGTTCCAATGAAGAGGCCATTCAAGTAGTCATTGAAGCCATTGAAAAAGCTGGTTTCAAACCGGGTGTAGACATGTATATTGCGCTAGATGCCGCATCCTCAGAATTTTATGACGCAACAAGCGGCCAATATGTTTTTGCCTCTACCGGTGAACGCCGCAGCTCAGCCGAGATGGTTGCTTTCTGGCAAGATTGGTGTGAACGTTTTCCAATCATTTCCATTGAAGATGGCCTCGCCGAAGACGACTGGGACGGCTGGAAACTTGCGACAGAAAAACTCGGTTCTAAAGTGCAGTTAGTTGGTGATGACCTATTTGTTACCAACACCAAAAGATTGCAACAAGGTATTTCTAAAGGCATTGCCAATTCAATTCTTGTGAAAGTCAACCAAATTGGTACACTTACTGAAACCATAGAAGCGGTTAATTTAGCAACTCGTAATGGCTATACTTCAGTCATGAGTCACCGCAGTGGTGAAACTGAAGACAATACGATCGCGGATCTTGCAGTAGCGCTCAATTGTGGACAAATCAAAACCGGTTCCGCATCGCGTTCAGACCGCATGGCAAAATACAACCAATTGTTGCGTATTGAAGAAGAATTGGAAGAAGCCGCCGTATATCCTGGCAAAAATTTCAAGTATATCCGCTAATTGTCTCGTTTTAATCTTCGCGTTTACGCACTCATTACCAACGAACAAAACGAGATTCTCGTTTCAGACGAATGTCGTTATGGAAAATTCTTTACCAAATTTCCTGGAGGTGGTGTCGAAGATGGAGAAGGAATTCTGGCTGCGCTCAAACGAGAACTCAGTGAAGAACTGAATCTGACGGAATACCCCAAACCTCAGTTTTTTTATTTCAACGAATTTCATCAGGCTTCCGCTTTTGACAACAGTAATTTGGTTGCTTTTTATTACCGTGTTTCTATCCAGAAAAAAGAAGTGCCCCTTTCATCAGAGCACTATGAAATCCCATTTTTTAAAGAACAAGAAAAACAGCGTTGGGTTGGACTTCGTGAGCTTAAAGTTTCAAATCTTACTTTTCCGATTGACCGAATTGTACTGGAGAAATTTCAAAAAGAATATGAGCTCTCTATATGATAGGAGCTTTCTAAAGGAATTTTCAATAAAATATTTAATGCTTATTTTTTGAAATTCGAAGCTACAACAAGGTCTTTGGTGCCATGGGTCCAAGAATAGAATCCTTCGCCACTCTTTACTCCTTTTTTACCGGCAGTAACCATATTGACCAACAACGGACATGGCGCATATTTGGGGTTGCCAAAACCATCGTGTAAGACTTCTAGAATGGCCAAGCAAACATCTAATCCGATGAAGTCTGCTAATTGAAGAGGGCCCATCGGATGTGCCATTCCTAATTTCATGACCGTGTCAATTTCTTCTACACCAGCTACACCTTCAAACAAAGTGTAAATAGCTTCGTTGATCATAGGCATCAAAATGCGGTTGGCAACAAAGCCCGGATAATCATTGACCTCTACCGGAACCTTTGCCAAGCTTCGGGAAGTTTCCATGATCAGTTGAGTTACTTCATCACTGGTTGAATAACCTCTGATGATTTCTACAAGCTTCATTACTGGTACCGGATTCATGAAATGCATGCCAATTACTTTTTCTGGACGATGAGTGACCGCCGCAATTTTAGTAATCGAAATTGAAGAAGTATTTGTGGCTAGAATGACCTCAGGTGAGGTAAGTGCATCAAGATCTTTAAAGATTTTCAATTTCAAGTCCACATTTTCAGTAGCAGCTTCTACCACTAATTCTACTCCTTTGACACCTTGTGACATGTCAGAAAAAGTATGAAGGTTTTGAAGTGTTTGAGCCTTTTGTTCATCTGTCAAACCACCTTTTGCCACTTGGCGATCAAGGTTTTTGCCAATAGTTGCCAATGCACGCTCTAGCGCGGCTTCAGAGACATCAATAAGATTCACTTGATAACCAAACTGAGCAAAGACATGTGCGATGCCATTACCCATTGTACCTGCTCCGATTACTGCTACGTTTTTCATGTTTTTGAAATTTGGACAAATATAAGGTACCTCATGCAACTACACTAAAAAAACACAGGAATCCTTGTATCTTTGTTTCAGATGAGTTTTAAAATCAAAGGCAATACTTTCAAAACGAAGTTCTTAAGTTCTCTGGTCATTTTGATGTCAGGAACCGTCATTTCACAACTCATTGCACTGCTTTTTGCCCCGCTGTTGTCTCGGTTGTATACACCCGCTCAGATGGGAGAGCTCGGTTTTTACATGAGGCTCACGGGTTTTATTTCCGCCATTGCAACTTTGCGTTATGAAGCTGCACTGCCACTTCCAAAACAAGACGCACATTCTTTTTTATTATACCGACTCGCCTACCGAATTTCTATCATCGTATTGGCAGTCAGTGCGCTAGTTTTAATTTTTGTCTTAAAAGCTGGAATTGGCATACCGTTTTCATGGTGGTTTTTCTTGCTCACTATTATGGGGTCTGCTTTTATCGTCATCATCAATATCGGAACAAACTGGTCTGTTAGAATCGGAAAATATGGCATGATTTCTCGACAGAAAATCATCAATTCAAGCCTTTCCAATTTACTAAAGTGGATTTTCTCTTTTTTTCAGCTACAAACCTTTGGACTTATTTTGGCAACCTTCTTAGGTTACTTCGCTTCCTCCTTAGAATTTCTCTTTGATTTCAAAAAAATTCACCGTCGTTTCAATCATTACATTTCTAAAAAGAAAACCGTTGCGCTCATGCGCGAACACAAAGATTTTCCGATTGTTAGCCTTCCGCATGTCTTTGTGGATAACGCCCGCGAAATGCTAATAGCTACTTTTATTTTTGGCTTTTATTCGGACATGATTTACGGCTCCTACAACCATTCCTATACCATGCTCAGGCTTCCGCTTTCTCTCATTGGAGTTTCTCTAGGGCAAATTTTTTACAACCGAGCCTCTGAGCTTTACAATCAACAAAAAGCAATGATTCCATTGATCCAGAAAATGTTGTTTGGGTTGGTACTACTTTCTGTAGTGCCATTTGGCTTGCTCTATTTTTATGGGACCGAAATTTTCAGCTTTGTTTTTGGCTCCAATTGGTCAATTGCCGGTGCTTACTCAGAAACGATGTCTGTTTGGCTAATGGTGAATTTTATCCTTACCCCAATAGCGGCATTACCAATGATTTTAAAAAAACAAAACATTTTCTTTTTATTAGGTATTGGGAGTTCAATCATCCAAGTTCTGCCCTATTGGGCGCTCCACTGGGCTTATGGAAATTCAGCATCCGTATTTTTGCTGAGTTTACAAATCGTTTCGTATTCGCAAGCTTTGTGGCTAATTTTTACAATTGGCTTGCTCTATTATTATGCAAAACGCGCTGATCAAGCAACTGGTCATATAGCTTAAAAAAGTGCTCCTGATTAACGCTTTTACTGGCTTTTTCCGCTATCAGTTTTTTATTTTCTTCTGCTACTTTTTTAATGTCTAGGCAGATTGCCGCTTCAATATCAGCACTCAAATCTGAATGATAAATCATGCCATTTTTACCAGAATGGATCCATTCTTTATTTGCTGGCAGATTTGATACAATTGGAATACAACCGTGGGCCATTGCCTCTAACAAGCTAATCGCAGTACCATCAGACTCAGGTATGGAAATGTAGATTTTTGCCTTAGCGTAATAATTATTATTGTCCTCAGGCTTCAAAAAACCCACAAATTCATATGCTTGAGCAGGTAAATGTAGAGCTGCCAATTGCTTTAAAGCTGCCGTCTGACTACCACTAGCCCCAATGATCAATTTCCAGTCCGGATGCGCTTTTAAAAATGGAGCGCTGTGAATAATGAGCTCATCAATCCGGTACAGGTTTTCATGCATGCGATTGGAATAGATGATATTTTCTTTTTCTTGAGTAGCTACCTGAGCATTTATTTCAACCCCAAAATTGGCTACGACAACCTTTTTTTCGGGCGCTAATTTTTGGATGGCAACAGCCATATATTGGGCATCCGCGGTGATTCTTTGAGCGCGTTTCAAGACAAAACGTACCATTGCTTTGTAAAACCAATTCTTATTGGGCAAAACAAGTACGTCGCTACCCCAAGTAGTGAGGACTATCGGTTTGGAATGTGCATTTGCTAGCGCAGATATCAATCCATAGGAGTTGGCTTGGTGTACATGAATTATATCCGGATTGAAGTCCTGAATGATGCTTCGGAGTGCCATTACGTTTTTGTAGATTCGAAATGGCTGTTTGAGGCTAAAATCTAGTTGTACCGCCTTGTGACCCTCGATGGCGTGTCCAGAA
Source organism: Flavobacteriales bacterium (assembly GCA_046073985.1). GTDB lineage: Bacteria > Bacteroidota > Bacteroidia > Flavobacteriales_D > Crocinitomicaceae > UBA952. The sequence goes on along the minus strand of JBJTNI010000030.1, from coordinate 93,617 downwards.
ACCAATAATATTTCATCAAAATAGGGCGCAATTAATGCTTTAAAGTTCAACAAATGGGCATTACCCTTGCTGCTACCAATTAGCAATAATTTCTTATGTGTTGAACCTCGCATCAGTTGTCATTAATCGTTCAAAAGCCCATGCCAAAGCTAGACAAAATAGCAATTCGATATTGCGCTCAGTGAGGGGATTATTGGTAAGTGCGCTAATGCTCATCAGCAAAATAACTAGAATAAAGGGCAAATAACAAGTGCTTTTTGTGCGATACAATTGAATAAAAGGAATGAAATATATGAGTATATAAATCAACAAACCAAATAGTCCATAGCGCCAAGTCATAAGGATGTACTCATTTTCAGAATAGAGCCTATTGGCATAAAAATAGTTTTTGTAGGGGCCGTGTCCAAAAATTGGATATTCGAGAATTTGCTGTCCTAACAGGGCCCAAGTTTCGAACCGACCTCTAACAGAACCACTGTACAAAGCTGTTCCATCGAGTAAACTCGAACTGTAAGCCGAATACTTGAAAAAAGAAGTCGCTAGCATTAAGGCCAATAAGTACGATAAAATGAGCCCGGTAATGACGATTAACCATTGCTTACGAGTCCAAATTTTGGAATGAAAAATACCCGTAAAAAGAAATAAAAGGAGAACAACAATAATGGAAGTTCTGGACTGACATAGAAAAACCATTGTCATCGCAATGAAGAAAAGGCCAAATTGCTTTTTATTGAATTGCTTGGGTAGAAATAATATGCTGAAAAAAATAAAAAGCAGGGCATTGATGTTCGGATTTCCCATAGTACCCACCATGCGTTTAACGGCAGGTTCACCTAGCGAATTTTTTCCAAAAAATTGAATTTGCAACCCGCCATTGTAGTGCTCCTCTAGGAGTTGATTGATGCCAGGAAAATTATAAAAGTGTAATAGATTAAGTACAACGAGAAGTAAAAATAGATAGGGTAAGTATTTTTTCAATTGGCTAAAATCTATTAAACCAAGAAATATCAGCAGTACACCGATCTTGAGCCACTTATAAATTTCAAAATAATCAGAAATGGTACTTGAATGCCCTTGAATCGCAGTAGTAAAATAAACAAAACCAGCCATCACAAATGGCAAAAAATGAAAAGTGGAGCGTTTTAATTTGGGCCAATTCAAACCAATGAAAATGACAAGCACTGGAAAGAAAATATCTACCCAATGTATGGAAGGAAGCTGATTACCTAGATTTATTGCCGGCAGACATAGCGAGGCAAAAAGTAAAAATCCGCTAAGAATGGTAGGGAATTTATTGCTTAGCCCATTCATCATAATATGCACTGAGTTCTGGGTATTGTCTGAGCTGACGCTCGTCTAAACTTCGTGTATCTCCGATTACTTTAGCCGGATTACCGCTGATTATAGAAAAATCAGGGTACGTACCTTTGAGATAACTGTAAGCTGCGATGAGGCATCCTTTACCAACCGTAGTTTTTGGCATAATGGTAGAATGTGGACCGACAAAAGTGTATTTTCCGATATGAATAGCGCCACGTTCATAGACTTGGTGCTGGGGCTGATGGTAATGTTTGCCGTATATCCGAATGGCCATATGACTCGAGTGGGAAGTCATGTTGATAAAAGTAGTGAGCTGACAACCCTCTTCTATAGTTATTCCTTGACTGGCTTCAATAAAATTATAATGGCCTATGTACACATTTTCACCTAAAACGAGATTTTGAGGATGGTCTATGAAGGTCGTATTGGATACGCGTGTTTGGGCAATGCGCTTACCATTGTTGTCAAAGATTCGCTGATTCATGGCGGGTTTAAACGACAAGAAAAAGCGCCTTAAAATTTTCTGAATGATTCCGTTTTTGTAATGCATGCCTTTCGATTGCAAGCGAAGTTATCAAAAACAAGCATATATTGAGTACTTTTGCTCTGAAGCGATTCATCAAAATGACCAACACAGCACCACTAGCCAAGCCAAAAATTGTTCATCTTAGTAGTGCACATTACGACCGCGATGTTCGCATCTTTTTGAAAGAATGTAAGTCATTGGCAGCGCTTTTTCCAGATCATGAAGTGCACCTCATTTTACCCGGTGTTGACGCGCGTACAGAAGATGGCGTTCATATCCATAGTTCAGGCCCAAGGGGGAAATCCAAGTTTCAGAGAATGTATTTGACCGTCAATCAGGTTTTTAAAAAAGCACTTGAACTAGACGGGGTCTGTTATCATCTTCATGACCCAGAGCTTTTACGACTCAGTTTGAAATTCAAAAAAAAAGGCAAGAAAGTTATATATGATGCCCATGAAGACCTGCCACGACAGTTCATTGGAAATTCAGGCTTGCCCGCCAAACAACTGTTGTCTAAACTCATTGAACGCATCGAAAATTATTTTGCAAAACGGGTAAGTGGCGTAATCACCGCAACACCATTCATTGCAGAACGCTTCAAAAAAATCAATGCCAACACCTTAGATATCAATAACTATCCGCTTGCGACTGAAATTGAACTCATTGAAGGTGCCACTCAAGAAAAAGAGAATTTTGTTTGTTATATAGGCGGTATCTGGCCCTCACGAGGCCTTCAAACATTGGTAGATGCCTTTGAAACTGGCGAAACAAAATTAGCGCTAGCGGGCAAAATTGAACCTGAATTCAAAGTTTCTTTGCAGCAAAGCAAAGGTTGGAAAAACGTGCAAGAGCTCGGCTTTATTGACAGGCAACATGCTGTAGCGCTCAAACAAAAAGCACTTGCTGGAATCGTCACCTTCTTGCCCCTGCCCAATCATGTCAATGCACAACCCAACAAGATTTTTGAATACATGTCTGCTGGCTTGCCCGTTATTGGTTCTCATTTTCCTTTATGGCGAGCACTCATCGAAGACAAGCATTGTGGCATTTGTGTCGACCCAACTAATTCGGCAGAAATTGCCAGCGCCATCCAATATTTGGTTGCAAACCCAGAAGATGCCAAACGCATGGGTGCCAATGGTAAAAAAATGGTTCAAAGCACTTTTAATTGGAGCGCAGAAGAAAAAAAACTGCAAGCTTTTTATCAAAAAGTACTCGCATCATGACCTTTGATAAAATTTATCAATATGCCTTTTTGCTACTCAGTGCGCTCTGGATTCCATTTCCGAAGTTAGGCGGTATTGGTATCGCTTTGTTTGCTTGTGTGGTCATTTATGGAATTGCAAAGCAGGAACTGAAATTTGAAGTCAAACCCTTGTTTTTGGGTTTTATTGTTTTGTACCTGCTTTATGTCATTTCAGTTTGGCAGGGTTCAAATTTAAAATCTGATCTCCCTTTTTTAGAGTTCAAATTGTCATTTGTGATATTTCCTTTGTTGTTTAGTTTTCAACCTAAACAAAAAATGGATCGCCAAAAAATACTCAATACCTATGTGATTGCTTGCACTCTACTCGGATTGCTTTACATGTTTCGGGCATGTTACCTTGTCTTCACGACCGGGCAAACACAAAGTTTTCATTCGTCGTGGTTTGCTTACAATCATCATCCGAGTTATGTTGCAGCCTTTTTTTCCTTGGCCATCTTTTATTTACTCGGGACTTTAGAAAAGTTAGAGGGAAAGATTAAAATGGGTGTTGTGCTGCTTATCCTATTTTTAAGTTTACTCCATTTTCCGCTTGAAAGCATGGCAGGAATCCTAATCCTGGGAAGCATTTTCTTGTATTATTTCATCCGCTGGTCGCGCCATCGAATCACCAAAAAGTTATTACTTGCAAGTGTAATAACATGTATCGCTTTTGTCATCAGTTTTCTAAGTTTTCAACCAGGGCTCCGAACCGATTTACAAAATACCCTTCAATCAACGACCACCTACACAGCTAATCCACAAAAATTCATCAGCAATTGTCCTCAAAAAATGTCCGGAAATCAGGCAAGGCTTATACTCTGGACAACGAGTGCTCAAATCATTTCCGAACATCCATTTGGTGTTGGCATCTCTGGTCTTGATATTGAAATGTCCAAAAGACTGCACCATTTAGGTTTCCACGAATTAGCAGCAAAACACTGGAACCCGCACAATCAATACCTGCAAATTACCGCGGAGCTCGGCTGGTTCGGTTTGGTTTGGTTGTTAGCTATTATTTTAGCGTTGGGTCGGTTAGCTTGGCAAAGAAAGGATTTGATTTTTAGTTTTCTCATTGCAAGTTTCACCATCAATTGTCTTTTTGAAAGTATGCTACAAAGACAGTCGGGTATTGTATTTTACTTATTATTTTTGAGTGCATTTATTGCGATAGTCAACCCACCAAAGCCCCTAAAAGCTTGAAGCTAACAGTAGTCATCCCCTGTCGAAATGAACGTCCTTTTATCGAGGAATGCCTCAATGCGCTTTACCAGGCAGCTTTACCCCAGGACTGCGAAATGCAAGTTTTTGTTGTAGATGGCATGAGTGACGACGGCACTAGAGCTATAATCGAAGCTTGCCAACTTCAGTATTCAAATTTAAAACTCATCGATAACATCCGCCAACTGACACCATTTGCATTCAATCTCGGTATTCATGCCGGTGGAGCCGTTGATTACGTACAAATTATCGGTGCGCGCCATATCATTAGTCAAAATTACCTGACTGAATGCATCCAAAAACTTCAGACTGATCAAACTGTTTGGGGCGTAGGCGGACAAATACAAAATGTGTCAGTAAATGAGGTCGGGCGTCGGATTTCGGCGGTGATGTCTTCAAGCTTTGGCGTAGGAATGGGGAATTTCAGAACAATGTCGGCATCGGGCTTCACAGACACTGTAACTAGCCCAATGTATCCTTATTGGGTTTTTGAAAAAGTTGGTTTTTTCGATGAAACGCTCATCAGAAATCAAGACGATGATTTCAATTTTCGAATTTCTAAAGCGGGTGGTAAGCTCTATTTAATCCATCATATTGCGTTGAAGTACTACGTTAGAGCAACAATAGCAGGCCTCCGAAAACAATATTTTCAATACGGTTATTGGAAAGTTTTTGTCAATCAAAAACATGGCAACATGACCACTATCCGACAACTTTTTCCGCCATTATTTGTAGCCTATTTGTGCTCTTTGTGCTTTGTATTTGTACTACCCAGTTTCTTTCAAATCTTTTACCTCATTCCTTTGGGGCTATATATTTCTGGGCTTCTCTTTTTTGGTTTACAAACAGCACAACCAAGATATTTGGTTCAAACCACAATGCTATTCCCACTAATACACCTCAGTTATGGCTTGGGATATCTGCTTGGTATTTTTGACTTTTTAATATGCAAAAAGAAACCAAGCGATAAACAAAAAGAACTTTCACGTTAAAATCAAATAAATGATCCCATTTTCTCCACCAAGAATTGACCAAGCTGTCATTGATGAAGTCACAGCTGCTTTGAAAAGTGGCTGGATTACCACAGGCCCGAGAACCAAACAATTCGAAAAAGAAATCACGGCCTATTGTGGTGCCAAAACAACCATTGCGGTTAGTTCCTGGACGACCGGCATGGAAGTTTTACTGCGCTGGTGGGGTGTTGGTCCAGGGGACGAAGTTATTGTTCCTGTTTATACCTATTGCGCAAGTGCCAATGTGGTCATACACACCGGCGCAACTGTAATTTTTGTAGATATCAATGCGCATGATTTCAATTTGGCGATTTCTGAAGTTGCTCAAAAAATCACATCGCGTACAAAAGTGATCATGCCTGTCGATCTCGGGGGGCTACCCTGCGATTACCAAGCATTGTATCGTCTCATTGAAGAAAAACGAGATTTATTTCAGCCAAATAGCCCTGAACAAGAGCGTTTGGGAAGAATATTGTTGGCTGCAGATGCCGCGCATAGTTTTGGGGCATTCTACCACGGGCAAAAAGTAGGTGCACTTGCCGATGTGACCGTTTTTTATTTTCATGCCGTTAAAAACCTGACCACCGCTGAAGGAGGTGCCATCAGTTTCAATTTACCCGAAAATTTTGACCACGACGAAATTTATAAACTTTTTAATATCAAAATATTGCACGGCCAATCGAAAGACGCTTTGGCTAAAACGCAAAAAGGGGCTTGGCGCTACGATGTTCTTGAACCTGGTTTCAAATGCAACATGACAGATATTCAGGCAGCAATTGGTTTAATAGAACTGGCGCGATATCAAGAAAACTTAGATCGTAGAAAAACTATTTTTTCGCAATATGATGCCGCCTTCAAAAAATTCAAATGGGCGCTTACTCCAAACTATGTGGATCAAAACAGAACGAGCTCATATCACCTTTACCAATTGAGGATTTTAGCTATTAGCGAAGCACAACGCGATGCCATTATCCAAGAAATCTTTGAACACGATGTTGCTGTTAATGTACATTTTCAACCGCTACCCTTGTTAAGTGCTTACAAGAATTTAGGCTATCAAATTGAAGATTTTCCGCAAGCCTACAGCAACTACTCCACCGAAATTTCGTTACCCGTTTACTACGACCTCAATGATCAACAAGTTCAAACCGTAATTGCTGCAGTTGTGGCTTCGGTTGAAAAAATATTGGGTTAAAAAATTCTTTATTCATCGAAATGAAAAGTTTACTCTTTCTTATCTCTACGCTGCTGCTTCCATCTTTTTACAATGCTCAAGATTGGCCAATAAAAGGAACCAAAGATTGGCCAAGTCTCAAAGATTTCAATGACACCTGTGATGTCATACCACTTGGCGTTGATTTCGGGCTCTGCTCTATGGCACTGGGCTGGGGATTAACAGATTCAGGTTGTGTAGTGTTATCTGGCTGCAGTTGGATTGGTAGCAACGGGATTGACTACTCAAGTTCGTTTTTTTCCTCTTCCTATGAATGTAACAGCGCTTGTTTACAGGATACCGTCATTATGTTGGGCTGCATTGATTCAAATCTGATCAATTTACAAGTGTTATGCCCCGGTATATATGAACCCGTTTGTGGCTGTGATTCCACTACTTACGAAAATTCATGCATAGCAACCAATTATTTCGGTGTCAGTTCGTTCTACCCTGGGGCTTGCAGCACAAGTAAAACCAAGCCATCTTTAGAACAAGATATACTGGTTTTTCCAAATCCAAATGATGGAAAATTCAATATGACATCGATGCCAATAGGGTCGCTTGTGCGTTTTTACAATGTCTACGGCCAAATTGTTGAAGAATTGCGTTTGGAATCAAGTTCGGTAAATTTGGATTTAAGCCATTTGCCAAAAGGCTATTATTTATTCACAATCAATACCGGTTTAGCTCAAAAATTACTGATTGAGTAAACAAAGAATTATAGAGGGGTCAACATTTCAGGATTTTTACTGAATGAAACGGTGGTACTTATGAAGAACTTTGAGGCAAATTCAAGCCCATGTTCATTAAAACCTACTCTAGCGCCGTCTTTGGCATCAGTGCCACCACCATTCAAGTTGAGGTAAATATCGATATCGGTATCAACTTTCATTTAGTTGGTTTACCCGATGTCGCAGTGCGCGAAAGTCATCAGCGCATTAAGGCAGCCTTCAAAAACAACAAACTACATTTTCCTGGCAAAGAAGTAACCATCAATATGTCGCCTGCTGACATTAGAAAAGAGGGTTCTGTTTATGATCTTCCTATTGCCATAGGTATTTTGGCAGTTACCAATCAAGTCAAAACAAGTAAATTACAAGAGTATCTTCTTTTAGGCGAATTATCTCTTGATGGCACCATTCAAAAAACAAGAGGCGTTCTAGCAATTGCTTTGCAAGCAAAGGCAGAAGGTTTTAAAGGGCTCATTGTACCCGCTGAAAATGCAGCAGAAGCAGCCATTGTCAGTGGTTTGGAAATTTATGGCGTTCACAACATCCGAGACGTCATGCTCATCTTAAATGGAAAAAAGAACCGGCTACAAATCGCTACCATTCGAATGGAAGACATTCAACACGAGCGGCAGCACACACATCCAGATTTCTCGGATGTCAAAGGTCAACTTCACGTCAAAAGAGCATTTGAAATCGCGGCAGCTGGAGGGCATAACCTCATTCTAATTGGCCCTCCCGGAGCGGGTAAATCTATGATGGCCAAGCGGCTTTCAGGTATTTTGCCTCCTATGTCGCTTGATGAAGCACTCGAAACAACAAAAATTCATAGTGTAGCAGGTAAAAATCGACAAACTGGCATTGTTTCACAAAGGCCTTTTAGAAAGCCACACCATACCATATCTGATGTTGGTCTGATTGGTGGCGGCGCTTATCCTCAGCCGGGTGAAATTTCTTTGGCTCATAATGGCGTACTATTTTTAGATGAGTTACCTGAATACAAAAGACACGTATTAGAAGTTTTGCGACAACCCCTTGAAGACCGTGAGGTGAATATTTCTCGCGCACGCTTTTCCATTGATTTTCCGGCCAATTTTATGCTTGTTGCCGCCATGAATCCTTGTCCTTGCGGCTTTCATAATCACCCAGAGAAATCTTGTAGCTGCCACCCAAATGCCATACAACGTTATCTCCAGCGCATTTCTGGCCCCCTACTTGACCGCATTGACATGCATGTAGAAGTAAGCCCCGTAAAGCATCAAGAACTAAATATCATACAAGCCTCCGAAAGCACTGAACAAATTAGAGCACGTGTGATTGACGCTCGAAATTTACAAACAGAACGATACAAAGAAACACCAGAAATACACGCCAATGCCATGATGTCCAGAAAAAACGTGGTTCAATTTTGTCAGCTTGACGACGCAGGGACACAACTGATTCAAGTTGCCATGAAAAAATTAGGACTGTCAGCCAGAGCTTATGACCGCATTTTAAAGGTTGCCAGAACAATCGCCGACCTCGATCACGAACCAAAAATATTGGTCAAACACCTCAGCGAAGCCATTCAATATCGAAATCTAGACCGTAGTTCCTAAGAAAAGCAAGCACTCGTTTTTTTCAAAACATTTCGTTATCTTCGGGAACTCTTATTCGGACCAATGATAAAACATCTATTTCTATCCTTATTTATTCTAATTTGTGCCACTGCAACCGCCCAAGATTATACCATCCGCGGTTTTTTGCACGACGCATCAAACGGAGAACCTATTTCCGATGAGCGCGTAAAATTACTACGTCAAGATAGCACACCTGTTGCTGTAGGTTATACCAATCTTGCGGGTTTTTTTTCCATCCCCAAATTAGAGGAGGGTTCGTATATTTTGAAGGTAGAAAAAGGTAAATACGAACGTTCTTTCATGAATGTTGAAATCACTCCTGCAAAGAAAATTTATGACATCGGTTCTTGGAATCTTAATCTTAACTCATTACAAGTCAAAGACATCAGAGTAACAGGCGAGGCAAAAAACAAGCGTCAACAAATTGGGATGTCTGAAATCAAAATGGACAAGCAAACTGTTGAGAAAATTCCAATGTACGGTGCCGAAAGTGATGTTGTTGGCGCACTGAGTGTAACGCCAGGTGTGGTAACCACCGGTGACCAAGGTGGGCAATTATATGTGCGCGGAGGCACGCCCATTCAAAACAAAACATTACTCGATGGCATGACCATCTACAATCCTTTCCACTCGATAGGCTTCTATTCTATATTTGAAACAGAATTAGTCAAGTCTGTAGATATTTACACAGGTGGTTTTGAATCCAAATATGGCGGACGCATTTCTTCAGTAATGGACATCACCTACCGTGATGGAAACCGCAGTAAATTTGGAGGTAAAATTTCTGCCTCACCATTCATGGCAAAGGCAGTATTAGAAGGGCCACTCGGAAAACGCAACCGCGACGGCTTAGCGGCGGGCTCTTACATGTTTACTGCAAAACACTCTTTATTAGATTACACCAGTAAATCATTGTACCCAAGTATCAACGACGGCAACGGATTGCCGTTTAATTTTACCGACTTATATGGAAAAGTAACATTTAACGGTGAAGGAGGCTCGAAATTCAGTGCTTTTGGCTTCAATAACCGTGACTCCGTTAATTATTCTGTGGCTGACCTCAATTGGAATGCTTCTGGCGGTGGCATCAATTTTACACTCGTGCCAAGTAGCTCTCCAATTTTCATCAGGGGGCATGTCAATGGCAGTAATTACGAAACTACTTTTCAAGAAACTAGCCAAGAACCTCGTTACTCCAAAATTGGAGGTTTCGACCTCGGTTTTGACTTCACCTTCTTTCAGAAAAACGAAAGCGAACTCAATTATGGATTCAACCTCAGTGGTTTCAATACCCAATTCGTTACCTACAATGAACTCGCTAGAAAAATAGAAGCCAATAATTTCACGACAGAAATTGGCACCTATGTCAATTACAGACTTGTCACACCCAGGTGGGTATACCAAACAGGTTTGCGCATGCAAGTTTATGCCTCCTTGAACACCGTTTCTATTGAACCGCGTTTAGGAGCTAAATTCAACGCTACAGATCGCCTGCGATTCAAATTTTCAGGAGGACGCTTTTCACAAAACTTCACCTCCGCATCATCTGACAAAGACATCGTCAATTTATTCAACGGATTGCTTTCTGCGCCAACAAATGTTCAAGATGAATTTATCAACGAATACCAGCAAGTCAGCACCATTAAAAATGGTCTGCAATATGCTTGGCATGCTATTGCCGGATTCGAATATGACCTGAATAAATTTTGGAATGTCAACATTGAAGGATATTACAAATATTTTGACCAACTCAGCAATATCAACCCGAATAAATTGTATGCCGATATCGCTCAATTTGAACTCATTGATGATGTTTTCAAAAAGGATTTCATCATAGAATCTGGGCAATCATTTGGGGTAGATGCCTTATTCAAATACACAAAAAATAGAGTCTTTATCTGGGCAGTTTATTCTTGGGGCTACAATACCCGTTGGGACGGGTTCAATAATTACTTTCCTGTATTTGATCGTCGACACAACCTTAACTTAGTGGCTTCTTATGCATTTGGCGAAAAGAAAAACACTGAAGTAAATGTACGCTGGAACCTAGGCTCTGGATTGCCTTTTACACCAACCGCAGGTTATTATCAACTTGAAAATTTCAGTGAAGGGCTTACCACAGACTACGTTACAAATAACCCAAATACCATTGCTACGATGCTCGGGACCTTCAATTCTCAGCGCCTGCCCTACTACCATCGCCTAGACATAACAGTAAAACATACGATCACAACGAAGGCTAAGAATAACATTGAATTGGTTGCCGGCGTTACCAATGCTTACAATCGTAACAATATTTTCTACGTCAACCGCATTACCAATCAAAAGATTTATCAGTTCCCGATTTTACCAAGTATCGGAATGAGTTATAAATTTTAATGTATGGCAAAAATAAGGGCTTTTAAAGCCATTCGACCTGTCAGAGATAAGGTGCACTTGGTTGCAACACGACCTTATTATTCGTACAAAAAAAATGTGCTCAAAGCCAAACTTGAGGATAACCCCTTTACTTTTTTGCATATCATCAATCCAGAATTTGGCGCAAGCGTCAGGACCAAACCCAATTCTATTGACAGATTTCGTCAAGTGCGCCAAAAATTTGAGCAATTTAAAGAGAACGGTATCCTGATTGAAGATGATCAAGCCCATGTTTATATTTACAGACAGAGCAACGAAAACCATAGTTTCACTGGTTTTTTTGCAGGTGTTAGCGTTGAAGACTACCTTGCAGGCAAAGTAAAGATCCACGAAGAAACGCTTACCGCACGTGAAGACATCTTTACCAAATACCTAGAAATCGTTGGTTTCAATGCTGAGCCCGTGTTAATGACCTACGAGAACCGACCTTCAATTCAGCACTTCTTAACACAATATACTGCAACAAGAGCTGAATATGAATTTACCACAACTGACCGCATTAAACATGAAGTTTGGCTCATGAATTCAGAAGACTCAGCGGAAATTTGTACTGCATTTGAAGAAATAGACGCGCTTTATATTGCCGACGGACACCACCGCTCTGCATCTTCTGTTAGATATGCTCAAAAGCTTCAGCAAAACAGCGGAGATATTCCTACTGCCGCCTCTTTTTTCTTGAGCTATCTTGTCGATGAAAAGACCGTTGAAATTGCTCCTTTTCATCGCTTGCTTAAATCAACCAACGGACTTGATTTAGCTGGTTTAAAAGCAATTTTATCTAACGAAGGCACGCTTGAAACGCTACAAAATGCGTGTGCGCCGTCGAACCGTCATGAAATTCATATTTACATGGAGAAAACTTGGCTAAAGTTCAAACCAAATTTGAATTTTATCAATGACCAAGATCCAGTAGAGACCCTAGATTCTTTTATCTTATCAGACCTCATCCTCAAGCCTATTTTTGGCATAACCGATCTCAAGACGACTGACCAAATTACCTTTGTTCCGGGAAATGAGCCAATAGACAAAATGGTAGAGGCCGTTGATCTTCATAAACAAGAAGTCGCATTTCTGCTCTATCCTGCAAGCATGTCAGAAGTCAAAAAAGTTGCTGATGCTGGCCTAAACATGCCGCCAAAATCAACTTGGGTAGAACCAAAACTTCGAAGTGGTCTTACCATTTACTCTCTAGAAAAATGATCGCTGAAAAACTACAAGCCATTCAAGCTGGTCTTCCGAAAAACGTTCGCCTCATTGCCGTCTCAAAAACCAAACCGATAGCTGCAATCCAAGAGGCTTATGATGCAGGGCAACGAGACTTCGGGGAAAATAAAGTACAGGAATTGGTTGAAAAACAATCCGAACTTCCTCAAGACATTCGATGGCATTTGATTGGTCACTTGCAATCCAATAAAGTGAAATATGCTGCTGGTTTTGTACACTTGATTCATGCCGTTGATAGCCTTAAACTCTTATTAGAAATAGACAAACAAGCCAAAAAGCATGCCCGTGTTCAAAAAGTGTTATTACAATTTTATATTGCTCAGGAAGAAAGTAAATTTGGGCTTGAACTCACAGAAGCATTTGAACTTTTAGAAAGCAATGCCTATCAAGAACTCCGAAACATTGAAATTTGCGGCGTTATGGGGATGGCAAGTTTTACAAATGATGTGCAACAAATACGCAAAGAATTTGAAAGTTTGGGACAAATATTTTTGACACTCAAAGAAAAATATTTTCAAACGCAAGATTCATTTGAAGAGTTGTCTATGGGTATGAGCGGAGACTACCAATTGGCCATTGAAGCCGGAAGTACAATGATTAGGGTTGGTAGCTCTATTTTTGGAGGCCGCTGATTTCGAAAGTCCGTTTATCAATCATAAAATCATTCATTGGTATCAAATACCAATTTAGAAATCTGGCTAGCGTCGAAGTATTTATTAGCCAACGCTTGCATTTCTTCGCTACTGATTTTATCAATCGACTGATGCATTTCTGCGATCGTATCAATTTGCCCAAAAGCCAACATACTTTTCCCTAAGCCTTGCATAAGGCCAGAATTGACATCCATACCTAGTGCTAGTTGTCCTTTAAATTGTCTTTTTGCTTGTAAGAGCTGTTTGGCAGAAAGTGGTTTTTCTCGTAAAAGCGCTAATTCTTTGTAGATCAGTGTCAAGGTTTTATCAATATTTTTTGCCTCTGAACCAAAATATATTTGCCAATAGCCTGTATCAGCAAATGTGTGGTAATTAGCCTCAATGGCATAAGCGTAACCGTAGCGTTCACGTACTGATAAATTTAAGCGAGAATTAAGAGCGGGGCCACCTAAAATATTAATGAGCAATGACATCGCAATCCGCTCTTCATTGTGGTAACTAGGCGCCAAACCTCCGAGTACTGCATGTGCTTGGTAATTGGCTTCTTTTTTGCGCAAATCAAAAGGCTTGTACTGAGTAAAAGCTATTGGTTGTGTTCTGGTGGCTGTTTTGCGCAAATCAGAGAGTGCGGTTTCTAATAATCCTTTGAGTTTCGGCAGCGGCATATTGCCTACAAAAGAAACAACCAGGTTATCGGCTGTAAAATATTGTGCAACATATGCTAACAAATCTTCACGGGTAAAACCACTGACGCTTTCTTTAGTGCCTAAAATATTGAAGCCCAGCGGATGGTCTTTAAAGAGCGCGTCGTCGAAGTCATCAAATATTTTGTCACTCGGCGAATCTAGGTAAGAATTGATTTCATCGAGGATTACTTCTTTTTCTCGTTCCAACTCCTTTTCAGGGAAAACAGAGTTGATGGAAAGATCAGCAAGGAGATCTATCGCTCTTTTGGTATGCTCTTTGGAAAAAGAGGCGTACAGGCACATTTCTTCTTTGGCAGTGTATGCATTGAGCTCGCCTCCTACGGCATCAATTCTAGAAAGAATTTGAAGCGCTTTGAAACGCGTTGTACCCTTGAAAAGGCAATGCTCAAGAAAGTGGGCTAAGCCTGTTTGGTGCGGTGCTTCGTGTCGGGATCCGGCAGCAAAGAAAAACCCAAGGTGTGCCACCTGACTCGGGACACGTAAGTAAACCAAGCGGGTTCCGTTTGAAAGGACTTCACAAAGTGGTTGGTAGGCCCTCATTTATGGATTTAGTAAATTAATTTCCCAGGATCCTTGATCCAAAGTAAAAGACTTGCGATCGTGCAAGCGAGAAGGTTGGCCTTGCCAAAATTCAAAATAAGTCGGGTGCAGTGCGTATCCTCCCCAATGTGGCGGACGCGGAACCTCATTCGGATAAAGTTGATCGAAATGCTCAAAGCGTTTGATGAGCTCAGAACGATCAGTAAGCAAATTGGACTGCTCAGAAGCCCAAGCACCAATTTGACTTTCTCGTGGTCGGCTTGCAAAATAAGCATCACTGACGGCAGCATCTATCATTTGAACGCGGCCCTCAATGCGAATTTGGCGCATGAGGCCTGGCCAAAAAAACAACATAGCCACTTTTTCTTGGCGGCTGATGTCTTGACCTTTATGACTCAGGTAATTGGTGTAGAAAATAAAGGCTTGATTTTGTAGCTCTTTGAGGTACAAAATTCTAGAGCTGATGCGTGCATTTTGGCCAAGGGTACTGAGTACAAAAGCATTAGCTTCTTTTTCTTGAGCAGTTGCCGCAGCATCAAACCAAGTTGAAAAAGCTGTAAATGGATCCGTACCCAATATGTCGATTCCTGATGGATGATCGAAATCGGCATGGTTTTCTCGGTATGCTTTGAGCCACTCACTCATCGCTTATTCGTCTTCGTCGTTGAGTTCTTCATCAAGTTCATCCGCTGAACTTTCTGAATAGTGATCTGTGATGGATGAATCTTGATTGTCGTCAAGGTCTTCGTCTGAGGCAGAGCCTGAAGCAGAGAATACTTGGCGAATTGGGGTATGCATTGGTTCTTGCTCAATGATAGGTAATTTTTTAGCAGCTGGTGACTGCACCTCTTCTTCTCGGTACGGGAAGATTTCAACGATTGGCGAAGCCGTAATGGACACCACATTGAAGTCGATCATGAGGGTCGCTAAACTTTCTTCAATGCGCTCGTAGGCTTCTTTGACATGAGCAGCACTTACGAGGAAGTTTTGAGATATAGTTTTGGCTTTCTCGCCGTCTTCATCGATGCGGTCATAAGTTACTTTACACTTAAACCATTGTTCTGCGTCGTCGTATTGAAAAATATCGTGGAGGTCTGTGCGTGCAATACCTGTTACTTGAAATTCTCCTCTGATGCTCGATCCAAGTTCTTCGTAGATACGCGCTTCGGCATCTGTGAATGTCATGGCTGCTAGTAAATAGGGCTCTGAAACTCTTTTAAAAGTTCCGTTTTCTAATTGTTTTGTGTACTTAACCTTGACGGTAAACCAACTGTTCATGCGAATAAATTTAATTCAATTTCATTTTTATAAATATCTTCAATTACCTCTCTCTTTCGGATGAGATGCATTGCATTATTATGGAACATTGCCTCAGCAGGACGTAGCCTTGCGTTGTAATTATTGGACATCGTGTATGCATATGCTCCACAGTTCAAAATACTCAAGATATCGCCTTCTTGTACTTCATTCAATAGGCGATCATGTCCAAGTGTATCACTTTCACAAATATAACCAACAACGCTGTATAATTTTTGAGGTCCTTGTTGGTTTGAAATATTTAAAATATGGTGATAAGCGTTGTAAAACATTGGGCGAATGAGGTGATTTTGACCACTATCCACAGCAACAAAAACAGTTGAGGTGGTCTGTTTAATGAGGTTGGCTTTGACCAGTAATTGCCCAGATTCACTTACTAAGAATTTTCCTGGTTCAAACCATAACTCAAGCTCTTTGCCATATTCGGTGCAAAAGTTTAAAAATGCAGTACTAATTTTTTGACCTAGATCTTCGATGTCTGATACGATATCTCCTTCTTTGTATGCAACCTTGAAACCGCTACCAAAATCCATGAATGTCAAATCAGGAAAATGAGCAGCTGCATCAAAGAGCAAATTCGCACCTTGAATAAAAACATCCGGATCAATGATATCGCTTCCGGTATGCATATGCAAACCATTTACATGGATTCCATAATGCTTCATGATCCGTTCAATATGTTTTACTTGATGAATCGAAATCCCGAATTTTGAATCGATATGACCGACAGAAATATGATGACTTCCTCCGGCTGTAATATGCGGGTTTATTCTGATGCAACAAGGAACTGATGCGCCATATGTTGCACCGAATTTCTCGAGTAAAGGAAGATTATCAATATTGACATGCACGCCAAGACTTACCGCTTGTTGGAATTCTTCAAATGAAATACCATTTGGTGTAAACATTATTTGTTCCGGACGGAATCCGGCACGTAGGCCAAGGTAAACTTCTTGAATTGAGACGGCATCTAAACCTGCACCTTCTGATTTCAAGAGTTGCAGTATATTAATATTACTGAGTGCTTTAAGGGCATAGTGTAATTTTAAATTTGGAACCTTAAAGGCACTTTGCAACCGTTTATATTGCGCACTTATTTTTTCAGCGTCGTAAACAAATAATGGTGTGCCAAAAGTATTGGCTGCTTCTAAAAGTTGTGCATTGGTAATCATGAGGCAAAGATACAACCCTTTTAGGAGAACTAAGCTACTTCATAAAGCCAAAAGGCAATAAGTCTTTACAAGAATTTAAAACAAAAATTTGGCCGTTTTTTTGAACCAACAATACTCGAATAGGGCTTGCCTGCCTCGCTTCACTTTCGAGCATAACTTGTCTGCAAGATCCGCAAGGAGAAACCGCGTTTTGCGCTGCGATGAGATCACCCTGCACGACAATACAAATGGATTCAATGGCAAGATCAGGAAAACTTGCGCCGGCATAAAATAAAGCTACTCTTTCGGCACAAAGACCAGAGGGATAGGCGATATTTTCTTGATTATTACCTTCGATGATTTGTCCGTTCTCAAGGCGCAAAGCTGCACCTACTTGAAAGCCAGAATAAGGTGCATAAGCACGAGATCTTGCCGTTTTTGCAGCACTAACTAATTGCTGATCAGCGGCATGAAGTTCTTTTTCAGATGAAACAACACGATATCGAAGTGTAAACTCTTGATCCATAGCGGCATTTATACGCCAAAACGCTTATTTGGTTTCAATAAATTTATTTATTTCGAAGGGTGTAAAAACCCGCTTTTTTCGGTAAATTCGCCTTTTACAATTTTATGGATACTAACAAAGCAAAAGCTTCCTACGGCATAGGCATGAGCATCGCAGAGAGCCTCTCTCAACAAGACCTCACTGTTCTTGACCTCGATCAAGTGATGGCAGGCATGAACGCCATTTTCAGTGGGGCCGAGCCTCTACTCAGCCCTGAAGAAGCCAATATTGAAATTCAACAATACCTAAATACGCAAAAAGCACTCAAATACGAAGCAAATAAGCAAGCTGGGGCTACATTTCTCCATGAAAATGCGCAGCGTCCTGAGGTAACCACAACTGAAACCGGCTTGCAATACGAAGTTTTACAAGAAGGGAACGGAGCGAAACCAGGTCCGACAAGTCAAGTTACTGTACATTACCACGGTACCCTCATCGACGGAACTGTCTTTGACAGCTCTATTCAGCGAGGCGCGCCTGCTACTTTTGGCGTCAACCAAGTTATTCGCGGCTGGACAGAAGCGCTTCAACTCATGAACGTTGGTGCAAAATACAGACTCAGCATTCCAGAAGACCTCGCATACGGAGCAAATCCGCATCCAGGTGGAGCCATTCAACCATACAGCGCACTTATTTTTGACGTAGAACTTATCGACATTGCCTCATGAGAATTTTAGCACTATTTACCCTAATTTTAGTTTTGGCTTCTTGTGGAGACAACGTTGTTACCTTCAAGACAGACAAAGAACGCTATTCATATCTACTCGGTGTAGAAATCGCCAAACCTTTTACCACGCAAGCGCCATTTAATCAACTCGATAAAGAACAAATGATTGCTGGCTTTGAAAATCCGGTAAAAGAAAGCGAAATGGAACGCTACTACAAAGACCTCGAACTTGTTTTAGGCCAAGGTAGCAAAACAATCAATGAAAAATTCAAAGAAAAGGGATCTTTTGCCGCCGGTAAAATGAACCGCGAACGTTTTGATCATTACTTCCAAGAACTCGATGCAAGTGCCCTGGTCAACATCGAATTTGTGAAAAAGGGATTTGCCGATGGCCTCAATAAAAAAGAAGCTGAGGCGCTTAAAGGCCTCGATCGTAAAAAAATCATGGCTGGTTTTGAGGCTCTCATGAATCAAAAATACCAAAAAATTACCGCTGGCTTTAAAGCAGAAGGAGAAGCTTTTATGGCCCAAAACAAAACTAAACCAGGTGTTATTACTACCCCAAGTGGCTTACAATACATTATCATGACTCCTGGAAAGGGGCCTAAACCAGGACGCGACGCCCGCGTAAAAATGAAATATGTAGGCATGAACCCTGACGGCAGTATTTTTGACCAATCACCAGATGGAGAGGGCGTAAGCTTTGGGCTCAACGAAGTAATTCCGGGTTGGACAGAAGCCATTCAGCTCATGCAAGTAGGTAGTAAAATCAAGCTTTTTGTACCACAAGAATTAGGCTACGCCGGAAACCCTCCGCAAGGCGCCAATATCAAGCCTTATTCTCCATTGGTTTTTGAAATGGAACTGATTGCCATAGAAAAAGCAGCAGCTCCGAGCACTGCATTACCTGCTCAAGGTATCAATCCTTAATTCACTAAACATTTGAACCACATGATCAAATATTTTGCCCTTCTTATTTTGTTTGTTGTTGGCCTCAGCGCTTGCGAAGACGACATCAAACTCGATGGCGATTTTGTTGAAACAGCAGTTGTTTATGGTCTTTTAGACCAAGCAGATTCAATTCACTTCATTAAAATCACAAGAGCATTTATTGGCCCAGGATCAGCGCTAGATAACGCACTCATCCCTGACTCAAGCTATTTTGATCAAGTGGAGGCAACCGTTTCCGAAGTGGTTAATGGTCAGGTAACACGCACCTGGACACTTCAAGACACCATTGTTCAGGATAAAGATACCAACGGTGTTTTCTATGGCCCTGAGCAAAAAGCCTATTACTTCAAAACATTACCTACAGGGCCTCTTGAAGCCATACAAACCTCAAGCAACCCCCTGCTAAGTTCACTCAAACCTACCGCTACCTACCGTTTCAAGGCCATCATCAATGGCGGCGAATTTGAAGTGAGTGGAGAAACCGATTTGGTACACGGCATGACCTCACCTTCTGTTTCTCAAAACTTCACATTCAAATTTGCAAATGATCCTGGTATTTATATCCCAAGTGCCATTGCTATTTCCAATACAGGAAATGCCTACATTGCAAGTACACATCTAGACGTATTGTTCAACGAACACCGAGGCGCCCTTAAAACAGAAAAATCATTTCGATGGAAACTCGGCGAGGCCAATGTAGAACCCTACAACTCACGCACATTTACAGCATCTGGCCAGACATTTTTTGATCTCATCAAATCCAACGCAACTGCAGATCAAACAATTGATAAGCGTACTTTTCAGGGCTTCAGAATTATTATAACTGGTGGTGCTGAAGATTTATACAACTACATGGCCGTCAATAAACCGAGTTCGAGCTTGGCGCAAAGTAAACCAACCTACACCAACTTAAATGTCACCAATGGCAAGCGTGTAGTTGGCATCTTCTCATCAAGACAAACCGTAACCTATTACAAACCATTTTACACATCTCCGCAACAAGCTTACATACGCGCTATCGATAAAAAAACGACCCGCGAATTATGCACCGGCCCCATCACAGGTAATTTACTCTTTTGTTCGAATCATCCCGGAGATAACGTTGTAGGGCAAGAAGAATCTTTTGCCTGTAATTAAAAACAATGACTGAGCGCGAGACTTTCTTTGCCGATGTCTTGTTGCCTGTCCCGATGAGACAGGTTTTCACTTACCGTATTCCGTTTGAACTCAATGAACAGACCCGCAGCGGCTTAAGAGTTTTGGTTCCTTTTGGAAAAAACAAACTTCTTACCGGAATCATCACCAATGTACATCAACAAGTACCTCAGGGGTATCAAGCCAAATACATCGATACTTTACTCGACGAGCAACCTATCATTACAGGTAAGCAACTCGCCTTTTGGGACTGGATCAGCACCTACTATATGGCTCCGTTAGGAGATGTCATGAACGCAGCTTTACCCGCAAACTTCAAATTAGCGAGTGAATCAAAATTTTGTTTACACCCTGATCGTCCAAATCAAGAGTCCTTTCAGTTATCGAAAAGAGAACTTGAAATACTTGATATTTTACATATCAATGAAAATTGCAGTGCCAAAGAGCTTTCTGAATCTTTAGGCATTAAAACCATCCAGCCCTATCTTAAAAAACTCTTAGAATACAAGTTGATCGCGAGTTCAGAGGAAGTACGCGAACGCTACACCCCAAAAACACAACTTTTCGTTTTTCTGAACACTGCTTTTCAACAAGAGGATACCTTGAGCACGCTACTCAATACCTTTGAGCGTAAAACAAGAACCGAAAAACAAGTGCAGGCTATCCTTCAGTTTATTCAGTTAGCTGCCGAAGCTGGTGGTTTACACGCGCCTGTTTCTAAAAGTTTACTTCTTAAATATGACGTTAGCCCCTCAGCTATCAATACCCTTGAAAAGCAAGGAATATTCGAAGTGGAAAGACTACAAATCGATCGTTTTGATGCCATACCTGAAGACACAGCTGCTTTCAAAGCCTTGACCGAAATACAGCAAAACGCCCTTGCCAACGTCGAAACTGGTTTCCAGCAAAAAGACGTGTGTTTGCTACATGGTGTCACCGGATCCGGAAAAACTGAAGTCTATGTGCAGCTGATTCAACAGTACCTTGACCTCGGTAAACAAGTATTATTTCTCATCCCTGAAATTGCGCTTACTACGCAGCTAATCAGTCGTTTGCAAAAATACTTTGGGCAGATGGTTGGCGTATATCACAGCAGGTTTAACCAAAATGAACGCGTTGAGATTTGGAATCATGTCTTGAACAATGACCTCCAAAAATTCAGAATAATTGTGGGTGCCAGAAGTTCTGTTTTTCTACCATTTGCTGATCTTGGGTTGGTTATCGTAGACGAAGAACATGAGGCCTCTTTCAAACAATATGACCCATCACCGCGCTACAACGCCCGTGATGCCGCTATTGTTTTGGCCAAATTACACGAGGCAAAAGTGCTGTTAGGCTCGGCAACACCATCCATTGAGTCTTATTATAATGCCTTACATGAAAAATATCATTTAGTTCAGTTGCAAGAGCGGTACAAAGGATTGCAATTACCATCCATGATTTGTGCCGATCTGAAAAGGGAAAAGAAGCTCAAAAACATGCAATCTCATTTCTCCTCACTTTTGTTGGATGAAATGCGCAATGTGCTCGAGAAAAAAGAACAAATTATATTATTTCAGAATAGAAGGGGATACACGCCAATATGGTCTTGTGAAGTTTGCTCCTGGACTCCTCGCTGTCAGCATTGCGATGTCAGCCTGACCTACCACAAGCATAGCAATATGCTCAAGTGTCATTATTGCAGCTATACCATTCCGCCAATTGGTTCCTGTACGGCTTGTGGAAGCAACCGCTTGCGCATGATCGGTTTTGGAACTGAAAAAATTGAAGATGAATTGCAACTTATATTTCCAAATGCCATCTTCAAACGAATGGATCTTGATAGTACCCGATCCAAACATGCCTATGAAGAAATAATTGACGATTTTTCGCAACGCCGCATAGATGTTTTAATTGGTACACAAATGGTTACCAAAGGCCTTGATTTTGACCACGTATCATTAGTTGGCATTCTGGATGCCGATATGTTGCTCAATCGGCCCGATTTCAGGGCTTATGAACGGGCATATCAATTGATGTCTCAGGTAGCAGGTAGGGCTGGTCGCAAAGAAAAACAAGGCAAGGTTATCATTCAAAGTGCGCAGGCCGAACATTGGGTACTCGAGCGCGTAATGGCACACGACTTCAAAGGATTCTACGACGTAGAAATCGATGAACGCGAGCGCTTTTTTTATCCGCCATTTTACAAAATTGTTCAACTGACGCTGAAGCATGAAAAGGAAGAATTGGTCAGTGAAGGAGCCCAATATTTAGCCGATCATCTAAGAAATATTTTCAAAGAACGCGTTTTAGGGCCAGAGTTTCCTATTGTGAAACGCATACAAAATAAATACCTCAAAGAAATCAAACTGAAAATTGAACGCGGTGCACCCGATAAAAAAGTAAAAGCCCGCATTTTGCAAGACCTCGATTTATTTTATCAAAACGTTCGTTTCAAAAGCATCCAAATCAGCATCGACGTCGATCCGATGTAATCTACTGTTTATCAAAACCTATTCACCGTACTTTTCGATCAACAGCTCATTGAGTGTGCGCACGAGTTTATTTTCCTTTTCTAGCGCTTCTACCCTTTCATTCACTTGCTCGAAAGTCTGGCTAAACAGCAAAAAGAAATCATAATTCAATACACTTGATATCACCGCTAAGAGTTCTGTATCAATTGAACTTCGGGTTAAAATAGAGTATACATTTCCTCTGGACTTATTTATTTTTTTTGCAAAATCAGTCACTGATAAATCGCTCGCATCTAAAACGCGCTTTATTTCTTGTCCGATATGCAACTCACCCATGAGACAAAATTGCCGATTGCTTTGCTCATAATTATACTACAATACGTTTGTTTTTTAGTACTATTGTGTACTATTTTATTGTACATTTGAATTATAAATTAACAATTAAAAAGATCAAAGCATGAATTTTTTAACTAAAATCACTCTTCTCAGTGCAGTTTCCTTAACGCTTTTCAGCTGCGCAAAACCAGGTTGTACAGATCCTGACGCAATTAATTACAGCGCGTCAGCTAAGAAGGATGACGGAACATGTAATTATAAGGAAAAGGTAATATTTTGGCAAGACCAAGCTACATCGCAACTCCTTCAAAATGCCGGCATCACCGGATTAACTGTTTATGTAGATGGACAATTAATAGGATCTACTCTTGCAACAAATTACTGGACTGGTGCACCAAGCTGTACACAATCAGGAAATATCAGCGCTGAAATCGATATGGGTCAGCAAGTAATTAAAACAATTACTTATGAAATTAAGGATAATAATGGAACATCACTTCTTACTGACACCTACACTATGGTAGCTGGGGATTGCAGTGTGATTCAGATGTAAAAACAAAAAAGAAAACAATAATGAAGAATATTTTAACATTAATCGTTCTAGTTACAATCACATCATCTTGTATGATGACAAAAACTCCAGTTGGAGCATATTTAGAAACACCTGGTAAAGAAGTAACCTTTGACAAAGGAAAACAATTTTGGCTATTTTGGGGGATTATGCCTATCGGCCGAACTCATGTAAATACTCCATCAAATGGTAATTGTCAAGTTGTAACTAAAATTAGACTAACTGATTTTATCATATCAGGACTTACGGGTGGTATAGTTACAAGTACTTCGATCAAAGTTGAGGTAAAAGAACAATAATATTTAAAATACTCAGAAAACAAAAAAGGAACCTTGCGGTTCCTTTTTTTATTATCCGAGGTAGCTCTTGAGTACCTTGTTTTTGTTGGTGTGTTTGAGGCGGCGGATGGCTTTCTCTTTGATTTGGCGAACGCGCTCACGGGTGAGGTCGAATTTGTCACCAATTTCTTCGAGTGATAACGGTGCTTTGCCATCAAGACCATAAAACATACTGATGACTTCGCTTTCGCGTGGTGTAAGACTTGTTAGTGAACGGCGAATATCTGAACGCAATGATTCAAGTGTGAGATTTGCCTCAGGGCCAGGTAGTGAATCACCTTGCATGACGTCATACATGGTAGATGTAGATTCATCTCCTTCGATGAGTGGCGCATCCATTGAAATGTGGCGACCATTTTGCGAAAGTGTTTGCTTCACCTCTTCAGGTGTCACGTTTAAGAACTCAGCTAATTCGTCGGCAGAAGGCGGACGCTCTAGTTTTTGCTCTAGTTCAGAGTATGCTCTGTTGATTTTATTGATATTGCCAATTTTATTCAAAGGCAAACGTACGATACGCGCTTGTTCTGCCAATGCTTGTAAGATTGACTGACGAATCCACCAAACGGCATAAGAAATGAATTTAAAACCTCTGGTTTCATCAAAGCGTTCTGCTGCTTTAATGAGGCCTAAATTTCCTTCATTGATCAAATCAGGCAAAGCCAAACCTTGATTTTGATACTGCTTGGCAACTGACACCACGAAACGAAGGTTTGCTTTTGTCAAACGCTCGAGCGCAATGCGGTCTCCTGCTTTGATTTTACGAGCAAGCTCTACTTCTTCATCGGCGGTGATCAAATCTACACGACCAATTTCTTGTAAATACTTGTCTAAGGATGCGGTCTCTCTGTTGGTGACCTGTTTTGCGATTTTTAACTGCCTCATAATTTTTAATTGCCTTTGCTTGTACTGATAAAACGCAGAAAGGTTCGACTTCAACGCATTTTTTTTTCATGCGTTACAATGTTTTGAGCAAAAAGCCTGATTTACTGCATATTTTACGGAGTTCACCGAATAAAAAAAGATAAATAGAGGGCAAAATGAGCGCTCGAGCTATGCCATCTAGGACTATAAAACATCATTACACGTTTTGTTCTTATGAATTTTACAGAGGTGAAACGTTTTTGTCAAGAATGCGGGCATGTTTTACATGGTCGACGCGATCAAAAATATTGTTCCGACTATTGTCGCAATGCATGCAACAACCGCAATAACGCATTGCTCAATCATAAAAATCGAAAAATCAATAGGATATTACATACCAATAAACTGATTTTGCTAGTGCTATACCAAGAAAAACGAAACAAGCATCACATTCAAAAGTTTTATGATAAAGGATTTCAATTTGAATATCATACTCATATTAAAGTTTCGAAATCGGGTCAGGCCATCTACTACTGTTATGATTATGGCTATCTTCGAATACAAGAAGATTTCTATTTGATCATTCATGAGGAGTAAATACAGCGGTGCTCAGCACAAAGAGAGTTTATACGAGTTGGTTCAGCACGAGCATCATAAAGAACTCATAGTTTTTATTCATGGTTTTATGGGCTTTATGGATTGGGGCGCATGGCATTTAGTGAGCTCGTTTTTCTTTGCCGAGGGCTATGATTTTTGTCGGTTTAATTTATCACACAACGGCACGAGCAAAGAAGCACCACATGATTTCGTCGATTTAAAGGCCTTTGGTTCCAATACATACAGTAAAGAATTGTTCGATATCCAAGCGCTACTTCAACATATAGAACGCGAACACCGAACCTATGAGCAAATTCATTTGGTGGGGCATTCTCGAGGAGGAGGAATGGCTATACTGGCTGCAAAACATTGGCCTTGCCTGAGTAAGCTAGGCGAGGTTTGTACTTGGGCCGCTATTTGTGATATTGGACGCAGATTTCCAGCCGGCAATGAATTAATGTTATGGAAAAAAGAAGGTGTGAGGTACATTAAAAATGGCCGGACAAATCAAGATTTACCCCAATCAATCGAACTCTATCAGAACTACATCGAAAATCGCAAAGATTTGGATATCCTAGCTGCTGCTGAAAGGCTTAAAGAAAAACTACATATTTTTCATGGTGACTTGGATGAATCTGTGCCGCTTTCCGAAGCAATTGAACTTGGAAGAGCCGCCCAAGTTGAAGTGCTGACAATTAAAGGAGCAGATCATGTTTTTGGTGCAAAACATCCATGGAATGCCGTTACTATGCCTCCCCTACTTCAAGAATTATGTATTCAGACTTTAAAATGTTTGTAAACAAAAAAAGCCAGTATGAATACTGGCTTTTTGTTTGGGGAGGAAGACGGGTCTCGAACCCGCGACCTTCGGAACCACAATCCGACGCTCTAACCAACTGAGCTACAACCTCCGTTTAAGTGGGTGCAAATATACAAATTCTTCTTCAAATGATAAAATGCAATTTTTGCAAATTCTATTTTTTTCTATTTGTACTTTTGCCCACATCCATCAACAAAATCAGTTATGACACCAATTAATTCAAGTGTGCTTGCACAAGCCATGAACTACGACGCCTACTTGGAACTCACTGAACAATTAGTGAAGGAAGGCAAAACAAGCGGGCCTAATCAGTCAGAAGCCTATGTTTATTATACAAAGCTGAATTACCAAAGAATGAAGCGCTTGAATAAAACAGTAGAAATACCGAACAGGCTCAAAGTACTTTTGGATAAAAAGGCGAAGGGCTGGACATGGGTTGTACTGACAGAACCTTGGTGTGGAGATGCCGCACAATGCGTGCCTGTGGTGGAGAAAATTGCACAAACACATTCAGAAATTAAAACTGCTTATCTTCTTCGAGACGAGCACCCTACAGTTATGGATGCTTACCTGACAAACGGAGGACGTTCCATACCAAAATTGATTTGTCTTGATCAGGAAGGAAAAGAAATTTTTACTTGGGGGCCTAGACCAGCTGTTATTCAGGAGGTCATGAACCAACTCAAAGCAGCGGGCGTTACAGAAATTTCCAAAATTGTGGAGGAAATCCAAAAAGCATATAATGCCGACCATCAGACCGGCATTTATACTGAATTTGAATCTTTATTGGAACAGATTTAAAGTGTTCCGCGGTTTTCTTGTTCGCGCTCGATGGCTTCAAACAAAGCCTTGAAATTTCCCTTACCAAAAGATTGCGCTCCTTTTCTTTGAATGATTTCAAAGAACATAGTTGGGCGATCCACAACTGGTTTGGTAAATAATTGTAATAGGTATCCTTCATCATCGCGGTCAATGAGAATGCCGTGTGACTTCAAAAGTTCAACATCTTCATCGATTGCTCCAACGCGTTCAAGAAGGTCATCATAATACGTTTCTGGAACATATAAAAATTCTACACCGCGATCGCGCATGGCGGAAACCGTGGCTACGATATCGTTTGTGGCAACTGCAATGTGCTGTACACCCGGGCCATTATAAAAATCGATGTATTCTTCTATCTGTGATTTTTTCTTGCCTTCGGCTGGTTCGTTGATCGGGAATTTGATGCGCCCATTACCATTAGACATCACTTTTGACATCAATGCAGTGTAGTCTGTGGAAATATCTTTGTCATCGAAAGAAACGATTTGAGCAAAACCCATGACTTTGCCATAAAATTCGACCCAATCATTCATTTCGTTCCAACCAACGTTTCCAACCATGTGGTCGATAAACTTGAGCCCAACTGGTTCAGGATTGTAATGAGATTCCCATTTTTTATAGCCCGGAAGGAAGGTTCCATGGTAATTTTTACGTTCCACAAAAATGTGAACGGTTTCGCCATATGTGTAAATACCAGAACGTACTACATAACCATCTGAATCTTCTTCTTTGGTTGGTTGCATGTAAGGCTTCGCACCTCTTTTGGTGGTTTCTTCAAAGGCTTTTGTAGCATCTTCGACCCATAATGCGACCACTTTAACGCCATCACCGTGTTTGTCGATATGTGCGTTGAGTTCGCCGCCTTCAGTGAGTGGTGTGGTGAGGACCAAACGAATTTTATCTTGTTTCAAGACATAAGAAACGCGGTCTTTCATGCCTGTTTCTAGCCCAGCGTAGGCCTCTGACTGAAAGCCAAATGCCGTTTTGTAATAATGTGCACTTTGCTTGGCATTACCTACATAAAGTTCAACGTAATCTGTACCGAGCAGTGGTAAGAAATCCTCTGCATCGTGGAATATTTTTTCTAGACTGTAGTCGTAGTTTTGAATGTCTTTTAAGTTTTTAATCTCTGCCATAAAGGTGAATTTGTTTCAAAATTAGGGATTAAAGCCGAGTTAATGTTGCCAAGAGAACATGTAATCAGGCAATTCAAGCTCAAGCGCTCGTTTGGTCAGACAAAGCGGTTTGAAGGTATCAACCATTACTGCCAATTCTTCTGTTTCTTTTTTACCAATACTGCGCTCATAGGCACCTGGGTGAGGCCCATGCGGAATACCAGCAGGGTGCAAGGTAATTTGACCCTTTTCAATATTGTTTCTACTCATGAAGTCACCGTCCACGTAGTAAAGCACCTCATCTGAATCGATGTTTGAGTGATTATATGGCGCAGGAATTGCGTCTGGGTGGTAATCGTAAAGCCGCGGTACAAAAGAACACACTACAAATGCCGCAGTTTCAAAAGTTTGGTGAATTGGCGGTGGTAGGTGTACACGACCTGTGATAGGTTCAAAGTCATGGATTGAAAAAGCATATGGATAATTGTAGCCATCCCAGCCTACCACGTTAAAAGGATGATGCGCATACGTATAATCGTAAAGCACATCTTGCTTTTTAATTTTGATCAGAAATTCTCCTTCTTCGTCATGAGTTTCTAATTCGTAAGGCGTGCGAATATCGCGCTCGCAAAATGGCGAGTGTTCGAGGAGTTGACCAAACCAATTTCGGTATCTTTTTGGTGTGTAAACCGGATGAAAAGATTGAATAATGAACAAGCGGTTGTTGTCGTCATTGAATGCTAATTGGTAGATCATGCCGCGTGGGATAACCAAATAATCGCCATAAGAAAAATCGATATTTCCGAACTGGGTTTTCAATTTACCCGAGCCTTTGTGAATGAAAATAATTTCGTCGGCATCTGCATTTTTATAGAAATAATCTTTCATAGATTCAACTGGTGCCGCTAGCTCGAGATAAACATCAGAATTGACAAGTACCGGAACCCGACTTTCAATATAATCGGATACAGGTTTGAGATCGTAGCCTCTGAAACTGCGCATCAGCATATTTTTTTCGATGGCAATTTCT
Organism: Flavobacteriales bacterium; assembly: GCA_046073985.1. Taxonomy (GTDB): domain Bacteria; phylum Bacteroidota; class Bacteroidia; order Flavobacteriales_D; family Crocinitomicaceae; genus UBA952. Next base: position 64,443 of record JBJTNI010000030.1, on the reverse strand, counting down.
GGCGCAATGTTTTTCTTAGCGCCTATTTTCTTGACAACAGTTGGAGGTTGAAGGTGGTACATCAGTGTAGACATACCGTCAAAACCTATTGTTCCGAAAAGCTGCTCGTGATAAATTGAACCATTTGGCTGACGAAACACAGTGTGTCTCTTATGCGGAATCTGACCTAATTTGTGATAAAATGGCATTTTCTTAGTTTTAGTTGAACAAAACTAAACGAAAGATGGACTCCAATATATGATTTTGGTCAGTTTTACTACTTTTGTCGCAACCATCAATACAACACAATGACAAAAATCTTGGTAATTGGTTCTTGCGGACAAATCGGCACCGAACTCGTTTTGGCCCTCAGATCTAAATTCGGTAATGATCAAGTTATTGCCGCAGATCTTCGTGAAAATAGCCCTGAAATTTTGGCTAACGGCCCTTATGTTCAATTAGATGCCCTTGATCGCGAACAAGTTAGAAAATATGTGATCGAACAACATATTGACCAAGTGTACCTGCTTGCCGCACTCTTATCGGCAACAGCTGAAAAAAATCCTGATTTTGCATGGCGCTTAAATATGGAAGGACTATTTACCATCCTTGACTTAGCCAAAGAAGGTTACTTGAAAAAAATATTTTGGCCGAGTTCAATTGCTGTTTTTGGCCCTACAACACCTGCAGATCAAACTCCTCAACATACCATAATGGAGCCAACAACGGTTTATGGTATATCCAAACAAGCCGGAGAGCGCTGGTGTGAGTACTACCATAATAAATTCGGTGTAGATGTTCGAAGCATCCGTTACCCTGGGCTCATTTCCTATAAAAGTTTGCCTGGAGGTGGCACCACCGATTACGCTGTCGATATTTTTTACAAAGCCAAATCCGAAGGAAAGTTTACTTGTTTTCTAAGTGCTGATACAGCACTTCCGATGATGTTCATGGACGATGCCATTCGCGCTACGCTTGAACTAATGGACGCTCCGGCAGCGCAAATCAAGATCAGATCTGCGTATAATTTGTCTGGCTGTAGCTTTACGCCTGCACAACTCGCTGAAGAAATCAAAGCACTACAACCAAGTTTTGAAATCAGTTATGCACCAGACTTCAGACAAGCCATTGCCGACAGTTGGCCAAATTCTATTGACGACAGCCACGCAACCAAAGATTGGGGCTGGAAAGCACAGTTTGACACCAAAGCAATGGTCAAGGTAATGCTTGAAAATGTAAAAGCTTGATTCTCTGATTATTTTTCTTAAATTTAATACATGAAGCAACGATTCTTTGCCTTGTGTACTTTTATTTTTTTAGGTGTTGGGGCATTTGGGCAAGAATTCATGGTCATAACAGGCTTGCAAAATAACCTCTATTTTGACTTTCTTGACGGTAATTATTACCAATCCAAAAGCAGTATCAGTGCTTTTGTTGGTTTACAATACCTACACTATAATACAACCAAAGACAAGCGAATCCTACTCGGAATGAACTATCAAAAATATAGTAGCTATGAGAAACACCGTTATGGAGGGCTTTCTGGCACAAGAGATTCGACGTATTTTAATAAGTCTGTTTTGAAATTCGATTTTCAACCTTTCGGACTGTGTATAGCAGAGCACACATACTTAAATTTCGGAGTTGGAATAGAATACCTACTTTCTGAGGTATTTTCGACCTACAGAAGTTCATGGAATATGAACACAGGCCAAACCATCATTTCAAATCCTTACACAGAGGCCAATTCTAGTTATAGTCATCGAATTGTTCCATTAATTACAGGTACTTTAGGTACTCAATTTGATTTAGGCAAGCAATTGCATGGAATATTTCAATACCAATTTTCATTGAGTATTACCCCCGAATTAAAATATGGCAATGCCTTCAAAAGCTTTTGGATGCTAGGTTTGAGCATCCCTTTGAAGGAAAAATAAAAAATATTTATTGTTTTGTTTATTCTTTTTGTTGTTTTGTTAAACAAATTATGTTTAACTTTATAACGTAATCGTTAAACAAAACTTTTTGTCATGTCTACAATTGAATTTAATGAAGCACTAATTGGCCTTGAAAACAATCTCCAATCTTTTGCACTTTCTTTTACAAGAAACCGAGAAGACGCAAGGGATCTGACTCAAGAAACCATGTTAAAAGCGATCACTTATCGCAGTTATTATACGCCTCAAACAAATTTTAAGGCGTGGGTATTCACAATTATGCGTAACTTGTTCATTAATCAGTACAGAAGGAAAGTAAAGTCTGGTGCTATTTTTGACCACAGCAAAGAATTATTTTTAGTGGGCAACATCCAAAGCCATGACGATAACGCAATAGAGAAAATAGGTGTCAAAGACATCAACAAGCAAATAGACTTATTAGGAGAGGAATACAAAGAGCCGTTTGAAATGCATTTTCAAGGCTTCAAATACAAAGAGATCGCTGACAAACTAAGTATTCCGATCGGAACCGTGAAGAGCCGGATTTTCATCGCTAGAAAAAAATTGATGGAAGCCTTACCGGAATTCGCATTTTCGGCAAATTGATTTATGACAAAAAAAATACACATTATAGGCTCGGGGATTTCGAGTCTGTCCGCTGCTTCATTTTTGGCCCGTGCAGGCCATGACGTGACCATCTTTGAAAAGAACGACACCATTGGTGGTAGAGCGCGTCAGTTTGAAGTCGACGGATTTGTTTTTGACATGGGGCCATCTTGGTACTGGATGCCCGATGTCTTTGAAAAATTTTACCACTCGTTTGGTTATAAAACCCAAGATTTTTACGAACTCAAAAGACTAGACCCTTCATACAGAGTCTACTGGCCTGATCAAAGTTATACGAATGTGCCTGCTACAATGCCTCAACTTGAAGCATGGTTTGAGTCTCTGGAACCAGGGAGTTCAATAAAATTACAAGCATTTCTCAAAGATGCCGCATACAAGTATAAAGTAGGAATGGAAGATCTCGTGTACAAGCCAAGCCTCAGCCTCACCGAATTTTTTGACAGTCGTGTACTCGGTGGTTTGTTCAAAATGCACCTCTTTTCCTCTTTCTCTGGTTTCATTCGCAAGTATTTTAAACACCCAAAAATACTCGCGCTTTTAGAATTTCCGGTACTTTTCCTTGGTGCCATGCCCAACGAAACTCCAGCGCTATATTCGCTCATGAATTATGCCGATATTCAGTTAGGGACTTGGTACCCCATGAAAGGCATGCACGAGTTCATCAAAGCCTTTGCGCGCATAGCTCAAGAGCAAGGAACACAAATTCGAACCAATGCTAAAGTCGAAAAAATCATTGTCGAAAACGGAAAAGCAGTCGGTGTAAGTGTCAACGGCCAAATTGAATATGCCGATATCGTTATTTCTGGCGCAGATTACGCGCATACCGACCAGGCGCTTCTCGGCAAGGATGCCAATTATAATGATCGATACTGGGACAAACGTACTATGGCGCCATCAAGTCTTTTATTTTATGTCGGTGTCAATAAAAAATTAGACAACCTTGAACATCACAACCTCTTTTTTGATGAATCTTTAGAGGAACACGGCAAAACTATTTACAAAGACCCAAGTTGGCCTCAAAATCCTCTTTTTTACATGAGTGTGCCTTCTGTGACGGATCCATCAGTGGCCCCAGCAGGTTCAGAGAATTTGTTTTTCTTGATTCCTTTAGCTCCTGACTTAAAAGACGACGAAACTACCCGAGCACATTATTTCGATTTATTACTCGAGCGCCTCAAAACCCTCACAGGAAATGATATCAAAGATCATATTGTTTATCAGCGCAGTTTTTGTGTAACTGATTTCAAGCAAGATTACAATGCCTTTAAAGGAAATGCATACGGTTTGGCAAATACACTAAGACAAACAGCTATTTTAAAGCCGCGCATCAAGCACAAAAAAATAAAGAATCTATATTATACCGGACAGCTCACTGTGCCAGGCCCTGGCGTACCACCATCCATCATTTCTGGTGAGGTCGTATCACAACTCATACTTGCTCAACACCCTTCAAACTAAACCCTATGAAAGCACTATTTGATCAAATTAGCCATGAAATGAGCGAGCTGACCACCAAGCGTTACAGCACCTCGTTCTCGTTAGGAATTAGTTTTTTACACAAAGAAATTCAAAAGCCTATCTATGCCATCTATGGTTTTGTGCGCTTCGCAGATGAAATTGTAGATACATTTCACGGTTACGACAAAGAACACCTACTTGCCGATTTCAAGGCACAAACCTACGCTGCAATTGAAGCGGGCATTTCTTTAAACCCAATATTGAATAGTTTTCAGTGGGCCGTGAATCGCTATCAAATTCCGCAAGAATTGATCGATACCTTTCTCGATTCTATGGAGATGGACCTTCAAAAGCAAACCTACGATCAAGGAAAATATGAAACCTATATTTTAGGATCAGCAGAAGTGGTTGGTTTGATGTGCTTAAAAGTTTTTGTGGAAGGCGACCAAGCGCAATACGAGCAGTTGAAGCCTTATGCCATGAAACTTGGAGCTGCGTTTCAAAAGATCAACTTCCTCAGAGATCTGAAAGCTGATTACCAAGAATTAGGGCGCACCTATTTCCCTGGAATCAATCTAACTGAATTTAATAATGAACTCAAATTAGAGATTGAAGCGGACATTGCACTTGATTTTCAGAAAGGTTACGAAGGGATTTTATTGTTACCTAGGAAAGCCCGATTTGGCGTTTATATGGCCTATAAATATTACTTCAAGTTGTTCAAAAAAATCAAAAGCACCCCAGCTGAAATGGTATTAAATGAGCGCATCCGCATTCCAAATTACAGAAAAATGAGGATCCTCTTGACTTCCTATGTTCGTCACAATTTAAATTTATTGTGATGCCAGAAGAGTCTGTTATTTTAATCGACGATCAAGACCACGAAATTGGTTTGCTCGAAAAAATGGAAGCCCATCGTTTGGGTTTGCTTCATCGTGCCTTTTCAATCCTCATTTTCAATCACAAAGGAGAACTCTTGCTGCAACAAAGAGCTGCGCATAAATACCATTCACCTCTTCTCTGGACGAACACTTGTTGTTCACATCAGCGACCAGGAGAAAGCAGCCTTGAGGCAGCCAATCGGAGGTTAAAAGAAGAAATGGGCATGGAAGCAACACTTCAAGAGGCTTTCAGCTTTATTTACAAAGCAAAACTTGATCAGGGCCTCACCGAACACGAACTCGATCACGTACTCATAGGCTACTCCAATCAAAATCCTGTCATCAATAAAGAAGAGGTCGAGGACTATAAATGGATCTCCATGAATGAACTGCTACATGATTTAGATCAATTTCCGCAAACATATACTGCATGGTTCAAAATATTATTAAATCAACACTTAGAAGAAATTACAAAAGCAGCATATGAAAGTTTGTAGACGCGCCACCTTTAACGCAGCCCATCGGCTTTATCGCAAAGATTGGTCCGATGAAAAAAACTTTTCCATTTTTGGAAAATGCAGCAACCCTAATTTTCATGGACACAATTACACCCTAGAAGTTTGGATTGAAGGTGACATTGACCCTGAAACGGGTTACTTGATTGACTTAAAAATAGTCAAAGACCTCATCAATGAAGAAGTTCAAGAACGCTTTGATCACAAAAACCTCAACCTAGACTGCCCAGAATTTGCAGCTTTGAATCCAACTGCTGAAAATATCGCGGTAGTCATCTGGGATCTACTCAGGGCAAGACTTGATCAGAAATATGGGCTCAGTATCAAGCTTTGGGAAACACAAAACAACATCATCATTTACGACGGAAAATGAGTACTGCTTTATTTTGGCATCGTCGGGATTTACGCATCCATGACAATGCTGGGCTTTACAAGGCACTTTGCAATCATTCAGAGGTTCATGTGGTCTTTATTTTTGACACCACAATTCTTCAACACTTGCCAAAAAATGACCAGCGCGTATTGTTTATCTACCAGCAAGTCGAGGAGCTGCAAAAAGCATATCAGGCATTGGGCTCAGATTTAACAGTACTTTACGGTGATCCAAAAAAAATGATCCCTGAACTTGCTACCGAACTCAATGTAAGTTGTGTATATGCTAACCGTGACTATGAGCTAAGCGCCATTGCCCGTGACCAGCACATTTTTGAAATGCTTCAACAAAAAAGCATTGATTTCAAAGGGGCCAAGGATCAAGTAATATTTGAAAAAAGTGAAGTAGTTAAAGATGATGGCAAACCTTACACCATCTACACTCCATATGCAAGAAAATGGAAGGCGAAACTCAATGACTTTTATTTGAAGTCGTATCCTACTGAAAAATACCTCCATCATTTGGCTCAAAAGCCAACAAGCACTTTGCTGAGTTTGACATCCATGGGATTTTTAGCTGAACAAACGCAAACTTTTCCCCACTCAAAAACACCCATCGACATTCTCCAAAAATACCACCTGCAAAGAGATACACCTTCTATTGCCGGAACTTCACGTCTGAGTTTACACCTTCGTTTTGGCACGATCTCGCTTCGTAAATTAGCTAGAGAAGCATTACAAACCAACGAAAAGTACCTCAATGAACTGATCTGGAGAGATTTCTATCAAATGATTTTATTCCATTTTCCGCAAACAACAGACAGCGCTTTCAAACCAGCCTACGACAAAATTGTTTGGGAAAACAATGAAAAAGATTTTCACGCTTGGTGCAAGGGCCAGACCGGATACCCGCTTGTTGATGCCGGCATGAGAGAGCTTAATGCAACTGGATTCATGCACAACCGGGTAAGGATGGTTGTAGCCAGTTTTTTAACCAAACATTTACTAATTGATTGGCGTTGGGGCGAGCGCTATTTTGCTGAAAAATTGCTCGATTTTGAATTGGCCAGTAATATTGGTGGTTGGCAATGGGCAGCAGGTAGTGGCTGTGATGCAGCGCCCTATTTTAGAGTTTTTAACCCTGAAGCTCAGCAGAAGAAGTTTGACCCTCAATTTAAGTATATCAAAAAATGGGTCCCGGAATTTGGAACGGATCAGTACGCCAAACCAATCGTGGAACATAAATTTGCACGAGAACGCATTTTAACTCGATTTAAAACCGCACTACAATGAACCAAGCATTACAAATTGGCGATACCTGCCCTGCTTTTAGCTTACCAGACAGTCAAGGAAAGCAGGTTGAAATAGCGAGCTATCTCGGAAAAAAAATATTGGTCATTTTCTTTTACCCTAAAGATGACACACCAGGATGCACCAAAGAGGCTTGTGCTTTTCGCGATGCCTATGCAGACTTTCTTGATTTAGGCTGCGAAGTTTTTGGTATTTCATCAGATTCTTCAGATAGCCATGCTGCTTTTCAAAACAAGCACAACTTGCCCTATCCATTACTATCTGACCAACAAAAAAAGGTACGCCAATTATTTGGCGTACCTGGTAATTTATTTGGCCTCATTCCTGGTCGAGTTAGCTATGTAGTTGACCTCGACTCAAAAATTGCAGGCATTTTTAATTCACAAACCAACCCCGTAGGACATATCGACGAGGCTATCAAGGTGGTGAAAAACTTACTTACTGCTTGATGAATTGAAGCTCAGCACTGAGTTTAATCTCGTCGCCAACCACTACATTCCCAGCCTCGGTTACAGCGCTCCATGTAAGGCCAAATTCACTGCGTTTGATGCTGCCAGTTACCGTCATTCCGGCTTTGGTTTGCCCGTAAGGGTCAACTGCAATTCCAGCAAATTCTGCTTTTAGAACAACAGGTTTTACTGTTCCTTTGATTTCTAAGTTACCTGCAATTTCAAGCGCGTCATCTGCAACTTTTTTCACATCAGTTGATGTAAATTTCAAGGCCGGGTGGTTTTCTGCATCAAAGAAATCTCCTGATTTTAAGTGTCCGTCGCGATCAGCTACACCAGTATTGATACTGTCAATTGCTGCAGAAAAATCAAATTGAGCAGCTGCAAAATCATCTCCTTGAGTTGACACATTTGCATCAAAAGACCCGAAAGATCCGCTAACGTTTGAAATCATCATATGACGCACCTTGAAACCTACTTCACTGTGCATGCTGTCTACTTTCCAATTTGTATCCATTGTTATTATTTTTAAAATTTATGGTGCAAAATTACGCCACAATGCATGCCAAATTATTGACCTGCGTTAAGACTTTTAACTCATAAGCAAAAAGTGTACTTTTGAAAAATGAGAACTATCGTTTTTAGCATTATATTATTTCGAGTATTCATGGGGCATTCCCAACTAATGAATCGACAAATTCGAAACAATTACCCAACACAACTCTTTTTTGAAACCACCCGGGCACAGGTATACAGAAACTTACTTCCCAATGAAAACTTTTTAGCAGTTCCACTCGCAGAAAGAGGACATGAGGTTCCGATGTATGCTTGGTCTCAACAGCTGGGCATACAAGCAGGGCTTAGCAAACACTTTTTAATTGAAGGGGGGCTATCCTATTTGCAAAATGGCGAGGCCTATTCTTGGAAGGCTTTGGATACAGATTCTAGCTTTTCATATCAAACACGCTATCGTTACCTCGCACTTCCAATACAATTGAAGTGTAGTTTTGGTCAGAAGCTTTCTTTTTACACTGGTGCTGGTTTCATTCCTGCCCTCTATTTATCATATGTGCAAGATCAACAATGGACCAACCCTTTAGGAGCCAAATACGATGACCAAATCAAAGTAAACAATACGATGAATAGTTTTGCATTTGCCTGGACCTGCAGTGCGGGCTTTGAATTGCCTTTGAACCCGACACTTCGATTTCGTGTGGGTTTACAGTATCGTCAGCAACTCACCAATTCATACGACCCGTATCAAGATTACATTCACAAAAGCAAAGCCTTTTGTTACAATTTTGGGTTATCAAAAAAGATATAATATGCAATTAGCACAGATCATCCAATTTCTTGAACAGCAATTTCCACTCTCGCTTCAAGAAGATTACGACAATGCAGGCTTATTATACGGAAGACCCGAGCAAGAAATTACGGGAGCATTGGTTTGCCTCGACAGTACAGAGGCTATTGTAGAAGAGGCTATTGAAACAGGCTGTAATTTAATTATAGCGCATCATCCTATTGTTTTCAAGGGGCTTAAAAAAATAAATGGAAAGACGTACATCGAACGTGTGGTAGAACGCTGTATTCAGCAGCAAATCGCTATCTACGCCATTCATACGAACCTAGACAACCATGATCGAGGCGTAAATCAAAAAATTGCAGCAAAATTAGGGCTCATCAATACCCGAATTTTAAAACCCATGCGCGGCCAACTTTCAAAGCTTGTGGTATATGTGCCTATAAAAGACTTTCGAAAAGTAGATGACGCCATATTAGGTGCTGGTGCCGGACAAATCGGAAATTATAGCGAATGCCATTTTAGATCCGAAGGTATTGGAACATTTACACCACTTAAAGGAGCTGCACCAGTCATCGGAAAAATTGATCAACGCGAAGAAGTCGCAGAACTCAAACTAGAATACGTTGTTTCCAATCATTTAATAGCAAACGTCCTGAGCGCTATGCAGCAAGCTCATCCCTATGAAGAGGTAGCTTACGAACTGATTGCATTGCTCAATCAGCACCAAGAATTAGGTGCTGGTATGGTTGGCGAACTCCCTGAAGCCATTGAAAGTATAGAATTTCTAAAAAAAGTAAAAGATATTTTCAATTGCGGCTGTATCAAACATACCGATTTGGTGCATCGTCAAATTAAAACCGTTGCACTATGCGGAGGATCAGGTAGTTTCTTATTACCTGATGCAATAAAGGCTAAAGCAGATTTATACGTCTCTGCTGATTTCAAATACCACGAGTTTTTTGACGCAGAATCTAAGCTCATCATTGCAGATATTGGCCACTTTGAAAGCGAGCAATTTACAAGTGAAATATTGACTGAAATAATTAAAGAAAATTTTCCTAACTTTGCCATCCGTTTAACTAAGTTGAATACGAATCCCGTTAACTATTTATAGCACATGGCAGCAGCAACCAAAAAAGAAGGTACCATCGCAGAAAAATTGGATGCGCTTTTTGAACTCCAAAAAATAGACTCTGAAATCGACCGCATCCGCACCATCCGTGGTGAGCTTCCTTTGGAAGTGCAAAGTCTTGAAGATGAAATCATTGGTCTACATACGCGCGTTTCTAAAATCAATGACGAAATCAAAGAAATCGAAACAGAAATTGCAGATCGCAAATTAGCTGTTAAAGATGCCGAAGCCGCCATTGCCAAATACAAAGAACAACAAAACAACGTGCGCAACAACCGCGAGTTTGAATCTCTTTCTAAAGAAATAGAATTCCAAGAGCTTGAAATCAAATTGCACGACAAAAAATCGAAAGAAGCGAAGCTTAAAATTGAAATGAAAAAAGAGACCCTTGCCGAAGCCACTGACCGAGTAGCCATGAAGCAAGAAGACCTAGATTCTAAAAAAGCAGAGCTTGAAGCCATCGTAAGCGAGACGCAAAAAGACGAAGAGAAACTGATGAAAGCCTCTGACTCAGCAAAAAAGAACATCGAAAACCGTTTGGTTTTTGCTTATGAACGTTTGCGTACCAATGCTAAAAATGGTTTAGCTGTGGTGCAAGTGATGCGTGGTTCATGTGGTGGCTGTTTCAATAAAATTCCGCCCCAACGACAACTTGACATCGTTACTAAAAAGAAAATTATTGTTTGTGAACACTGCGGCAGAGTATTGGTTCCGCAAGAAGCTACTGAGGCATAATCTCAGCAGTTTAGCACATTCTAGATATATTTTAATCTAAAAAAACGCTCCTGTCGGAGCGTTTTTTTTGTGCCTAAATATTGCGATATCTGACGGATTCAAACGCAAGGTCAATTCAATTTAAATTGAATATCGAGTTTGGCCAATTCCTTAAATAATTGACTTGACGGCTGAACTTTAACACTGCGCGAAGGAAGCGTAACTTCAATATTGTCCAAGGGGTCAAAAACAGTAAAATGTATTTGACAAGACCCCGGATTAGCCTCAAATAATTGGTGCAATTGATCAATGACGATTTGATCGAGTTGTTTGGCTGAAAAACGCAACTTGAGCATTTTAGCGCGCTTTTCTCTGAGGTCTTGTAAAAGCTCAATTTGATGCACTACAAACTCAGGGACTTGACGGTAACGCGGAACTTCTATTCGACCCTTGATGGCAACGAAAGTACCTGGCTCCATGAAGTGTTTGAATTTCAAGTAAGATTCTTTGAATAGATTGAGTTTATAAGAATCTTGGTAATCTTCGATGATGAGCGATCCGAAACCATCGCCATGCTTGGTAAAACGATGCTCTGCATTGGAAATAATAGCCGCAATGAGGAGGTCTCTGCCTAAATAAGCAGCGGGGTCATTGAGCATGGTAACTGTTCCAGTACAAAACGAGGTGATCTCAACTTTGAAATCATCGAGAGGATGTCCTGAGATAAAGATGCCTACAACTTCTTTTTCTCTGTTGAGTTTGTAAATTGCTGGCCATTCTTCGGCGCGCGGAACGGTTGGCGCAGGCATTGTTGTGCCGGTAGCTTCGCCAAACATGCTGTGTTGCGAGGAATGTTGTTGCTCTTGAACACTGGCACCATAACGAATTGCTGATTCTAAAAAAGTGCGATTGCTCGTATCTGTAACAAAATACTGTGCCCGGTGCACTTCTTGAAATGAATCAAAGCCTCCGGCATAAACCAAGCTTTCAAAAGCTCGTTTATTGCACAACCTGAGATTAATGCGCTTGGTAACATCGAAAATATCTGAAAAAGCTCCGTTTTGTCGCTCTTGTAAAATGGCCTCTACCGGGCCGCTTCCCATTCCTTTGATCGCGCCTAGCCCAAAGCGAATGGCGCCGCTTGCATTGACAGAAAAAGTAAAGCCAGATTCATTGATGTCAGGCCCCAATACTTCAATACCCATGCGTCTGCACTCTTCCATGAAAAAAGACACCTGTTTGATATCGCTCATGTTGTTACTGAGTACAGAGGCCATGTATTCGGCCGGATAATTGGCTTTCAGATAAGCGGTTTGATACGCAACCCAAGCATAACAGGTGGAGTGAGATTTATTAAAAGCATAAGAAGCAAATGCTTCCCAGTCTTTCCATATTTTTTCGAGTGTTGGCTCGGCATGACCCTTTGCGGAAGCTCTTTCAATGAAGGTAGGCTTCATTTTATCCAATACTTTGCGATCTTTTTTACCCATGGCCTTGCGCAGTGTATCTGCCTCACCCTTCGTAAAATCAGCCAATTTTTGTGACAAAAGCATCACCTGCTCTTGGTAAACAGTAATACCGTATGTTTCTTTCAGGTATTCTTCACAATCGGCAAGGTCATAGACAATTTCTTCTTCACCGTGCTTGCGTTTACAATAAGATGGAATGTATTCCATTGGCCCTGGTCGGTACAAGGCATTCATGGCAATGAGGTCAGCAAAAACGGTTGGTTTGAGTTCTTTGAGGTGTTTTTGCATCCCGGGAGATTCATACTGGAAAATACCAACAGTTTCTCCGCGCTGAAACAATGCATATGTAGCTTCGTCGTCAATGGGGAAGGCATCCGGATCTAGTTCAATGCCGCGGTTTTCTTTGACCAAGCGCACGGCATCTTTGATCAGGGTAAGAGTTTTTAGGCCAAGGAAGTCCATTTTGAGCAGACCCGCTGACTCGGCCACAGCGTTGTCGTATTGGGTACACACCATTTCGGAATCTTTGGCGGTAGCAACCGGAACAAAATTGGTGAGGTCGTCTGGGGTAATAATGACACCACAAGCGTGGATCCCGGTATTTCGGACAGAACCTTCGATTTCTGTAGCCTTTTGTAAAACTTTAGCCTGAAGATCTGAGCCGTTATAAATGCGCCGTAGCTCTTTGGCATTGGTGATGGCCTCTTGGTTGCGTAATTTATCAATGAGCTCAGGCTCTGGTAAATTGAAAAGCTTTTTTAACGAGAGATCTGGAATCAGTTTTGCAAGCCTGTCTGCTTCTGGCAGCGGCAAATTCATGACTCTGGATGTATCTCTAACGGCAGACTTTGCAGCCATTGTTCCGTAGGTAATGATTTGGGCTACTTGGTTAGCCCCATATTTATTGATGACGTATTCGATGACACGGCCGCGGCCTTCGTCGTCGAAATCGATATCGATATCGGGCATTGAAATACGGTCAGGATTGAGAAAACGCTCAAAGAGCAGATCGTATTTGATGGGGTCAACGTTGGTGATACCAATACAATAGGCAACCGCCGAACCCGCAGCAGATCCGCGGCCGGGCCCAACTGACACACCCATCTGACGTGCCGCATTACAAAAGTCCTGGACAATCAAGAAATAACCGGGGTAACCGGTTTTTTCAATGGTGGCAAGTTCGAAGTCAAGACGTTCTTGTATTTCTGAGTTGATTTCAGTGTAACGCTTTTTAGCTCCTTCATAAGTGAGGTACTTAAGGTATGCGTTCTCACCTCTTTTACCGCCGTCTTGCGCATCTAGGGGGTCAATAAACTGACTCGGGATGTCAAAGGCAGGCAATAATACTTCACGGGCCAAGCCATAGGGCTCGCATTTTTCAATGATTTCAGAAATATTGGAAATGGCCTGAGGAATGTCGGCAAACAGCGCTATCATCTCCTCAGAGGAACGCATGTAGTAGGTGTCGTTTTCTAAACCATAGCGAAAACCTCGGCCCCTTCCTTTGGGTGTTTCTACTAATTCGTTGTCTTTGACACAAAGCAATACGTCGTGTGCCAAAGCATCTTTTTGCTCGATATAGTAGGTGTTGTTTGTGGCAACAAGTTGCACTTGATGTTTGTTGGCCAATGCAACGAGCAATGGATTAACACGCTCTTCAACCTCAAGCCCGTGACGGCCAATTTCAATATAGAAATCTGGGCCAAATTGTTGTTTCCACCAAAGCAGTGCTTCTTCGGCTTGCTTTTCACCTACATTGAGTAAGAGATTAGCTATTTCTCCGTAGAGGTTCCCACTCAAGACTATTAGATCTGTTTTATATTGTTCTATGACAGCTTTATCTATACGTGGAACGTAATACATGCCTTGGGTATAGGCGATCGAGGCAAGCTTGATGAGGTTTTGGTAACCGTTTTTGTTTTTGGCTAGAAAAACAATTTGATAGCCGTTGTCTTTGACTGTTTTGTCTTGAAGATTTCTACAGACATTGAACTCGCAGCCAATAATGGGTAGTATCTCTTGACCATGATAAGGCTCATTTTTTTCAAGTGCTTCCGCTCTTTCTGCCTTTACTTTTGCATTGTGTGCTGCTGCTGCTTTTTCAAATTGGAAGGCAGCCATCATGTTGCCTGTATCGGTGAGGGCTACAGCTGGCTGGCCTAAAGCAACTGCTTTCTGAATAAGGCCTGAAACCTCAGCAGTAGATTGCAATATCGAAAATTGTGTGTGGTTATGGAGATGTGCAAAAACAAGGTCTTGGAGTGCCTCCTGGTTAACAGTTGGCTGCGGATTGATTGGGGCCGTCTTTTTTTGTCTGAGTAATTCGCTTTCAGCCTTTAAATTGAGATGTTGTAAACCAATTTTTTCAATTGGATTTGGATTGAGCAATTTAAAAGATTCAAAATAGCCAGGTTCTTGAAGAATTTCTTCAAGGGTGTAGTGTTCTTTACGCAGTAGTTCAAGGAAACAACGGGTTGTAGACTCGACATCGGCGGTGGCGTTGTGGGCTTCGGCAAACGCTTCCTGAAATAAGAATTCATGAAGTTCGGTGAGGGTCGGTAATTTATAACGCCCTCCCCTTCCTCCTGGGATCTGACACAGCGCTGCTGTTTTTTCAGTACAGGTATCGAGTACCGGCTTCACTAAAGGAGTTTCTTGGCCCAGTCGAATAAATTCTGCGCCCAAAACATTGATGTCAAATTTAAGGTTATGACCAACCATAAAGTTGGCTCTCGAAAGATCTTTATTAAATTGAGCAAGCACCTCATGTAATGGAACCCCATTTTGCTGAGCTAACTCTGTGGAAATGCCATGTACACGTTCAGATTCGAATGGGATGTTGTATCCATCGGGCCGAATAATGAAGTCTTTTTGGGAGATGAGTTCGCCGGCTTCGTCATGCAATTGCCAAGCCAACTGAACCACTCGCGGCCAGTTATCGGTGTCGGTAATTGGGGCGTTAAAGTCACGAGGTAGACCAGTGGTTTCGGTATCAAATATGAGGTACATGAATGCAGTAAAAAGGGAACTTTAAATTTAGGGATTTCTACTGCTCAACCCTTCAATTGTTGAAAACTATTATTGATCGTTTTTTATTAAATTTATCGAAAATAGACCGATGCGTCCAAGCCTTCTCTTCGTGCTTTTGTTATCTCCAATATTTGGCTTTACGCAATTCAAAGAAGCCGCCTATCATTGCCAAAGAGACTCCGTGATTTCTCAAACAAAATATGGCAGTGTGTATATCACCCACGACCACAACTGCGCTATTTATTCTTGGCTTTGTCCCGACCCTAAAGAATGGATGAACAACTATAATGTTACTGCTAATTTCCCGGAAATGGCCCATATATTGAACCCACAACAAACCTTAGGGACATTTCCACGCTATTGGAATTATTTATACTCCTATCACGGGCAATATTATGTCTATGGGCCAAGCGATTGGATGGCAAATCGCCCTCTATTCATTGCAGACTCATTCCTAGTAGAGATCTCCTCTGATATCACTTATTCTCAGATTTTAAAGAAAGAGCTCGTCGATGCTAGAGAACTCTTGCTTACTTTAGATATAGATGGGGAGCAAGCATTTTTACGTATACGACTATTGTCTTTTCCGCAAGGTGCAGCGCTTTGGGAATACAATAATCAAAATACAAGTTGGTCTGTACTAATGGTGGCTAGTGACTTTGTAAGATCTTTCGACCTCATCAATAATGACTGCGTAGATCAAAAATGTTATCAAGAATTTCGATTTGATCAAATTGACCTCAGCCGTTTGAAGCTACTAAACTAAAGACTGGTTTGTCTTTCCCAATGGGCATTGAGCAATACTACTAAGCGACGGGCAATATTATTTTGATAACGCTTTGTGCGGTAACCACCAACCCAGTTAATACCGCGAATGGCATTGGTTAAAAAAACTTCATCGGCCGCCAAAAGATTTTGTGGCATCAGGGAGCATTCATAGACCTTAATGCCATTTGCTAATGCTAAATTGATGACCTGCATGCGCATGGTGCCAGCCAAGCAACCTTCATCAAGGCTTGGTGTGTAGAGCACACCATTGCTAATAACAAACACATTGCAAGAAGACGTTTCGAGGATGCTTCCTTTGTGGTCAACCAAAAAGAGATCGTCAAGGCCTTTCTCTTTGGCGGCAAGTGCAGCCATGATATAAGGCAAGCCCATTTTTGTTTTGAAATTAGAAAGTAGGTTTTTTTCTAATTTGATATCTTGGTATATATCGAGCTCCAGGCCCTTTGCATTGAGCTCAAAATGATTGACATCATAGGGGTAAACTTCGATGTAATAAGTTGCTTCGTTGGAATCAGGTAAATAAGCACCTCCACTGATTCTGTCCAAAGACAAACGACAGCGCCCACCTTCAGTGATGCCAGATTGCTGACACAATTCTAATATTTTAGACTCAAAAAAAGCCGTAGTGTAGCTTGCGGAAGGGCGCATATGAATGGCTCTAGCACCTGCCAAAAGCCTCAAAATATGATTTTCTAGATTGAGTGGCCTGCCGTTGATGATGCGAATGCTTTCAAAAACACCGTCGCCGTATAAATGCGCGCGGTTGCCAGGCAAAATTGTCGGTGCATCGCCTGCAAGTAAATTTCCGTTGTTGTTAACGTAAAGCATAGGCCGTTGGTTGACTTACAAAAACAAATGTACAAATTGCATTCCTTTTTCAGGCGCTATCAACAAGACAAATAATATACCAAAAAGCGCACCTCCTATATGTGCATCGTGTGCAATTCCAGATTTTGCATTGCGCATTGAGTAATATTCGAATGCCAAATATAAGGGTCCAAAAATGTAAGCTGGAATTGGAATTGGAATAAACATCAGATACAGCGCTTGCGTTGGATCCCAAAGGATGAAAGCAAATAAAATGGCGCTCACGGCACCTGAAGCACCTAAACTTCGGTAAGCGGGGTTATCTTGATTGCGCAACATGGGCCATAGCGTGGCGCTCAGGCCGCCAACAACATACAATAAACCCAGATAAATGCGTGCATTTGTAAGACCAAACTCTAACAGCCAAATTTGTTCTAAATAACTTCCGATAAAATAAAGCGTCATCATGTTAAAGGCCAAATGCGTGAAATCGGCATGCACAAGTACATGACTCAGTAAACGATAAAATTCGCCACGGTGCTTGACGGCATAAGGCGCTAATAGAAGCCTCGATAAAAGTGCTTGATTTTGAAAGGCTTGCCATGAAATAAGAACTGTAATGATGAGGAAAAATAGAATCATAGCACTTTCACATTTATTTTATACATTCATCGAAAATAAAGAATAATCCAATGCAGAAAATTATTGGCTGCTGTTTGACCTTTTTGTCCTTGCTTATTTGTGCATGCCAAAATGGGACGCCAGAAACAAAGAAGCAAGATTTTTTGCGCGATGTTCAAATCAGTGAGCAACAAAAATTCATAAGATTATTGGAGGAAGGGCATCCCGACCTGCCGCTATCTCAAGAAGAACGCAAGCAATTAATGGAATTTTATAAGGCAAGAGGCTACCAAAGGGTCTTTACCAATGATTCTACTTTCACCGTAGAGGGCACCTCTTGGAATACTACCTTGCAAAAACACGAATATTTTGGCCTGCCTCAAAACAGGTTCGCCTCCTCAAAAAATTCAAATCTGGCAATTCAAGAATTGCTACTCCAATTCAATTTAGGAGTAGCGCTGAATGATTTGGATAGTGGCTTTATTGATTTTGAGCGCACGCAATATAAAAAGAGAAATTGGAGCGAAGTACCAAAGCAGTGCTTCAACACAAAAATTTCCAAAGACTCCATTTTACTAAATAGAGGCCCGGCCGATAGCAACTACAGGTATTTTGCACAACACTTGTATCATTTTCGAGATACCGCACAAATTGACACTACTTCCTTTGAACTCATTACAGAAAAAGAAAATAAAAAGTTAGCTTGGGAAAAACTGAAATTTGCTTTACTCACAAAGGGATTGATTACCGAAAATTCAGACAGCCTCCACATACGCAAAGTACTCAGAAGTTACCAAAAAAGTTATGGGTTAATTGCTGATGGCCTAGTTGGTCAGGCTACAGTTATTTCATTTGCAGAATCTGGCCAAGACCGTTTTGCCAGAGCCATCATAGCCCTTGATCGGCTCAGACAAGAAAAAATCAAACCTAAGTCATATATCAGTATCAATATCCCTTCATTTTATTTGTATTTCGTAGCAGAGGACACCCTGCGGGCACAACATAAAATTATTGTCGGAAAAATTGACCACCCAACCCCAATATTAGCTTCCAAAATTACTCGGATCATTAGCCTTCCTTACTGGAAAGTGCCGAGCTCTATTGCTAAAAATGAGGTCTTGCCAGCGCTCAAGAGAAATGCCGCTTATTTGACCAAAGAACACATGCGCATTTTTAAATCCCAGCAACGTGAGGTCAATCCTGCTACGATCAATTGGAAAAAAATCAAAGACAAGACTTTTCCGTATCAAATCATTCAAGACCCCGGACCCTGGAATAGTTTGGGTCTCATAAAATTTGAATTTGCCAATAACTTTTCTGTTTATGTGCATGACACCCCAAGCCGATACCTTTTTGGGCAGCAATACCGAAGTTTTTCGCACGGATGCATGCGCTGTGACCAGCCTATTGAACTTGGCAAGGCGATTTTGAACTTCGATAAAACTTCAAAGAAAGTAAATCCGGTTAGCCCTGACTCACTCCAAGTATTGATTGACCAGCAAATTCATCAAAGTATTCCATTATTGAAATCCTTACCGATTTTCGTCGGCTACCAAAGCGTTACGGCCGATCGTGTAGGCCTCTATTTTCACCTAGACCTCTATCAGAAAGATCAGCCATTCATTCGACTCGTGCGAACAGAAAATAATGGCTAATTTTACAAAAAAATTAAAACCAATGATTGTTTCTCCATCTGTATTATCTTGCGATTTTGCCAATATCCAACGCGACACCGAAATGTTAAACAGTTCTGTTGCTGAATGGCTGCACATCGATGTAATGGATGGCGTATTTGTACCCAATATTTCTTTTGGTTTTCCTGTTTTACAGGCCATTCGTAAACATACTCAAAAGGTGCTTGATGTGCATCTCATGATTGCCAATCCAGATGCCTACCTCGAAGAATTCAAAAATGCTGGTGCTGATATTTTAACTGTTCATTACGAATCTTGTACCCATTTACACCGCACCATCACAAGAATTCAAGAATTAGGCATGAAAGCAGGCGTGGCATTAAACCCACACACCCCAATTGAAGTACTTTCAGAAGTAGCTCAGCAGCTTGACCTCGTCTTGATCATGAGCGTGAATCCTGGTTTTGGCGGGCAAAAATTCATTGAGGCAGCTACAGATAAAGTTGGGCGTTTAAAAACACTGCGCACCCAACATCAGGCACAATTTTTAATTGAAGTTGATGGCGGAGTCAACCTCAATACAGGTGCTCAACTAGCTGCTGCTGGTGCCGATGCTTTGGTAGCCGGAAGTTTTGTTTTTGGTTCAGAAAATCCTGTTCAAACCATTGCTGCGCTAAAAGCATTATAACGTAACATAATCAGCTTTTTAACGTTTACAAACCCTATGAAGCAACTCCTTGCTATTGTTGTCGTGTGTATTCATTTCTTGAGCGCATTTGCGCAAGATCTCGCGCAACTTGAACATGAAGCTGCAGTCATCCTTTCACAAATTCGTAGTTCCAAGGATGATTCACAAACAGACGCCGCACACCTCGCCTTTAAATTGGCAATGAACAACCTCGTAAAGTCAAAAGGCTTCTTCGATTACGAATTGAAAGAACTTAAAATTGCCAACCTCCGCAGTGCAGACCATACGGTGAGGCTGATCACTTGGAATGTCGAATACAGCGATCTTTCTTACAGTTATGGCGGCTTTATCTTGAGGCGAGAAGAAGGGCGCGAAAAAGTTTTGATTCTAGAACTCAATGACCAACTGGATCCTTACAGTACAAAACCAGAAGGAGTCATCGATGCCAAAGCATGGTATGGTGCCATTTACTTTAAAATCATCGATTTTTCTTTTCAAGGCAAAACCTGTTATCTGCTTTTTGGCTACGATGCCGGAACAACAATGAGCAACTACAAAATTCTCGATGTACTGAGTTTCAGTGGTCAAACTGCACGGTTTGGTGCAGCCGTTTTCAAAGACCCAAAACAAACCAAAAAAAGAGTCGTGCTTGAGTATTCCAACATGGCCACCTTGTCTATGGAGTTCGAACCGAAGCGCAATCGAATTGTTTTTGATCATCTTTCTGCTGAGTCTCCGGCCCTTGAAGGAGTTGCCTCGTATTATTTTCCAGATATGTCTTATGATGCCTACATTTACGATGCAGACAGAGAAATTTGGATTTTCGAACAAGATGTCGTTGCAACCAACCCAGCTGATGTAGGCGAGAAATACTTTTATTCTCTGAACCGAAAAACGGGCGCAGTGGAAAAAAGTAAAATGAACAAAGACTGGATCAATCCGTCAGACCCATCCAATCAGGCAAATGGCCAGCATCAGGCCGCGTTACCAACACAAGCGACAGATGAATTTCCTGAATTACCCTTGAAAGAACGTCGCAAATGGTTTAAAAGAAACCGAAATTACAATCCTGAAAGCTACTAAAAACAATACATTATGCAACTCGGTAAAATCAATCAACTCACCATTCAACGTTTTGCACCTCCAGGTGCTTATTTGGTGGATGCACAAGAAAACGAAGTGCTCTTACCGAATAAATACCTCGACCCATCCTGGAGCGAGGGCAGTGTTGTAGACGTTTTTGTGATGAAAGACTCTTCTGATAGAATAGTGGCAGTCAAAGAAACACCTTATATTTTACTTGGCGACTTCGCGTATTTAGAAGTTGTAGAAATCAATCCTTTTGGCGCCTTTGTCGATTGGGGCCTAGATAAAGATCTTTTTGTACCCTTTGCAGAACAAAGACATGCCCTTCAAATAGGTGAAAAATACCTATTTACCTTACTCTACGACTACGATACCGACCGCCTATTTGGAAGTATGAAAATCAGAAAAATGCTGACTCCGTGTAAAGATGCCTCATTAGAGGGACAACAGGTAAGCATTTTTGTCGCAGACGAAGGAAAACTTGGTAGAAATGTCATTGTCAATAATCAGTACGAAGGGCTTATTTTTCGCAACAACCAAAGTCAAATCTTGGAACCGGGCATGGTGCTTGACGCGTTTGTAGCTAAAGTCCGAGAAGATGGCAAACTCGATATCACTTTAGAAATCATCAATGACAGCCGCTATGACGCCGCTGAGCAAAAGATTTTAGCCCTGCTCAAAGAACATGACGGCTTTCTTTATCTACATGACAAAAGTGAACCAGAAGAAATCAAAGCGATGCTTGGCATGAGTAAAAAAACATTCAAACAAGCCATCGGTAAGTTATATAAACATCAGAGAATCAGTATAGAGCCAACTGGCATTCAATTGACTAAAAAAGGAGCCTAACGCCCGTCTCCATCTAATAAATTTCCGAGTCCGCCTAAAATACTTCCTTCCTCTTTTCGGGTAGAGGTGCCGTATGCTAATATTCTAGAGGCAAGTCTAGAAATAGGAAGGCTTTGTAACCAAACCTTACCCGGGCCTTGTAGTGTCGCAAAAAAGAGACCTTCACCACCGAACACAGTATTTTTGATGCCACCCACAAATTGGATGTCGTAATTGATTTCTTGGGTATACGCAACAATACAACCAGTGTCCACTCGCAATACTTCACCAGGTTGTAATGTTCTTTCGGTGATGTAGCCACCCGCATGACAAAATGCCAAACCGTCACCTTCTAATTTCTGCATGATAAACCCCTCACCGCCAAACAGGCCAGTTCCAAGTTTCTTTTGAAATTCAATACCGACAGACACGCCTTTGGCAGCACATAAAAAAGCATCTTTTTGACAAATTATTTTCCCGTTGTATTGAAATAAATCAAGTGCAATGATTTTTCCGGGGTAAGGTGAAGCAAACGCCACTCTGGCTTTGCCAAAACCTTGATTAGTAAAAGCGGTCATGAAAAGACTTTCTCCAGTCAATAGGCGCTTTCCGGCACTGAACAGCTTGCCCATAAAACCTGTTTGGCCTGAGCCGTCACCGAAAATGGTTTGCATCTCGATCGCTTGATCCATGTACATAAAAGCTCCTGCCTCAGCAATTGCTGTTTCTTGCGGATCGAGTTCAATCTCGACTAATTGCATTTCTTCACCCTTGATTTGGTAGTCTATTTCGTGATTGTTTCGCATGATGATTTTTTTTACAAAAATAGTAACAAAGTAAAAGCCAAGTTATTGTTTAACTTTGCCAAATGGAACAAACGAACCGTGTAGCCGTCATTGGCGGTGGAAGCTGGGCAACAGCACTCGTTAAAATTTTGTGTAACAATCACGATGAGGTTCAATGGTGGATGCGCAGCCAAGAAGCCATCGACCACCTCGAGCGTTTTGGACATAATCCAAAGTACTTGCAATCAGTTTCTTTCAACACTACTCAACTTAAGCTGAGTTCTAACTTAAAAGCAGTGCTTGATGCAGCAGATGTAATTGTCATCGCTACGCCCGCTGCTTTTCTGCAAGAAGCTTTTGAAGGCATTGACGCCACTCATTTTAAAGCTAAAATTGTTTTCTCGGCAGTTAAAGGAATCATACCTGCTTTTAATGCCATTCCCGCCCGTTTCATTCACAAAAGTTTTGATGTTCCTTATGAAAATATCGGGATCATTTCGGGTCCTTGTCATGCGGAAGAAGTAGCAATGGAGCGCTTATCTTACCTAACATTGGCTTGTCAGAATGCTGCTCATGCCCAATTAATGGCCGACAAACTCAGCTGCAGATATATTAAGACAACCACCTCAGATGACCTTTTTGGCACTGAATTCTCAGCAGTTTTAAAAAATGTATATGCTTTGGCAGCAGGAATTTGTCATGGCCTAGGTTATGGAGATAATTTTCAGGCCGTCTTGATTTCAAATGCCATTCAAGAAATTGAAAAATTCATCGATGTCATTCATCCGGTGCACCGCGATACAAAAACAAGTGCTTATCTAGGTGATCTTTTGGTAACTGCCTATTCTAGTTTCTCAAGAAACCGAACCTTTGGTTTTATGATCGGAAAAGGCTATTCCGTGAAGTCTGCCCAACTTGAAATGAATATGGTCGCCGAAGGATATTATGCAACTAAATGTCTTTGGGAAATCAATAAAAAATTTCAGGTAGACATGCCTATTTTACAAGCGGTCTATCATATCATTTACGAAAAAATTTCTCCTGCAGTAGAAATGAAATTATTAGCTGATCAACTCGCTTAGTCAAATGAAAGTTTTCAAATTTGGAGGCGCCTCTGTAAAAGATGCCAGTTCGATAAAAAATGTAAGTGCCATATTAACGCGCTTCGCCGGTCAAAAAATAATTATTGTGGTATCGGCCATGGGAAAAACAACTAATAAGTTGGAAGAAATCGTTGCCGCGCTCAACGCCAAAGACCAAAAAACTTATGTAGGTTTAGTTGACGAATTACAGCAATATCATTTGGAAATTGCCGCCGGACTTTTTCCGGACAAGCACTTTCATATTTTTGAATTGCTCGAAGACATTTTTGACGAATTAAGAGCTCAAATTCAAAGAAGTCATTCTGACAATCATGCCTTTACCTATGATCAAATCGTATCATTGGGTGAATTATTGTCTAGCAGAATTGTCAACGCTTATTTACTTGATCAAGGTCTGAATAGCCATTGGCTTGATGCCAGAACGGTTATCCGAACGGACAACAAATACCAGGAAGGCCAAGTTGATTGGAACAAAACAACGCAACTTTGTCAACAGCTTGTTTTACCCTTACTAGAGCAACATGACATTTTGCTTACCCAAGGATTTATTGGGCATACATCTGAGGGCTTCACTACAACTCTTGGCCGTGAAGGCTCTGACTACTCAGCCGGAATTTTGGCCTATTGTTGTGATGCAAAAGATGTTACGATCTGGAAAGATGTACCCGGAATGCTTAATGCAGACCCGAAGTATTTTCAAGACACCCAACTGCTCGAACATATTTCATTTAAAGAGGCAATCGAACTCTCCTATTATGGGGCAAGTGTCATTCATCCTAAAACCGTACAGCCGCTTCAACAAAAAGATATCCCGCTCTATGTAAAATCTTTTATTGACCCTGATGCTCAGGGAACAACGATCGCTGCAACCGCAATCCACGATGCCAACATTCCATCGTTTATTGTCAAAAAAGAACAAGTGCTCATCACGATTAGTTCCAAAGATTTTTCTTTTATCGCAGAACAACACTTGAGCGAAATTTTTGAACGCTTGTCTCAGCTGCAGATATCTATCAATATCATGCAGAATTCAGCTTTGAATTTCTCTATTTTAGTAGACCGCAAAAAAGTAAATTTAATAGCGCTGCAAGAAGCTTTTCAGCAAAAATTTCATGTCAAGTATAACGAAGGCCTCGAATTGGTAACCATTCGACACTACGACCTGCAAACCATTGCGCAAATGACTGTCGGGAAAGAAGTGATTTTAGAACAACGGACCAGAAATACGGCCCGTTTTGTACTCCGTTATTTAGACTGAATTAAAATACCTTAAAAGTGGTATCGCGATTTTATAAACTGCTTCGTAAATTTGGGCATGCCAAATACGCTAGATACAATTGCGCTTCACGAACTCGTTGAAATCACTTCAATTACCGAGTCGCCATTTGCATCCAAATTGACCGAAATGGGCCTTACAAAAGGCCAATATATCAAAGCCTTATTCAAAGCTCCATTCGGAGATCCTATCGCATTTGAATGCAACGGCAATGTGTTATCTATGCGCAAAGAAGAAGCACGCTTCATTGAAGTCAAATCTGCATGACGCAATTTTGCTTAGTTTTGTAAGCCTATGAAAATCGCGTTACTTGGAAACCCAAACACCGGAAAGAGCTCTGTTTTTAACATGCTCACTGGTTTGCGTCAGCAAGTGGGTAATTTCCCAGGCGTAACCGTTGAACTCAGAAAAGGATCAATACAAGCAGATGGCGCAACACACGAAATCCTTGATTTCCCAGGTACCTACAGCATCTTTCCGAGATCAAGCGAAGAAGCCATTGTTCAAGAAGCACTTTGCAACCCAACACATACCTCTCACCCAGAACTCATCTTGTTTGTTGCTGATGCTGCTCAGCTTGAACGCAATTTGTTGTTCTTCAGTCAGGTATATGACCTAGGCATCCCAATTATTTTGTTACTCAACATGTGGGACCGCGCAATGGCAAAAGGTTATCACATCGATATCGATAAAATTCAAGCCTTGTTTCCTGGCACTAAAGTCATTCAAACAAATGCCAGAATAAAACTCGGTAAAGAACGCATATTAACAGAATTAGCACAAATTCAGGCAGCACCAACCAACAAATTCATTGGCACTGAAAATCTGCAAACAAAGGATCAACATCTTCAACAAACAGATGCCAACGAAAGGCTGCAAAAAATTAGAAACGCACAAATTGTTGAACTTGAAAAATCCGAGCAACCCAATTTTTCAACCAAACTAGATCGAATTCTTACCCACCCAATTTGGGGTTATGGCATTTTTGCTTGTATTCTATTGATCCTTTTTCAACTGATTTTCACATTCGCTGCACTGCCAATGGATTTCATTGATGAGCAATTTGTTAATTTCAGTAATTACATAGCACAGCTTTTGCCGCAAGGATTATTGAGCAATCTGATTACACAAGGTTTAATTCCTGGTATAGGTGGCGTACTCGTTTTCGTTCCTCAAATTGCAATTCTTTTCTTCTTTATTGCTTTATTAGAAGAAACCGGTTACTTATCTAGAGTAGTCTTTATCATGGACAGACTCATGCGCCCTTTTGGCCTGAACGGCAAAAGTGTAGTGCCATTGCTTTCTAGTGTTGCTTGTGCCATCCCAGGCGTCATGTCTGCTAGAACCATCGCTGACCCAAAAGAAAGATTGATTACCATACTGGTGGCTCCATTCATGAGTTGTTCGGCCAGAATTCCTGTTTATACCTTATTGATAAGTCTGGTGATTCCTAAAACTTTTCTTTTCGGGATTTTCAATCTTCAAGGTTTGGTTTTGTTTGGCCTTTACACCTTAGGGATCGTTTTTGCTTTGCTTACTGCCATTCTTCTCAACCTTATTCTAAACAAAGAGAAAAAAGGCTTCCATATTATGGAATTACCTGAATACAAAGCTCCTAGAATGAATAATATCGGAATTACGGTATTGGAAAAAGTCAGGCTCTTTGTGACCGATGCTGGTAAAATTATTGTCGCAATTTCAATTTTGCTTTGGGCATTGGCTACTTTTGGACCCGCTTCTCGTGACATACAATTACAAGCATTTAAAAAGAGTGCTGAATTTCACAACCTAAGTACTGCAGAGCAAGAAGAACAATATGCAGCATTGGCTTTGTCTGGTTCTTATATGGGGCACCTTGGCAAAAGCATTGAACCGGTTATTGAGCCACTTGGCTACGACTGGAAGATAGGCATTTCTTTATTGACCTCTTTTGCAGCCCGAGAAGTTTTCGTTGGCTCATTGGCAACGATTTATTCTGTCGGTGAAACAGGTTCAAATGACCGCTTGATCCATAAATTAAAAGACGAGAAAAAATCAGATGGCACCCCTATGTTTTCATTAGCTACAGGGATGTCTTTACTCGTATTTTATGTTTTTGCCATGCAATGTATGGCGACCCTCGCAGTAGTGAAAAGAGAGACCAAAACATGGAAATGGCCACTCATCCAATTGGCATTTATGGGTTTCATTGCTTATGTCTGTGCATTTTGTACCTTTCAACTATTATCTTGAGATAATTTAGTACATTTCACCATGCAAAACGTACTTGTAATCATAGTTTGTATTTGTGCACTTGGTTATCTGTCCTACAGATTTTACCAAAACTTTTTTTCTAAAAAGAACGGCTGCAACAGTTGCGGCTTGTCTGGAGAACCTGAGCAATTAAACAAACCATGAAAAGCGCTCAACTTTATCAGTATAGCCAAGAATTTTTTGCGGTTCGCAATGAAACTGTCAAACAAATTTGTGCCGAATTTGAACCTGCTTCACTTGACCCAGACTACGTTTATTGGCTCAATTTTCATCACCTCGAAGACCGAGAATCTTTAGAATTACTTTGCCAGAAAATTGGTCTTGACAAACTAAGTATTGAAAGCATTTTTTTACCCCTGCGCAGGTCGAAGGTTGAAGAGTACCCACATTATTTGTTTTTTCAAATTCATACCCTGAGTAATAACTCAAATAGTGCAAGTGATACAGAAAAACTATCGTTTGTGATGGGCACAAACTTTTTGTTTTCATTTCAAGATCATCAGGGTAAACATTTCAATGATGTGCGCGAACGCATAGAAAAATCAAAAGGTAAAATTCGGGGTCAAAAAAGTGATTTCCTTTTGTTCAGATTGTTGGATGCAATCATTGATGAAATCTTTGTCAAGACTGAAAACGTGTCGGATCAAATTGACATTCTTGACACCGGAATTCATACAAATATCAAGAGCGATCTTTTGCACGGAATTGAACTGCAAAAAAGGGAATTAATTGAACTGAGAAAATTAACCCAACCGTTAAAAGATTTACTTTCAGGACTCGAAAACATGGATCACAACTTTATTGATCCAGCAAATAAACACTATTTTAAAAATCTCAGGAATAGCTGCACAAGCTTACTTGAAGATATCGATGCGCACAAGCAAATTCTGGATAGCCTATCCAATCTATACTACGCTGCTCAGGGTCAGCGCATGAACGAAATAATGAAGGTGCTTACAGTTGTCAGTAGTATTTTTATACCGCTCACTTTTATCGTTGGTGTCTATGGCATGAACTTTAAATACATGCCCGAGCTGGCATATCCTCATGGCTACTATACAGTAATTGGCGTCATGATTTTCATTGGCATAGCCATGTTGATTTACTTCATCAAACGAGGTTGGCTCAAGCGCGAATAGATGTTAATGAAGTGTTAAATAAGAATTTTTGAATCGATTGCTCCTTAACTTTCGAGTAGTAAAACTGATAAACATGAAAAAATTATTGCTTTCTTTTGGCGTAGTATTCATGGCAATTCTTGGCCTGAACAACGTTAGTGCACAAATTGAAAAAGGTGCTAAAATTGAATTTAACAAAGAAGTTCACGACTACGGAAACATTAAATATGGTGGAGAACCATATTGTAGTTTTGAATTTAAAAACACAGGTGACGAACCTTTGATCATTTCAAATGCGAAAGGATCTTGTGGCTGTACTGTTCCTGAATGGCCGAAAGAACCAATTGCTCCAGGTGCAAAAGGAACCATCCGTGTCAAATACGACACCAACCGTCCAGGCCCTATCAATAAAAGTGTTACCATCACTTCTAATGCAATCAATGAACCAAATAAAGTGATTCGCATCAAAGGTGAAGTTGGTCCGGCACCAGAAAGCGGAATGCCTGTCAACAATGCAGGAGCACCAACAAATAATTAAGACAAGCTCATTCATAAAAAAAGCCGCTTTTTTAAAGCGGCTTTTTTTTGTTTCTATATGTCTAGTCCTGAAATAGCGATACACAAATTTTATCGTTATGGAAAAAAGAGAAAAAGTTGTTTACGAAAAGCGAAGTCAAAAGGATTATTCAATGTCCTTTAAGTTGGGAGTTGTTGAGGAGATTGAATCTGGTTTGATTTCTACAACTGGCGCGAGAAAAAAGTATGGGATTCAAGCACGTTCCACTGTTGTAAATTGGTTGAGAAAATATGGTACATTTGATTGGGAAAATCAAACAACATCAAATATGCCTAGGTCAAAAGAACAGCGTTTAATGGAGTTGGAAGCCAAGGTTAAATTACTTGAGAGACAGAAAGCTACGCTTGAAGATCAGGTTGAGCGATCAGACAAAAAAGCAATCATTTTTGATATGATGATTGACATTGCTGAGAAAGAGTATAACATCTCCATCCGAAAAAACTCCTCACCCGAACAATCGATCTCTATCGAGAAAAACATCAAGAAAGCTTAAGTGCTACCTGTGAGTTGTTCGGGGTAAATAGACAGGTTTATTATCGCAGAATACGAGCTGTTAAGCGTCGCAAATCAAGAGCCGTACAAGTTATAGAACTTGTAGAGTCAATTCGTTTACAGATGCCTAAAATAGGGACAAGAAAGCTTTATTTTATATTAGAGGATGAATTAAAACGATTGAATGTTGGGCGAGATATGCTATTCCGTATTCTAAAAGCCAATCACATGTTGATCCAACCTAAACGCAGATATCATATCACAACAAACTCACATCATAGATTTAGAAAACACAAAAATCTTATTGAGAATGTTGTGCCTGAGCAGCCAGAACAGATTTGGGTATCTGATATAACGTATGTTGGTAATAGACAAAATCCTATGTATTTAGCATTAGTAACAGATGCCTATTCTAAGCAAATTATGGGGCATGATTTATCTAACTCGCTGGATGTGTCAGGATCACTGAGGGCATTGAAAATGGCTATTAAAAAAAGGAAATACAAGAATAATATAGTCACGCATCATTCAGATAGAGGATTACAGTATTGCAGCAACGAATACCAGGATTTAATCAAGCGTTCTAAAATGTACTGCAGCATGACTGAATCTTATGACCCCTATGCAAATGCTGTTGCAGAGAGAGTAAATGGTATATTGAAAGGAGAATTTATTGGTTATAAAAACAAGCATTCACTTGAAACAATGGATGCTTTGGTCAAGAATAGTATCAACATCTATAATGAAAAAAGACCGCATTTTTCCTGTTTCTATAAGACGCCAAGACAAATGCACACGCAAAATGAAATCAAAATAAAAACTTACAAAAGCAAATATCCCTGCAATCACGTGATTACAGGGATATAATTAGTTAATTTAGTCTTTAATAATCTGTATCGTTTTTTTAGGACTAGTCAAATTTCAAAAATAAAAAAGCCCTCAATGATGAGGGCTTTTTTTATGGAGGTGAAACCGTAATTTTTAGTAACGGTAATGTTCAGACTTGAATGGGCCTTGGACTGTAACGCCAATGTATGCTGCTTGATCCTCAGATAAAGTTTCAAGTTCTACACCAATTTTAGAAAGGTGCAAACGTGCTACTTTTTCATCGAGGTGCTTAGGAAGCGTGTACACATCGTTCTCGTATTTATCAGAATGATTCCAGAGTTCGATTTGCGCCAATGTTTGATTGGTGAATGAATTAGACATTACAAAAGATGGGTGCCCTGTAGCACATCCTAAGTTCACCAAGCGGCCTTCAGCCAATACAATGATATCTTTACCTTTTACATCGTAAAGGTCAACTTGTGGCTTGATCTCCATTTTTGATTGTCCGTAATTGGCATTTAACCACGCCATATCGATTTCATTGTCGAAGTGGCCGATGTTGCAAACTATTGTTTTGTCTTTCATGGCCTCAAAATGACGACCAACCACGATGTTTTTATTTCCGGTAGCTGTTACTACGATATCGGCAAGGTGAATGACTTTATCAAGTGGTTTCACTTCAAAACCATCCATTGCAGCTTGAAGGGCACAAATTGGATCGATTTCTGTGACAATGACGCGGGCACCAGCTCCTTGAAGTGAAGCAGCAGAACCTTTACCTACATCGCCGTAGCCACAAACGATTGCTACTTTACCAGCCATCATCACATCTGTTGCACGACGAATGGCGTCCACCAAAGATTCTTTACAACCATATTTGTTGTCGAATTTAGATTTGGTTACGGAGTCATTGACATTGATTGCAGGCATGACCAACGTGCCATTCTTTTTGCGCTCATACAAGCGATGCACACCTGTTGTTGTTTCTTCAGAAAGACCTTTGATGTCTTTGGTTAATTCAGGGAAACGATCAAAAACCATGTTGGTGAGGTCACCACCATCGTCTAGGATCATGTTGAGTGGCTTGCCGCCTTCAAATGCAAAAAGCGTCTGCTCGATACACCAGTCAAATTCTTCTTCGTTCATGCCTTTCCAAGCAAAAACCGGAATGCCAGCGGCAGCAATTGCAGCAGCAGCATGATCTTGTGTAGAAAAAATGTTGCAAGAAGACCATGTTACTTCGGCTCCTAACTCAACTAATGTTTCGATCAAAACAGCGGTTTGGATGGTCATGTGGAGGCACCCAGCAATACGTGAACCGGCAAGTGGCTTGCTGCTTCCGTATTCCGAGCGAAGCGCCATCAAACCTGGCATTTCAGCTTCCGCTAATTTGATTTCTTTGCGACCCCAATCGGCGAGGCTAATGTCTTTTACTTTATAATTCATGAGTTCAATTTGCTTAATTCAATTTTGCGTTGCAAAGGTACGTGCTTTTTTAACAAAACTACTAGAGCTGCGCACGAATAAGTGCAGTTAGGCCAGCAACAAATTCTGGTCTTGTATTAGAGCTGGGCACTAATTGTACTTTTTCACCGCCGTGCTCTTCAAATATTTCTTGGTATTCGTCTCCGATTTCGATCAATGTTTCTAGGCAGTCGGCTACGAAAGCAGGGCTAAAGACCAATAGTTTTTTGGCACCTTTTTTACCCCATTCTTCCACTACTTTATCTGAAAACGGAGTGAGCCATTTTTTGTCGAGTCGAGATTGGAAACAAACGGTGTAATCTTTTTCTTGCAGCCCTAATTTTTCAGCGATAAGACGGGTTGTAGCATAACTTGTGGCCTTGTAGCAAAACTTGTTGTATTGGTTTATTTCAGTTTCACAAGGTTGGTCTGAGCAGAGGTCGGTGTCTTCATATACTTTGTCAACTTGTCGTTCAGGCAAGCCGTGGTAAGAGAATAAAATATGATCGTAGCTCTTGAGATCAAATTGCTGGGCCTGCGCAACTATGGAATTGATGTAACCTTCGTTTTCATAGAATTGGCTGATGATTTTAATTTCAGGAATGACCCACCATTGTCGGATAATATCCATAGCTTTTTCGATGGCAGAGCCCGATGAAGCAGAGGCATACTGCGGAAAAAGTGGTAAAATGACAATACGATCGTAGTGTGCTTTGCGCATTTTTTCCAAGACTTGGTCAAGGGAAGGGTTTTTATAGCGCATTGCCACTTCAATGGTGATGTTTTCATTTTCAAAATTTTGCTGTAGCAAAGCTTGTAAAGCAAGTGTGTGGGTAAGTAGGGGTGATTCACCGTTGCCAAGTTGCCAAAGCTCTTTGTAGATTTTAGCCGATTTTGGTGCCCTGAATGGTACAATAATACCATTGACTAAAATTTTACGCAGCAAGTAGGGAAGATCAATGACGCGAGGGTCGTTGAGAAATTCAGAAAGATAGCTTCGGACATCCTTCACGCTTGGTGAATCAGGGGTGCCGAGCTGTATCAATAGTACACCTGTTTTTTTCATAATTGTTCTTTGTGCAACAAGTTCTTCGTTGCAATGTTCAAAATTACTGCTTTTATCATGAATTGCTCATGGTTTAGGCCTAACTTTGTTCCATGGAACCGAGTTCATTTTTGCGTCAACTGAATCCTGAAAATTTCGAGCAAATTGCGCTTGAAACTTTTGAAAAGCAATTTCAACAGATTGCAATTTACAGGGCTTATGTTGAAATGCTCGGTAGACCGAAGCCAACAACCCTTCAAGAAATTCCATTTTTACCCATTTCATTCTTTAAATCTCATTGTGTTTTAGCTGAAGGTGTCAAGGCTCAGCAAGTCTTTTTATCGAGCGGTACAACTTTGCAACAACGCAGCCAGCATCATGTGGCGGACCTTCAATGGTATGAAGCCTCTTTGTCATTGGCTTTTGAAAATGTTTTTGGAGCGGCTCAACAATATGTATTCATTGCGCTGCTTCCTTCTTACCTAGAAAACGGTGACTCCAGCCTGATTTATATGATAGATCAACTGATCAAAGCCAGTGCTCATCCACTTTCAGGTTATTATTTAGCCGATTTAAAGGAAGTTGAACAGATTTATCAACAAGTTTTAAATGCAGGTAAAATACCTTTCGTGTTTGGGGTAGCCTACGCACTGCTTGACTTAGCTGAATTAGGACTCCAATTATCAGAAGCTATTGTGCTTGAAACCGGAGGAATGAAAGGACGCAGAAAGGAGCTGACCAAAAAAGAATTGCATGCGCAATTGAAAAACGGATTTCAGGTCAAACAAATTTACTCGGAGTATGGTATGACAGAATTGCTCTCTCAGGCTTATTGTCAAACCGATGACCATATTTTTGAACCGCCAGCGTGGTGTCGGGTCTTCATCCGAGATGCCTATGATCCGTTTACATACGTAAAAAGTGGGCAAAAAGGCGGCATCAATTTCATAGATCTTGCCAATCAAAAATCTTGTAGTTTTATCCAAACGGACGACTTAGGTAGACTTTCAGGTAATGGTTTCACTGTAGAAGGGCGTTTGGCAGCAAGTGATATCCGTGGCTGTAATTTATTGCTCGAGTGATTTTGTAGTTTAAATTTTTAATTTTGATGGCATGAGCATTCAAACGATACTGATTCTTTGCTTTACTGGAATTGCAGCTGGTCTGCTCAGCGGACTTGTTGGCATAGGTGGAGGGGTTGTCATTGTTCCGGCACTGGTTTTTTTCCTAGGACTGAGTCAGCACCAAGCGCAAGGAACTTCTCTATTTATTTTATCTCTTCCAGTCCTGGTATTAGCAGTATACAATTACTGGAGT
The DNA here is from genome assembly GCA_046073985.1 of Flavobacteriales bacterium. Classification (GTDB taxonomy): domain Bacteria; phylum Bacteroidota; class Bacteroidia; order Flavobacteriales_D; family Crocinitomicaceae; genus UBA952. Next base: position 30,552 of record JBJTNI010000030.1, on the reverse strand, counting down.
TCAGGCAATGTCAATTGGCGTTACGGTTTGATCATAGCTAGTACCTTTATTGTAGGTGCCTTTTTGGGCTCAAAGTTGAGTTTGAAAATACCTGAGTATTGGGTCAAACTTATTTTCGGTCTTTTTATGGCTTATGTGTCCATTCAATTGATCTTAGCAGGTTTTCAAGGAATTCGCCAAAACAATGCAAACTGACTTAGCAAATAGAATTTCAGCACTCGCAAGTGAACTGCAAAATTGGCGCAGGCACTTACATATGCACCCCGAGCCCTCTTTTCAAGAATGGCAAACCATGAATTTCGTATGTACTATTCTCGAAAAATACGGTATTTCTTATCAAAAAGGAGTTGCTGATACAGGTGTGGTGGCTATCATTCGAGCCAGTTGGCATGCTGCAGATACGCCTTGCTTGGCCTTGCGCGCTGACCTCGATGCTTTACCCATACATGAGCTCAATGAAGTGGCATATAAAAGTCAAAATGATGGTTGGATGCACGCTTGTGGTCATGATGTACATACGACGATCTTGTTAGGTACTGCTGTATTGCTGCAAGCAAAAAAAGAGGAACTCAAGCGTCCAGTTAAATTGATTTTTCAACCTGGCGAAGAACAAAGCCCTGGTGGCGCCACCCTCATGATCAAAGCCGGAGTCTTGGAGAATCCACACGTAGCTGAATTGGTTGCACTACACGTTTATCCTGAAATGGAAGTAGGTAATGTCGGGTTGCGCAGTGGTCTTTACATGGCCTCAAGTGATGAAATTCATGTTGAAATTCAAGGAATAGGTGGGCATGGCGCTTTACCTGCCCGTTTTGTAAATCCAATTGATATTGGCACAGACTGGATGCAAGCCTGTAAATCAGTAGTCTCTGAACTTTGCCCTGAAAATATCCCACAAGTGCTTACTTTTGGCCGCTTCGAGGCCTTAGGTAGTACAAATGTGGTGGCGGGCACTGCAGTTATCAAAGGAACTTTTCGAACCATGGACGAAACTTGGCGAAAAAAGGTTCATGAGCTACTGCACGTGAAGGCCAATGAAGTAGCTGCGTCATATGGCGCTCAAATAAATTTAACAATTGCCAAAGGATACCCTTTTTTAAAAAATGACCCCGACCTGACGCAAAGAGTTGCGGGTATATTGAGCCAAGCTCTTGGTTCAGTAAAGGTTCACGAGCTTGAGTTGCGCATGACAGCCGAAGATTTCGCGTTTTATAGTCAAGAGCGGCCGGTTTGTTTCTTTCGGCTTGGTGTAGGCAACACACAAATGGGCATTGTACACGCTGTTCATCATCCAAGGTTTGATATCGATGAAAGTGCCTTAGAAATTGGTGTGCATTGCATGCTAAAAATTGCGTTGTCATGAAGTTGCTGCCGTTCATTTTCCTGGCCATTCTTTTTCATGCTTGTTCCAAAGATTCAAAAACAAAAAGACTCATAGTAGGAAATTGGAAAGTGGACGTCGTTCGTATTGAAGACGGTGAAGGATTTTTATTTTACGATAGTTTAGCAAATGGCATGTTTCAATTGAGTACAGACCACATCAGTGGACAAACAAAGTACCAATATGATTATTTCTCGCAATACCTGGTGCAAGATTCAGTTGCTTTTAATCATGCAACTTATATTTTGGATGCAAAAGGCGAAGAATTCTTGATTGTCAGGGCAACAGATACACTGCGAACTAAAATCATTATGCTCACCAAAAAGAGTTTTACGTTTGAATACTACGATCAGTTGGCGTTTCGTTTAAAACGCTTTACTTGTTCAAGAATGTAGCGGTTCTTACAAGAAACCAAGTTCTAGTTTGGCTTCTTCGCTCATCATGTCTTTGTCCCAGGGTGGATCAAAAACAATATTTACCTTTGCCGAGCTAACACCTTCAACACTGGCTACTTTATCTTCCACCTCTTTGGGTAAAGATTCGGCAACCGGGCAATTAGGCGAGGTGAGGGTCATGTCGATAAACACCTCGTTTCCATCCTCTATTTTTACTTCATAAATGAGCCCAAGTTCAAAAATATCAACTGGGATTTCTGGGTCGTAAATCGTTTTGAGCATTTCTACAATGCGGTCTTCGAGTTCATTCATGGGTTTAACGATTGAAGCGCTTCTGTTTTAATTCTTTTAACCATACTGAGCAAACCATTTGCCCGAGTTGGTGATAGGTGTTCGGTGAGCCCGATTTCATTTATAAAATGTGGCTCTGTTTTTAAAATTGTCTGTGGTGTTTCGCCATTGTATACGTTTAAAAGCATGCCAATAATGCCTTTGGTAATAATAGCGTCGGCATCAGCTTCAAAGAACATTTTACCGTCTTTGAGGTGGCAAAGCAGCCATACATTGGATTGGCAGCCCTCGATGAGTTGTTCTTTGGTTTTGGCTTCGTCAGCAATGCCTTTGACTTCTTTTCCGAGTTCGATGATGTATTCGTATTTGTCCATCCAGTCGTCGTAGATGGCAAATTCGTCAATGAGTGCTTGTTGTTTTTCTTGTATGGTCATGCGCCGAGAATTTGCATGCTGCGCTCAAGTGCGGCAACGAAGGTGTCAATTTCTTCTTTGGTATTGTAAAATGCAAAAGAGGCCCTAACGGTTCCAGGGATTTGAAAGAAATCCATGAGGGGTTGCGTACAATGATGTCCGGTCCGCACAGCGATGCCTTGTTTGTCAAGAAGTGTTCCGAGGTCGAAAGGATGCATTTTGTCAATGGTAAACGAAACCACGCTGGTTTTGTTCTTGGCCTCACCGATAATATGCAAACCTTCGAAAGTATCGAGAATGCCTTGGGCATATTTGGTGAGTTCGTGTTCATGGGCAGCCACAGCATTCAAGTCAAGACTGCTTAGAAATTCAATGGCACTACCTAAGCCAATAGCACCTGCAATGTGTGGTGTGCCGGCTTCGAATTTCAAGGGAAGCGTATTGTAAGTTGTTCGCTCAAAACTTACTTTAGCAATCATGTCTCCGCCTCCTTGATATGGTGGCATTTTTTCGAGAATTTCTTCTTTACCATACAGTACGCCAATACCTGTAGGACCAAAAACTTTGTGTCCTGAGAAACAGTAGAAGTCACAGTTGAGTTGTTTGACGTCAATAGCAAGGTGCTGAATGCTTTGAGCACCATCTAGCAGTACTTTAGCGCCAAATCGATGTGCTTTTTCAATGAGGCTTTCAACCGGGTTAATGGTGCCTAAAGTATTTGAAATATGAGTGATGGCCAGTAATTTAGTGCGTTCATTGAGTAGCGCATCAAAAGCCTCGAGGTCGAGTTCTCCTTTTTTTGAAATGGGCACTACTTTGAGTTGGCAGCCTTTGCGCTCACAGAGCAATTGCCAAGGAACAATATTGGAATGATGTTCCATGGCTGTGATCAAAATTTCATCGCCAGCTTGGAGCAACTCGCCAAAAGAAAACGCCACCAAATTGATCGCATCTGTGGTGCCTTTGGTAAAGATGATTTCGTCAGGGCTTTTGGCGCCAATGTATGTTTGAATGGTGCGTCTGGCTTGCTCATAGGCCGAGGTAGCGTGCTGGCTGAGGTAATGAACGCCGCGATGAATATTCGCGTTTTCGAGGGCGTAATATTTTTGTAGCGTATCTAGAACTACTTGCGGTTTTTGAGAAGTAGCACCGTTGTCAAAATAAATGAGTTGCTTGCCATAAACTTGCTGCCTGAGCGCAGGAAATTGCGCTCGGATTGCTTGGACAGAAAAAGGTGTAGAACCCATATTTTGTTTTTTTGACAAAAGTACGGAAATTCCTTATTTTGAATTGTTCTAAAGAAGCAAAACACTCAAATTCTTTTTGCTTGAAAGCACTTATTTTGCTTTCAAAACAACGTAAGGAATAAGAATTTCCTCTAGAGAAATGCCACCGTGCTGAAATGTTTGTCCGTAGTAATTAACGAAATGGTTGTAATTATTCGGGTAAACAAAGAAATCTTGTTCCTTAGCAAAGACAAATTCTGCGGAAAGTTTCAGTTTTGGTAATTGTGCCTCTTGCGGATTTTTAATCACAAAAACTTCTTTTTTGTCGTAGCTCAGGCCTCGGCCAGCTTTATAGCGAAGGTTGCTATTTGTATTGCGCTCACCGACGATTTTGACCGGTTTAGTTACTTTAATAGTGCCGTGGTCGGTGGTGATGACCAGGCGCAAACCAGCTTCGGCTATTTTCTTCAGGATATCAAGCAAAGGTGAATGCTCGAGCCAGCTTGTTGTAATGGAACGGTATGCAGCCTCGTTGTCTGCCAATTCGCGGATTACCTCCATTTCTGTTCTTGCATGGGAGAGCATGTCCACAAAATTATAAACGATGAAGTTGACATCGTTTTCTTTCCACTGATGGAATTGATCGGCCAATTTTTTACCGGCCTCTACATTGGTAATTTTGTTATAGGACCACTTTACATTTTTACCCAAACGTTTGAGTTGTGCCTCGAGAAAATCTTTTTCATGCAGGTTTTTACCGCCTTCATCGTCTTCGTTTTTCCAAAGGGTAGGGAAGCGGCGCTCAATTTCAGCTGGTAAAAGACCCGCAAAAAAGGCGTTTCGGGCATAATGCGTTGCAGTTGGTAAAATGGAATAAACGATGTCTTCCTCTTCTTTTTGAAAATAGCGCGCAAGGATACCCTCTATGGTTTTCCATTGATCATAGCGCAGGTTATCAATGACCAAAACAGCTAATTTTTCTTTACCGATAAAAGGGGCAATTCGATCCTTGATCAAGGTATGAATCATAGATGGGGCATCGGGGTCGCCACTTACCCAATCAATGTAATTGTCCTCAATGAAATCACAAAAAAGTTTGTTGGCCTCTTTTTTTTGCATTTCAAAGATTTCCCTCATGCCGGTATCTTCGATGTTGTCGAGTTGGAGTTCCCAAAAGACAAGCTTGGCGTAAAGCTCTTTCCATTCCTCTGCATCGAGTCTACTAGAAAGCTGCATGCCGAGTTGCCTAAATTCTTGCTGGTAACTGGCGTTGGTTTTTTGACTAATGAGTTTGCTGTGGTCTAGATTTTTTTTGATACTGAGTAAAATCTGATTGGGGTTGACTGGTTTGATGAGGTAATCGGCAATCTTGGAGCCAATTGCTTCTTCCATGATGTGTTCTTCCTCACTTTTGGTAATCATGACCACGGGTACCAGTGCATTGTGTTCTTTGATTTGAGCTAAAGTTTCAAGGCCACTGAGGCCGGGCATGTTTTCATCCAAGAATATGATGTCGTAGTGCTGCTGTAGCGCTTTTTCGATGGCGTCTTGACCATTTGTAGCGGTGTCAACGAGGTATTCTTTGGACTCTAGAAAGAGAATATGTGGTTTGAGCAATTCGATTTCGTCATCGGCCCAGAGAATTTTACCCTGCATATGTCTGAATTTTTAATAGTTTTGATTAAAATTTAAAGTTAGCAACTTGCCAGCGATACACACCAGAAATAACAAGAAGAAAATCATTAACGACCCTGTCTATGGTTTTATTTCTTTGCCTCACGAAATTATTTTCGATATCCTAGAGCATCCTTATTTGCAGCGCTTGCGTCGCATCCAGCAACTAGGGCTCAGCCATCTTGTTTATCCGGGAGCTAACCACACGCGTTTCCATCATGTTTTGGGTGCCATGCATCTCATGACACAAGCCGTAGCATGCATTCGACGCAAAGGGCATGAAATCACCGATGAAGAAGAACGCGGTGTTTGTTTGGCCATTTTATTGCATGACATCGGTCATGGGCCGTTTAGCCATGCCCTTGAGTACGATATCGTGAGCGGCGTTAGCCACGAACAAATTTCAGGATTTTTCATCGCTGAACTTTCAGTAGAATATGGCCACGACCTCGAAATTGCTTTGCAAATCTTCAATAACACTTACTCAAAACCTTTCCTTCACGAGCTTGTCAGCTCTCAACTTGACATGGATCGCCTGGATTATTTGAACCGAGATAGCTTTTACTCAGGCGTTTCAGAAGGCGTCATTGGATCGGAAAGACTCATCGAGATGCTCAATGTAAACAACGGGCATCTTGTCTTGGAAGAAAAAGGAATTTATTCCGTAGAAAAATTCATTGTTGCGCGTCGCCTGATGTATTGGCAAGTTTATTTGCACAAAACTGTGGTGGCTGCCGAATTCATGCTCATTCATGCGCTCCGACGCGCCAAAGAACTTGTAAAAGAAGGCCAACAATTATTTGCGAGTCCGTCTTTGCAGTTTTTCTTGCAACAAGATATCACTGCAGCCCATTTCGAACAAGATCCGTTAGTCTTGACTCATTTTGCACAACTCGACGATTACGATATCTGGGGAGCCATCAAGGTGTGGCAATTTGCACCAGACTACATTTTAGCGACCTTATGTACTGGGTTGGTCAATAGACAGCTCTTTAAAATTGAGATTTCAAAAACACCTTTTTCCGCAGCACGCATCGCGCAAGAAAACCAACGTATTTTACAAGAGCACGGAATTGATCCAGCACTGCTCAATTATTTTATTTACTCAGATGTGCTCACGAATCGAGCTTACAATGAGCAAAAACACAACATCAATTTATTGCTTAAAAATGGTCAAATAATGGATTTATCAGAGGCCTCAGACAACCTCAATATTTCTGCGTTGTCAACGCCAGTTGAAAAGTATTTTTTGTGCTATCCGCGCTAAAGAATAAAATCAATTACTCTTGAGCTTTCACAAGATCCCAATAGCGGTCCATTGTTTCGAGGTCTAGTTCTTTGATGTCCATACCTTTCTCAGAAATGAGTACTTCCATTTTTTGAAAACGCCTGATGAATTTCTGGTTGGTGGTAGCCAACCCATTTTCGGGAGAAATATTTAAGAAGCGGGCATAATTAACTAAAGAAAAAAGGACATCGCCAAATTCAGCTTCCACATGTTCAGAATTTAGTGCTACTTCATGGCGAAATTCGTCAATTTCTTCTTGCACCTTGGCCCAAGCATCTTCAGCATCGGAAAATTCAAAACCAATTCCTTTGACTTTTTCTTGAATTCTGGTGGCCTTGACCAACGCGGGTAGGGATGAGGGTACGCCTTCTAAAACAGATTTTTTGCCTTCTTTTAATTTGAGCTTTTCCCAGTTAGCCTTTACTTCTGCCTCATCTTGTACAACGGTATCGCCATAGATGTGAGGATGCCTAAATATCAATTTGTCGCAAATTTGGTTCAGGACACCTGTGACATCGAAATGGCCCTGTTCTTGACCAATTTTACTGTAGAAAACAAGGTGCAAAAATAAGTCTCCGAGTTCGCCTTTGAGGCTTTGGTAATCTTGTTGGGTGATGGCATCAGCCATTTCATAGGTTTCTTCAATAGTCAGGTTGCGCAAGGTTTCAAAAGTTTGTTTTTGATCCCAAGGGCATTTCTCACGGAGTTCATCCATGATGCCCAATAAGCGTTCGAAGGCTAGTAATCTTTCATCCATAACTACAAAGTTAGCATATGAATTGGGCTTTTGTTTAACTTTGGTTATGCGTTTGATCCTGACCCTATTCGTTTTACTGACTTCAAGCCAACTTTTGAAGGCGCAAGGTGGTTTTGAATACCGACAAAAATTAGGTTTTCTTCTTGCCCATAGGTCACTTATGGCACATTTGCCACAAGCACCAGCGGTGGCTTCCGAATTGTCCTACGTTTACCAGACGCACCAGCAAAAGAATTGGCACCAGGCTTACAGACAACCATTGGTTGGAGGCACTTTATTTTTTGGGTCAGTAGGCAATAATCAAATTTTAGGAAAATTTACGGGGTTGTATGGTTTTGTAGAGTTACCTATCATTAAATACAAGCGTTACCGCCTTGATTTTCGATTTGCAACAGGTCTGGGTTATACCAATCGACCATTTGATCCTGTTCTGAATCCTGATAACGTGGCTATTGGTTCAAAAGTAAATGCACTCATGTGTTTTGCACTCAAACAAAGTTACCGATTTGGCGCATATGGACTTACGTTCGGAATTGACATGACCCACTTTTCTAATGCCAGCTACAAAATGCCTAACTTGGGTATCAATGTACCTTTTCTTTCATTGGGTGTGCAACGATTTTTTGACGATGTTACCGCCAATAAACAGCTCCAAGAACTTAAACGTTATGACTTCAATTTTGGCGCGGCATTGATATACAGTCAAAAAGAGATGAGACCCGTCGGGGTAGGGCGTTACCCTGTCTATGCCGGCAATATTTTTGCAAGAAAATACTTTGGCCCAAAATCAGGCTTGGAAATGTCAATTGATGTCATTTACAAAACAGGTCTTTTGCATCATCCAAGTTACCCACAAGCTACAGGTCTTGATCCTTTGCAAATCGGTATTTATGTTGGCTACATTCAGCCCTTTGATAGGCTCCAATATATTTATGGGCTTGGTTATTATGTCCGTGATGTTCTCAAACCCGATGACCCATTTTATATCCGTTTAGGAACGCGTTACAGTTTTACACCAAATATCGAAGGTCAATTCAGTCTAAAAACACACTACGCCAAAGCTGATTACATGGAACTTGGTCTGATTTATCATTTCAATCGATGAAACAGCTGCTTGGCATAGTCATGTTTTTGGTGCTTTTTGCCTGTCAGAAACCTGCGGATCGAGCTTGCTGGAAAGGTGCAGGGAATACAACTTTCAGGCAAGTTTCATTTTCCTCTTTCGAGCACCTGCATCTTCATGCCAACATAGAAGTTGAACTGATTCAAGACTCAATGAATTTGATCGAATGGGAAGCTCCGGAAAACCTCATGAATTTTTTAGTTGCTGAAAAAGTACTAGATACTTTAGTGCTGCGCAATGAAAATCATTGTCATTTCTTGCGCTACGGCAATGAAAAGGTAAAAGTAAAAGTGCATTTCAAAGCACTCAAGCGCATTTTGTTTGAAAATAGCGAGCCAGTGACGATGCAAGGTACCTGGCAGCAAAATGTCATTGAATTCATTTTGAAAGAAGGTGCAGGCCCAATCCAAATAGATCTCAATGCGCACCATGCTTTTGTACGCAATTTATATGGCTGGCAAGATGTTCAGCTGACCGGATCACTTAGTTGGCTTTATGCCGATTTAGATGGTACAGCAAGTATCGATGCAACAGGGCTTCAAATCACTGACTCTTTGCTTTTTAGTTCGGCTTCCCCGAAATCTTCGAGGGTCGCCGCAGACAGTATTTTAGTCAAGGCACAACTGCACAGCATTGGCAATTTGTATTTAAAAGGTTGGCCAAGTTTAATCCTACAAAACACCTATGCAAGCGGAAAAATCATCATCGAATAAATTTGTCAATGGTAACCATTTAATGTCAAAATGGCCCCTAATTTTCTCTATATTTATGAGCTGGCAAGTCCAAGGGCAATTATCCGTTCATGGAACCTATGACACCTATTTGGCATCTAGTTTAAATCGGGTAGATTCCCTGCAGTTTTTGGTTTCACATGCTGCAGTCAATCTTATTGATCTCAATTTATTTGAGCTAGAATTGCGCCATGAATCCAAATACTTCAACCTACATTTTGCACCTGCAATGGGTTCTTATATGCGGCGTAATTATGCGCAAGAAGCGTTCTGGCGCAGAAATATCTACGAGGCTTATGCAGAATTGAAATTCAAAAATACAAAAATGGCCTATGGAAGTTTCAGTTCGCCATATACACAAGAAACGCCGCGTGGTGTAGACCAATTACTTTACACCCGAAGTTTAGCAGCTGAATATGTGCCGTATTATGTGGCAGGTTTGCGCATTTCTCAACAGTTTTCAGAAAAATGTAATGCCCAATTTTTTCTAACAAATAGTTGGCAACGCTTGAATTTTACTCAAGTGAGGCCGAGTTTTGGGGCTTTATTTCAATGGAAATTTGATCAATGGAATCTCAACTGGAGTCATTTTTATGGTGACGTTGCTCCGAAAGGTAAACTCACAGCTGAGGCAGCTCAAGACCGTTGGCGCTATTTTCAGGAAGTCAATGCGGGTTTTACGAAAGGAAATTATGAGCTGCAGGTATGTGCCTACATGGGTTTGCAAAGAACACATTCAGATTCAGCAATGATTCTTTATGCCAATCAATTTTGGGGGCAAGGCAATGTACAAGTGCGCAGAAGCTTTGAAAATAACTGGAACTTAAATGCCCGAATCGAACTTTTTATAGATCCTAAGCAGGTGGTCAGCAGTTTTGGAAGCCCGTATCTGAGCTCCATAACCCTTGGTTATTTCAAACAATTTGGACCAGTTTTACAACTTGGTCAAGAAATGAGGTATTGGGTCGGACAAGAGCTGCAAATACCTCTTTTATACTCCTTTTTGCGCCTCAAATTTTAGTAAATTTGAAGCATGAACATCATTTCTTTTAACGTTAACGGTATTCGTGCTGTAGTTGGCAAATCCTTTATTGCTGATATGCAAGCGCTTAATCCGGACATCATTTGTTTGCAAGAAACAAAAGCAACCCCAGAGCAAGTTCAAGATGCTGTTGCCGGCCTAACAGGCTATCATGTCTTTGCCTCAAGCGCCGAACGAAAAGGTTATTCCGGAACAGCTATTCTGAGTAAAACTGCACCTCTTAATGTTACCTACGGTATCGGAATAGAGGCACACGATACGGAAGGAAGAGTCATTTGCGCTGAGTACCCTGACTTTTTTTTGATCACTGTCTATGTGCCCAATTCAGGGAGCGAATTACTTCGTTTGGGCTACCGACAAACCTGGGATGCCGCTTTTTTGGCCTACCTCAAAAACCTAGAGCAACAAAAACCTGTTTTGGTTTGCGGTGATTTCAATGTGGCACACCAAGCCATTGATTTAGCCCGTCCTAAAGAAAATTACAACAAAGCTGCGGGCTACATGCAAGAAGAAATAGATGGCATGAATGCCTATGTGGCGGCAGGTTTGATTGATACGTTCAGAGTCTTGAACCCCGATACAGTCAAATATTCTTGGTGGAGCTACCGAGCAGGCGCACGTCAGAAAAACGTAGGTTGGCGCATCGATTATTTTTTAGCCAGTGCAGTGCTTCAGCCAGCCATTAAAGAGGCTTACATTCTCAACGACATTTTAGGTTCTGACCACTGCCCAGTTGGTGTAGCGCTCTAATTCCCAAACTATGGAGCACCTCAAAGATACCTTCAAGCACAAAGGGCGTCGCCGTCAGCTCATTGAAGAATTAGCAACAATGGGCATTCAAGACACGCGCATTTTAGAAGCATTCAATGCCATCCCGCGCCATTTTTTCCTAGACCTTGCTTTTGATGAACAGGCCTATACCAACATGGCATTTCAAATTGGTTCAGGTCAAACCATTTCGCATCCTTTTACTGTTGCCTTTCAAACGCAATTACTTGAATTAGAAAAAGGTATGAAAGTGCTGGAAATTGGCACTGGTTCTGGTTTTCAAACGTGTATTCTTTGTCAACTAGGTGCCCGTGTATATTCAATAGAAAGACACCAACCTTTACACCGTTCGGCACGCCGCATACTCGATTTCTTTAAATTCAATGCCAGTCTTTTTTTTGGAGATGGCTACAAAGGAAACAAGGCCTATGCGCCCTATGACCGCATACTCGTTACTTGTGGCGCACCAGATATTCCACAAGAATTATTGGCGCAACTCAAAGTGGGGGGGCTTATGATCATACCGGTAGGAGAAGGAGCTGAGCAAAAAATGCTCAAGATTCAAAAAAACACCGAACTAGATTATCAAATCACAGAATTTGGTACTTTTAAATTTGTACCCATGTTAGAACGCACTGTCAAATAGCCATGCATATTTTACTCATCGACGACGAACGCGCCATTCGCAGAGCCCTCAAGGAAATCTTAGAGTTCGAAAATTGTCAGGTTGAAGAAGCTGAAAGCGGTACTCAGGCCCTACAATTTCTTGCAAATAAAACGTTCGATTTAATTTTTTCAGATATCAAAATGCCGCACATGGATGGCATTGAATTACTTGAGCAAATCAAAAAGTTAGGTATTGATACACCGGTGGTCATGATTTCAGGCCACGGAACGGTAGAAACAGCTGTCGGCGCAATCAAATTAGGTGCTTTTGATTTCATAGAAAAGCCCTTAGACCTCAACCGAATTCTGGTGTTGCTCAGACAAGTCAAAGACCGCAACAATTTAGTGCAAGAAACCGTTCAGCTGAAGCAAGTCGTTAAAAAAATTAAAGGAACCAAAATCATTGGTCAGACGCCCCAAATTCTGGAAATCACTGCCATGATAGAAAAAGTAGCACCTTCTGATGCACGTGTTTTGGTCACTGGCGAAAACGGTACTGGTAAAGAATTGGTTGCTCGCTCTTTACACGATTTATCCAATCGGGCAAAGGCGCCCTTCATTGAAGTCAACTGCGCGGCTATCCCCGCCGAACTCATAGAAAGTGAGCTTTTTGGGCACGAGAAAGGCGCTTTTACCTCGGCCGTCAAAGACCGCAAGGGTAAATTTGAGTTAGCTTCTGGTGGCACCTTGTTTTTAGATGAAATAGGAGACATGTCGTTGTCGGCACAAGCCAAGGTGTTGCGCGCTTTGCAAGAAAATGTAATTCAGCGTGTCGGCGGCGAAAAAGACATCAAAGTAGATTGCCGTATTGTGGCGGCTACCAACAAAGATTTGCGCAACGAGATCAAAGAGGGGCGTTTTCGCGAAGATCTTTTTCATCGACTTGCCGTGATACTCATCCATGTACCAGCGCTCAACGACAGGCGCGATGACATACCGCTCTTGAGTACTCATTTTTTAAATCTGATTTGCCAAGACCACGGCATCCCAACTAAAAATATCGACGACGCTGCACTTGCCGCTTTGCAAAAAATCAACTGGACAGGCAATATTCGTGAATTGCGCAATATCATTGAAAGATTAGTGATTCTCAGTGATCAGACCATCTGTGCTATAGACGTAGAGCGCTATGCAAATCCAAACCATTAAATCATTAATTTCACTCAAAATTAGTTTATGAAATTTTCCATTAAATCATTGCTTCCACATTTGATTGCGGTGCTGCTTTTTGTCATTTTACCTTCCATTTATTTTTCGCCTTTATATCAGGGCTATACTTTGAAGCAAAGTGATATCCGACAATTTCAAGGAATGTCCAAAGAAATTTTTGACTACAAACTAGCCAACGACGGAAAACAAACCATGTGGACCAACGCTATGTTTGGTGGAATGCCGAGTTATCAGATTTCAGCTAGCCAAGACTCAAATTTACTCACCACCCTTGATCAAGCCATTAAGCTTGGCTTACCAAGGCCCGTTGGTATTTTATTTATTTCTATGCTTGGTTTTTATATACTCGGTTTGTGTCTCAGGATCAATCCGTGGCTAGCCATGATTGGTGCATTGGGTTATGGCTTTTCAACGATCAATATTCTTTATTTAGGTGCTGGTCATATGTCAAAAGTCAATGCAATTGCCTATATGGCACCTGCGCTCGGGGGGCTCATTTTGGCATTTAGGGGCAAATGGTTACTTGGTGCAGCTATATTCGCCTTGTTCTTGGGGCTCAATATCGGCGCCAATCACCTACAAATGACTTACTATCTTGCCTTTATTTTAGTTGCTGTAAGTATTGCTGAAACGGTCCGTTTAGGTATCGAAAAACAATGGTTGAGTTTAACTAAAACAATAGGAGCATTGGCACTTGCGAGTATTTTGGCTTTGGTTTCTAATGCTGGCTTATTGTTGCCAACTTTGGAATACAGTAAATACACGACAAGAGGAACATCTGAATTGACCATCAAATCCAAGACGGCCTCACAAAGTTTGGCAAAAGAAGGCTTGGCAAGTTCCTATATTTTGGAATACAATTACGGTAAAAACGAGTTGCTTTCTATTTATGCACCAAATGCCAAGGGCGGCAAGAATGATTATATCTCTAACAATCCAGAGGCTTTGGCCAATACGGACTACAATTATGCCGAACAAGTCGGCCAAATGGATCAATATTGGGGTGGGCAAAGCATGAGCGGAGGAGCGTTTTATTTTGGCGTGATCATGCTTGTGTTCTTTGTGCTCGGTTTGCTTTTTGTGAAAGATGCCCTGCGTTGGCCTTTTTTAGCACTCAGTATCCTGACGCTTTATTTAGCCTCGAACCAAATGAATTTCTTGAATGATTTCTTCATTCATCATTTCCCGATGTACAACAAGTTTCGCGATTCAAAAATGATGCTTGTTTTATTACAAATCATGGTTCCAGCGCTCGGCTTACTTTTCTTTGACCGTTTGCTCAAGTCAGAAGGCCTACATGGGCAGAAAAAACATTGGTTCATTGGTATGGGTGCCTTATTGGTCGTTTCTTTCGTACTCATGACCTCGCCTTCGATTTCCGGAGATTTTCTCAGCGCACGAGAAGTACAGCAGTTTGCTGAGGCAAGTAAACAAGCCAAAGATCCTTCACAAATTACCTATTACCAAGGCCTCAGACAAGCCTTGATTGATACACGCATCGGCATTTATAAAGCCGATATGCAACGCTCTTTCTTTTTGGTTATTCTTGCACTAGGCCTTGTGTTTGTTCTGATCAGAACCCAATTGAACCGCATGCTCATTTTGGCACTTGCGGGTATCATTGTTTTGGCGGATCAACTGAGTGTGGCCAAGCGCTACCTTAACAACGATGACAGCACGGGCAGTTATAAATCATACCAAACCGAAGATGAAGCCAGTGTGCCTTATGCAGTTTCGGTCGCTGACCTCAGTATCTTGGCTAATGAAAATGTGCCGTCACCACTTGCCCAAAAATTGAAAGCAGCCTATGCTGATTTTGAATATTACAAGAAGCTCACTGATCAACAAACCCTTGATTTCTATGCTTCCTTTGGAGCACTTAACCTCAGCAGTTCGTATCGGGTTTTGAATGTCAATGGTACTATGGCTGAAACCAACACTAGCTTTTTTCACAAAAGTATTGGTGGTTATCATGGGGCTAAATTGAAACGCTACCAAGAATTTGTTGATTTTCATTTTCCTTCGGCCGTGGGGGCGCTCAACACAGCTATGAATACAGCTAAAAATGCAAAGTTCCGTACACTTGCCCTTCCGGCAGACTTGAGCCAAGAACAAGCACAAAAGATCTTTGATACACTAAGTGTGGCGACAGTACAGCTTGGCGGTGCTGCTGAATACCTCAATATGCTCAATGCCAAATACATCATCTTGAATCCAAACCAAAAAGCGGTTTTGAATAATTCAGCAAATGGCCCTGCATGGTTTGTTCAACGTGTAAAAATTGCCAAAGATGCCAACGAGGAAATGACTCTAAGTGCTGGTGATCAGATGGGTTCAAGTAAGCTCAATGCGGTAGTACATACAGAGTTTAAAAATCAACTAGAAGGTTTGAATTTAGACAGTACAGCGCAAATCAAACTCACTTCCTATGATCCAGCTCACATGAGTTATTTGGCTCAATCAAAAACCAAGCAGCTGGCTGTCTTTAGTGAAATCTATTACCCTGCAGGATGGAATTGTTACATAGATGGTAAAAAACCTGTGGAAACACTCCGTGCCAATTACATTCTTAGAGGTGTTGTGGTGCCAGCTGGCAAACACAAGATTGAATGGAAATTTGAGCCGATTAGTGTAAGTCGTGGAAATACGTTATCTACGATGGGTTCTGGTCTATTGTTGCTAGGCTTCTTTATTTCTCTCTACTTTACTTACAGAAAAAGAAACGCAGAAGAAGCTTAAAAGTAAGCATTGATTTGATCGAGCGCCCTGACGCCTAGGTCGTTGTTGTGCCATGACTTTAAAACGCGCTTGTTTTTAACCAGCAAAAAACTCGGAAATTCTCCGGAAGCTGAAAGCATCCAGACTGTTTGATCTTTTGGGATTTCAACCCCAATTTGCAAGGGTAAGCGTTTTCTGAAATAGCGATACCCTTCTTGGTCATCTGAACTCAGGATATACCGTATATTTAGTTTGGGGTTTTGTCGCAGCAGTTTTTTACTCAGTTCAATGGTTTCAATGCAATAGGGGCAACCTGGCAAAATCACTACAAATAAAGTTGTTTGTTTTGGCAAATCGGGCGCAACAACCAATGGTTTATATGTTTCAACTAATAAATCAGCACGGTAAATTGGGTAAAAAACAAAATAGCTGATAAACGGAAAACAAAAACCTACAGCCATCAATAGTATGCGCAACCAGTTTCTTATTTGCAACTTGGAAATAAACCGAAACATCAAAAGCCCTAAACCAATTGTTAAGAAATAAGGAATGAACTTAGCGGCAGTCCAGGAACAGCCCATTGTTGCTAAAAAATATTCGAAGGGGTTATACATTCGTTTTATATCACTGATCGATGAATGAAAGAAACTTCTTCAGATGAAATACTGCAACCAAAAATTTCGTAGCCCTGCTCTTTTAAAAACGCGACACTTTGCAAAGAACGTGCAACTTGCGTATCAAACATCCGGTCGTGAAACTCAATCAAGAGTTGGTCAATTTGCACTTCTGGATCGCTAAATAAGGATTCAATAACTTCGTATTCAGCTCCTTCGATGTCCATTTTTAGGATAGAAATATGTTTGCCAGGAATCGTTTTCAGTAAGGATTGAAAGGTTTTCATTTCAACTTCAACGGTGTCATCTTGATCCATGACTTCCGATAATTCAAGACTTGCAGAGACAGCATGTTTGTCTTTGGGTAAATAAAAGGTCATTTTTCCGTCTTGTTGTGCCGCAATTCCAAAATCAAAATAAGTGAAGTTTTTTGGAAGATCCGTTAGCTGTTGCAACCATTCGATTGATTTTGGTGTAGGGTCATAGGCATAAACACGAACATCGTGATTTTTAAGCAAACTGCGGTCAAAGCTAATGTCCTTTCCAATACCTATTGATATCACTAGTGCTTCTGGTTGGATGACAACAGGGTGAACATAAAATCCGCCATATAAACTGCCGTGCCATACTTTTTGAATACGAACACTTGGTCTTAGGTGCGCTGCAATGCCCCAACCATGATGACGCAACATTTTGAATTTGTGTTTTGAGGCGCGGTAATATTTTAAGATTTCGATCAGTAGAGACTTCATGGTTAGCCAAAAAAATGAATGTATTTTTTTATCAATTGATGCCCGACAAAAGAGGTTAAATAAAACAATAGGTTTTTTGGAGTTAAACCTGCTTTGAGTAAATACTTCCGAGCATTAGGCATGTTCCCGACAAGGTAATAATAACGCGCTAAAGTGCCGTTAAATTTTGATTTACCAATGGCACACTCTTTAGGAAAGGACTTGCTGTAGTGGTTTAAAGTAGCCAAACCAATATGATAATCGCGAAGTCTGTAGTTTTCGTTGAGCGATAGATTTTCATCTCGCACCATCCTGGTAAATAAAACAGCTGGTACCTGAATACTTACTTGATTTTCAAAAAGTCTGACAAACCAGTCGTAGTCCAGAAAACCATAGGTTTCTTCAAATTCAATGTGTTTCAATTTGGCACTGTACATGATCCCCGATAGGTATATAACTTGTCCAGAAAAAGACCTTCTGAGCAGTGTTCGAAATGTTTGGTTCTGCTCAAAAAATTGTGCTTGCGTAAGCGCATCCCCGCGATAAATGTGTTGCTTCGTGAGCACATTTTTGACGCAGTAACCACCACTAATGATTGGTGCTTGTTCTGCGTATTTGAGCTGAATACTGATTTTTTGTCGATGCCAATGATCATCGTGGTCACATAAACAAATGAATTGGCCTGTTGCTTTTTGTAATCCGAGGTTGCGCCCTTTGTTTGGGCCACCTGAATTTTGAGCATTGCTGAAGTATTGCAGGTCATACTTTTCACAGATCGTTTGGGTATCATCTGTAGACCCGTCATCGATAACGAGGACTTCTAGTGTAAACGCCTCGTTGATACCTTCTTGGTCAAACACACATTGCAGGGTTTGCTCTATGAACGGTGCCGACTGATAGGTGGTAATGATGACACTAACTTTGATCATTTGCTGTGTTCGCTGTAAGTAATTGATGCAGCACCTTGGCTAATTCCTGCCTTGAGTAAGGGCTGAGTGTTTGTGTACGGTCAATGGGTTGTTGCGCCAAATTAACGGCCTCCGTCCAGGGCACCGCCGTATCGAAATCGACCATCATGGTGCCATCTTGTTCTTTGAGTATGGCTGCTGCATCACCGTCTTTTGGCCCTATTGCTAAAATAGCTTGTTGGCTGGCCAAATATTCAAATAATTTGCCGGTAACGATTCCTTTTTGACTTTTGACATTATTGAGCGGCAAAAGTAACAAACTACAAGAAGCCAACTCTTCTAAGACGCGTTCATGCGGCACAAAATTTTCAAAGTGTGTGTATTGAAGTAAGTCGTAGCGGTCTAAATCTTCCTTGACTGTCCCATCAAGAGCGCCAATTAAGCGAATTCTTAATTTTTGAGCGAACTCAGGGTGCTGTTGCGCATAGTTACTCAGGCTTGCCCACACGGCACTTGGGTTTCGGTCTTTGTTGATAGATCCCGTATGTAAAATGGTGAAGTAGGGGTCAGGGTTCTTCTCAAAAGTTTTGAAATCCTCTGGTGCAAAACCATTAGAAATCAACACGGGCCGACGACCTGCTAATTTTTCCATTTGCTGCTGCATATCACGGCTTACCACCACGAGTTGATCAGCTTCTTGGAAAACACTTTGTTCTAATTTTTGGTGTCTGCGCAACCCGAATTTTGTCAGGGGCAATTGCTCAAACCAGTCAATTTGGGTCCAGGGGTCACGGAAGTCAGCGATCCAAGGAAGATTGGTTTTGCGTTTTAAGTTGCGCGCAATAAGGTGCAAAGAATGCGGAGGCCCTGTAGAAATTATTGCGGCTATATTTTGCTCCTCTAAAAAGGCAGATAAATATTTTGTGGAGGGCTTGATCCAGGCCATTTTGGCATCCGGAATAAAAATATTGGCGCGCAACCACATTGAAAATCGTTTGGTAAGCCCGGGTTTTACACCACTTTTTTCTTGTAAAAATCCTGTGTGCAATTGCTTTCCGGCGTTGCCCGTGAGTCTGAGATAGAGTTGGGTGGGTTCCCAAATTTCTCGCTTGATCACGTGGATATCCTTAGGCACCATTGTTAAAAGGCTTGGGTCTTGGACTGGTGCCTCAGGATTACTCGGTGTGTAAATGATAGGTTCCCAACCTAATTCTTGCAGATAGCGCGAAAAATGTAACCAACGCTGCACACCTGTGCCACCACTTGGGGGCCAATAATAGGTGAGGATGAGAACTTTTTTGCGCTTAGCCAAGTTTTGATTTTAGGTGTGCAAGGGCATTTGTCAAACCATTTGGGTTTTTACCACCGGCGGTTGCAAAGGCAGCCTGACCACCTCCGCCACCTTGAATGTGCCCTGAAATTTCTTTGATCCATTGATTGGCTTGCCAGTTGTTTTGAGCTGCCAATTGTTCGTTGAGGATGATCGTGACGCCGCATTTGTCAGCTTCTTTGTGCGCGATGACCCCTACAAAATTGGAAAATTCTTGACGCAACTGAAATAAAATATCTTTAGCGGTTGCAGCGTCAGTATTGAGTTCTTTAAAGAGGATGTGCAGGTCGTTGTGCGCTACAACTTCTGTATTTAGCACATTTTTAAGCTGTTGTGCCTGCATTTTTGCAAAGCGCTCGAGTTCTTTTTGAAGGCTGCTATTTTTTTGCTGCAGTTCTTCAATGGCTTTAACGAGGTCTTTTGGTTTCTTGAGTAAGGCATCGATTTGTTCGAGTTGAGCCGCTTTTTCTTTGAAATAACTCATGGCTGCGTTGCCTGTAATGGCTTCAATACGACGGATACCCGCTGCTACTGCGCTTTCAGCAACGATTTTAATGACACCGATTTGACCTGTGTTTGGCACATGAATGCCTCCGCAAAGTTCAACGGAAGCACCAAACTGAATGACACGCACGCTGTCGCCATATTTTTCGCCAAATAGGGCCATGGCTCCTTTGGCTTTAGCTGCTTCAATGCTCATGGCTCTGTTTTCTTCGAGCAAAAAGTTGGCCTGTATGTCAGCGTTGACTTGTGCTTCGATGAGTGCGAGTTCGTCGTCGGTGACTTTCGAAAAATGAGAGAAGTCAAAACGCAGGCCTTTTTCAGTAACCAAAGATCCTTTTTGTTCCACATGCGTCCCTAAAACCGTGCGCAATGCGTGGTGCAAAAGGTGTGTGGCACTGTGATTCTTAGCGGTGTCGGCTTGTTTTTGCGTATTGACCTGTGCTACGAAAGTGGCATTAGGATTGTCTGGAAGCGTAGAGCTCAAGTGAACAATCAAATTGTTTTCTTTTTTGGTATCGAAAATTTGAAGTTGTTCGTGTTCGTTGCTAAGTGTACCGCTGTCGCCAATTTGACCTCCGCCTTCGGCATAAAATGGGGTTTGGTCAAGCACCAATTGATAAAATTCTTTGCCTTTTTGGTTGACTTTTCTATGCTTGATGATCTGAACGTTTGCGGTTCTTTGATCATAGCCGACAAAAGCTGTATTTACGTCTGGATGTACTTGCTGCCAGTCGTCAGTTTCCAAAGAAGTGGCAGCTCTTGAACGCTCCTTTTGAATAGTCAATTCTTTTTGGAAGCCAGCTTCATCGATGGTTAAGTTGTTTTCACGGGCGATGAGTGAGGTGAGGTCTAGCGGAAAGCCATAGGTATCGTAAAGTTCAAATGCTGCCGCTCCGGAAATTTCTTTTTGACCTGCGGCCTTGACTTGCGAAATGAGGTCTTCTATGCGCTTGATGCCAAGTTCAAGTGTTCTGAAAAAACTAAGTTCTTCTTCCTTGATTACTTTATAGATGAGCTCTTTTTGGTTGAGTAATTCTGAGTAGGGCGCACCCATTTGCTGGCCAAGTACTGTTGAAAGCTCACATAAAAAAGGCTCTTTAAGGCCTAGCGTTTGATAGCCATAACGCACGGCTCTTCTTAGAATCCTTCTGATGACATAACCAGCACCATTGTTGGAAGGTAGTTGGCCGTCTGCGATTGAAAACGAAATAGCTCTGATGTGGTCTGCGATGACGCGCAAAGCAATGTCGGTGTTTTCTTGTTGGCCATAGGCAATGCCTGAAACTTTTACCACTGACTGAATCAGGGCCTGGAAAAGATCGGTGTCGTAGTTGCTTTGTTTTCCTTGAAGGGCCATAGCCAGCCGTTCGAGCCCCATTCCGGTATCGACATGTTTGGCAGGAAGCGCTTCGAGAGAACCGTCGGCTTTGCGATTGAATTCCATGAATACGTTGTTCCAGATTTCAATGACTTGCGGATGGTCCTGGTTGACGAGCGTCTTGCCATTGGTCAATGCGCGCTCGGCATCTGAACGGAGGTCAACGTGAATTTCAGTACAAGGGCCACATGGTCCGGTGTCACCCATTTCCCAAAAGTTGTCTTTTTTGGATGCCAGAATGATGCGGTCCTCAGCAATGCGTGCTTTCCAGATGTTGTAACTTTCGGTATCTTGAGGAACGCCATCTTTTTGATCGCCCTCAAATACAGTTACATATAAGCGATCTAAGGGGATTTGATAAATTTCAGTAAGGAGTTCCCAGGCCCAGCTGATGGCTTCTTCTTTGAAGTAATCACCAAACGACCAGTTGCCCAACATTTCAAACATTGTGTGGTGGTAGGTGTCTACACCCACTTCTTCGAGGTCATTGTGCTTGCCAGAAACGCGCAAACATTTTTGGGCATTGGCCACACGTCTTTCTTGTGGTGTCTGATAACCCAAAAAGAAATCTTTGAATTGGTTCATGCCGGCGTTGGTAAACATGAGGGTAGGGTCATTTTTTACCACCATTGGTGCCGATGCTACAATTTGGTGTCCTTTACTTTCGAAAAAGTCGAAAAATTGCTGTCTTATTTCTGAAACGGTCATGTGCTTTTACTGAAGGCACAAATTTAGGAAATTGCAACGAGCTTCTTGTATCTTTGTGCAAATCAGTATAGCTCATGGACTTCATTTCTTCCGATTTACAAAACTACGTGAGTCAGCATAGCTCGGCGCATTCAGCTCTTTTGGCTCAAATTGACCGCGAAACACACCTAGAAGTGCTGCAACCACGCATGCTCAGTGGGCATTTTCAAGGTAGGGTCTTGAGTATGATCAGTCATTTACTTCGTCCAAAAAATATTTTAGAAATTGGAACTTACACTGGGTTTTCTGCACTTTGTTTGGCAGAGGGGCTAGCGCCAGATGGTAGCTTACTTACCATAGATGTCAACGAAGAGCTAGAACAACGTGTGCGTTCGTATTTTGCCGCGTCAGATTTTTCTGAGCAAATCGAATACAGAATTGCAGATGCCGCTCAAATTATTCCCACACTTGATTGCAAGTTTGACTTGATTTTTATCGATGCTGACAAACAGCAATACCCAACTTATTATGAGCAAGCACTTGCGGTTTTAAATCCGGGTGGTTTCATCCTAATTGACAACGTTTTGTGGTCAGGTAAGGTGGTGGATGAAAAACACCAAGATAAAGATACAGTGCTGCTGCGCGATTTAAATTTAAAAATTAGTCAAGATCCAAGAGTCGAAAAAGTGCTGCTGCCTATCCGTGACGGTCTTTACTTGATTAGAAAGTGCTAGTGCCATGAAAATAGAAATTTTAAAAACAGCCGATGGCTCACCGACATTGTACTTGCCCGAGCTAGATGAAACTTATCATTCAAGGCATGGTAGTGTCCAAGAGGCGCGGCATGTATTCATTCAACATGGTCTCTATTACGCAATCCAAGCGCAAAAAAAAGAAAACCCAACTATTGCAAACATTCACATCCTTGAAGTTGGTTTCGGAACAGGTTTGAACGCATTATTGACACTCCAAGAAGCTATTCAGCATACTGATTTGAATATTGCTTACACAAGCTATGAAACGCAGCCGGTTCCGCAAGAAATTTGGTCGCAGTTGAATTATATCAATGAAAAAGGAGCAGCACATGTCTACGATAACTTGATGCAGGCCTCATGGAATGAAAAGATTACGCTCACTACCAATTTCGACATTTTAAAAATAGACAAAGGCATTCTAGACTTAGATCAAGCCGAGCAATTCGATTTGATTTATTTCGATGCTTTTGGCCCAAGGGCTCAGGCAGAAATGTGGGATATTTCCGTATTTGAATTATTGCATCGATCCTTGAAAACCAATGGCGTACTTGTGACCTATTGTGCGATGGGGCAATTCAAGCGCGATTTAAAAAGTTTAGGTTTTGTTGTGGAGAGCCTACCCGGCCCTCCAGGAAAAAGAGAAATGACCCGTGCTGTGAAA
This sequence comes from Flavobacteriales bacterium, assembly GCA_046073985.1. Classification (GTDB taxonomy): domain Bacteria; phylum Bacteroidota; class Bacteroidia; order Flavobacteriales_D; family Crocinitomicaceae; genus UBA952. The sequence continues at coordinate 7,341 of JBJTNI010000030.1, read as the reverse complement.
GCTTAACAAAAAATTTACATTGAAATAGTTGTAGAAACCAAAAGTGTGTGTAAATTTGCATCAGAATTACAGTTCATAGTTGTAGTTTTAGTTTTATAGTTTTAGCATGGTTTAGCAGAAAGAGGAACAAATACAGTTTGTTCCTCTTTTTGTTTTTTAGGCAATTATGTTTCTTTGAGCAACATCCTCAGCTCATTGAGCATCAGAGCCGTAGCGCCCCAAACAACTCTTTCGTTTAATATAAAGCAAGGGTGTCCTTCGAGTAATTGGTTGTTGGGTAACCTAATATCTCTGTTATTAATATTTTGTTCATCTAGTAAATCAAGGAGCTTGATTGTTTCTACCTGGGCCACTTCTCTATTGTTGATTTGTAAAATAGGCTCTTGATCGTGCAGAAAAACAAATGGCGTCACTACAAAGCCTGAAACAGGTATCCAAACTTTGGTCAACTGTTTGGTTAGCAAGCCGAGTTTTTGATCTATTCCGAGTTCTTCTTCACTTTCTCTTCTTGCGGTTAATTCCAGATGTGGGTCTGTTGGATCTTTCTTTCCTCCAGGGAAGGCCATTTGCCCACTGTGTTGCCCGTCATAGGTGCTGCGCTCAATTAAATAAAAGTAAAACTGCTGATCCTTTTCGAAAAGATGAATACCAACGGCTGCTTCTCGGGCTTGTGTTTTGTCGGCTGCTTCAAAACTGCGCCTGTATTTTAAATAAGGGGCGTGTGCTTTTTCACCTGGTAAGTCTTTTTGGCTGATGAATTGCAGCAGTTCTTCAAAACGCATGTTCAAATGTCGTAAAAAGAAATAAATAAAGATTAAATCAATAAAAAATTAAAATATGTCAAAAAAAATAGGGGGTATGTTGAAAAAAAACACAAAAAATATATTTGACCCCCTAAAAAATAGATACCTTTGTTAAAAATTTATAAAATTTTAAAGAAATGGCTACAAAAAGACTTCGTGCGTATCAAGATGTATTACATCGCGAACCAAAACACATTGATTACAATGGAAAGCTTTCTGAACTTTTTGGTCAGAACGTATTTCATCAAGACATGATGCGTGAATATTTACCGGCAGATACCTACAAATTTATGTTGGAGGCCATTCAAACCGGTACGCGTTTGGATCGTAAATATGCTGATCAAGTGGCAAGCGCCATGAAAGATTGGGCCATTTCTAAAGGAGCTACACACTACACTCACTGGTTCCAGCCGTTAACGGGTACAACTGCCGAAAAACACGACGCTTTTTTGAAGCCAATTGGCCCAGGAAAAGCAATTGAGCGTTTTGATGGTGACATGCTTGTGCAACAAGAGCCAGATGCATCTTCATTTCCGAATGGTGGTATTCGCAATACTTTTGAAGCCCGCGGTTATACAGCCTGGGATCCATCTTCACCAGCGTTTGTTATTGGCAAAACACTTTGTATTCCAACGATCTTTATTTCCTACACCGGAGAGTCACTTGACTACAAAATGCCTTTATTGAAAGCCCTCCATGCCGTTGATTTAGCCGCTGTTGAGGTGTGTCAGTATTTCGACAAAAACGTCAACAAAGTAAACGCAACTTTGGGTTGGGAACAAGAATATTTTTTAATTGACTCCGCTTTATTCAATGCGCGCCCTGACCTCATGTTGACGGGTCGTGCTTTGTTTGGTCATGCGCCAGCGAAAGGTCAACAACTCGAAGACCACTATTTTGGCTCAATTCCAGAGCGCGTCAATGCATTCATGCGCGAGTTCGAGGTTGAGTCTTTATTGTTGGGTATTCCTGTTACAACGCGCCATAACGAGGTGGCTCCAAATCAGTTTGAATGTGCACCAATTTTTGAAGAGTGTAACTTAGCTAATGACCACAACCTCTTGTTGATGGACCTCATGGAAAAAATTGCACGCAAGCACAACTTCCGTGTTTTGTTACACGAAAAACCATTTGCTGGTGTCAACGGTTCAGGTAAGCACAACAACTGGTCTTTGAGTACCAACACAGGTGTCAACCTTTTGGCTCCAGGTAAAAATCCGAAGTCAAACTTACAGTTTTTGACTTTCTTCGTGAATACCATTATGGCCATTCATGAAAATGCTGACTTATTGCGTGCTGCAATTGCCTCTGCAGGCAATGACCACCGCTTAGGTGCCAACGAAGCGCCACCCGCTATCATTTCAGCATTCATCGGAACCCAGCTTTCTCAGTTACTCGACGACCTCGAGAAAAACATCAAGGCTGGTAAAATGACGCCACAAGATAAAACAGAATTGAAACTCAATATCGGTAAAATCCCGCAAATCTTACTGGACAACACCGATCGTAACCGTACTTCTCCGTTTGCATTTACGGGTAACAAATTTGAGTTCAGAGCGGTAGGTTCTTCTGCTAATTGTGGTTCTGCAATGATTGTGCTCAATACAATTATGGCCAAGCAATTGCGCTTGTTCAAAATTGCGGTAGATGCACGCATTGATAAAGGTGAGTCTAAAGATGAGGCCATCTTAAAAGAGCTTCAGGCGATGATCAAAGCGTCTAAAAAAATCCGTTTCGAAGGAAATGGCTACGGCGACGAATGGGTGAAAGAAGCTGAAAAGCGCGGTCTTTCCAATCTAAAAGATACCCCACGTGCTTTGAAAGTTTGGCACGATAAAAAAGTTGTAAAGCTTTTTGAAGAAATGGAAGTGTTAACTGCTCGTGAATTAGAAGCGCGTGCTGAGATCGAATACGAAAACTACATCCTCAAAATTCAAATCGAGTCTCGTTTGATGGGTGACCTCGTTCAAAACAACTTCATTCCGGCAGCAGTTGAGTACCAAAACAAACTCATTCAAAATGTCCAAGGGCTCATTTCAGTTTTGGGCGATAAAGCTGGAAAAGCAGCTGCAAAAGCACAAATCGAGCTACTCGAAAAAGTGTCTTTGCACATCAACAAAATGAAAGAGGCTTCAGATGCAATGCTTGCTCAACGTAAAATTGCCAACAAAATTGATCACGCTGAAGAAAAAGCAATTGCTTACTGTGATCAAGTGAAAGTTCATTTTGATGAAATCAGATACCACGCAGATAAACTTGAGTTATTAGTTGAAGACGAACTATGGCCATTGCCTAAATTCAGAGAACTCCTCTTTATCCGTTAATCGTTTTTGTTTGTAATAGAGTGGAAGGCCTCGCTGTTTAGCAGCGGGGCTTTTTTTATTTATTCCAACAGTATGATTTTTCGCTGTGGAAAATGTTTCGCTTCGCATTGAATTTGAATGGTGTAGCAACCTGCAGAAAGATGTATTAAGCTGATTGTTTGTTGTTTTTCCTCACCAATAAACGAATAAGTTACTTTTCCATTCAAATCTACAAATTGAATCAATTTAGGTGTGTCGTTTTCAAAAGTAAAGCTAAGTAAGTCATTAGTAGGATTCGGTGCAATCTGATAGGTCTCCAGAGAAAATTCCTCCACACCCACACTTAGTCTGTATTCAATTTCCAAAGTTGGTCTTTTGAAGTTATTTGGATATTTGCTACTGCAAAAAGAAAGATTAGCGGTGCTCATCTCATTCACTAAACTCAATTCAAAACCAAAACTGTTGGATGGGTTATTAATCATGTCTTGCACTAGATCTTTGACATCAATATCCAAATAATTTTGATCAGGAAAATTACTTTGATTAAGCATGACTTCATTCAGATTAGTGACTGTAGGTTGTGTATTCCAAGTAACCGTATTTTCGCTCCATTGACTGGTAATCCTATTGAGTTTGCTTTGGTTACTTCCGTAGTGACCGTTATCTACAGGTATTACAGTAAATTCAGTATACGCATATAAATTCAGTTTTGCAGATAGGATGGTAGAGCCTACAGGAATCTGGCTTAAATTAAAGTAAAGTAAGGCTCTGTTGGTATTTACTCCTCCTATTGCACCAGGAATTTCAAACGCCGCTAAAAATGGTTTGTCACCATAGCTTACATTAGCATGGTTATAATTATCATGATAAACAATTGGGCTATCTTGCGTTACCGGTAGGGTGACAAAGATTTGTGCTGAACAAATTTGGCAGGCAATTAAGAATGCCCCGGTAGCTGTAATGAAATTGTTCATGCGTTGATTTTTAAGTAATTACTACTCGAAAGTATTCAATTTTCAGAAATAGTTCCGAATAATTTTAAAAACTCACCGGCTGCAAAGAATTCTTTTTTAAGTTCCCAACGAATAATTTTGTTTTTAGTGCTAACGCTTTTGGTTCTGTCGCTGAGGTCGTTGAGTGCTCGGTATATTGGAAATAATTCAAGTACTGCTGCTGCCCATCCTGCGTTTTCAAGTTTGGTTAATAGTTTAGGATCACCTGAACAGTAAAGCGCTTGGTTTTTTTCTTGACGCTTGTATTTTCCGCCATTTAAAAATTTTTGGGGTGTGCTGCAGATATACAACAGTCGGCCTTCTCTTTTGAACGCATAATTTGCATCATTGACACGCACGTAGTTTGGATGCCATTCCCATTCGTTTTCCATTTTTTGAAATGCCCTGACAAAGGCATTCATTTTGAATTTACTTTGAAATGAAAGCAAGGTTTCAAAAGACAATTCTAAGCCTTGTTTTTCATTGAGTTTGGCACCGTAATAATTCATAGAAACAGCGGTTAGGCCATTGAGTGGCATTTCTGCACCTAATAAATTTTGTAAGGCCAGCGGGCAACTCAGGTGAAAGCCGTTTGGTTGTAACATTTTGTTGTCGGCCATTTTTTCATTTGGAACGTGTAAGGCAAAGCCATGCTTGTGCCACTCAAGTAGATACGGCGCTTTAGATAACTCAAAGCGCAGTTTGCGCGCTTCGAATTTCTTTTGGGACCATTGCGCTTTTTTTAATTGCTGCTGAAAATCAATTTTTAGGGATTCTTCAGGTGCTTCGTTGAACACAAATAGGCCGTTTTGATGTGCAAAATGCTTGTCAGAGAGCCAACCTAGTTTTTCATTTTTTCCAGCCAAAAAATAAAATGTGTAGCGCTGCTGTTGGTAAGGAAGTACATAAAGCCCAACTGCACCAAAGGGATTGTATTGAAAACCATCGAGAGCAGGGTCTTCTTTGATTTGTATTTTTTTAGCAAATTTTTTGAGCGTTTCTTGAACCTCTACATCCTTTGAAACCGATTGTTGTTCAAGGACCCAAGTTTGAATCACTTGAATCGGAATCAGTTGCATACTGAAGTCTTGGACTTTGAATTGAGGTGCAATTGCCGCTCTACTTTTCGGCAAAATAAGAAAAGGGCTCAGCAATGCAAACGCACCAATAAGCGCTAAGATGACAACCAAAGAAATGACTTCCTTGAAGAACTTCATGGTGTAAAGATAGATGAAAGATGAATTGCTTAACTTTAACGCATGAAGTTCGTAGCAAAATTTATTTTTTGGTTAATTGGCTGGAAGATTGATCAGACACCTCCCGCAGGCATATCAAAATGTGTCGTTGCTGTTGGGCCTCATACTTCTAACTGGGATTTTATTTTGGGTCGCCTTGCATTTTATCAATATGGTGTGAAAGGTCGCTACCTTATGAAAAAGGAGCTTTTTGTCGGCCCACTTGGTTGGTTTTTAAAAGCAATTGGGGGTATTCCGGTAGATCGCAGCAAGAAAAACAACCTGACAGATACAGCAGTCAAATACTTTGAAGAAAATGACACCATGTACTTAGTGTTTTCACCTGAAGGTACGCGCAGTTACAACCCCGACTGGAAAAAAGGTTTTTATTATGTTGCCCAGAAAGCTAAGGTTCCAATTTACGTAGCCTACATTGATTTTTCAACCAAAACAGGTGGCTTCCATAGTTTGGTATGGCCTTCCGGTGATGCTGATGTCGACATACAGAAAATTAAAGACATTCTGAAAAATTTCAAAGGCAAATACCCTGAAAAAGGCATCGATTAATTTTCTTTTTTAGGCCCAACAGTATGTGTCTTGACATCGTAGCCATAGGGGCAGTGCTTGCAATTGCTTTTACAGCAGTAGCCGCGTTTCAAATGGTAAGCCTCTGTAAAAACAATATAGCCCTCTTCACTCAAATAGTAATCTTCTTCGTTTAGATTTCCACGCTTGGAAAAACCAGAAAAATCTTCGCTCATGGATTTGCAGTTGTCAGATTGGTTTGCAAAATTAAAAAGTCATTCGCAATTGGAAAGCTTTGCCTTCCAAAATTCTAACAATAGTCTGGCGCAATTGTTCGTCAAAAGAGATGATTTAATTCATAATGAAATTTCTGGCAATAAAATACGCAAACTTGAAGGTAACTTATTGGCTGCAAATAAATTAGGTGCAAATCAATTAATGACTTTCGGAGGTGCATTTTCCAATCATCTTCTGGCAAGTGCAGCAGCTGCAAAAGCTATTGGAATGCCTATCATTGGAAAGGTGAGGGGCGAGGAGCTCACCGAGCAGAGCAATTCGCTACTGAAGCGCTGCGCTGAGTTAGGGATGCAATTGCAGTTTTTATCGCGCAGTCAATTTGCTCAAGAAAAACATAAGCAAGGCCTCCACGATATTCAAAACCTACCCACCTGGATCATCCCTGAAGGCGGCGCAAACCCGGAGGGTATTTGGGCTTGTTCTCAAATTTACCCAGAGGCAGTTTCTCAAAATAACAACCAACATTTCGATGCCGTTTTCATAGCACAGGGCACCACTACTACAAGTTTGGGCATTTTAGCAAGCATCCCACCAACAACTCAGCTCTTTGTCGTTCCTGTCCTCAAAGGATTTGATTCCCTTGCTGAAATGCAAGCACTTGCCACCATGGCTCAAAACAATCCATTCACCGCAAACTTTCAATTTAATTGGCAGCAAGTCACAGTCCTAGACACCTACCATCACGGCGGCTACGCCAAAACCACCCCCGAACTGCTCAATTTCATCAATGCCTTCAGCTCTTTAAACCAATTCAATGATGCTAACCAGCTCAACTCCGTAAATCAGTTCCTGATCGAACCAACCTACACCGCCAAAGCCCTTTTCGCCCTCCACGACCTACTCCTGAAAGCCGACCCTCGCTTACTTCCGCCAACCATCCCAACCCCTGAACCAAAGCGCATTTTGTTTGTTCATACGGGTGGGATTCACGCGAGGAATTGAACGTTTTTTTCTAAAGATTTTTATTGTTGAAAACCCTTTATTGATTGTGAATATCATCATGAAGAATTTCTTGATAGAACATTAACAATCCAATAATTTTAACGTGCTATTACTAAACGACCTTTGCTCTAAAACTACGATTATGAAACACGATAAAATCTTAAACAAGATTTTCTTTATTTTATTGCTCATCTTGACAAATAGTAAAAACTATCATTCTCAAATAATAACATATGAATTTGCA
>JBJTNI010000029.1:0-36878 GCA_046073985.1 Flavobacteriales bacterium | reverse complement strand
GCAGCACGGTCCACCTCTTCCCATTTCGAACAGAGAAGTTAAGCCTGCTTGCGCTGATGGTACTGCGGTTTTGATCGTGGGAGAGTAAGTCGATGCCGATTTTTAAAAGCCTCACAGAAATGTGAGGCTTTTTTTTTGCTTCAATATTTAGTTTTTGATTTTTATAGCTAAAAAAATACCCCTCAAAGATTGAGAGGTAATGTATCATAAGATGTTGGTTTATAATGAGGTTTACTGGCCCTTACCAATTGCAAAAATTACAGGAATTTTAGATAAATCATAAGCTTTTTCTCTCCAATCAACAACAGCCATAGTTCGTATGGCTTGTGTAGGTAATGTTAAATTGGAAGCAATGCAAAGCTCGGTTAAATCACCGAGTTCATTCAAAAGATCTTCAAGTACATTCATATTTCTAAATGGCGTATCCATAAACAGATGCGTTGTACCATTTCTTTTGGTATCCATTTCGAAATCGCGCAATTTTTTAACACGTTCTTTGCGTTCTTTAGGCAAGTATCCGTGAAATGTAAATTGCTGTCCGTTGAAACCACTACCCATTAGCGCTAATAAAATTGAAGAAGGTCCTACTAAGGGCTTGATCAAGATTTGTTGTGTATGAGCTAAATGAACCAAAGCTGCTCCAGGGTCTGCAACACCAGGGCACCCGGCTTCGGAAATAACTCCTATATCAACACCTTTAATCAAGAATAGCAGTAAATCCATTAATTCGGATTCTTTGGTGTTTTTATTGACAATTCTGAATGTACAATCGTCAATTGGGAAATTGCGATCCATTTTCCTCAGCAAACGTCTGGCGCTTTTGATTTCTTCCACAGCAAATACCCTGAGCTGTGTAGCTTTCTGAATGACCTCTTGAGGAAGAATATCTTGGGTGCTTTCACCTCCCAAAGTGTTGGGAATAAGGTATATAGAACCTTTTATTTGTTTGCTTGACATGTTAAAGAAATTATAGTTGAGCTAGAAATGCATCTATAGCACGATCTAGTAAATCATATACGTACTGAAAATCTGCAGCTGTACCATAATATGGGTCTGGTACCTCTTGTAGATGAGCATCATTAAGGTAGTCTAAAAGAAGAGCCACTTTGTTTATTGATACTGGTTCAGGAGCCAAAGCACAAACATTTTTGTAATTTGATTGATCCATCACAAGAATGTAATCAAAGTCTGTAAAATCTTGCTGTGTGAATTGTCTTGCACGCAAGAAGTCAATAGGAGTACCGTTTTGAGCGCCAGTTTTAATCATGCGGTGATCAGGAGCTGCGCCAACGTGGTAATTTGCTGTACCTGCAGAATCAACTTCGATGTCGAGTTTTTGAAGGGCAACTTTTTGCCGTAGTAATCCGTCTGCCATGGGTGATCGACAGATATTCCCAAGACAAACCATTAAAACGCGGGTACTCAAGATCTTATTGAATAGTAAGTTTCTTCTCTAACTCTTCGAGGTAGTGGCGGAATTGTTTATCTGTTTCAGAGAGATTTACGACCGTACGACATGCATGAAGAACCGTAGCGTGATCTTTTCCTCCACAATGTGCACCGATACTTGCAAGAGATGACTTCGTCATTTTCTTAGAGAAATACATAGAAATTTGTCTGGCCTGAACTACCTCACGCTTGCGTGTTTTAGACTTGAGCATTTCAATAGGTAAATCAAAGTAGTCACAAACGACTTTTTGAATGTATTCAATAGAAACTTCTCTGGCAGTGCTTCTGACAAATTTATCAACCATTTGCTTGGCAAGATCAAGCGTAATAGCTTTTTTGTTCAATGATGCTTGCGCTAATAATGTATTGAGTGCACCTTCAATTTCTCTGACATTAGTATTGATCGAATAAGCTAGGTATTCAACTACCTCACGTGGAAGTTCAATGCCGCTACCATACATTTTCTTTTCTAAGATAGCGATGCGTGTCTCGAGGTCAGGCGTGCCAAGATCTGCGGATAAGCCCCACTTAAAACGAGAAAGCAAACGTTGTTCCATGCCCTGCATTTCAACAGGAGCTTTATCTGAGGTAAGGACAATTTGTTTGCCATTCTGGTGTAGGTGGTTGAATATACTAAAGAATACATCTTGCGTACGTTCTTTACCAGCAAAGAATTGGACATCGTCTATAATCAAGACATCAATCATTTGATAGAAATGAATGAAATCGTTGGTTGTTTGGTTTTTGATGGCATCAATAAATTGGTGCGCAAACTTTTCAGACTGCACATAAAGTACAGTTTTGTTCGGAAAGTTCTCTTTGATAGAAATACCAATTGAGTGCGCAAGGTGTGTTTTACCTAAACCAACCCCACCATATAATAAAAGTGGGTTAAACGCAGTGCCACCCGGTTTGTTTGCGACAGCAAAACCAGAAGCCCTGGCCAAGCGGTTACACTCTCCTTCAACAAAGTTCTCGAAAGTAAAGTTAGGAATCAGGTTAGATTCGATGTTTACTTTTTTAAGACCTGGAATGACAAAAGGATTGCGTATTTGCTTTTCGTTAACATTAATAGGCATGTTAACAGGAGCATTTTTCAGACTACTTGCATTACTTGTAGGTAGCTTTACAGTATATGGACTGCGTGATTGTGTATTGTTTTCCATAACAATACTGTATTCAAGCGTCCCTTCTTGACCAAGTTCTTTTTTGATCACCTTTCGAAGCAAAGTAATGTAATGCTGTTCAAGCCATTCGTAAAAGAAATGCGATGGTACTTGAATGGTCAAAATATGGCCCTCTAATTTAATGGGGACAATCGGCTCAAACCAAGTTTTAAATGCCTGCAAAGAAATGTTGTCTTTGATGACTTTTAAGCAGGATTCCCACGCACCTTCGTGACTTGTATTCATAGTAGTTTTGTTGTTCTCAGTTGTAAGTTAGTTTTTCGTGGAGCACGAAAAGTTGTTTGAAATAATGAGAGAACAAATATTTACATAAAAAAGTTAAAAAAAAAGTCGGTTACCTATTGATTATTAAAAAAAAAAGACTTGTCTATAATATTCTTTTAATATTGGCGTAAATGCCCGATACCTTGGTAAATTTACGATAGGGAAAAGGATTCTACAAATTTTAAAGCCATTAAAAATGACTAATTCAGAAAGGCAGGATAATAGACATTTGAAGTTTTCAACAAAATTGAGAGTGAGGTATGCCGAAACAGACCAAATGGGCTTCTGTTATTATGGAAATTATGCCAGTTTTTTTGAGGTGGCACGCGTAGAAGCACTCCGCGAAAGAGGTATTTCATATCGTGCTTTAGAAGAATCGGGCATATTATTGCCGGTTACACATTTTGAAATTCGTTACTTTCAGCCCGCACGTTACGACGATTTAATTGAAATTCAGACGCAAATCACCTTAGTTAAAGGTGTGCGCATTCATTTCGCTTATCGCACGCTTAACCAAACAGGTGAATTACTCAATGAAGCCACAACTGAACTTGTTTTTGTCAGTGCGGAAACTCAAAAACCGATGGCCATACCGGCAGCTATTTTAGAACAACTCCAATAACAATAATCATGAGCAAATTTGAATTCAAGTTTTTCGACGGACAAAATAAAAAACTCAGCTTTTTGCAAAGACCGGGCGAAACCAGATTGGGTGCAATTTTACAAGAAAGTAAGCTTGAAAATGCCAAGTTTGTCTTAATTGGCATTGAAGAAAACGCTGGCCCTCAAGCCAATTTAGGAAGGCCTGGAAGTGAAAATGCATTTAACGCCTTTCTTCGCGTGTGTTTAAATACACAAGTCCATGCTGGGCAAACATTTGAAAAGGTAGCTTATCTTGGAAAGATCATACAAAACACCGCACCTTTGGATCAAGCTGAAGCTGCCGAAATGGTAGCAGAGCTAGATACTTTATTATATGAAGTGCTTTGCAATCATTTATCGGATGATCAAATTCCAATTGTGGTTGGCGGCGGACACAATAACGCCTTGCCATTAATCAGATGGGCAGCTAGAAAGGCGCCAATTAGTGTGCTCAATATTGATGCTCATGCCGATTTACGCACGACAGAAAAAAGACACAGTGGCAATTCGTTTTCTACAGCGATTGCTGAAAATCATATACTGACATACGGTGTGTTTGGCTTACACGAAGCATTTAATAACCAATACATCAGACAGCAATTAGAAAACCCAGTTGTTTCAAGTCGTTTTTATGAAGATTACCTTCAAGGACCTCATCAACTATTAGAAGATATTTCCAACTTTATTCAGCATCAGCGTTCACCAATAGGAATCGAAATTGACATGGATGCCATCGCCAATATGCCAAGTTCGGCTCAAAGTCCATCGGGCTGGCGCCTTGATGATATCCGTAGTTTGCTATATAAAATCGGGCACTTAAAACCTCAGATCGCCTACTTAAATTTAACAGAGGCGGCACCTCAAAATGAGTCTGATGATTTAATGGTAGGTAAAGCTTTGACTTATTTATTTCGAGATTTTATCAAGGCTGTACAATAAAAAAGAGAGGCACTTGGCCTCCCTTTGACATTAACCTGTAGCAAAGTTAATTGAGTTGCTTTTTCTACGCTGATTCTTTCATAGGGTTACATACAATTAACACTTGACCCTTGAAAAAGATCCGATGCATGTCTTTTTGGTGTATCCTCGGCATCTATTTTTGTGTCAGATGGATCAAAAAACCACGCTTCAAGCACTTGTTCGCCTCATGGATGACCCTGATGAGCTGATTTTTCAGCAAGTTAGGCAAGAGCTCATGAAAATGGGTACTGAGATCATTCCTCAACTGGAAAGTTCATGGGAACAAGATTATTATGGCTTACTATTTCAAGATCGCATTGAAAATCTGATCCATGATATTCAATTTGAAGAGGTTAAAAACCAACTCAAAGCTTGGTTGCAATCTGCTGATAAAGATTTATTGAAGGGCGCGGTAGTGATTGCCAAGTATCAATATCCTGGTCTTGATGAACAGATGGTCCTCAATCAAATTCAAATGATTCGTCGAGACATCTGGCTTGAGCTAAATGACCACCAAACGGCCTTTGAACAAGTCAAAATATTCAATCGGATTTTCTTTGGGATGCATCGTTTTCAAGGTGCAAGTCATCAGGTACCGTCACCTCACCATTCGTTGGTAAACGTCGTGCTCGAGAATAAAAAAGGAAATCCTCTGAGTCTTTGTTTGCTCTATAGTGTTATTGCGCAGTCTCTCGATTTACCAATTTATGGGGTAAACCTACCTAACCATTTTGTATTAGCATATATGGATAGCAAACATTCTGCATTGCGCTCCATGGATGAAGATGCTTACGGTGTATTATTCTACATCAATGCTTTTGCAAAAGGGAGCATTTTTGATGCGAATGAAATCAAGGCTTTTTTAAAAGGGATTCACTTGAATCCAGAACGTAGTTATTTTGAGCCTTGTTCAAATTCTGCTATTCTGAAGCGCATGCTGACCAATTTGATTTATGCATTTCAGCAAGCAGGTGCAGCTCAAAAAGTAAACGAACTGCAAGAACTGCGCGCGTTAATCCCATAATTCAATTGGACATTTCTTTGTATTTTTGACTAAAACAAAGCATGTCGAACAATTACAACGTGACAGAGCGTTTCATGCGCTATGTACAAATAGATACCACCGCAGACCCAAACTCAAAAAGCTTCCCGTCAAGTGCCAAGCAACGCGATCTCGCCGAAGTTTTGTACAACGAATTAAAAGCTATGGGTTTACAAGATGTCTTACTCGACGAATGGTCTTATGTTTTTGCAACAATACCGTCCAATGTACAGCATCCGCTGCCTACTATTTGTTTTTGCTCGCACATGGATACCGCACCAGATTGCAGCGGTACCAATGTCAAACCAATACTGCACACCAATTATCAAGGTCAAGACCTAACGCTCCCCGATGACCCAACCCAGGTTCTGAGTCCGAAACAACATCCTTATTTGTTACAAAAAATCGGTGATGACCTCATTACTGCCAGTGGATTAACATTACTTGGCGCTGATGACAAAGCGGGCGTGGCAATCATCATGGAACTTGCCGCTTTTTTGCAAGCCAATCCGCAAATTCCACATGGCCCAATTCGAATATTATTTACACCAGATGAAGAAGTTGGCCGCGGTGTAGAGCATCTTGATATGCAAAAACTCAATGCTGATTTTGGCTATACCCTAGATGGTGGCCCTTTAGGCGACATCGAAGATGAAACTTTTTCGGCTGATGCTGCCACACTAACCTTTAATGGCATCAGTGCCCATCCGGGTTATGCCAAGGGTAAAATGATCAACGCCATTAAGTTAGCAGCAGCTTTTGTCAGTAAATTACCAAGTACTTATTTATCACCTGAAAGCACCAAAGGAAGAGAAGGCTTTGTGCATCCAACTTCCATTGATGGAGGGCTAGAACAAGCAACTGTTCAGCTCATCATTAGAGATCACGATACACAATTGTTAACCGAATATGCCAAGTTGCTAACCCAAATAGCAAAAGAAGTCGTTGACCTCCACCCTGGCAGTAGTTTTGAGCTCCAAATTCATGAGCAGTACCGCAACATGAAAGAAATTTTAGTTGAATACCCTTTTGTAAGTGACTACGCTGAACAAGCCATGAAACGTGCAGGTCTTACGCCACAGCGCAATATCATACGGGGTGGCACAGACGGTTCGCGTTTGTCTTTTATGGGCTTACCATGTCCAAATATATTTACCGGTGAAATGGCCATTCATTCGAAGTTGGAATACGTGAGTGTTCAGGATATGGAGAAAGCAATTGACACCCTCGTAGAACTGGTGCAAATCTGGGAAAAACACACATGGAACCAAGCCTAATTCTCAAAGAACTGCAGCAGCAGCAGTTCAAGCCGCTGTATTTCTTACATGGTGAGGAGTCCTATTATATTGATATGTTGGCTGAGGCCATACAAAATAGTGCCTTACAAGATCATGAAAGAGATTTCAACCAAACCATTCTTTATGGAAAAGATGCTGATCTATTGGCCTTAATCAGTGAGTTGAAGTCATATCCAATGATGGCCGAAAGACGCTTGGTTATATTAAAGGAGGCCCAGGATTTTAAAAAAATTGAAGAGTTAGAAGCTTATGTAGCAGACCCAACTCCGACTACAGTTTTTGTAATTTGTTACAAGAATAAAGCCTTTGATGCCCGAAAAAAGTTACTCAAGCCATTTGCTAAACTCGGACACGTCTTCAAATCAGATAAAATCCGAGATTACCAACTTCCCGACTGGATTTCAAAATATGTGAGGTCCAAAGGCATGCAACTCAATGCCAAGGCCACAATGCTATTGGCTGAATACCTCGGTTCTGACCTCGGTAGAATTGTCAATGAGCTCGATAAATTGAGCATCGTGGTTGGCCAAAATCAGACAATTACTGAGCAAGATATCGAAAAGAATATCGGGATCTCTAAAGATTACAATGTTTTTGAATTAGTCAATGCCATCTCTAGCAAGCAAGCCGACAAAGCATTTAAAATAGTTCAGTATTTTGAATACAACCCAAAAGCGGGTGAATTGATTGTTGTCATTCAAGCACTTTTCAAGTTGTTTTCTCAACTGATGCGCGTTCATTTTACACCCAACAAAAGTAGAGAAGCCATCGCCAGTGCCATAGGTGTTCATCCTTTTGTGGCAGGCGAATTGCTCAATGCCAGACAGAACTATGATCCAAAAAAAATAGCGGCAATAATCGCTTTATTACACGACTACGACCTCAAGTCAAAGGGTGTTGGTAACAGTTCAATGGATCAAGGCGAATTACTCAAAGAACTTGTTTTCCAAATATTATATACATGAGTGTTTTCTATGCCCCTGATTTAATGCAAGATGCTTCGTTTTATCAATTGAACGAAGATGAATCAAAGCATTGTGTCAAAGTATTGCGCTTGGGGCAAGGCGCGTTGATTACATTGGTCAATGGAAAAGGCTTGGAATTCAAATGTATACTTCAAGACTCGCATCCTAAACGCGCTATGTTGGCAGTTCAAGAGGTTGTAGCGCATCCTCCAACTAAGGCCCTGCACATTGCAATGGCACCAACTAAAAATATGGACCGCATCGAATGGTTCTTAGAAAAAGCCACAGAGCTTGGGATCAGTAAATTGACTTTTCTATACTGTGACCACAATGAAAGAAAGTCGGTTAATTTAGAACGCTTGCAAAAGATTGCTATTGCTGCAATGAAACAATCTAAACGATTTTACTTACCTGAAATTACTGATTTAATTCCATTCGAAAAGTTTATAAATACCTACCAGAACGGCTATTTTGGACATTGCTATCCTGGCATTAAAATACCCTTAAAAGGACTCTCAAACGATGCGGTATTTTTGATTGGCCCGGAAGGTGATTTCTCTGTTTCAGAGGTAAAATTAGCAACTGAAAATGGTTATCAGGCCGTGAATATGAGCGATTTCAGATTAAGAACAGAGACGGCTGCATTGTTGGCAGTTTCACATTTTTCTCAGAGCAATTCGTAACGATAAGCGGTAAAACCTGCTTCGTGTTTTTCATCAATTGCTTGAGTAAACAATGGCTCTTTTCGGTAGTTTTGAACTTTAAAATCAGGAAAGAAAGTATCTGCTCCGTAAGTTTTATCGATATGTGTTAGGTACATTTCATGCACCAATCCAGAAGCAAGTGCAACTTTGTAAATTTCGGCGCCACCTATTATGAATGCTTTTTGGTCTGGCGCCAGTTCTAAGGATGCCATACAGTTTTCAAAAGAATCAAAGACAAGACAATCTGGGGCACTAAAATTTTCTTTACGACTTAAAACTACGTTTGTCCGACCTGCTAGTGGGCGGTATTTTTCTGGTATGGAGTCATAGTTTTTTCTACCCATAATGACGACATGGCCTTTGGTGGTTTCTTTAAAAAAACGCATGTCTGCAGGAAGGTTCCACATGAGGTCGTTGTCTTTACCGATGCCGTTTGCTGCATCAAGAGCTGCAATAAGAGAAAGTTGCTTGATCATATTGCTACGGCAGCTTTGATGTGCGGATGTGGGTCGTAGTTTAATAATTCGAAATCTTCGTATTTGAAGTCGAAAATATTTTGAATATCTGGGTTCATGCGCATTGTAGGTAATGGCCTGAATTCTCGGGTAAGTTGCAGGTTTGCTTGTTCGATGTGGTTACTGTAAAGGTGTGCGTCACCAAGCGTATGAATGAATTCACCGGCTTGAAGTCCGCAAACCTGAGCAACCATCATGGTAAGTAGGGCATAGGAGGCAATGTTAAACGGGACACCTAGAAAAGTATCGGCACTTCTTTGATACAATTGACAACTCAGTTTGCCCTCAGCAACATAAAACTGAAAAAACGCATGACAAGGCGGTAAGGCCATAGTGTCAATGAGCCCTACATTCCAAGCAGATACGATCATGCGGCGTGAATCTGGGTTGTTTTTGATTTGCTCGATGACTTGTGTAATTTGGTCGATGTGTCTGCCATCTGGTGCAGGCCAGCTGCGCCATTGTGACCCATAAACAGGGCCGAGCTCGCCATTTTCGTCTGCCCATTCGTCCCAGATACTGACACCATTTTCTTTTAAATAGGCAATGTTGGTTTCGCCTTTTAAGAACCACAATAGCTCATGAATGATCGAACGAAGGTGTAGTTTTTTGGTGGTGATACAAGGAAAACCTTCGGATAAATCAAAGCGCATTTGATAACCAAATACTGAAACAGTACCCGTTCCGGTGCGGTCTTCTTTTTTGACGCCGTGGTCTAAAATATGCTGCAAAAGATCGTGGTATTGTTTCATGTTGGGCTCAAATTTTATCGCACTACGAAAATAGTAATTATTTTAGCCTTGATAATAATTTTTGTTTGGATGATTCGAATTGTGCTTGCTTTGGTTTTGATTTCATTTACGCAGCTTGCTTTTGCGCAATCTAAACCTTTAAAGCGTAAATACCGAGGCACTTATGAAGGAGAAATCCCGGCTTATAATGCAATTATAGGGACCAAAGAAGTGTCGGTTAGAAGTCAGAATATCGAACTTTCTATTCTGAAGGACAGCATATATTTGACGATTGGCAAGTATAAGTATGCGAATACCTATGACCTTAATAAAAACGGTACGAATATTCAATTGCGTTTTGAACGCGAAGGCTCGGGTATTGAAGAGGTCTTGTTGCTTGAACCTAAAACAAGAAATCTTACAAGAAAAGGACTTTATCCGCAACCTGATACGGTTCTGAAGCCAAAGAAAAAATCAACGAAGGGGTAGCCAAATACTAAATGTGGTCCCTTTATCTGGGTTGCTACGTACTTCAATCTTTCCATGATGCGCATCCACGATGAGCTTGACATAATACAATCCTAGGCCAAAGCCTTTGACGTCGTGAATATTGCCAGTTGGTACTCTGTAAAACTTATCGAAGATGAGTTTTTGGTCTTCTTTTCTAATCCCGATACCGTTGTCTTGAATTTCTATCCGGTACCCTTCCTTTTCTGCCTGCACTGATAACTGAATGGAGGGGCTCAATTTACAGTACTTGACAGCGTTGTCTACCAAATTAAATAAAACGTTAGTCAGGTGAACTGGGTCTGCAAAAATAAGCGCTTGATCCGAATTATAGTTGAGCTGAATTTGACCTCCACCTTGCGCTTGGTTGAAATTGAAATTTTCTTTAACTTCTTCTAAAATGGCAATGAGGTCTACGGTTTCTTTATTGAGAATTACCTTGTCCTTATCGAGTTTGGCAATGTTCAATACCCGTTCCACCTGTTTTTCTAGCCTTTTATTTTCCTTGTAGATGATACTGGCATACTTGCGCATTTTTTCTTCTTCTTGCGGCAATTCAAGGCGCAGCAATAACTCACTCGACAAACTTATCGTTGAAATTGGGGTCTTGAGCTCGTGGGTCATGTTGTTGATGAAGTCGTTTTTTACTTCTGACAAACGTTTTTGACGGATGATAATTCCTAGACTAAAAGCAAAAAATACCACCACAAATATTACGACAATCAAAAGATAAGCAATAGGAGAAAAGCTAGAGGCGGCTTCTATTTTATCGAGTTTGAGATTCGGAAAAAACACCGTGAAGTAGTGGCCATCTTTGGTGAGGTTTAAGCTTTCTGGAGTAATTCCTTTAAGCGGAAGCTGCTGTTTGGCGTAGATTGAATCTTTGTCAAAGGTGATGAGTCCGGAAAGCTCAATTGAGTCGATGAAACAATCGTAGATACCATAGAGGAAATCTTGCTGAATATCCTGAAGATACAGCTCTTTTTTCAGCAGCGTTTCTAAATAGAAGGGCTGAATTTCGTCATTAATATCTACAGTGTAGTGCTGGTAACTGACTTGTTTAATGGCACCATAAATATTGTTAGGATCCTCGTTCTGGTTCAGTTCAGTGAGTACATTTCGCAATGCAGCTCTGGCCTGCTGGGCAAATTCCCTAAGGTTCAGGCTGTCTTCGCGTTGCTGAATATTGATGTATTCTTGTTGTAGTTGACGCGTGTTATGAATCCAGACAAATTGAACCGTCAAGATGCTAATAATGGAGAAGATCCCCAGTATTGCCACTGCGTTGACGGTTCTGTTTTTCATGATTTAGAAGCCATTTACACCATTAACTGTGGTGTATTTGAGTACGTTTTTCTTTTCGGGGTGTATGCGTGCAAAAGCGGACTGAACTGCTAGTGTCCCTTCGTGGAAACCACAAAGAATCAGTTTGAGTTTGTTCTCGTAGGTATTGACATCGCCAATTGCGTAAACGCCCGGGATATTAGTCGAGTAATCTAGCGTATTGACCTTGATGGCACTTTTTTCTATTTCTAGACCCCAGTCAGCAATTGGCCCCAGACTTGGCTTTAAGCCAAATAACGGAATGAAATGATCAGCTTCAATGCTGCGCTCGCCATCTTTTTGATGTGTTACGATGACTTGTTCTAATTTTCCAGCGCCCTTGAGCCCTGTAACTTCGGCTTCGGTAACTAAATCAATGGCACCAGATTCAGCCATGTCAATGACGCGCTGAACAGAATCAAGGTGACCTCTGAACGAGCTGCTGCGGTGTACCAAAACAACACGCTTGGCAATTTTTCTTTCTGCCAAATAAATAGACCAATCAAGGGCGGAATCTCCGCCACCAGCAATGACACAAACCTTGTCTTGGTACATTTCAGGATTTCTGATGATGTACTCAACACCTTTGTCTTCAAAATCTGTGATGTTATCGATAGGTGGTTTACGTGGTTCAAAAACACCAAGGCCACCCGCTATCATGACAATTGGTGCTTTGTGTTTTGTGCCTTTTACGGTTGTAACAATGAAATGCCCATCTTCATCTTTATCGATGGTCATGGCAGCTTCTCCTAATGTAAAGCCTGGCTTGAAAGGCGCTGCTTGTTCCATGAGGTTATCGATGAGTTCTCCGGCCAAAACGGATGGAAACCCCGGTATATCGTATATCGGTTTTTTAGGATATATCTCAGAACATTGCCCACCCGGTTGTGGCAATGAGTCGATGAGATGGCAGCGCAATTTTAGTAATCCCGCTTCAAATACTGTAAAAAGACCAACAGGTCCAGCTCCGATAATGATAATGTCAGTTTGAATCATAATGTTGTTTTGACGCTGCAAATTTACTGAAAGTTCAGCAATGCTTTTGCAACTTAAGTGATTGTTAATAAGCAGGAAATACAGGTTTGTTCCCTAAAATTGTTTCGATGCGGATCATGACTTCATCGGTAAGAAGTACTTGTGCTTCAAGTGCCTTTAAGTTTTCTTGAAGTTGGGCAACTTTGCTCGCGCCGAGAATTACAGTAGAAACATTTGGGTTTTTGAGACACCAAGCAAGACTCATGACAGGAAGGCTGAGCCCTAATTCTTGTGCAAGTGAGGTTAGGCCTTTGACTGCGTTCATTCTTTCTGGTGTAAGGTTTCTTTCCTTGAGCCACTCTAAACCTTCCATACCTAAACGTGTTCCGTCTGGAAATTCTGAATTGTATTTACCGCTCAAAATACCACTGGCAAGTGGAGACCAAATGGTCGTGCCTAGACCGACTGTTTGATAAATTTGAGAAAATTCTACTTCAACTTTTTCACGGACAAACATGTTGTATTCAGGTTGTTCAACAATTGGTCCAATGAGGTGATTTTGTTTGGCAAACATATGGGCCTCCATGATTTCTTGAGCAGACCACTCAGATGTTCCCCAATAAAGAATTTTTCCTTGCATGATCAACTGATGCATGGTCCAAACTGTTTCTTCAATTGGTGTTTGCTTATCTGGTCTGTGGCAGTAGTAGAGGTCAAGGTAATCTAATTGGAAGCGCTTCAATGCCGCTTCGCAAGCTTCAACCAAGTGTTTTCTACTGAGTCCTTTTTGAGTGGGTAATTCTCCGCCAATACCAAAAAATGCTTTGCTACTCACAATATAAGAATCACGAGACCATCCTTTCTTTTTCAAGATAGCACCCATTACTTCTTCACTTTTTCCGCGCGCATAAATTTCCGCGTTATCAAAAAAGTTGATGCCGTTGTCATAGGCCAATTGCATGAGGTCGGCTGCAGTTTCATCGGCAATTTGTTTGCCAAAAGTGAGCCAAGATCCAAGAGATAGTCTGCTGACTTGAAGTCCGCTTTTTCCTAAGTTATTGTATTGCATTTCCATGTTTTGATATTGCGTTTTGTTTTTGTCGGTGTTTGATAATTCCGTTGGTAAGTACCACTAATATGATCAGGGTGGCACCCCAATAAAACGATGAATTCAGTAATTTGTGCTCTTTGAGTAAAAAAATAGCCAAAATAATGGTATAAATAGGCTCTAGGTTAATGCTGAGCGATACAGTAAAAGCACCCAATTTCTTGACAATATCAATGGTTGCCAAAAAGGCAAAGGAGGTGCACAAGATGCCTAAAAACAACAGCCAATAAAAGTCATTTGCACTCATTTCAAACAATTTGGTGTTTAGTTTGCTTTGGAAAAAGAAATAAATGCTCAAGGCTAGAAAGCCGGTGCTAAGTTCGGTAAGACTCAAAGAAGCGGTGTCGGTAGTTTGAGCCAGTTTGCCATTGGCAACAGAAAAAATCCCGGCACACAAGGCTGAAACCAAACCAATGAGCACCGCGGTTTTTTCAGCACCTGTAAAGTCGTGTGCTACAAAGTAAATTCCACCAATTACCACTAAACCCAACAAACCTTCCAACCAAGAAAATTTTCGCTTCATGATCAGTGGTTCTAGCCAAGTAACATGCAGTGTTGTTGTTGACAAACATAAGATCCCCAATGAAGCGGTAGACATTTGAATAGCCGTGTAGAATGTCAACCAATGGGTGGCCACCACGAGCCCCACCAGAATTGTCCATAGCAGTTGTTTTCCTTTTGGAGCAACCCACCTTTTTTTATAAAAGATATAGATTGCCAAAAAAATGGCAGCTATCCAGAGGCGGTGCCAAACAATGAGTAGGGCATCTAGATGGATGATTTTTCCGAGAATACCTGTAAAACCCCACATGAAAATGATGAGGTGCAGTAAAAGATGATGACGGTATTCTTTGAGCAAAAATCTGTTATTTAAATGATTTAACGTTTTTTAGACCATTCGTCTATTGACTTTTGGTTTGCTGTTACATAAGCGTTGTCGCCATCGGCTTTTGCTGCTTCCATTGAAATTTTGGCGGTTTCGATGGCACCTTTATAATCACCATTAGCAGCTTTGAGTTGGGCATTGAGGCGGGTCATCCAATAGGCTGAAGGCCCACGTAACTCAACCGCTTTGTTTGACCATTCTAGCGCTTTTTTCAAATCAAGGTTTTCGTTGAAATAATAAGTCGCTGCAGCATGATAATCATTGGCACTTGGCCCAGCCATTGTTTTGTCAATGCTAGCTAACACTTTACTTTTTGTATTGAGTGAAAATGGAACTGCAACCTTGGTGTTTTCCCAGGTAATTTCCAGGTTTGCGCCACTATTGCTCAGGTTTTCAATATTGATTTCGAGGTTTTCTTGAAAATCTTGAATTTTTTGTACTGGTGCGATTACTTGAAGTGCCACTTTTTGTGCATCCCAGGTTTCAGGCAAGCCCCAGTTATTAATGTCATTGTAAAAATAGAGCTCCCAATTTTGCTTGCCTGGCTTTGCAAAAATGGCGTAGGTTCCTGCTTTAAGGGTGTCTTTTCCAAAAATAAGTGCTTCGGAGCACGTCAGTTTCGTATTTTCATTGGCACCGAGGCGCCACATAGCATCAAACGGTATGAGGTCTCCAAAAATGACACGACCTTTAGCTCCTGGCCTTGAATAATTAATTTCAATGTCGGCCAAACCCACCTTTTGCTGAATTTTGGCGACCGGACTTGCTTTGGGCGTAACTACTTGTCCAAAGGCAGTTGAGCTAAGAATGATACTGGCAATAACAACTAATTTTTTCATGCTTCTATTTTATGGTTCTAACAAGTGATCTAAAGTGTTGTTCAAGGGCACTTCGATATCCCAATTGGCTTTAACTTTAATTTTTTCAGGGTAAACATAGATTGGTTCGGAACGCAGTTTTTCTTTGGGTCTAATTTGGTCCCATTTCCCATTTTGATTGAGGTCTTTGAAAAGATGAATGCTGTAAAGGCCGGGTGTTAAATCTGTAACCTTGGTTAGTGAATCTGAAAGCGAAAGCGTACGGATCAGTTGCTCATTTTGATAGATAGCCAAAACTGCACCCTCTGAAAAATTTGGCCAATTGAGTAACAAACTGCCAAATTTTAGGGTGCTATCAGATGTCGCAGTTTCTTTTTTAGCTTCAGTGGTTGTGCTATCTTGAGCATTTTTTGGCTGTGTTAAATAAAAGTGCAGCGTATCATTCTGTTTGTCGGATAAGCTCAACAACTTAAAATACTGATCTTGAGGCTCATTTTGGCCACATGCTCCGTCTGAATCACTATCGATAAATGCTTTGAGATAATAATCCCCATCTTTCAATCCTTGTAAGTGAAGGTTTTGACTGGGTGTAAACAGACCAAGGTATCTTGCGTTTTTACTTGTATCCGACTCGTAGACACCGAGCAGCACTTTTGTCGATTTTTTATCTGGGAAGGGAGCCGTGAAGTCCGCATGAATGGACATAGAATCTAGGAAATTACCTGTAGAAAATGTCCAGGTCATCAGCGAATCATTTCCTTCTGTGATGTCAGCAATACCACCGTTACTCATCAACGTGTAGGTGGTTTGCGCTTGAAGTGGATCTAAAAAATCAATGGTGAGTGTTTTGCCTTTAACTGCAATTTGTAAACGGCTGTCATTGGGCATCAGGGTAATTGTTTTTTGAGGATCTACAGTTTTGATAAACTCATCGAAAATGAGCACTTGTTGCTGTGAGTTTACTTGGAGTTGTTTATCCTGGATACTCGAGCTCAAAACCTTTGGGGCGGTTTGATCTGTGGGGCCACCAGTGATGGTCCCAACTTGGGCGCAGGCGCTCATTAATACCAATATTACAAGCGCGATACGAACCATTGACAAATTTTTTCAAGTTCTGAGCGATCGGTCTGATCAAATGTAGCTAATTCGGTGCTATCAATATCGAGCACGCCAATGACTTGCGCATTTTTGATGAGGGGCACTACAATTTCACTTTTTGACAGCGAGCTGCATGCGATATGACCCGGAAATTTTTCTACGTCTTCGACAACAATGGTTGAAGCCGCAGCCCAGGCACTTCCACAGACACCTTTTCCATTTTGAATTCTTGTACAAGCTATGGGGCCTTGGAATGGACCAAGTACGAGTTGCTCATCTTCAACGAGATAAAAACCTACCCAAAACCAACCAAAAGTTTCTTTGAGCGCAGCACAAAAATTTGCCATATTAGCAATTGCATTAGATTCTCCGTCCATGAGTGCCACAAGTTGTGGGCCCAATTCAAGGTAACGCTGTAATTTATTAGTGCTGGAAAAAAATAATGCTTCTGCCATATCTATTGTTACAAATTTCACGTTTTTAGGCGTAACATCAACCGATAACTTTGTAAATTTCCCCTATGTTAGATAGAATTCCACTCGAAAAGATACTTTTCTTAGATATTGAAACCGTTCCGCAGGTCTATCAGTTTCAAGACCTAGATGAAAAAGGTAAAGCATTATTTGAGCAAAAAAACCGTTTTCAAGTAAACGCTGAAAAAAACATAGATCAAATTTACAATGAGAGGGGCGGCATTCTTGCTGAATTTGGTAAGATTGTATGTATCTCAGTTGGTATGGTGCACGACAGTGGCCAGGGTAGGGCAATTCGTTTGAAATCATTTTATCACGAGGACGAAGAAACGCTACTCAAGCAGTTCAAGCGCTTGTTGGAGGAGCACTATAATACACCTTATCATTTGTTGTGTGGTCATAATGCCAAAGAATTTGACATTCCTTATATCTGCCGACGCATGTTGATCAACGGCATCCAACTCCCCTCTTTATTACAAATTGCCGGTAAAAAACCTTGGGAGATCAATCATCTTGATACTCTTGAATTGTGGAAATTTGGAGACTACAAATCATTTACTTCGCTTTCTTTATTATGTCATGTTTTTGAGATTCCGACGCCCAAAGACGATATTTCAGGAGCAGATGTCGCAAGGGTTTATTTTGAAGAAAATGACCTGCAACGCATCATGATTTATTGCGAGAAAGACGTGGTGGCCTTGATTCAGTTATTCTTAAAAATGAAGGGAGATAGTTTAATTGATGAGAGCCAGATTAAGACAACATCAATTTAAGAATTCAGAAAAAATAAGGCATAAAAAAAACCGGCATAACCGGTTTTTGTGAGTGATACTGGATTCGAACCAGTGACCCCTACCCTGTCAAGGTAGTGCTCTAAACCAACTGAGCTAATCACCCGAGGAGTGCAAAGATAGCAGTTTTTTTAATGATGCAAAGTCAATAGTGCGTAGATTTACAGCAGTATGAGCCAAGATAAAATCATTTTAGGCATTGATCCAGGAACAACTGTAATGGGTTATGGGCTCATTCACGTTCAAAAAAACCAGCTTAAAATGCTCAATTTTGGTGTCATACAGCTGCACAAATTACCTACTCATCCTGATAAACTCAAGCGAATTCTTGAACGATTGAACGGCATTATTGCCGAATATAATCCAGACGAAATGGCCATTGAAGCTCCGTTTTTTGGTAAAAATGTCCAATCGATGCTCAAACTAGGCCGCGCCCAAGGAGTTGCTATTGCAGCGAGTTTAAATCACAACATTCCTTTTGAAGAATACTCGCCGCGTCGGATCAAGCAGTCAATTACCGGTAGCGGAAGTGCTTCCAAAGAGCAAGTCGCAGCCATGTTACAAAAATTATTGGCATTTCCAGAAATGCCCAAATACCTTGATGCTACCGATGGCTTGGCTGTTGCGGTTTGCCATCATTTCTCGAAAGGAGTGGGTGAACACAATAAAGTGAAAGGCGATTCATGGACTGCTTTTTTATCTCAAAATCCAGACAGATTAAAAAAATGAGTCAAGAAAAAATATTGGTTTTTACAGATGGCTCCTCCAGAGGAAATCCTGGTCCGGGAGGCTTTGGAGTGATCTTATCGTTTGGAAAAAAACGCATGGAACTTAGTCAGGGTTTTCGAAGAACAACCAATAATAGAATGGAGTTATTAGCGGTCATAGTTGCGCTCGAACATATTAAAAACCGAAACTACACTATTGTTGTGCATTCAGATTCAAAGTATGTCTTGGACTCCATCACAAAAGGTTGGGTTTTTGGTTGGGCTAAAAAAGGATTCAAAGACAAAAAAAATCAAGATCTCTGGAAACGTTATTTAGCGCTTCACCCTCAATTTAAATTAGAATTTGTTTGGGTAAAAGGACACGCAGGGCACCCAGAAAACGAGCGCTGTGACGAACTTGCCGTTGAAGCAGCCACCAAAGCACCGTTTGAAATAGACGCGTGGTTTGAGGCAAATCCTAATTAAAGAATAGTACTTTAGTTAATGCAGAACGGAATTGTACCAGCGTTCAATTTGTGCAAGCTCAATACCTTTTCTTTTGGCAATGTCAGCGATTTGCTCTTCAGTGATCTTCCCTAAGCCGAAATATTTGGCATCTGGGTGAGCAAAATACCAACCACTTACGGCAGCGGTGGGGTACATCGCTAAAGAATCGGTAAGTTCAACCCCAATAGTATTGGTAGCATCTAAAAGTTTAAAAATTCCTAATTTTTCTTGATGATCAGGGCAAGCCGGATAGCCAGGGGCGGGTCTGATGCCGCGGTAATTTTCAGCAATTAAAGCATCGTTATCGAGATTTTCTTCGGGGGTATAGGCCCAAATTTCTTTGCGAATTTTTTGGTGAAGGAACTCGGCAAATGCCTCTGCAAGCCTATCGGCAAGAGCCTTGAGCATTATGGCATCGTAATCATTGTGCTCGTTTTCAAATTTTTGAATTTGTGCTTCAATTCCAAAGCCTGTACAAACAACAAATGCACCGATATAATCAGTGATACCGCTAGTCTGCGGCGCGATGAAATCTGAAAGTGCCAAATTGGCTTGACCTTGTGCTTTTTTGGTTTGTTGCCTCAGTGTATTTTGAATGTGCAGGGTTGCTTTACTTTTTGGATCTAAAATATAGATGTCATCTTCTTGAGAATAGGCAGGGAATATTCCGCTCAATCCACGGCAAGAAATCCATTGATGCTGAATAATTTGTTGCAGCATCTTTTGTGCATCTTGATACACTTTACTTGCAGTTTCTCCGACGATTTCATCATGAAGAATTTTAGGATATTTACCGTGGAGGTCCCAGGTTTGAAAAAATGGTGTCCAATCGATAAACGCAATGAGTTCTTCAATATTCGGTTGGTGGAGTTGTACACCTAAATGTTTTGGTGCGTGTACGGTTGTGGAATTAAACTCAAGTTGTAATTTATTTTTTCTGGCTTCAGCCAGAGTAAGCAACTCTTTTGCTGCACGGTGTTTTTGGTGATGAACCCGTAGTTTTTCGTAGTCTTGCTTGAGCTCGTCAAGAAATGCTTCTTTGCGATTCCCTAATAATTTTTCAACCACGGTTACTGATCTTGATGCATCCAAGACATGAATGACAGCCCCTGACGGGTAATGCGCTTCAATTTTAACAGCCGTATGCACCTTAGAAGTTGTGGCACCTCCAATCAGTAGAGGAATTTGCAGCCCTGCTTTTTCCATTTCTTTTGCAACGTGCACCATTTCGTCAAGTGATGGCGTAATGAGCCCACTCAAACCAATGGCATCCACTTTGTGTTCAATGGCTTTTTCAATGATGACATGTGCAGGTACCATGACGCCTAAGTCGATGATTTCATAATTATTACAGGCCAACACAACACCTACAATATTTTTACCGATGTCATGAACGTCGCCTTTAACTGTAGCCATCAGGATTTTCCCAGCAGCTTGTTGTTTGCCATCTTTCTCTGCTTCAATATACGGTAAAAGATATGCCACTGCTTTTTTCATGACTCTTGCTGACTTCACTACTTGCGGTAAAAACATTTGCCCAGATCCAAAAAGATCGCCAACTTCATTCATGCCATCCATCAGAGGCCCTTCAATCACTTCAATTGGCCTTGCGTAAAGGTGCCTGGCTTCTTCGACATCTTGATCAATGAACTCCACAATTCCTTTGACTAAGGCATAGGCCAATCTTTTCTGCACAGGGTTTTCTCTCCAGGTCAGATCAGCGGTCTGTTGTTTTACACTGCCTTTAACGGTTTCTGCGAAAGATAATAAGCGTTCAGTAGCATCAGCCCTTCTATTGAGCAAAACATCCTCTACACGCACTAAAAGTTCAGGGTCAATTTCGCTGTAAACTTCAAGCATTGTTGGATTAACAATACCCATATCCATTCCATGAGCTGTCGCATGAAATAAAAATGCAGCGTGCATTGCTTCGCGTACTTTGTTGTTGCCCCTGAAAGAAAACGAAACATTTGAAACGCCTCCACTTACATGGGCACCAGGGAGGTTTTCACGGATCCATTTGGTTGCTTTGAAAAAATCAAGGGCATTGTTGGCATGCTCCTCCATGCCGGTTGCAACAGGGAAGATATTTGGATCAAAGATGATGTCGTCGGCAGGAAAACCAACTTCGTGTACCAATAAATTGTAGGAGCGTTCACAAATTTGAATGCGACGCTCGTAAGAATCGGCTTGACCGTCTTCGTCAAACGCCATGACAATTACAGCAGCACCAAAACGCTTGATTTCTTTGGCTTGTGCAATGAAATTTTCTGGTCCTTCTTTCAAAGAAATCGAATTAACCACACCCTTTCCTTGTAAGCAGCGCAAACCTGCTTGTATGATTTCCCATTTTGAAGAGTCGATCATGATCGGAATACGGGCAATATCAGGTTCGGCAGCGAGTAAATTCAGAAAGCGCACCATCGCAGCTTTGCCGTCAATCATGCCTTCATCCATGTTGATGTCCAAAATTTGTGCGCCTCCCTCAACTTGTTCTCGTGCAACTGCAAGCGCAGCTTCGTAGTCATCTTCTTGGATCATGCGTAAAAACGCCCGTGAGCCCGTTACGTTGGTGCGTTCGCCGACATTGACAAAGTTACTTTGCTCGGTAATGATCAGTGGTTCTAAGCCGGATAACTTTAGCATATCAATGATTCCATTTTCTTGGTGAGTATTTAGCCGCAACTGCTGCAATGGCGGTAATATGGTCAGGTGTCGTACCACAACAACCGCCAACTACATTGACCAACCCTTCTTGTAGGTATTGTTCAATTTGCGCAGCCATTGCTTCAGGGCTTTCGTCGTATTGACCAAATTCATTGGGTAAACCCGCATTGGGATGCGCACTCACAGCAAAAGTCGCTTTTTCATTGAGCACTTGTAAGTAAGGCCGCATCATAGAAGCACCAAGTGCACAATTCAGGCCAATACTGAGTAAAGGCATGTGAGACAACGAAATAAGAAATGCCTCGGTGGTTTGTCCGGTTAAAGTGCGTCCTGATTGGTCGGTAATAGTGCCTGAAACCATAATAGGTAATTTTACCTTTCTTTCTTCAAATACGAGATCACAAGCGTAAAGCGCTGCCTTGGCATTGAGCGTATCAAAAACGGTCTCAATGAGTAAAATATCGACGCCTCCGTCAATCAGAGCATCAATTTGTTGGCGATACGCCAAAACAAGATCGTCAAAAGTGACAGCTCTGAAACCAGGGTCATTGACATCAGGTGAAATGGAGGCTGTTCGGTTTGTTGGGCCAATAGAACCAGCAACAAAGCGCGGTTTGTCTGTAAATTCAGCAGCTACTTCTTTGGCAATTTTTGCACTTTGAAAATTGATTTGATAAACTGCGTCTTCTAGATGGTAGTCTGCCTGAGCAATGGTGGTTCCAGAAAACGTATTTGTTTCGATGATGTCAGCACCTGCTTTCAAATAGGCACGGTGTATTTCTTTGATGATTTCTGGCCTGGTAATTGAAAGTAAATCGTTATTGCCTTTCAAGGAATCTGGGTGTGCTTCAAATGCACCCTCTCGAAAATCAAATTCTTCAAGTTGATAGCGTTGAATCATGGTGCCCATGGCGCCATCGAGCACTAGAACGCGCTGATTTATTGCAGAAACGAGATCACTGTTAATCATAATATTGTTGTCGAAAGGTAGAAACAGTGCGTTTCAACTTATCTTTTCCATAACTGGATCGGATTTGGCACCTTTACCTTTGAAAGTGAGGTTGCCAAGGTTTCACAGGGCCTGTCCCTCCACCTTTCTTTATAAGTTTATATTAATGAACTGTTGCAAAATTAAGCACTAAGTTTAGTAAATCAAAAGTTAAGCTACTTTAAATTGGAAGTTTGTAACGATTTGCGCCAAAATGTTGAATTTGTTCCAATAGTTCGAGTTCGAAAAGTAGTGTGCTAATTTCAGCCACAGGTTTTTGCAATTGTATGGCAAGTTCATCAATAGACCACATATTTTGGCTTCGAAATAATTGGATAATAGCTTGTTGTTTCGAATTCAATAATTGTGAATGGGAGGGTGTCTTTGGTGTTGTTGTTTCCCAGTTCAAGAGTTTGAGTAAATCGTGGGCATCGTTGATGAGGTGAGCTTTGTTAGCCTTGATCAATGCATTACAACCTTCAGAATGTGGATAATGTACTGCTCCGGGAAACGCACAAACCTCGCGGTTATAATCATTGGCTAGTTCGGCGGTAATCAATGAACCACCATTTTTTTTACTTTCAATGACAACAACGGCATCCGAAAGCCCGGCAATAATGCGATTGCGCATCGGAAAATGCATGCGTTCTGCGCGTGTCCCAATCAAAAATTCGGACAATAGACCTCCTTGTTTGGTCATAGCCAATGCTAAATCACGGTGCTTTGCCGGGTAGATACGATCTAGGCCGTGTCCTAAAACCCCAATTGTTTTTAGCCCGCATTTCAAAGCTTGTTCATGGACATCGGCATCTACTCCTTGGGCGAGCCCGCTTACAATTAAAATATCTTTGGGTAGGGCAGCAAGTAATTCTTTGACAAGTTGTTTACCATAGTTTGATTCTTGACGGGTACCTACGATAGCAAGTGTTCTTTGTTGGTTCCAGGCTGGCTTAGTCCCTCGATAAAATAGTCCTAAGGGCCCGTCTTCACATTCTTTGAGTTTTTTGGGAAATGCAGGATCTGAAGTGAAATAATATTGAATGTCATTACGACACAAGTATGGTTCTTGCGTTTGTGCTGCCAAAAGTGCCGCAGCTCTATTTGTCAGCTCGAGTTGCTTGAGAGAAACACTTGTTTTTTGCTGTAATGCTGGCAAAGACAATTCAAAGAAGTCATTTGGACTGTCGAGAATTTTAAGTAGGCGTTTGGCTCTAATGGGGCCTATGCCAAAGAGTTGCGTAAAAGCAATTTGATAGATGTAATTGGGATACTTCATTTTTTGTATTAGATTCGGGTAAAATTAGACCGAACTATCTGCAAGACCTTCAGTAAAAACACTGCATTTTAGAAAGATTTTTCAGTGTAATTTCGCTTTAAACTTACTGCATGAAAAAGCATTCTACTCTTTTGTTTTTCTTGGCTCAGAGCCTCAATTTTTTGGCCCAAACACCCGAAAATTTAGGTCTCGACACATTAACAGACCGCACCAATGTTCAAGATACACGAACAATTGTTGTTTCGGCTTCTAAAAGAAGACAAAAAATAGAAGAAGTTCCTGTTTCTATGGAAGTACTGCGGCCGCAACTCATTGATCACAAGGGTATAACTGACCTCGAACAGGCCGTGGATCAGACTCCTGGTGTTTACACCATGGATGGTCAAGTAAGTATTAGAGGAGGTTCTGGCTTTGCCTACGGAACCGGAAGCCGTGTTTTATTATTATGGAATGGCATGCCGCTGCTTTCGGGTTATGCAGGTGATACCCAATGGAATGCAATCCCTATGGAGCAAGCTAGCCAGGTAGAAGTACTCAAAGGCGCTTCTTCAGTTCTTTATGGCAGTGGTGCATTAAATGGCATTATCGCCCTTTCAGAAAAAGAGCCAGGTCTTGAACCCCAAACAAGTGTCAAATTTCAAAATGGCATTTACGGCAACCCCAAAAGAGCCTCATTAAAATGGTGGACAGCAGCTCCAATGAATCAGCAATTGGAAGTTTATCACAGTGCACGCAAGGATAAATTTGGCTACACAATTTCAACCGTAGGTTATCATAACGATGGCTACCGCATTGGTGAATCAGAAGCAAGAGCGCGTGTTTCCGGAACTGTTTTTCTAAAACCAATCCTGGACAAACGCCTCAAATTGTCGTTGGGGTATAACTATCAAATACAAAAAACAGGTAGTTTTTTAATTTGGGAAAGCGATTCATTGGCATACACACCAAGTGGCTACGGTGATACTACCGCGGGTGCGTCAACGCTCAGTTACAACTTTGGTCAACGTCTTTTCATAGACCCAAGTGCTAAATTGATAGACCGTAAAAAAAACATTCATCAACTCAAAACAAGGCTCTATTGGGTCGATAACGAAAACTTATCCAATAGCAATCAAAGCAATGCGGCTACCGTATCCTTTATCGACTACACCTACCAAAACAAATTAGGATCAATAGGCACTCTCAGTTCGGGCTTTTCTGTCATTAACAACCGTGTCAATTCCCTTCTTTTTGGCAATCATCAATCTGAGAACCTAGCAGCCTATTCTCAGTTGGATTTGCATCGTGGTAAACTAGACCTCACGGCCGGAGTGCGTTTAGAATATTTTAAAATGGATCAAATTTCAGCCGATTCTAAATACAATATCGTACTGCAAGACACCATTACGCTTCCATTTTATCCGGTTTTGAGAACCGCGCTTCATTATGAAATCAAGCCTTTTACTCATTTGCGTGCCAGTATTGGTCAGGGGATTAGGTATCCGTCGGTGGCCGAGCGATTTACCCAAACTTCTGTCGGGGCTTTAAATATTTTTCCAAACCCAAGCCTAAAGCCTGAGGTTGGTTGGGCCGCTGAATTGGGCGTCAAGCAAGGCTTCAAAATTGGCACTTGGAAGGCCATGATCGATTTGGCATTGTTTGTCAATCAATACAGAAACATGATGGAGTTCTCATTTATCTATTTCAATCCAATTAGTCAACAACCACTCAATCCGCTTAATCCTAGCCCCGCCGATCTAGAGTTTTTAACAAGCGGCAATTATAATGTGAGTGATTGGGTAGGTTTCCAAGCGCAAAATGCCGAAAAGGCCCGCATTTCAGGCGTGGATTTGTCTTTCAATTCTATGGGCAAAATTGGCGAAGTAGAACTAATTACCCTAATGGGTTACACATACATGAACCCGATTTCTTTGAATACAAATCCTTTGTACATTGCGAATTTCTCAGACACCAACACGAACATGCTCAAGTATCGTTTCAAGCATCTTGCCAAAGCAGACATTGAAGTAGGATACCAACATTGGAGTATCGGTTTTTCTGCACGCTACAACAGCTTCATGCGTAATATTGACCGGGTATTTGAAGACGACGTCGACCCCTCTCCAATCTCAAGTGTCTATATTCTTCCGGGTCTCAAGGCTTATCGTCAAAAGTACAATCAAGGAAATCTGGTCCTAGATTTTCGTTTGGCTTATGAATTCCAAGAAAAATACAGAGTGTCTTTTATTGTCAATAATTTCCTAAATGCTGAATACGCTACTCGCCCTGGCGATATTCAGGCGCCAAGAAATTTTATTGTTCAGTTACAAGCGAAGTTCTAATTTTGATGGCCAAGACCAAACACATGAAAATACTCGGTATAATCCCTGCCAGATATAATTCTTCCCGTTTTCCGGGCAAACCACTCTTAGAGCTGAAGGGAAAAACCATGATCCAACGCGTTTATGAAGGCGCTCAACAATCTCAAAAAATAAATGCGATTGTTGTTGCAACTGATGACCCTCGAATAGTTTCAGAAGTCCGACGCTTTGGTGGTCAGGTTATGCTGACCAAGAGTACCCACCAAAGTGGAACAGATCGTTGTGCCGAGGTACTAGAGCGTTTTCCAGATTATGATATTGTCATCAACATCCAAGGCGATGAACCTTTAGTGAGTGCCGAGCAACTAGATACATTGCTAGACGCTTTTAAAGAACCACAAACTCAGATTGCAACTTTGGTAAACCCTGAAGTGAGCCAAGAAGACCTGAATAACCCAAATAGAATCAAGGTTATAGAAAATGCCCAACACCAAGCTATCTATTTTTCACGTAGCGCTTTACCAAACATGCATTACGCCAAAACAGCTGCTTTCCCTTGGTTAAGACATATTGGACTTTATGCTTATCGCGCCGACATTCTTCTCAATGTCTCAAAATTAGAACCTTGTTTATTAGAACAGGCCGAATCATTAGAGCAGCTGAGGTGGCTTTACTATGGTTTTTCAATTCAATTGGTCCGAACTACTATTGAAACACCAAACATAGATGTGCCAGAAGATGTGCAAAAGGTTTTGCCTTTTTTGTAATCTGATCAGAGTTTTGTAAATTTGTTAGATGCAGGGTTTTGAAGAAATCTTAATTGAATTATTATTGCGCCACAATTGCGTGGTGGTTCCTAGTTTTGGTGGCTTTGTCGCCAAGCAAGTTTCTGCTCAAATTGACTTCGAGAAAGGACAGATCAGCCCTCCTAAAAAAGAGCTTTTATTCAACCGATTTTTGCTTACAGACGACGGTCTTTTCTTAGCGGAATATGCCCGCAGAAATGGCTTATTTTACGAAGAAGCTAAATCAACACTGCAAACTTACACTGATCAATTATTGTCAGCGCTTCGTGCGGGTGAGCATGTCAAAATTCCAAAAATCGGAACATTTTCCCGCGAGCACGATGGTCAAATTCGTTTTGAGCAAGATCGTTTTTTCAATTTATTATTGAGTTCTTATGGGCTAGGCAATTTAAGTTTTGTTGCCACACAACTTGAAGAACAACCTTCCGAAACCCCGATCATTCAACTGCATTCTGAAGCCCCTGAAAGAAAACCTATCAAATGGGCGCGCATTGCAGCAGCAGCATGTTTTATTCCGATGGCATTTTATTCTGTCTGGATACCTACCAAGACCACTGCACTGAGTTCAGGTTTATTTTCCATTTCTGATTTCAATCCGTTTTCAAAAACAGGTGCCCCAAATTATAAAAAAGCAGATTTGAAGTTGAGTCCTTTGGCAGTTGCTGAAGTAATAGAATCTTTAGAATTGCAGAAGGCGCCAACTGCCAAATACGCGGATTATTACTGGACTTCAGAGGTTCATTTCAAAGTAAAGCTTCCGAAAGAAAAACCCCAAATACAAGCTATTGAGCAAATAGTGCCAGTTTCGGCCGGTTTTGACATCGTAGTAGGGTGCTTTTCTAATGAACAAAATGCACGCAATCTGCTCCTAAAATTGCAGCGCGATGGTTTTGCTGCACGCATCATTCCAGGCGGAACACTCATCAGAGTAAGTGCCGGAAACGTGCAAAATTCGGCAGAATTAGCGGCGCTTGAACAACGTGTCGCAGCCAGACAACTCCAAGGTTGGATCTATAAAAACTAATATAAACTCATGAAAAAAATCTTCAGTATTTTACTATCCATTGGGATCAGTACCTCAATGCTTTTTGCACAATCAACCAATGCAGAAGGCAGTAAGTATCAATTTAAGAAAATCGTTCACCTTGATGCAACGCCTGTTCAAAGTCAGGGTCAAACAGGTACATGTTGGTCTTTTTCGGCCACAAGTTTCTTTGAATCTGAAATTCAACGCTTGGGTGCAAAAACACCTGTTATCCTTTCAGAAATGTATGTTGTCCGCAAAGCCTACGAAATGAAAGCTGAAAAGTATGTGCGCATGGATGGTAAAATTAACTTTGGCGAAGGTGGTGCCTTCCACGACGCACCTTTGGTTATTTCCAATTTCGGAATTGTTCCTTTTGAGATTTACACAGGTCTGAATGGCACGGACAAATACAATCACGGCGAAATGTTTACCCAATTGAATGCTGTCATGAACGATATCATTGCAAGACTCGGCTCTGCTGAAGGGATTACCGATGACTGGAAAAGAAAATATAATTCGGTACTCGACATGGGCCTCGGAAAAGATATAACAGAATTTGAATACAATGGTAAAAAATACACACCAAAAACCTACGCAGCATCGCTAGGTCTAGACATGAACAACTACGTTTCTTTGACGTCTTTCACTAATCATCCATTGAATAGCCAATGCATGCTCGAAATCCCAGATAATTGGGCTTGGGGTACAAGTTACAACGTTAGTCTTGATGACCTCGTTGAAACAACCATCGCAGCACTGAAAAACGGTTATACATTAGCTTGGGGCGCAGATGTTTCTGAAAAAGGTTTTAGTTTTAAAAATGGCTTGGCAATTGTACCTGCTGACCCAGCCATGATTGAAGTTGTTGGCAAGGACGACAAGCGTTTCAATGATGCAGGTGCTGAGCGCAAATCAAATGCATTTCTTGAGCCAATGAAAGAATTGGCGATCACACCAGAATTACGTCAAAAAGGGTATGACAACAAAACCACCACAGATGACCACGGAATGCATATTGTAGGTTTATACCAAGATCAAAACGGTACCCGCTATTTTTTAGTTAAAAATTCATGGGGGACAAATAACTTACCGAAAGGATACTTGTATGTTTCAGAGAATTATTTCCGCTACAAGACCATCAATATTTACTTACATAAAGACGGTATCCCGAGCTCTGTAAAAACTAAAATCAAGCTGTAAATAGCAATAACATATTGATATTCAGGTGAAAAAGTGTTCAAAGTGTCATTTGAACACTTTTTCTTTTTTATTGTTATTTTTGTATCAAATACAATAATAAAATTATGAAAATCGTCGGTGTTAATGGATTCGGTAGAATTGGGCGTTGTTTCACGAGAATTGCTCTCTTAGATCCGCAAGTTGAAGTTGCTTTAGTAAATGATTTAGCGGATATTCAAACGCTAGCTCACTTATTGAAATACGATAGTATCCATGGTCCTTTCAATCTGGATTTCAGCATTGAAGGTACGAGCCTCGTTTTTTCTAATGGTAAAAAAATTACCTTCATCAGCGAGCGCGATCCTGAGCAAATCAACTGGGCTGCTTATGGTGTTGAGGTCGTTGTGGAGTCAACAGGCTTGTTTTTAACACGTGAGGCTGCTTCAAAACACCTCAAAGGTGGTGCAAAACATGTTGTTATTAGTGCTCCTGCAAACGACGAAGATATTCCGTCGGTTGTGCTCGGTGTCAACGATCATCAAATAGACTGGAAAGAAACTGTTATTTCTAATGCGTCTTGCACCACAAATAACGCAGCACCAATGGTGAAAGTACTCAAAGAACTTTTTGACATCCAAGTCGCCTACATTTCAACTGTACACAGCTATACCTCTGATCAGCGTTTACACGATGCGCCGCATAAAGATCTACGCCGCGCAAGAGCTGCTGCCAATTCTATTATCCCTACTTCGACAGGAGCGGCCAAAGCCATCACACGTATTTTCCCTGAATTGAAAGGTAAAATTACAGGCGGAAGTTTTCGTGTTCCGGTTTCAGATGGTTCAGTAACCGAAATGACACTTGTTACCAACGACGACATCACAGTCGAACAAATCAATGCGGCTATGAAAACAGCTGCGGCTGGTCCACTGAAAGGTATTTTGAAATATACTGAAGACCAGATCGTATCTGTTGACGTAATAGGTAATCCACACAGCGTTGTATTTGATGCAGGCCTTACTACTGTTTTCAATGGCCTCATCAAAGTAGCCGGATGGTATGACAACGAGGCAGGATACTCTAACCGCTTGGTAGACGTCGTTAAAAAATTCTAAGTCAGTTTTTAGGCCTCAATAGCCTGGACTCCTGGAAGCACTTTACCTTCAAAATATTCTAGCAGAGCGCCTCCGCCTGTACTGACATAGCTTACATTTGTTTGTAAACCGAATTTTTGTACGGCTGCCGCACTATCGCCTCCTCCAATCAAACTGAAGGCGCCGTTTTTAGTAGCTGCTGCCACTGCAAGTGCAACGGCTTTTGTTCCTTCTTGAAATGCGGGCATTTCAAATACCCCCATTGGCCCGTTCCACAATATTGTCTTGCTGTTTTGCAATACTTCTGAAAACGATTGAATGGCTTGTGGCCCAATATCAAGGCCCATCCAGTTTGCCGGAATTTCATCAGATGGTGTTTGTTGTGTGGATGCATCAGCCGCAAATCGATCGGCTATAATGGCGTCAGTTGGAAGATGAATTTGCACACCTTTTTCTTCGGCAATTGCTAAAATTTCCTTGCACGTTTCTAAACGTTCTTCTTCGCACAAAGAAGCGCCAATTTCACCGCCTTGTGCCTTGAAAAATGTATAAGCCATACCGCCACCTATAATGATGTGATCTGCTAAATTCAATAAATTTTGAACGATGAGCACTTTGTCTGATACTTTTGCCCCTCCTACAATGGCTGTAAAAGGCTTTTGGGCTTCGTGCAAAACTTTTCTCGCGTTATCAAGTTCACCCTTCATGAGGAGGCCACACATTTTGTCATTCGGAAAGAAAGTAGCTATTTGTGTCGTGCTAGCGTGTGCACGATGTGCTGCACCAAATGCATCATTGACGTAACAATTTCCGTGTTGGGCCAGTTTTTGAGCAAAATTGTGATCGCCAGAGGTTTCTTCCGGGTAAAAGCGAACATTTTCGAGTAATAAAACTTCGCCCGCCTTTAAAGCAGCACTTTTTGCAAATGCTTCCTCGCTGATGCAATCGGAAACAAAATCGACATCTCTTTCGAGTATCTCACTCACTTTGGCTACGATTTGTTTAAGTGAAAAAATAGCTTCAGGACCGTTTTTTGGGCGACCAAAATGTGACAACAATACGACACTGCCACCATTATTCAAAATGTGTTGCAGCGTTGGTAATGCAGCTCTGATGCGTTTGTCATCTGCTACGGCACCCGTATTTTTATCGAGTGGAACATTGAAGTCAACTCTTACGATGGCGCGTTTTTGACTGAAATTGTATTCTAGAAAGGCTGACATAAAACGTGTTTGTTAAATTAGTTTTTATTGAAAAGACTGCCATTAGCTTGTGCACTTGGCATGATGGTGATGTCTGCAATACTGACGTGTTCCGGACGGCTGAGAATAAAAGCAACAGTCTGAGCAATATCGGTGGCTTGTAATGGTTCAAATCCTTGATAGACTTGACTTGCTGTTTGGTCATCTCCTTTGAACCTAACCAAAGAAAATTCTGTTTGTGCGGCACCCGGTGCAATATTGCTAACCTTTATTTGCTTTTCAAGTAAATCAATTCTCAGTGCTTTAGAAATCGCATCAACAGCATGTTTACTTGCACAATACACATTGCCGCCAGCATAAACTTCTTTTCCAGCGATGGACGATAAATTGATCAAATGACTAAATGGGTGTTTGGCCAATAGTGGAATGACAGCATGGCTCATATAAAGCAAGCCTTTGACATTGGTGTCGAGCATGCGGTTCCAATCGTCAGAAAGACCTTGGTCTAATGGACCTCTACCCACGGCGAGCCCGGCATTATTGATCAAGACAAAAATATTTGCTGAAATATGTTCGGGTAGCGCTGCGATGCATTGTTGAACTGCAGATTCGTCACGAACATCTAGTTGCGCGCAATAAACCTCTGTTTGGTTTAACTTCTTTTGCAGTTCTTGTAGTCGCTCAATTCTTCTGGCCAAGAGTACCAAACCGTAACCCATCTGTTGAAGTTCAGTTGCAATGGCTTCTCCAAACCCCGAACTTGCTCCAGTAATAATCGCATATTTCATACTGCAAAATTGACAAAAAAAAAGCAGTTGCTTGTCAATTTGTCAGCATTTTAAACTTGGCATTTTTATTGTCAATTAGGAGTAAAACAAATAAAAAATGAAAACAGGTCAAATACATGTACAAACGGAAAACATCTTTCCGATCATCAAAAAATTTCTTTATTCCGATCACGAAATTTTCCTTCGTGAATTAGTTTCGAATGCTGTTGATGCGAGTCAGAAACTCCATGTCTTGGCTAAAAATGGCGAATTCAAAGGCGAACTTGGCGAATTGAAAGTAGAGGTCATCCTCGACAAAGAGGCCAAAACGCTCACCATCCGTGACAACGGTATTGGTATGACGGCTGAAGAAATTGACAAATACATCAATCAAATTGCTTTTTCAGGTGCCGAAGAATTCGTTGAAAAATACAAAGGCAAAGAAGGTGCCGAGCAAATCATCGGGCATTTTGGCTTGGGCTTTTATTCTGCTTTTATGGTGGCTGAAAAAGTTCAAATTCAAACATTAGGGCGCTATGATGGCGCTCAAGCAGTCCAATGGGAATCTAATGGTTCCCCTGAATTTACGCTCACTGAAATAGAAAAGGCACAACGTGGCACGGACATTATCTTGTTTATCAACGAGGAGTCCGCGGAATTCTTAGAAAAACAGCGCATACAAGGCATCCTCGATAAATACTGTAAATTTTTACCAATTCCAGTATTCTTCGGCAACAAAACGGAGTACATCGATTCACCAGAAGGTGAAAAAGATGACAAAGGCAATGTCAAAAGGGTCGCTATTGAAGTGCCAAATCAAGTCAATAATCCGAGCCCGGCCTGGACAAAAGCACCCGTAGATCTCAAGCAAGAAGACTACGATCAATTTTATCGCGAGCTCTATCCCATGACTTTTGAGCAGCCGCTTTTTCACATCCACCTCAATGTAGATTACCCATTTAACCTGACCGGCATTCTCTATTTTCCAAAAATCAAGGAAAATGTTGAGGTGCAGCGCAATAAAATCAATCTTTACAGCAACCAAGTTTTCATCACTGACAGCGTCGCTGAGATAGTACCAGAATTTTTAACCCTTCTTCATGGTGTCATCGACTCACCAGACATCCCTCTCAACGTTTCTCGTTCTTACTTGCAAAGCGACGGCAATGTCAAAAAGATCTCTGCACACATTACCAAGAAGGTAGCCGATAAACTGGCTGAAATGTTCAAAAAAGACCGTGCTGATTTCGAAGCTAAATGGCCTGATCTGCAAGTCTTTGTTCAGTACGGCATGTTGTCAGAAGAAAAATTTGCTGAAAAAGCCAAAGATTTCAGTCTCTTCAAAACAACCGACGACAAATTTTATACGCTCAATGAATACATCGAGCAAGTAAAAGCCCTACAAACCAACAAGGACAACAAAACAGTATTGCTTTATACCAATGATGCCGAAGAACAATACGCATTCGTTAAAAAGGCAAAAGACCGCGGCTACAGCGTTTTAGTTCTAGATGGTCCGCTTGCCCCACACTGGATTTCAAAGCTCGAGCAAAGCAATGAAAACATCAGCTTCGCGCGTGTCGATGCCGATAGCCTCGATAAACTCATCCAAAAAACCGAAAAGTTGCCATCTAAACTAAGTAAGGAAGAGGAAGAAAAACTCAAGCCAGTGTTCGAAGCACAAATCAACAAAGAAAAGTTTACCGTGCAATTTGAGAGCATGAGCGAGCAAGAAGCGCCTATCATCATCACGCAACCTGAATTTATTCGCCGCATGATGGAGCAGCAAAAATTAGGTGGAGGCGGCGGTTTTTATGGTGCCTTCCCAGAAATGTTCAACCTGACTGTCAATGCCAATCACCCCACAGTTGGGAAGCTTTTACAAAAAGAAGCACCAGCACAAGAACAAAGTGTGAAACAACTTGTGGACCTCGCCATGTTAGCACAAGGTCTTCTAAAAGGTGCTGCGCTCGATGCCTTCATTCAACGAAATATCGAACATATTGCTTAATTGTGTAGCTTTGAGCACGCATTAAATTTCAGATTTTGTACAAATGGATTTTGGGCATAGGAGCCCTCATTTTAACGAGAAAAATAGGATTAGCTTTTGTGGGTTTTGCCATTGGTTCCTTAATTGATCAATACCAACAAGGAGCCAGAGGAGGTCAAACCAACGGCCAGGGCACAGCCCAAGATCCATTTGAATTTTACCGTAGGCAAAGTTCCAAGTATGACTTACCTACCATGTTAATGGCCCTTTCGGCGGCTGTCATGAAAGCAGATGGCAAAGTTTTGCGCATAGAACTCGATTACGTCAAAAGCTTTTTCTCAGCTCAGTTTGGCCGGCAGTTCAATGCCACCCATTTGCAAACACTCAAGCAATTCCTCGATGCCCCGAGTATTCCATTGCAAGAAATCTGTCACGACATACGCAATCGCATGACACCAGAAGTGCGCACGCAATTAGTGCACTACCTCTTCGGAATTGCCAA
Source organism: Flavobacteriales bacterium (assembly GCA_046073985.1). Taxonomy (GTDB): domain Bacteria; phylum Bacteroidota; class Bacteroidia; order Flavobacteriales_D; family Crocinitomicaceae; genus UBA952. The sequence goes on along the minus strand of JBJTNI010000029.1, from coordinate 2,130 downwards.
GGCCGACGGCGATGTAGGTACAGCCGAACTCAATGTCATTTCCAGAATTGCCACCATGTTAGGTATTCCGGCCGTCGAGTTTGAAAGCTTGCGAAATATGTTCTATCGCAACGTCGACTCTGACTACAAAATTCTTGGAATTGAAGAGGGCGCTACCGACGAAGAAGTCAAAAAAGCTTATCGTAAAATGGCCGTAACACACCACCCTGACAAAGTTGCTCATATGGGCGAAGAATACCTCAAGGGTGCCCAAGAGAAATTTCAGCGCATCCAAGATGCATATGAAGCCATTAAAAAACGTCGCGGATTTAAATAGCCATGAAGTATACCGAAGCATTTGCCGAATTGCAACGTTTGGTCCGTGAAATGGAAAGCGGTCAAATAGAAGTAGACCAGCTTGGCGCCCAAGTCAAAAGAGCCACAGAATTAGTGGCCGCTTGTCGGGCGGTACTCACTGAAACGGAAGCAGATGTCCAAAAAATACTCGATGATCTGAACCAAGATTCCAACAATTTAGCAGAAGAACACTAACTTTGCACAAAGCATTTTATGTCTGACAACCGATACCAACAGCGCGGCGTTTCTGCCGGCAAAGAAGATGTCCACAACGCCATCGCTAAGCTCGACAAAGGCTTATTTCCTCAAGCATTCTGCAAAGTAGTCCCTGATTACCTCACCAACGACCCTAATTATTGTATCGTTATGCACGCAGATGGTGCGGGCACGAAGTCTTCTTTGGCCTATGCTTACTGGAAAAAAACCGGAGATCTTTCTGTTTGGCGCGGTATTGCCCAAGATGCACTGATCATGAACATCGATGACTTGTTGTGTGTTGGTGCCACTGGCCCTATTTTAGTTTCTAGTACAATTGGCCGCAATAAATTACTCATTCCAGGAGAAGTCCTTTCAGCCATCATCAATGGCACAGAAGAACTACTCGCAGAATTGCGCTCTTATGGTATTGACATCCATTCAACTGGGGGCGAAACCGCCGATGTCGGAGATCTTGTTCGTACCATCATTGTTGATTCGACTGTAGTGTGTCGCATGGAACGCTCAAAAGTTATTTCAAACCACAATATTTGTCCGGGCGATGTCATTGTAGGGTTATCGTCTTTTGGTCAGGCAAACTATGAAAGCCACTACAATGGTGGCATGGGCAGTAATGGCCTTACAAGTGCGCGCCACGATGTTTTTCACCATTCATTGGCTGACGAATTCCCTGAAACATATGACAGTTCTTTACCCAAAGACCTCGTTTACAGCGGATCAAAATTACTAACTGATCAAATAGAAGGCACTCCGCTTGATGCAGGCCAATTGGTATTATCACCAACCAGAACTTATGCGCCAGTTATCAAAGCCATTTTAGACCAATTCCACGATCAAATTCACGGGATGGTTCATTGCTCAGGAGGTGCCCAAACTAAAATTTTGCACTTTATTGAAGGCCTACACATCATTAAAGACAATCTTTTTCCGACCCCACCATTGTTTCACATGATACAGTCCGAATCCAAGACACCGTGGCAGGAAATGTACAAAGTTTTCAATATGGGTCACCGCATGGAAGTTTATGTACCTCAGGAACTTGCGGCAAATATCATAGCTATTTCAGAGCAATTTGGAATAGCAGCACAAATAGTAGGAAGGGTAGAGGCGGCGCCAGCAAAAATGGTGACTATCCGAAGCGAACATGGAGAATTTAACTATCAAGGTTAAAAAAAATCCAAAAAAAGCTTTTAAAAACGGAATGTTTTTGTACTTTTGCCATCCGTTCATTGAACACATGGTGGGATGGGTGAGAGGCTGAAACCAACAGTTTGCTAAACTGTCGTACGGGTAACTGTACCGCGGGTTCGAATCCCGCTCCCACCGCCACTAAATTTAGACCGTATCGAACTTCAGTTCGGGGCGTAGCGTAGTCCGGTCATCGCGCCTGGTTTGGGACCAGGAGGTCGCAGGTTCGAATCCTGCCGCCCCGACAAGGGGGATGAGCAATCATCCCCCTTTTTTGATTATATCGGTCCCGTAGCTCAGCTGGATAGAGCAACTGCCTTCTAAGCAGTAGGTCTTTGGTTCGAATCCAAACGGGATCACTTTTAAACCCCACAGCAATGTGGGGTTTTT